>CANIZL010000004.1 GCA_947471985.1 Verrucomicrobiota bacterium | reverse complement strand
GGAGTCGTGGAAAGATGGGTCGAGTGGGAGGCGTCACGCGTGGGTGCCCGTTAGCGAGGCCCAACGGTTCTTTCGATTGCGACCGAACCCGGCGGCGCCGTGAGCGGACGCACCTCGGCTGGTTGCTCCAGCGCTGGTGGGACGTCGGGGCTCCTTTGGCGGGTTTGTTGAGAAGAGCGGACGAGACAGACCGCGCTTCTGGAGGTGCTCCTTTGCTAATTTGGAATTCGGAAGAGCCACCCCGGGGTTAACTTGGGTTTTTCGTTCCGTCGGAGCCGCAACCGCGGGTGAAAGGAGGTCGCGGATCGGAAATTCCCGGTAAGCGAACTGAGGCGGCGGCAAATGGCCGTTTTTGAAACACCACGGACCCCGTGGCACTGGGGCTACTACCGGCTACGGCACCGCGTGGAGAATTTCTTTCAACGGATCAAGCGCTTTCGCAGGGTCGGGGCGCGTTACGAGAAGCTGGCCTTGCACTTTTTGAGCTTTGTCCAACTTGCAGCCATCCTCGATTCGCTCAGTTCTTAATTTGAAGATACGCCCTGGGCGGCGGATATCGACCCGCTGCAATGCCCTGTTTCCCCAATGCTGGCCCGGATGATTGCTTTTATCGACAACCCGGATGGGGTCGTGAAAATTCTCGGTCACCTCAATCTCCGGGGTGGACAGGCCGCCTTTTCTCCGGCTCGTCCGCCACCCAAGTTCGATCGCGTGCCGAACTACCAAGATTTTGAGATGGAGTGCGATCCGAGGCCCGACTAGTGTTGATAGTAATAAATGTTTGGCAATAAGGTTCGGGCCTCACTGACCTGCTGAAAAATCACCCAAACCACTTTTCACCCCCTCGCCCACCACCCGATTACGCCCACACCAGCCGCGAAAAAAGTTTTTGGGTCCCAAAAAAATATCTGCGGCGCCGGTACCATCGCCTAACCAAATTGCCTGCACCGATTCGCGACAGCCTCTTATGAAAAAGAGACCCCTAAATCTCGATCTGCTAATCGCCTTGATGGCTGCCGGCGCAGGCTCCGCCGAGGCGGGCCTGCTTACGATCGGCAACTACGACGACGGCAACTGCTTTCCGTTCAACTGTAACGACACCGGAACGAGCACTGGGATCTCGATTCATTACCAGCAAATCTATGCGGCCAGCTCGTTCCTCAGTGCGGGCAGTATCAGCTCGATCTCGTTTTTCGATAAACCGGGGGTTTCTCCCAATGTTCTCAACGGGAATTACTCAATTTCCTTCTCCACGAGTCCAAACACCGTGGCCACCCTGAGCTCGACGCTGGCCAATAATGTCGGGGCCGATAACAGCGCTTTTTTCGTCGGTGCCCTCGGTGGCTCGATCGGCTCCATCTTCACCATCACCGGGACGCCTTTTCCATACAATCCGTTCTTGGGCGACCTGCTGATCGACATTATCGTCAGCAACCAAGACTTAGTCCCCAACAATACGGGCAACAGCTACTTCTGGGCGGATTACACCGGTTCGGAGACCACCCGAGTCTATTCGTTCGTGGGGGGACCGGATGCGCTTTCTGTAGGGACTGGGGCGCTGGTCACTCAATTCGAGATGATTCCCGAACCAGCCACCATACTCGCCGGTGTAATGTTGGTTTCGCTGGTTGGGCACCGGTTCCTTCGGCACCAACGGTGTCCAGACAACTCATTCAGGATGAACGCATGAGTGGGGCTAGGTCCGGCAGGGCGGCCCGCTCAACCTCCCCATATCGGAGAGCCCTACGTAGTCACCGGACGAACTTCACCGACAGCTGAGTGGCCCCGCGCAGCGCGACAGCGAGGCTCGATACCGATCGGCCCGCCTCGGTGGCCGTCGCCTTCAAATCATCACGCCGTCGTTCGCGACGACGAACCTCCGCTTCATCACCCACTCCGCCCAGATCGTCAATTCGGTGCCGGTAGGTCCAAAAATTTCGGACCCCGGTGCGTTAAGTGCTTTTTAATAACACTGGGCGCCTTGTGGTGGTTTGTTTACGCACAAAAGGAGGTTTGCGAACCCCTGGAAAACGGACGTCTTGGCGCACCTTTTACGCTCAATGGCGCAGTGCTATAGCCCTGCATTTTCTGAGATGTCATGGACGCCGTTGCGGTGGACGGTACAGTCGTACACCGGTTGGTTTTATCAACCGGGCGGATTCCATCGTCGGTCGTTGGTGCTTCTCGAAAAAGAGGATTTTCAGGCGTAGTTGCTTCGCCGGATTGCGACCCACATCCCAACGGGATACAATCAACCAGCCCAGGGTTACACCGGGTTTCCGTCCAGGTGGGGGTCGGCAACCCTCGTATGGCCCAACGCCGTTGCCGCAGTGCTCGTTTCGCCGGTGTTTTTAAGGCGACTCTTTACGATATTATCGATACTCCAGCCTTTCTTGCGGCCTCAATCAGCGGCTGATCCCGCGATGCCAGTGGCACTCCCCGGCGAAGCGCCAGCTCCAAAAAGGCCGCGTCGTAGACAGAAAGGCCGTATTTCTCCGCGACGTCGGATACGGTGTTGAACGCACTGACTGCCGGAGCATCATCTACTTGGGGTGATAGTGCGGCGAGTTCGGCGAGCGCCTTTCGTCGATGGCCTGGGGGGATTCGATGATTTCGTTCCAGTTTCAACAGCGTGTTGGCGACTTCCAGAAACCAAAGACTCGGCACGACAAACGAGCGGCCGAGCGCCACGTCGTCGAGCAATTGGTCGGTCACTGGACTACCTTGGGTAGCCGCCGACCACGCGACGCCAATGGACGAGTCGGCGACGAAAGGCTCACTCACGGGCGATCATCCTCTATTGCTTCCCGGATTTCGGCAGCGGTTAGCGGCTTCATCCCCAGGGACGAATGGTTTGCCCGTAGCGCCCTCAGTCGCTCCACCGCCGCCGCGACTTCCTTGAGCCGGGGCCGACCCTCCGGAACGATTCGCGCAATGGGCTTGTCCCGTCGTGAGATCACCACTTCCTCACCTCGTTCGACGCGGTCAAGCAGCTCCCCGAACCGGGTCTTCGCCTCAAATGCTGTAATGGATGCAGACATGTCCGTCGCTTCGATTAACCAATTAGTGACTAGTCTATCATCGATCGGGCGTATTTGGCAATGGGGTGTTTACTGAATCACGTTGCTGATCGGCGATTGATGCCACTCACCCTGGATCGCCTGCTTGTTGTCACCGTGACGGAATACAATCACCACGTGTTGCGGTTTCGATTTGGCAGTGATTTTCGTGCGAAAGGCTGACGGGGCCGAACGCAAAACCGGGCAACACGGCTGGTTTTAGATGAAACATCTTCTTTCGTTCGCCCCCCGTTTCGTAGTCCGCGATGAAGTCATCCTCCCGGGTTCCCAGCGGGTTCTGCCTGTGGAGTACGGCTTCTTCCCACCGGAATGTCCCCGGTTGCGGGCTTCAATGGGTGCTTGCATTGCAAAACCCTCTCTGCCCCTGATCGCCTCAACCTTCACCATCAGCGCTTTTGCGCCGAAGGCGCTCGCTGCGCCGAGAGTAAGCTCCAGCCCCAGGGCCGCAGGCGGACCAAGCCGGGGAATCAGGATTACTTCAAAGGCGCCGCCAATGTCGCCCGCGTCCAGGCGTGGCGCTGTCAGTATTCGGGGTACTCCTCGATATGTCGTCCCCAGTCAGCTCCGACGTTACAAGCTCTCCGCTACTTCTTTTCCGACGGCGGTCGATATGCCCCTGGGCTACTTCCCCCCCGTCCAAATTGGAATACCCCGTACCCGTTCCGCCGGCATCGGAGCTATGAAGCTGGCGTCATCGGTCACCACCGCTCCGCCCTTGGCGAGGTCGGGCCGAACTGGGGGGGCACTCTCGCTCGGTAACAGAACTACCGAGGCAAGGCGGTGGGGATTTCTAATTGTCGTTATCCACCCACGCGAAGCCGCGAACCCGCGAAGACCGCGAAGACCGCGAAGGGATGGTCCGGTGCGTATTTCGGTGCAATTCGGACAACGTTCCGGGATTCTCGGGCAGTTGATGTGCCGTCCTGAGCGGGGTGGTGTAGTTGGGTTCGGAATGAACCTTCTTGGAGGCGAGTGATGACGACACTGATCGGAGTCTTGACTTGTTGAAACCGCTCGACCCAGGATTTGTTTCACTCGCGAGCCGCCTCTTCGCGGCGCAAACTAACGCACGGATTACTCCCCGGCGTCGTCCGTGAAACGAACTTTGCGTTTCCCGATCAATCCGCCTTCGATGGTTTCCGGTCGATCTTCTTCAAGCCGATCTCCTCGGCGAACAAGGCCGCGTTAACAACTTTCACACCCAGGACGGCCTTTCCGAAGAGGTGTTGGAAGTGGCGCTCGTCGCCGGTTAGGAGATGCGAACAGCGAGAGGCCACCGCGGCACCGAGTATGTGCCGGTCCTTCTCCACCAATTCGACGCCCGGCAGCTCCGCCACGAATTGAGTCACGGTGATGGATTGAACCAGACTTTGAAGGTGGGGAAGCCGCGAAGAGAATTTTCGATCCAGATTGCGAACGGCCTCATCCACCGCGGCCCGGTTGGACACGACCTCCGCCTTGCTCCGAACGACTTCAAGAAAACGACCCATGAGGCTTCCCGGAAGGGCTGCCGAAAACAGCACGTTGGCGTCGAGGAAAACCTTCATTTGAGCTTGAATGCTTTCAACCCTTCCTCATTCAGCCGCTGAAATTCGGCGATTCGCTCCTCGGTGTAAATCTCGAGGGGGTAGGTAACCGCCGGCCGCAAAACGAGGCCTTCAGGGGTTTCTTCGAGAATGGCCAGCCCGCCCAGCCCGAACTTCACGCGAAGCTCCTTCGGAATCGTAAGAGTCCCGCGGGGATTGATCTGAACGATGGTGCTCATGAAGGGCAGGAGATCATGAGTTCAGCATTTCAGCAATGCTGTTTTGATGATTCGGGCAGAACGGTAGGGCCTGGAGTAGAGTTGGGTGCGTTGAGATTCGAAGGAACAGCTCGCATGGGTTCCCGCGGAGCGAGCGCACGGTCGCGCCCTCTTGTGCCGCGAATCCCAGACTTGCCCAGTCGCATTTAAAATCGGGTGCGCATCCACGCTTCTTGCAACCCTCCACCGCGGGTGCAGATTTGCTCCCCCGTGCTGTAAGGATTCAATTGCGGTAAGGATTGAATCTGTGGTATTGTCGTCGGATGGTAATTTCTACGATGACCGACAAGGGGCAAACGACCGTGCCGCAGGAGATTCGGGAGGCCATGGGAGCTTTACCTCGGCAACGCTTGGTGTGGGAGGCCCGCAAGGATGGCTCGGCGATCGTGCGCCCGATGCCCAGCGTGATGGAATTGGCCGGTTCGCTGAAATCGGAGGTGCGGTTCGCCGGCATCCGCGAAGAGACGGAGGCAGCGACGGATGCCTGGGCAGGGGAATCCTCAAAGTCGAAGCGCCGATGAGCATTCCTCGGTATCACGTCGATTCGAACATTCTGCTTCGGTTTCTAACCGGTGAACCTCCGGGGATGTTCGCGGCGGCGTCGGCTTTCATTGAGCGCGCTGAGCGTGGTGAAGTGGTGCTTGAACTATCCCCGTTGGTTCTCGCGGAGACGGCGTTTACTTTGGAGTCGTTTTACCAGCGGCCCCGCAGGGAGGTTGCCAGGACGTTGCTGACGTTGGTCGATCGACTAGGGGTGCGCCTGGCGGAAAGGGATCTCCTGCTCGCGGCGCTGGAGCGGGTCCAAAGTACCGGGATTCACCTGGTGGATGCGTATCTCGCCGCCTCCGCCGCCGAAACAAAGTTTCCGGTGGCCTCATTCGATCGGGATTTTGACAAGCTTCCCAACGTGCAGCGTTTCGAACCGAGGCCCTGAAAGGATGAGCGATGTTTGTCGCAGGAAACGAGGACAAACCGGAGAGCGTAGCCCAACGGCTTTCCGCGGCGTCGATGGCGCCACCAGGATCATTGATCAAAATCTCCTCAAAGCTTCCCTATAGGGAGTTCTTCGCGATCCGACGGCGGGAGCGAGGAGCTGGATTCCGGCGCCGAACGGGTCAGTTTTGTTGGTGGATTCAATTTGACCCGCACCGGATTCGACCGATTCATGGCGTCACAATTCTCCCGGTCGTGATGAGTGGGGGAGGATTGCATTTTCGGGTGCGCCTTTCGGCGGGGAACTTGGGAGGTCGAGTCGGTATTATGGGAGGCGCGGCCCGGGAGTAAGGTTGGCTCCTAAGACATTAAATGTATGCCCGTACTCGATTTTGACTCAGTCAGCAAAGCCGTGGCGGATCAGGCTTTGAAACGCCGTTTGGTGGCCAACGCGGGTTGGCCTCCCGGCACTGTCGTTGGAGATTCCATCGTTCTGCACGGCGATGCGCCTGTTTTGCCGGCAACCAACCCCCCGGGCAACTTTGGCTTGAGCGCCGATCTGGGGACCGATCTGGCCCGGATCGCCGCCGAGGCTGCGAGTTCAATTCTGGGCCCGGACGCCATGGATGTGCCGTTTGGCATGTCCAATTCGGCTTTTCATACGGGAACCTTGGAAGACCTGTCGCCTTGGTTTGGCATGGCCATCAATGATTACACCCTGTCGCTCACCTGGCGTTGTTTGCGGGATGAGCTGAGGGAAATGGGGCAAATGACGGGCAAGCTGGACCCGACACCGGAGTGGGAGGGGAACGTGGGATTCAATGCCTTTATCAGCCGGCTCCAGAAGCGGCTGGCGCGGGAATTGCCTGAGGTGTTGCTGCCCGGCGGCGCCAAGGTGCGGATTACGTTCTCCTCCGACGCCAAGACTGCGGTCCGCAAGGCGGAGGTCAACAACGCGCTGCTGGCGGCGGTGTTGAAGAATGTCATTGCACCCTATCTCACCGCCAAAAACGTATGAACACCAAAATGTCTCGCCAACGTTCAGCACGGTTGCGGGTGGCCGTTGGGCTTTCCTTGGGTCTGCGATTAGGGTGGCTAACGTGTCTGGTATCTGGGCTGTCGTTTGGTCCCATCGCTGGGGCGGCCGAGGCAGCCCGCAAGGCGCCGCCCAGTGAGGAATTCATGGCGGAAGTCCAGCCGTATATTCGAATCGATTCCCGGCATCAGGTGGTCGGTCGGGATGAGTTTGAGGCTTGGCATCTCGATAAACTGATGCGGAAGGTCGACGGCAATGGCGATGGGATGGTGTCGCTGGAGGAGTTCGTCAAGGCGCTCAAGATTGATTCGCGCGCCAGTGCGTTTCTCGATACGTCGCGGTTTCCGTTATCGGTGGACCGGGCGCGGGAGTTGTTTCGGCTGGAGGACGCGAAGAGCGCCGATGCGCAGGTGCGGGCGGAGTTCGAGGAGATGGAGACGGAGGAGGTTAATCGGTTGGTGCGCGAGAATCCCGTCCGATTTGGGCTCCCTCCCGGGTCCAACGATGGCTCGGTCCTCTATAGTCGTCCGCCGGTGTTGTTGACCGAGATGGCAGATCGTCTGGACGAACAGGCCCGGACGGCGGAGGCGGAGGCGGAGACCAAGAGGCGGAGCAAGACGTTGCTGGGATTTCCCTGGGACAAAGAAAGTGGTCTGATCTTCGGTTCCCCTTCCAAGAGCGACGAAGATCCCCAACCGGATCCGGATAAATCGCGAGTCAGCCTGCAGATTTTGCGGGATTTCTCGAAGTCTGGTGCCACCCGCAAACCGGCGCTTTTCCAGTGGAGCAAGAACCGCGGGGAGGACGGCGTTTTCGAGGCCGCGGTGGCCGCCCGATTGGAGTACTACAATCCGAACTGGAGCCAGCCGTTGAATACGGATCTGACTCCGGCGGTGGGTGCAGAATGGACGCGGAATGGCAGCGGCGCCAAGCGGGTGGATCGGCGGAATTATCATCTCGAACTATCAGGTTATCCGGAGGTGTTCGGGGTCGAGTTGGGGTACGTGCATATCGGACCCGAGGTGGAGCAGAATGCGGTGAAGGGCACGGATTACCTCAAGGGTGTGGTGGAATGGGAACTTAACCTCAGCGATCTGCCGCCGTTTCGCTATGCGGGATCCTGGGTGAAGCGCGCTCCCGTCGGGGTGTGGAACAGGATGGTACCGGGCGTCGATCCCCGGCAATTTGGCTGGTATTACCGTCCTCGCGTGGCTCTGGAGCCGAACACTCTGCTCCGCCAGCCCGCGGGCGGGACCCACGAGGATTGGGTGCAGTTCAACTACAGTCTGGAAGTGGGCGCCCGCTTCTTTGAGCGTTTCGTCTTAAGCTACGAATTGGCGCACGCGCATCAGATCGATCGCTGGAGCAATTCCTACCTGATGCAAAAGGCTTCGCTCCGCGTGCAGCTGGATTCCGAAGATCGGTTCAGCCTCGAATTCGGCTTTAATCGGGGGCGTGAAGCGCTCGATGATGACGCGGTGGATCGCTGGCTCATCGGGTTGGGTTTTAAGTTCTAGGGCGCGTGGGTGAGAGCCGCGGATGGTTGGGCGGCGCGGGGGCGATTCAGGGCGTTGCCTCCGCGCCGGGTCCTGTCACTCTTGGGCTGACACTATTGCCCTTATGCTGCGCCCTGTCCTGATTACATCCCTGCTGCTGTTGGCCACTTCGTCCACGTGGACTGCCTTCGCCAAGGCTCCCCGGTTGGCCGGTGTGGAGACGGCCATGGAGGGCATGATCGCCCGGAACGAAATTGCCGGTGCGGTCACCGTCGTGGTGAGCAAGAACAAGATCCTGCACCTCGAAGGTTCGGGTTTCGCCGATGTTGCCACCCGGCGGCCCATGACGGCGGATACGCTTTTCTGGATAGCGTCCATGACCAAGCCGATCACCGGGACGGCCGTCCTGATGTTGCAGGATGAGGGCAAACTCAAGGTCAGTGATCCGGTCGCGAAATACCTGCCGGAGTTTGCCCAACTGCGGACGCCTTCCGGCAAACCGGCGAACCTGACCATTGCCCAGTTGCTGACGCACACCTCGGGTTTGGGCGAAGCGAGCGCGCCGGCGGCGCAGGCGGCCCGGACTTTGGCGGATTTGGTGCCCATTTGGCTCGCGGCGCCGATGCAGTACGAACCGGGTGAGCAGTGGCGTTATACTCAGAGCGGCATCAATGCGGCGGCGCGTATCGTGGAAGTGGTGAGTGGGAAGCCCTTTGACGTTTTTTTGTCGGAGCGGTTGTTCCGGCCTTTGGGGATGGTGCGTACGACGTTTTATCCCACGTCAGCGGAGCGGGCGGGCCTCGCGACGGCCTATCAGAAGAAGGCGGAGGGTAGCGGGTTGGAAGCCGTGCCGCCGCGGGCGGATTATGGTCAGCCGGACCGCCCGCCGCGGGGGAACGGTGGGCTTTATTCCACGGCCGCGGATTACGCCCGTTTCTGCCAAATGCTGTTGAACGGCGGGCGCTACCACGGCAAGCGCTACCTGAGTGCCGCCGCGTTGAAGTATCTCACCACGCCCCAGACCGGCGAACTGCCCGTGGGCTTTTTCCAAAATGACACGTTCGGTCAACACGGACTGAAGTACGGTTGGGGCTTGGGCACCTGCATCCTCAAGACCCCGCACTCCGGGGTGGCGTCGATGCTCTCGCCCGGCACGTACGGGCACGGGGGTGCGTGGGGCACGCAGGCCTGGATCGATCCGGTGAAGGGCGTGGCCTACGTGCTGATGGTGCAGCGATCGAATTTCCCCAACAGCGACGCCAGCGAGGTGCGCCGGGTCTTCCAGGAATCGGCAGCGCAGGCTTTGGCCGGGCGCTAACTCAACTTTCGGTACCGACGAAAAATTCGGCGCTGGTTTTTGCCGGGCTTTTTTTCACGCCACCCGGCAAAAGCGGCAAATTTGTACGCTGCGCCGACCCACCCCGCCGACGCATTCGATCCCCAATCCGACCAAACGTTCCTCACGCGGCCAAGGCGAACTTTGAACCTGGCACGCCATCCGGGGCAGCGCGGACGACGCAAAATCTGAACCTGTCCCAGAGTTACCCCTCCAGAATGAGGAGCCTGCCCCCCAGTTCGCTGGCACCGATTAGCGAACCTGGCACCCTATCCAACCCTCACTTCCACGTTGCGGATTTTCGAGCCTGGCACGGAGTTCTTACCGCCCGGTCAGGGAGGCTGCACCACGGTTTCTCCGGCGCCGGTGAGGGAACCTGGTACCCCACCCCACCTTCACGTCACCTCGGCGCAACTTTGAACCTGGCACGCCATTTGGAGAAGGCGGGCTTTGGTAATTCTGAACCTGGTACCGAGTTAATCAGAGGGTGCAGACTGTCCTATAAATGCGAGTTTCCTCGCAACAATTGGCGCCATTACCGCAAGTTGGGCTATCGGCGGCGACGGAAGGGGGCGAGGAGCAGGCCGGAGAGCGGGCGCCATTCGCGCTCGGCGTAGTCCTCCAAGCCCAATACGATTTCGCCGGGTTTGTCCCGCAGCCGGAACGAGCCGAAGACCCGATCCCAGACCGACAGAAAGCTGCTGTAGTTGGAGTCCGTCTCGGGCTGCCAGCGCGAATGGTGCACCAGGTGCATCCAGGGCGTGGCGATCAGCCAGCGCAGGGTGCGATCCGTCCGCGCGGAGACGCGGATATTGCTGTGGTGAAAGAGAATCACCGGCAGCGACAGGGCCTCGTAGAGGAGCATTTGCGGTGCGGTGAGACCGATCAACGGCAGCACCACCAGACGCGCGGCGAAGGACAGCAGGATCTCCCCGGTGTGGAATCGCACGCCTGAACTGGCATCCATGTCGGCATCCGAGTGGTGTACCGCGTGGAAGCGCCAGAGGAGCGGCACCCGGTGATTGATTCGGTGCCACCAGTATTGCCAACAGTCGAGCAGGACGATCGCCCCAATCCAATTCAGCCAGACGGGCAGGACGACGAGGCGGAGCAAGCCGAAGGCGTGCATGTTCGCCCAAGCCACCACGGCCAGAAGTATAAAGGCGAGCAGCGAGGTGATTCCGGCGTTGAGCAGGGCAAGCCCCAAGTTGGTGGCGTAATGGGCGAATCGGTGACGCCGGCCGGCAAACATCGGCACCAACGATTCCGCCGTCCACAACACCCCCAGCAGGATCGCCGCGACGTACGGGCGACTTTGGGTCATCCACCGGAGGGGGTCGAGTTCGGATAGGCTCATAGGGCGGAGCGAAAACTATCGAGCCTGGCGCGGCTGGAGATCGATCAATCCGGCCGGGAATCGTTCCGCGCCGCCCGGGGCCGGTTCCGTCTGCCGAACTGGCGAACACATGGCGCAAGTTAGTCGGACGGTAAGGTGGAAGCGAAGAATTGCCGGGTGCCGCTCCCTTTTGGGTCCTCGCGAATGGCGAACCGCGGGGCGCCCCAGGGGAGAATCCTGCCGTCGGCCGTAACCAAATTGTAACCAAAAGGTCACCTGCGGCATGTTCCGCCTGGCCCGGTGCCTCATTGGCACAATTGTCGTAGGATCCCTCGCTCACGCTGCCCTGCCTTCGAGCGGGAAGGAGCTGTTTTCCTTGGAGAAAGTCTGGGATGTGCAGCTTTCCTTTGCTCCCGGGCAATGGGAGGCGCTCGAACCCGAGGGCGGGGGCGGAGGCATGTTTGGCGGTCCTCCGGGGGGCGGCGGGCGACCCGGTGGACCCGGTGGACCCGGTGGACCCGGTGGACCCGGTGGACCCGGTGGACCCGGTGGACCCGGTGGGTTTGGGCGCCCCGGCGGTCCGGGTGGCCCGGGAGGCCCGGGTGGGCCGGGCGGACCCGGGGGATTCAATCCCGGGCGGTTCATGGCGCCGATGTGGTTGAACGCGCTGGATCAGGACAAGGACAAGTCCGTCACGCACGACGAATTTGTCGGTACCTTCAAACGGTGGTTCACGGAATGGGATACCAAGAAGGAAGGGTATCTGACCACGAACTCAGTCAGTGAAGGCCTGACCAAATCGCTGACAACGGGCGGTGGTCCCGGGCCGGGCGGGGGTGGGGGTCGGGGTGGTGGCGGCGGGTTCGCCGGGCCGCGGTTGTTGGCGGATGAAGGCGGTCGCAATGGATTGAGTGGCGCCGCGGGGCTCCGTTTCGAGTACGTCCACGCCGATCTGGAGTTCGCCGGGACCCGGTTTACCAACGTCGCGGTCCGCTTCAAAGGCAACGGCACCTACATGGGTGCGCGCATGTCCGACAAGAAGTCGTTGAAGGTGGATCTCAACGAATTTGTCAAAGACCAGAAGCTGGGCGGGATGACCAAGCTCAACCTGCACAACAACGTCACGGATGCTTCCTGGATGAACGAGCCGTTGTCCTACGCGCTCTACCGGGACGCCGGGGTGCCGGCGCCGCGCACGAGCTATGCCCGCGTCCGGGTCCAGGCCCCGGGAGCCCACCCCAACGATTATCTCGGGCTCTATTCCATCGTGGAAAATCCCGACAGCCATTGGGCCGAGGCCAACTTCGGGACCAAGAAGGGCGCCATTTTCAAGCCGGTCACACCCACGCTGTTCAAGTATCTCGGGAATGATTGGAAGGCGTACCAGCAGATCTATGACCCCAAGACCGAGTTGACGGGAAAGCAGAAGCAACGGGTGTTCGATTTCGCCCGGTTGCTGACCGAAGCCAATGACGCGGAGTTTTCCCGTCGTTTGCCGGAGTTTCTGGATGTCGATGAATTCAGCCGGTTCATGGCGATCACCGTGTGGCTCAGCACGCTGGATTCGATCCTGACGCTGGGGCAGAACTACGTGGTTTATCTGCATCCCAAGACGGACAAGTTCCAGTTCGTGCCGTGGGATCTGGATCATTCGTTCGGCAATTTCGGCATGCAGGGCTCGCAGGACGAACGTGAACAACTCAGCCTGAACAAACCGTGGTCGGGGGAGAATCGTTTCTTTGAGCGGGTAATGGCGGTCCCCGCCGTCCGCGACGCCTACCGCGCCCGCTTGCAGGAATTTCAGGGGACGATCTGCAAACCGGAACGGATCTCGGCCCAGGTGGACCGGGTGGCGGCGGTCCTGCGGTCGGCAGTTCAGGACGAGAGCGCGGAGAAACTGGAACGATTCGACAAGGTGGTCGCGGGTGAAGCCGTCGCGATGAATCCCTTTGGTGGTGGACCGCAGGGCCCGCCGCCGGAAGGCGCGCGACCCCGGCCGGCCGGGGCGCGCCCGGGCGGTCCGCGTGGAGGTGGCTTTGGTTTTGGCCAGCCGCCGAAACCCATCAAGGGGTTCGTGAAAGCCCGGCATGCGTCCGTCACGGAGCAGCTCGCCGGCAAATCGGACGGGCTGCCTTTGGGGGGCCGCGGCGGTGGGTTTGGTCCGGGAATGTTTCTGGGCCAACCGATGACCGAGCAGGCGGACGCAAATAAAGACGGCAAGATTACGTCCCAGGAATTCGCCGCGCTGGCGGAGAAATGGTGGCGCGATTGGGACGGGACCAAAACCGGTTCGTTGACGGAGCCGCAAATTGGCGAGGGTTTGGCCAAATCGTTTCCGCCGCCGCCTGGCTTCGACGGTCCTCCGCCCGGCCCCGGTGGTGATCGACGCCCGTAGGAACTACGGCGGATCGCTGAGCCGCGGGCCGGTTGACGCGTGCGTCGTACCAGGTCCGGACAATACTGGGCCCGGGCATTCCTTGCGCCGACTGGGTGGACTTCTAGTCTGACGTCGAAAGATTTCCATGGGCAGTACGTCAACCCCTACCGAGCTTGCGGGCTTACGCGTCACAATCGACAAGCTCGTTTATCGCCGGTTGCCGGTCACCAGCGGTGAGCGCCCCCATTCGTTTGTGTATTTTGTGAGCATTCACAACGACTCCGACGTGTCGGTGACGATCAAGGGTCGGAAGTGGGTGGTGACCCACAGCGATGGACAGGTCCTGGTGGTGGAGGGCGACGGAGTAGTCGGGCAAATGCCCACGATCCCGCCCAGCGGCAAATTCAGCTATAACAGCCAGCATTTGATTTCCACTCCGCAGGCCACGGCGGAAGGGGCGTATCTCGGAGTCGATGAAAATGATCGCCCGGTGGTGACGCGCATTCCCAAGTTCCAGATGGTGGTTCCGGGTTGAACCGGAAGGCCGGAAGTGCCTTCACTGAAGGAAATTGGGCGAACGAAGAAGTAGCGCCGCGGTCACGACGGCGCGGGTTTTCTGGCGTTACCCGCGCGGTAATCACTTCAGTGGCTGAGTGCGGTTCCGAAGCCCGCCTTTCTTTCCTTCGGTAAATTGGAATTCGCGTTATCCGGATGCAAACACGGTCCGCGCGGCTGGTCAGAATGAGGCAGCACCGCAGCGTTGATGGCGCCTGCTTTAGGTCAGGGTGTCCAAAAACGACCACCCGTCAGCCCCGCCGGAGTGACTTTTTGGAAACGAGGCTTTGCGATCATCAGATCGGATAGTTTCGCTAAACCGGCGCAATTGTGAGGCCGGGGTGAGTATTCTATTCCCGATGTTCAGCGCATTTGTGGTGAAAATTGCGGATGGGTTTCGCCGGAATTCGAACCCACCGGTCCGTCCGGGTTATGTCCCAATCCCTTCCACCTGAGGATCGACCGGTTTGGCTGGCACGCGGGTTGCTGTTTAGCCGTTGTTCTCGAAACAATGACCGAAATTCATATAGCGTCCCTTTCCTATGAATGGTGTGATCAATCCTGACTCCGGCGATTCGTTTCCGGTAATACTGGGGAAATTGCTCGGAGAAGGAACCGATGGCGCGCTGCACTTGATTGATACTGTGTCCGGTAAGAAGGCCATGGTTCGCATCCTGAATGGGCGTGTCAGCGAGGCGGTCATCGGTGCGGCGGAAGGTGAAGAGGCGCTTTCGGCGATGGCGGGTTTGGATGGCTGGTGGTTTCGGTTTCAGGCGGCGACACCGGTGGAAGAAAAGCGGACTCCGAGCCCGGCCACGACGCCTTCGCCCCTGGGATTTCCCGCCGCCAAGGCAAAGCCGAGCGGGCCGCCCGCGGTTGCTGTCATCCCGCAACCCGAACCCAAACCGGTGGTTATTTCCGACGAGGGCTGGACGCGCTTTACCTCCATCAACGGGGAATTGACCGGGCCCGGCCTCAATCCGAACGACATCGCCTTCTATCGCGACGACGTGACGTTCTTTCGGGATCAGGCGCGGCGGATCGGATCGGCGGTGGGACTCTTTGGACCGCGGGTCATGGCCATGGTGGAGCCGGACCGGGTGGGGACGGCGTACTGGGAGGAGTCCCCCTGGGTTCTGCGGGGTCTGGTGGCTCCGGGCACCGTGGGACTGGCCCGACTGCTGGCGGCGCGAGTGACGACCAACCAAGCCTAAGATGCTCGAAGAAATCATCGCATTTGGTCAGCTCCCGGGAGTCAACGGCGTGTGCTTCCTCCGGGGCAGTGAACTATCGGCCCAACGTTTTCCGGCCACGTACGGCGAGTCGGCCTTGAAGGAACTCTGTACAGCGGTCGGGGCCTGCTTCGAAGCCTATGCGCGGAGCGAGCGGCGGCCGACGGAGATTTATCTGGAGTACGAGGACGGCCGGCTCTTGTTGATGAGCGAGGTGGTCACGGTTCCTGCGGCCGCCGCCGGCACCACTCGGCGCAGTGCGAATCCCGGATTGGTATTTCTGCTGGGACCCACGGCGGTCCTGAATGCCATCATTCCGTCCGCGCGGGTCTTTCTTCGTCGGCAGGCGCGGGTGGAGAGTGAGCTGTGGAAGGAATTCCAACAGCAGATGCTGCTGTTGCTCGGCAAGATTCTGAACCGGGCCCAGTGCGAGAAGCTTTTTGTCCGGGTCCTGGAACGCGAGGGGTATTCCGAAATCACGGGTGTGAGTCGCGACCGCTTTCTCGCCCTTGGACAGGCGGTAATTCGTGAAGTGCCGAATCGGGGACGTCACGAACCTCTACTCAACGAACTCGAAACCATGGTGACCTCCTTACTGCAGAAATGAAATCTCCCTTACTCTCCCTGTGCGTGCTCGCCCTCCTGGCAATGGTGGTGCGGGCGGATGCCAAGACGATTGTTGATCCCGTCGCGCTGGTGCAGCTCAATGCCAACTACGTTTGGACCATGGTGGGCGGGGTGCTGGTGTTCTTCATGAAAGCCGGTTTCGCCTTGTTGGAACTGGGCTGCACCCGCTCCAAGAACAGCATCAACATCATCATGAAGAACTTCCTCGACTTCTGCGGGGTGGGTCCGGTGTATCTCTTCCTGGGTTTCCCCTTGATGTTTGGTCAGAGCTTTCATGGTTGGTTCGGCGTGAGTGAATTCGATCTGTACGGCAAGGGACCGGCCGCACCGGAGTGGATCTACTGGATGTTTCAGGTGGGCTTTGCCGGCGTCACGGCAACCATCGTGTCCGGTGCCATCGCCGAGCGCACCCGCTTCCTGGCCTACGTCATCTTCTCCGCCCTGTTCGCGTTGATGATCTACCCGATCTTCGGTCACTGGGCCTGGGGCGGGGGGCTCGAATCCTTCCTGAAGGGTACCGTGGCGGAGAATCATATGGGTTGGTTGCAACGCTTGGGTTATCGCGATTTCGCCGGTGGCAGTGTCGTCCATGAAGTGGGTGGCGCCTGCGCGCTGGCCGGGATCCTGTGTGTCGGTCCGCGCCTGGGGCGCTTTGATTCCGCCGGCCGCCCGGTATTGATCCCGGGACACAATCTGCCGCTGGCGGCGCTCGGCACCTTCATTCTGTGGGTGGGTTGGTACGGCTTCAACGCGGGTTCCACGGTGATCGCCGGGGCGGAAATCGGACGTATCGCGGTCAACACCACGTTGGCCCCCTGCATTGGAGCCCTCACGGCCATGTTCTCCATGTGGCGCATTCAGGGCCGCGCCGATATCGGCATCACGATGAACGGTTCCCTGGCCGGGTTGGTGGCCATTACTCCGGCCTGCGCGTATGTCACGGTGCCGTCTGCGATGATCATCGGCGGCATTGCCGGACTGCTGACGACCTACTCCACCCAGCTGCTGGAAAAGTGGCGGATCGATGATGCAGTCGGGGCCGTCCCGGTGCACTTGGTGAATGGATTTTTCGGAATTCTCGCGACGGAACTCTTCGATGAGACCGGCCTGGAACTGAAGGCCTTCCTGGTGCAATTGCTGGGTGCGGTGGTGGCGCCGGTGTTCGCCTTCACGGTGGCGTACGGACTGTTTAAGTTGCTTTCGGCAACGGTGGGGCTGCGGGCGGGCGACATCGAGCAGGACGAGGGTTTGGACTTCCACGAACACGCCGCCAGTGCGTATCCGGAATTTCCGACCGCGGGCCGCTGAGTCGAGGCGTGGTGGTTCAGACCACCACGCTGACGGTTTGTGAGGCGCAATCGACCCGCAACATGCGGGCGCCGGACCAGCGCCGGAAGTCGGCCTCGCCGCAGCCAATCACGGCCGGCAGGCCGAGTTCAGCACACCGCACCGCCATGTGGGAATTGGCCCCGCCAAAACGGGTCACCAATCCCCCGATGCGATGCGAGAATACCCAGTCAAATCCCGGGTCCGCCGCCCGTAGACAGAGGATGGCGCCGGTCAAGTCGGTGGTCGTCAGGTCGGATTCGATGACGACCCGTCCCGTCGCGGTGGCGCGGGTGACGAAATTCGGGGAGTGCAGATGGGTGTCGAAGTGGAACACATCCGCCGCCTGGAGAATCAGGTCGGGCAACTTGACCGCCCGGGTGAGCCGGTAAGGCGGCCGGTTGCGGGCCAGGCGTTGGCGTAATTCCACTCCCGCATCCGGGGCGGCCGCCGCGGCGCGGAAATCGTCGAGATCGAGATGCTGTAATTCCTGGGGCGCCAATCCTATCAGGGCTCCCGCCTGTTGGATGGCCTGCAAGGCGTCGCTGAGGACCCGGGTGAATTGCAGCTTGGCATCCTCCCGCGATTCGATGGCCGCGCGGAAGAATTCGAACAACGCCTCCGGAGTCAGTGGACTGTCGATTTCCCGCAGGAAAGCCGAGATGGCTTTCCGGGAGTGCGGGCTGAGCTCGAAGGCCGCGGATTCGTCGTGGGTTTCCGGAGCGGCCGCGGCGGGTTTTCCGTTGGTGAGCACCGGACTGAAATAGGTGGCGTAAGCCTCGTCATAACGCGGTGAGGTGAGATCGTAGGTGCCCGGGCGCAGATGGCCGAAGCGCTGCAGGAACTCCGCGGGAGTGATCTCGCCGGACTGTACGCGGGCGAGGCTGTGGTTCAGTTCGGCCACCACCGTGCGCAGGGAGCGGAAAAAGGCGTCGAATTCGCGGCGCTCCAGGCTGGCTTCCTCGACGGCCTCGCGCAGGCATTGCACGGAGACAAACGCCAGACGCGCCAGTCGGGCGAACGGCACCGCGCCATCGCGCCGGCAGATCTCCAGCGCGGTCAACGCGGATCGCAGCAAGTCGGCAGGGGAACCTTCACGGGATACGGCGGGCAACCGGGCGACCTGGGCGAGATCCTCTCGGACCCGTTGCGGATCCAGTAAATCACGGGTCAGGGCGCGCAGTCCCTGGCCCAAGGTGGTCACCTCGGTTTCGGAAAAACCGTTCGCCCGCAGCTTTTTTGCTTTGCGGGCCCAGCCGGGAGTGGCGCAGGAAATCACGACGTCGAACTCCACCTTGTCGTGCAGATGGGGATGCTGCCGCAGCACGGTGAGGTTGAATCCCACAAGTCGTTCCCGGAGTTCCTCCGGCAACCCCGCGGGCAGGAGGGACCGGAACGACGCCCGGACATCCACAAACGGACAACCGATGAAGGATCGGACCAGGGGCGTGCCGGTGAGATCGGAGTAGCCCAGATCCCGGCGCGCCTCGGCCCAGGAAAGGTCGGCGAACAGACAGCGATACGCCGCGAAGGCGAGTGCGCCGGGCTTGGTGCCGATCAGTTCCGCCGGATTCCAATCCGGCATCACGCCGAAGATGTCAGCGTCCGGACGGGACGTGGGTGGGAGCTGGGTCGCCAGTGCGGTGAGCGCGGTGACGAGTTCCGTGGCGGGCACTGCTTCCCCGCGGGAACAATCGATGACCGGGCGGGCTTGAAAGAGGTACATGCCCCCATCGGCGCCCACGGCGAGTTCGAGTTCGAGTGGAAC
Organism: Verrucomicrobiota bacterium; assembly: GCA_947471985.1. Classification (GTDB taxonomy): domain Bacteria; phylum Verrucomicrobiota; class Verrucomicrobiia; order Limisphaerales; family UBA9464; genus CANIZL01. The sequence goes on along the minus strand of CANIZL010000004.1, from coordinate 94,388 downwards.
GGAAAAGTGCTTTTGCACCTCCTGCACGGCGGCCAGCGCCAGTTCCAGTTCCGGTGAAGGACAGGGAAATGTGCAGGCGTGGTGGCGGATGTATTGGCGCAGCGCCCGACCGTGGCCGGAGGTGATGACTTCCGTGTCCTCCGGTGCCTCGCTGTAGACGAACGTGTAGTACGGCGCGGCGGTATCGCGGTCCATCGTGGACACGACGGCCACCCAATGCACGCCTTCCAACATCGGCTGCACCAGCACCTGATGCCCGGGCGCGGCGGAACTGTAGGACGCCAACACCTGACGGATGGCGGCCTCCAGCGCGACGGGATTGCCCGAATCGACATTGGTGACGCTGTCGTTGACGCCCGAGTTGGACGACTCCGCGTTGCTTTCGTCCAGGGCGGAACTGCGGACGATGACCCGCCGTTGGGGGAACCGGGCCGTGACCTGCTGGAGGATGCGGGCTGAGTCGGTCTGCCAATCGGCCGCCCGAAACCAGAACAGATCCAGAATCCGCGAGCGGACCAGCCGGGACTTCAACCATTCCAGAGCATCGGCCTTGCTGCCGGGAACTTCAGAAGGCACGGGCGTCGTCATAGGAGCAGGGGTCAAGCTACGCCGCAAAGTTGGGGCGATGTCGGGACGCGGGACAGTGAAAACTTTTCCGCGGGCTGCACGCGATTGGGAAGCCACGTGCCGGTCTTCGGCGGCGGGTCGACGTCCCGCCGTACAAGGGCGAGGTCCCGGCTATTCTGCGGCCATGAGCTTGCCTTTGTTGCGTCGGGCGTGGGCGATCCTGCTGTTGGCGCCGTCGCTGTCCGCTGCCACCAACACCCTGCCGATACCGGAGAATCTGGTCGTGGAAGGCCTGCCGCCGCATCCGGTGGCCCGGCAGGAGGACGTCTCGCGCTATCTGGAATTCCGCACGGCGGCGTTGCAAAGCTGGCATCCGACGCGCCGCGAGATGTTGATCACCACCCGGTTTGCCGACAGTGCCCAACTCCATCTGGTCCGCCAACCGGGCGGTGCGCGCCGACAATTGACCTTTGGCACGGAACCCGTGGCCAATGCCCGGTTTCAACCCGGTGCGGGCAATTTCATCGTTTTCAGTCAGGATGCCGGTGGCGGGGAGTTCTTTCAGCTCCATCGCTACGATCTGGCGGGCGGTCGCATCACGCGTTTGACCGACGGGAAATCGCGCAACACCGGCGCCCACTTCTCCGCGTCCGGTGGGCGCCTTGCGTGGTCCAGCACCCGGCGCAACGGGCGCGACGTCGATCTGTGGATCATGGATCCGTTGAAGCCGGACTCCGCCCGCATGTTGTATCAGGGTGCCGGCGGAGGCTGGAGCATCAGCGATTGGTCCGAGGACGAAAAGCTGCTGCTCGTCGGCAACTACCGCTCCATCAATGAAAGCGCCCTGTACACGCTGGAGGTGGCCACCGGCCGATTGGAGCCGTTGACGCCGCCTGCGGTGGGGTCTGTGGAAAAAATCGCCTACGCGGATGCCAAGTTCAGTCCGGATGCACGCACCGTTTACTGCACGACGGATCGGGGAGGGGAGCAGAATCGACTGGCGCGCATCGACGTCGCTTCCAAGACCCAAACGTGGATGACGCCCGAGCCGAAGTGGGAGGTGGAATTCGTGGAGGTCTCGCCGGACGGACGGACGTTGGCGGTGGTTTCGAACGAGGATGGGGTCAGTGTACTGCGCCTCTTGGACGCCCGGACTGGCAAGGTGCGCCTGGAACCGAATTTGCCGCGGGGTGTGTTGGCCGGACTGGAGTGGCATCGCAATGGCCGCGATCTGGGCTTCACGCTGGCGCACGCCAATTCCCCCAGCGACGCCTATTCGCTGGACGCCCGCACGGGCGCGCTCAGCCGCTGGACGGAAAGTGAAACGGGCGGTTTGGATGCCAGTCGTTTCCGCAGCCCGGAAATTGTCCGGGTGAAGAGCTTCGACGGTCTCACGGTGAGCGGATTTCTCTATCGCCCGGATCCGGCGAAGTTCCCGGGAAAACGGCCGGTATTACTGGACATCCACGGCGGTCCGGAGAGTCAGGCCCGGCCCATTTTTCAAGGCCGCAACAACTACTACCTCGAGGAATTGGGCGTGGCGGTGTTCTTTCCCAACGTCCGCGGTTCGCACGGATACGGGAAGACCTTCCTGACTCTCGACAACGGGATGAAGCGGGAGGATTCCGTAAAGGATATCGGCGCTTTTCTGGACTTCATCGGCCGCGATCCCGCGCTGGATGCGCACCGGGTGGCGGTGACGGGCGGCAGCTACGGCGGGTATATGACGCTGGCCTGTTTGACCCACTATTCGGATCGATTGCGTTGCGGGGTGGATATCGTGGGGATCTCCAACTTCGTGACCTTTTTGGAAAACACGCAGGACTATCGTCGGGACCTCCGCCGGGTTGAGTACGGGGATGAGCGGGATCCGGCGATGCGCGCACATCTGGAGAAGATCAGTCCCCTGAACCAGGTGCAGCAGATCCGGGTGCCCTTAATGGTGGTGCAGGGCCGGAATGATCCCCGCGTGCCGGTGACGGAGGCCGAGCAAATTGTGCGGGCGGTGCGCGCCCAAGGGGGCACGTGTGCGTACCTGATGGCCAAGGATGAAGGCCACGGCTTCGCCAAAAAGAAGAACGTCGATTACCAATTTCTCAGCACGATCCTCTTTTACGAGGAACACCTGCTGAAGGAAAAGGACAGCGTTCGGTGAGCACTGGGCACTGACCCGGGCCCGCGATTGGGGCGCTTAAGCGAGGATCGCCTGGATGACCGCCCCGTGATCCATCTCCAGCCGCTTTCGGCCGGGCACTTCCAGGCGGTGCGAATCCAAACCCAGCTGGTGCAGGACCGTAGCGTGAATGTCGGTGACATAATGCCGGTCCTGGACCGCGTGGAATCCGAGTTCATCCGTCACCCCGTGCTGGATTCCGCCGCGCACACCGCCGCCGGCGAGCCAGGCACAGAAGCCTTGGGGATGATGATCGCGGCCGGTGCCTTCGGCGCCGGGGGATCGACCGAATTCGGTACCGAACACCACGAGGGTGTCGTCGAGCAGGCCGCGTTGTTTTAAATCCTGCAGCAGCCCGGCGATCGGTTGATCGACCTGAGCCGCGAGCTTGCCGTGATTGGCTTTGATTTCGGCATGCGCATCCCATTCGCCGCCGCCGCCACCGCCGTGGAAAATCTGAACGAAGCGGACCCCGCGCTCGACGAGCCGGCGGGCGACGAGACATTGTTCCCCGAAGCTCCGGGTGGCGTCCTGTTCCAGGCCGTACAACCGGCGGATGTGTGCGGGTTCGCGCTGCAGTTCGAGCGTCTCGGGCACGCTGGTCTGCATTTGAAAAGCCAGCTCGTAGGCTTTGATCCGGGCGCGCAGATTTTGATCGTCGGGGTAATCAATGCCGGCCAGCCGATTGAGGCGTCCCAGCAAACTGAGATTGGCCGTCTGCTCCTCGGTGGTGAGCGTGCCCTCCGGCGGATGGATGAAGGGGAGGGGATTCCGCGGATCCGTCCCCAGGCGGACACCACCGTAACGCGGCCCGAGATAGGAAGCGCCGTGGGTGAAGGCACCGCCGCAGCAATCGCCCGTCGGCACGCCGAGCACCACGTACGACGGCAGGTTTTCGTTGAGCGAACCCAGTCCGTAACAGGCCCATGCACCCAGCGTGGGATGCTCCAGTTCTCGCGGGTGCCGTCCGGTCTGCCAGGTCAATTGCGCGCCGTGATCGTTGTGAATGGTCCAGAGGGAACGCACCACGGCGAGGTCGTCCGCGCAGGTGCCGATGTTTTTGAACCAATCGCCCACGACCAGCCCGCACTCGCCGTACGGTTTGTAGCCGGTTTGCAGCGGCATGATGACCTTACGATTTCCGTGGGCGGGATTGGCGCCGATGACATCGCGTCCCTCGGTCGCAAGGACACCGGCATAAGGCGTTTCGGCGATGGACTTGCCAGCGTATTTATCGAGTTCCGGTTTAACGTCGAAGCTCTCCAGATGACTGACGCCGCCGCACAGGAAGATCCAGATGACCGACTTGGCGCGGGGTGGAAAATGTGGTGCCCCGGTGGGGCCTGGCTCGGTGGTTCCGTCGGCCCGCGCCACGCCATCGCGAAACAGCAGGGCGCCCAGCGCGAGCCCGGTGAAGCCCATCCCCGTGTCGGCGAGGAAGGATCGTCGGCTGAGGCCGGAGCAGGCGGACCCGGGGTGCATGTTTCTTTAATAGCGTGCCGGCCCGGGCAAGGCCAGCCCGGGTCCCACCTCAGGTGCGGGACCGGGTTCAGCGCGGCGGTGCGTTGGTCCGGGCGGCGCGGCCGTCCTGGGTCAGCACCACCACCAGCGTGGTGCCGGTGGGCCGTTCCGATCCTTCACAGGGATTGTTCATCACCTGGCCGTCGACCCACAGTGTGGAGGATCCGCCACCATCGAGATTCAGTGCCTCCAGACAGCCCAGTTTCAAAAGGTAATCGGTCAACTCCGGCAGCGTCATGCCCACGGAAAGGCTGGGCTGACGTCCATCCACCTGGACGAGGAAGAAATCGTCGTGGTTCCAGCCCAGAGCGGTCCGTGGATGACGGACGGCTTCGCTGCGATAGGTGGTGCGTTTGCCGTCGTGGATGAGGGCGGGTCCGCCGCCGATGGCGGTCCGGACACCTTTCAAATCCGGAACGGTGGCCAGGTTGATCCGGAGCGTGGCGCCGGGAAGCACGCCCGTGAGACGCCGCTCCAAGGCATGAGGCACGGCCAGCACCAGTGTGCCCGCGGCGACCGGGGAATCCCCGCGTTCGCGGATTTCCCGCACCCGGGCGAAGAACTCTCCGCCCACCCGCAGGGGTAGCCAATTCCGCTCGCCGTCCCGTTCCAAAAGATACTCCCGGACAACGCTGGTGTGGGTCGAGGCGCCGATGGCCGGCGAATAGAGAATCGCCTTTTCTTCGGTGGGTTCCTCGTTCAATCCCACGGGCAGTGCCTCGCCTCCGGGCAGGGTTACGGTGAATCCGGAAATCACGTTGGTGATGTGGGGTTCGCCGGCGGGATCGATCCAGAAGCAGCTCTTCGGACTCGGAGCACTAACGACCTCCCCTTCGAGAATCAGCAGTCCCTCGGGATCCCCGCGATAGGCTCCGTCGCGCACAAAGTAATCACCGTTCACCGCGGCCAGCGGACGGCCGAGGGTCCGCGGCAGGTGGCCGATTTGTTCCGAGACGGTGGCCAATCCGATCGTGGCCTCGCCGGCCAACGTGGTGCGGATCAGAAAATTGGTCCGGGACCGATTGAAGCGGGCGATGTGGATGGACCACGGCTGCTTCGGAATCTGGTCATGTTGATAGGAAAAACCGGTGCCGAGGCGCGGGGCCGGAACGGGCGCGTTGGTCTCCGCCGTCAGCCGCCCGTCCACCAGTCCCACCAGCAGTCCCCAAGCAAGCACGTTCCGGAGGCAACGGAACGACAGATGGAAAAGACGTCGCATTGGGAAGAACGAGGGGCGTTCAGGGTTTCGCAGGTACGGGTGACTTCAGGACTGGCGTATTCGTAGCAGGTGTTTCCCGGCGCACAATTGCGAGGCCGGTGGCGGTGGGGCGTTCGCGGCCTTGGCAGGGGCGATTGAGGACGCGCCCGTTCAGCCACAATTCCGTGGAGCCGCCCCCGTCGAGATTCACCGCCTCTTCACAACCGAGACCCACCATATACTCGGCCAGCGTCGGCAGGGTCACGCCGATCGACCAGTCGGACTGTCGACCGTCCACCACGACGAGGAAATAAGCCTGGGCATTCCAGCCCAGCGCGGACCTGGGATGGCGCTCGTTGGATTTCACGGCCCGGGCCGCGGTGGCGCGGCCGCCGTGCACCAGGGCGGGACCGCCGCCCAGGGCGGTAACGGTGCCGCGTAGATTCGGGGTGGTGCCCGTGCTGATCTTCAGGATCGAATCGGGTTTCAACTGGCGCACGCGACCGCGCAGTTCGGTGGGCAGCACCACGGCCAGCGTGTTGGTGTCGAGGGCCCGTCGCCATGCAACGGGTCGGGCTGAATACGTTTCGCCGATGTGCAGCGGCAGCCACGGACCCTGGCCGGCATATTCCAGCAGCAACGCGTCGTTGGGTACCGACGGGAGTCCGGCGGCCGCGGAATAAAGCACCGCGGGGAGATTGTCCGGACTTTCGTTCAAGCCCAACGGTGTGGTGCCGCCGTCCGGCCAGGTTAGGCTGAACAGCGACTGCACTTCGCCGGTGTGCGGCTGGCCCTGCGGATCGAGCCAGAAACAATCGCGCTTCACCGGGGCGCTGACGAGTTCGCCGCCACTGATAAACAGGCCCCGTGGATCACCGGGAAAGGGTTCGTTCTCCGTGGTGTAGAAGTCCCCGTTGATCGCCGCCACGGGCTGACCCAGTTCCTTCGGGAGCAGGCGCAGTTGGCTGCTCAGCGGGTTGAGACCGATCTGCCGGCCGAATCCCAACGTCGGGAGGAGCTGCAATTCAGTGCGGGTGCGATCGACCCGCACGACCTGCAGGGAGAGCGGGCCTTCGGGGATGACATCATGGCGGGTGGCCAGGCCGTCCGCGATCTGGCGAAAGGCGGCGGCCTCGCCGACGCTGTTCAGCCAGAGGGCACAAAGTCCGGCCAGGAACCCGCGCCGGAAAAATCCTCGAGTTGGCATCCGCATGGTGGGTTATGTCATGCCAGACCGCGCCAGCGGCGCAATGTCCATTCGAGGCAAAGCAGTCCGAGGATGACGGTCAGCCAGACGGGTTTGTCCCACCGGGGCGTGCGGCGGGTTTCGATGATGGGTGGCGGCGCGTTGGCAAAAAGCGCTGCGGGATTGCCAGTCGCGACACCACCGGCAAAAGCCTGGCCGCCCGAGGCGCGAGCCACGGCGGCCATCAGGCCGGGGCGCGCGCGCAGGTCGTTCATTTCACGGTCGGTCGTTTCGCTGACCAAGAGCTGTCGATCGTCGCCCAGGCGAACGTTGCGCTGGGTGGCCACAGCGGTGACGAAATGCGAGCCGGCGGCCGGCGTGGGAACCTCCGCGACATAGGAGCGGGTGGTGCTGTCGTAGACGGCCCGGGCGACCGCGTTGCTCGCGCCGGCGCGGCCGACGTACAGCGTGACGTCGGCGGTGGCGAGTTCCTGTTGTTGATCGTTGCGCACCTTTACCGCGGCCTTGAGGGACTCACCGGGGGCCGCATAACCGCGGGCGAGTTCGAGCGTCACCGCGGCATTCGTGCGCCCGTACTTGCCGGCGGCGAGCCAGCGGACGGCGTTGACCCAGAACCGGCGGTAATACCGACTGTCGCTGTTGGATTCGGTGAGCCCCTGATTGGGCTGGCTCGGTTCGCCCCAGATCGTTTCGAATTCGCGGCCCCAGGACCGGGTGGTGTCCGAGGTGAACGCCATGCTGCGGCCCTTGCCGATTTCCTGCACGGCGATCAGCACGTTGCCCGTGTCGGATTCGTCGCGGGCCAGCACCGTGGCGCCGGGCTTGGCGCGCTCCACCCGGTTCATTCCGTAAAGGGTGGGAAACTTCCGGGTCCAGATGGCCTGGGTGTCCGCCCGGTCATCGCTGAAGGCAATCAAGGGATGATTCCAGGCCAGTTTGGGCACGTGCAGCGTAATGGGACGGACCTCCGAATCGTCACTACTTTGCATGGCCACGGGAATGATCCGATCCAACACCGTGCGATGATACCCGCCCTTACCGAAGGCCGAATTGCCGCCGATCATGACGAAGCCGCCGCCGTATTGCTCCACCAAGCGGGCGGTGTTCTGCAGTTGTTCGTCGCTGAAGGACGCGATCTTGATGTCGCTGTGAATCACCACGTCGTACTCCAACAGATCCGTCAGGGTGCGCGGATAACCCTTGGTGGGATGTTCCACCGGATAGATTTTCTCCCCGCTCTCCGGGTCGGCGTCGACGGTATTGAGGAACTGGCCGTTGTTGCCCTTCTGACGGTAGAGCACGGTGACCTTGATCTGCGGATCCGACTGCAGGGCGTCCTTGAGATATTTCCATTCCGGCATCGGGCTGCCGTTTTGCTGCGGAGTGCCTTCCATGTAGAGCACCCGCAGAGTGGGATCGGTGACTTCGAGTCCGAACTGCCGGCGATTGTTGGTGGCCAGCCACTCGTCCTTGAGCGGTGTGACCAGAACTTCATAGACCTGAAAGCCCTTTTGCCGCGGGGTGAATTCAATCTCCACCTCCTGATCGGCGCCGTTCAGGCGGACGTTCTTGGTGGCCAGGACGGTCTGTTCCCGGCGGATCTGCACCGCGACGAATTGGTCTTTGAATCCGGCGGATCGCAGGGCGACGTCGACGCGCGTGGGCGACTCATTGGGAACGGCGCGTTTGACGTGAACATTCGCGATGAGGACGTCCTTCATCTCGTTGGTCGTCCCGACGGTTACCGTGTGGATCGGAATGCCCTTGCGGCGGAATTGGCGGGCGACTGCCTCGGGTGAATCGGACGAGGTTTCGATGCCGTCGGAGAGGAGCACCACGCTGGTGAGCGGATTCTCGGCGGGCGCGGTCAGCAGACTTTCGAGGGCGCCGGCGAGGGCGGTCACGGCGCCGGTCGGACTGGCGGCGTTCAGGTTGGCCAACGGCGCAATGCCCTGGCTGAAGCTGAAGGCGCTGACGTCCAGTTGGGCCGGTTTGTCCTGCAGGATCTGTCGCTGATACCACTCCGTGGCCTGGGCCAGGCGACCGTTGGGGACGTCGCGGGTGGCCATGCTTTTCGAGGTGTCGAGCAGGACGGCGACTCGGGAGGTGGGTTGGTGCGGGATTTTCTCCACCCACTGGGGATCCAGCAGGCACACCACGAGCAGGGCGATGGTGAGGCAGCGCAGGGTGAGCAGGAGCCCGCGCCACGGCAGGGCTGTCCGACCGCGCGCCCGGTGATAGCTGACTGCGAGGACCAGCGCGGTGAGCACGCCGGCCGCGGCGAGCCAACGCCCGTCGGGCAGGTAGGTAAACTGGGTCATGGCGTGGCGCGAGCCCGTCGGGTGGCCCGAACTATTGGGCGCGGGACAAGCGCTTGAAGTAGTCCGCGATGGGACTCTCGAACTCGCGGGGTGCCTCCTCGGATGAGACGTCGGACAGCTCCGGCTTGCCCTGAATCAGGGATTCCAAAAGTGCGGCGGCGGCGCCCATGGCATCGCTGCCTTGATTGGTGGCGGAGCCGGCGCCCGGTCGATCCCCCCCGCGCATGGCCTGGGCAGCGACCTTCATTTTGCCGGCCGCCTCGCCCATGCGTTTGCTGGCACCGTGGCCCATACGGGAACCCTTGCCGGCGATTCGATTGATGCGTTCGGCGAGTTCCTGCGCGGCCTGACTCAACTGCTCTTCCTTCGGGGCGAGTTCAGCGAGTTCCGCCGGTTTGGGCGGAGGGGTGGCCTCGTTGGGTTTCGGCGTCTCGCTGTTGGCTTGTTCGCCTTTCTCTGCCCCCGGTTGGCCCGGCTCACCCTTCTTCCCGGACGCGCCCTTGGGGCCGGATTTGCCGGCGGTTTCCGGCGACCCTTTGGGGTCACCCTGACCTTTGCCCTGGCCTTTTCCTTTTCCTTGGCCCTTCGCACTCGCCTGGGCCGCCTTCGCGGCGGCGTCCGAGGGCGGGGGTGGGTTGTTCGCCGCGGCAGGATTTTCCGGACTCTCGTTCGGCGAGGAGGGCAAGGGGCGGGAGACCTGGGGATTGCCAGCGGGGCCGCTGCTGGGGTTCTGACAGGCAGTGCTGATGCCCGCCTGCTGGCGGCTCAGTTCCTGCACTTCTTCGAGCAGTTGGGCCAGCTCCTGCGCATTCGGCGGCTGTTGCTTCTGTTGCTTGATGGCCTCCAGCACCACTTTCAGGGTTGGCGGTTGGGGCTTCGGGGGCGCTTTTTGGGCGGTGGGCGGAGTGGTTGGCAGATTCTCCAATTCCGGCATCAAACGAAGGGTCTGATACAAAGCCGCCAGAGCCGCTTCCTCGGGGGGCAGGGCGGTGTCGCGTTGCTGCTGAGTCAACGCAGCGGCCGCTTTTTCCATGGCGGTGACGGCTTCGTTGATCTGCCCCTGCACCGGGATCGGCGCGCCCGTCTGCATCAGGGCGGTTTGATACATCCGGCCAAACTCGACCGCGTCGTGCTGGCGCGCCGCGAGTTCCTTGAACTGATCGGCCGTGGCTTGGCGCGGAAGGGCGGTGGTGTCCGCGATGATCTGCTTTTGGATGATCAACAAATTCACCTTTTGCCCGGGCTTGGGCTGCGATTTGCTCGCGACGCCCTTTTCGTCAGTGATTTCGATGAAATAAACCGGGGAACGGCCAATGCCCGGACCGTCGAGCGTGTTGTTGTCCCGCGCTTCGGCGTGGTAGGCCACCACTTCGTAATTGGATAACTTAAGGCCGGAGAGATCGAGTTCGGTCTCGACGGTCAGTTCGTTGGTGCCCTGGGGAAGGGCGGTCCGGGGCAGAATCAGTTCCTTTTCCGGATCGCCCAGCCGGTGGTAGATGATCTTGATGTCGGCCAGGCCAAAATCGTCGCGAGCGGTGACTTTTAGCGGGATGGTGTTGGTGGCGGCGGCCCGGATGTCCTGACCCGGCAGCGCGAAATCCACTTTCGGCGGAGCATCGGGCAGCGCGGTGAGCTGGTGGGGCGTCGGCGGAAGGCCGGGCCGGCCCTTTTGATCCCATAGTTCGATCCGATACTCCGTGTCGCGGACCACCGGGATGTTCGCGCTCCAGGTGGGGCCGCCGGTCGACTTCAATTCCATTTCCACTCCGTTGGTGAAGCGCAGCCGGGCCCGCGAAAGCGGTACGTTCGGCGTGATTTGCAGCGTCGCGACCGTACCGCGGACCGCACTGAAGTCGGCGCTGGACAGATCCACCGCCGGGAGGCCGGTGTAAGCGGGATATTCCAAATGGACACGCAACGCCTGGATCGCCGGGGGAATGTACGTGGTGACGATGAAGTTCTCCGAGACGGCATCACCGCCGGTCACCTGATACGTCAGCGACGTGCGGAGGTTCTTCAGCGTGTGACGGAAGACCCCGTTGGTGGCGTCGGTGAGCCGCACGTGAGTGGGCTCGCTGCGCCCGTCCTCGCGGAGCACCAGTTCGGCACTCGCCGGGAGGCGGCCGGTGAAGATGTTGGTGAGGACGAGTTGTTGTCCCACCGGGAGCTCGACGTTGCCGGGTTGGACTTCGACGTGCGTGAACGCTGCCTGGGACCACGGAGCCAGGGTGCGCAGGAGGGCCGTACCGGCGCCGGGAAAGGCGGTGGCAAACACGATGAAGCCGAGCGCGACGCCCGCGGAGAGGATCGTCGGTTTCACCAATCTCCGCTCGTAGGGGACGGCGGACTCCTTCAGGGAAGCCGCGGCTTTCTGGTCCAGAGCCGCCACCAGCTGGACTTCGTATTCCGCGGCGGGCTTGCGTTCACCCGTGGCATACTCGGCCGCGGTCGAGACCTCACAGCCGGCCTGCGGGCGATTCGCTTCAAACTCGAGAGCGGCCTGCTTGGGGGAGGTGGACTGGCGCCACAAACGGAGCAGGTGGCGAAGCCCGAGCAGGAACACGGCGGCCATGCCGATCAACGCGGCCCAGCGCGCATTGACGGGCAGCATGAGCCAGTAATTGGCCAGCGCGCCGAGGCCGATCAGCAGCAGGGTCAGGGCCCCCACCATGAGGGCGGAGGCCACGCGACGGGTGACATCCCGCTTGCGGCCGGCGGTGGTGAGCTGTTCCAGGGCAGTTTTAGATTCAGGAATCACAAAGCCTCCTTTCAGGCATACGAACGGTTCGAATAAAGGGTCTCAACGACGAGCAGCGCCAGGGCGCAGAGCAGCAGGAAGCGCCACAGTTCGCGTTGATTTTGTCCGGGGCCGAACCAGTCGGCACCCAGCAGATTGCCCGTGGTGGGCTCCACGCGCACCAGTTGTTGTTGGGCATCCGCCGGCCGGAGGGCGGTCAGATCGGCTTCCGCCGCCGGCACATTGACGGCCCAGCGACGCACTTCCCGGCCGCTGGTATCGCGCAGCGAATAGACGCCCGGTGTGGTGAGGGAGAGATCCAGCCGGCCTTGGGTATCGGTCGTCACGGTGGTTTCGGGTCGGCCCGCGCCCTGCAGACGAAACGCGGTCTTGGCGGCGGGCTGTCCCAGGTCCAGATCGGCTTCGGCACCGGCCGTCCAGTTCTCGCCATCGCGGACGGATTTCTCCGGGCCGCGTCCCGCCAGAAATTGCGCGGTGTTGTGCAGCCACGGGACGAAGCTTTTGCGCTTGGGCCAGTCCGACCAGGACGTGTCGGCCGACGTGTTAACCAGCAGGACCTGGCCGCGTCCGACGGTGCGTCCAATCAACAACGGGACGCCGTCCTCGAAGCGGGCGCTCACCAGACTCGTGGCCACAGGCGTGAGCGTGAACCGGCGCAGGAAGGCGGGCAATGCGAGATTCCCGCTGTTGGAACGGCGGAACGACGCGAAGATTGCGGCGTCCGGATCGTGTTCGCCCATGTGCCAGTCGGATTCGGCATCCGCGGATTCCACCGCCCGCAGGAGCGCGGGCGACAACTCCGCGAGGTCCGTGTTGAAGCGGTTCGCCGACGTCTCTTCGCCCACCCACAACAGCAACCCGCCGCCCGCCTGCACAAAATCCCGCAAGGCACCCATGGCGGCGCCCGAGAGGGGACGCTGGGCGGGCAGCACGACGACCTCCGGTCGGTTCGTTGGGTTGGTCGTCAGCGCCCCTGCGAGTTCGTCCGGGCGCAGCTTTTGGAGGGCGAAAGGCGAACGACTGGCATTGGTGGTGCCGAAGGCGGGATCGAGGGCGGCGGCGACGAAGAAACTCTGTTCCTCGAACGAGCGGGCGGTGGGGCGTCCTTCCAAGAGCAACACGCGCACGGGTTCCGGCGTGTAGAATGCCGCGAACCGGGCGTTATCCAGGGCCAGGGGATCCCGGGCCTTTACGCGAAATTCCGCGCTGTGCCAGCCCGCCGGCAAAACGGGCAGCGTCAGGTTGAGATTCGTGGTGCCACCCGCCGTGAGCGGCAGTCCGTGAACCGAGACAGTCTTGCCGTCGACCAGGAATTCGGCGGTCAATTCGCGGAACTCCTCGGCGCCGAAATTCGCCACCGTCGCGTGCGGCAGCGTGTCGTTGACGGCGGCCAGATTCAGTTCCACCACGGCCACATTCGGTGCGGCGATATCGCCCACGGCGACGAGTTGGACGTTCAGATTCGACGGCAGGGGTGACGCCCCAAGATTCAGTGCACTGGTCCGTTGGAAATCGCTGACCACGGTGATGGACGTGGTGAACTTCGGGTCGCCCAAGGCCAAAAGACGCGTGGCCTCGCGCAGGCCGGCGCTCAGTTCGCCGGTACCGGTACCGGGTGTTAACCCGTCGAGAATCTGCGCCGCGACGGATGGGGGACCGAACCCCGCGGCCACGCGGGCCTGAGTTCCGCAGGTGATCAAGGCGGCGCGGTCGTTGGGCCGCAGCGACGCGAGGGCCTGGCGGGCGGCCTTCAGCGCGAGGGTCCATCGCAGGCCGGCCCCGTCGTTGGCCTGCAGGCTGGCGGATTGATCCAGGACCAGGATCAGCTGACGGGCGGGTGGCATGCCGTTGGGATTCGTGAGGCGCGGCAAATAGGGCCGGGCAAACACCAGAACCAGCAAGGCAAACACCAGCAGGCGCAGGAGCAGGAGGAGCCAATTGCGCAGCTTGCGCTTGGCGGAGGCCTGCTCGTCCTGTTTCTGAAAAAACCGAATCGTACTGAACCGCAGACGTTGACTTTTCTGCTTCAACAACAAATGCAACACCACGGGGATGCCCAACCCGGCCAGGGCGGCCAGCAACATCGGATTGGTTAAGAGGAAGGGCATGAGCGGAGGAGTTAGGGAGTCGTCAGACGGCCATCCGCCGATCCAGGTAAGCCATCAGGGCCCGATCCAGGGGCTCGTCGCTCCGCAGCCGCTGGTAATCAATTTCCAAGCGCACGCACGCGTCCCGGATCTGGTCGCAAAACGCCTGGACCCGCCGCCGGTATTCCGTGCGGAATTGGTCCGCGTTCACCACCACTTCCTCCGCCGTCTCGCTGTCCTCCATCACCAGCTCGCCTTCGTAGGGCAGCTCCAGTTCCTCGGGTGCCAGGAGATGGAAGACAATGACCTCCTGCCGATGCGCGTGCAGTTGTTGCAGTAACTCCAGCGTGGTGGCGTCGGCGGTGAAGAAATCGGAAATTACCACTGCCAGGCCCCGGCGGGTAAAGGTCTGGACAATCCCCAACAACTCCGGACCCAGTTGCGTCGCTCCGGTGGCCCGGGCCGTGGCCAGCAGGGTGAAGATCTCCACGGCCTGGTGTCGTGTGGCCTGGGCCGGCAGCGCCTGCCGGGACTCGGGACCGAAGAGAATCAACCCGGGAGCGTCCCGTTGTTTGACCATTAACTGCGCGAGGACCGCCGCCAGCAGGCGCGCGTAATCGAATTTGTTCGCCTCCCCCGCGCCGAAATCCATCGAGCTGCTGGTGTCGAGATAGATCTGGCAGCGGAGATTGGTGTCGTCCTCAAACTGCTTCACATAGAGTTCATCGGTCCGACCCCAGACCTTCCAATCGATGTGCCGCAGATTGTCGCCCTGCGTGTAGGCCCGGTAGGCGCTGAACTCGGTGCTGTACCCCAGGAATGGACTCCGATGCAGCCCGTCGAGAAAGCCCTCCACGATCGTCCCCGCCAGCAACGGCAGATCCTCGGCAGCGGCCAGCAACCGGGGATGCAGGGTGAGCGGGGCGGACATGGGGCGGAGAGGTGGAGAATGCCGGGCTAACGGGAACCGTCGGCCGGGATCTCTTTCAACAGACGTTCAATCAGGTCGTTGACGGAAACCTTTTGGGCCCGCGCGCTGAAATTCGCGAGCAGCCGATGCCGCAACACCTGACGCGCGACGGAGCGGACGCCCTCGTAATCGGCGCACAACTTTCCCGCCACGGCCGCCCGGGCCTTGGCGCCGAGCACCAAATATTGGGAAGCCCGCGGACTGGCGCCCCAGCGCAGGAATTCCCGGATGTAGGCCGGGGCCGCGGGATCCTCGGGCCGGGTGGACGCCACGAGCCGCACCGCGTACCGGACCACCTCGTCGCTCACCGGAATCGCGCGGACGAGCTTCTGGATTTCGATGATCTCCAGACCGCTGAGCACCGGTCGGAAATCGGGCGTCTCGGTCCCGGTGGTGCTGCGGACCACCAGTTCCTCCTCCGCCCGGGTGGGGTAGGTGGCGCGGATGTGGAACATGAAGCGATCCGCCTGCGCCTCGGGCAGGACGTAGGTGCCTTCCTGCTCCAGCGGATTCTGCGTGGCAAAGACGTGGAACGGCGCCGCCAGCGGATAGGTCTTGGTGCCGATGGTGACTTCGCGCTCCTGCATCACTTGCAACATCGCGGCCTGCGTCTTGGGCGGCGTGCGGTTGATTTCGTCGGCGAGCACCAGATTGGCGAAGACCGGTCCCGGGAGAAACACCTGCCGGCGCCGTCCCGTCTCATGATCCTCCTCCAGGACGTCCGTGCCCGTGATGTCACTGGGCATGAGATCCGGCGTGAATTGGATGCGGCTGAACTGGATGTCGAGGGCGCGGCCCAGCGAGCGGATCAGCAGGGTCTTGGCCAGACCGGGGACACCTTCGATCAACGCATGCCCCCCGCAGAACACGGTCAGGAGGACATTATCAATGACTTCCTGCTGACCCACGATGGATTTGCCCAGTTCCGCCAACAGCAGGCGGCGTTTCTCCGCCAATTGCTGAACAGCCGCGACGGTGACCAGATTGGCCGGAAGGGTAGGGACAGCGGACATGCGATAATGAAGGGATGATGACAGTAACCTAAGGTCATGAGACACACGAGCCCGGAAATTGTTTCAAGGGAACCGATGGTAATTTGCCGGTCGAGGCCGATGCCTCCCCCTGCCTACGCCGGCCGACCGCATTTGGTTCGCCGAAATCGGCGGATCAGCGGCCCCGGCGCACGATTTCAATAAATGATTTTCGCCGAGATTCCCCATGGTTGACGCTCCGCGAATGCCGTTCCCGCGAACCCTGCCAGCTTGCCCTCGCCTGATTGGGCTACTCGTTGGACTGTCTGCGCTGGCGGCGGAAACCACCGCAAAGTCGGAGTTCCGATCGTTTGGGGACTGGCAGGCCACCGCCGGTCGGTTGCCTTCCAACCGAGCGTTGCAGGGGAGCCCGGTGCCGTCCGCGCTGCTACCCCTGCCGCGTTACGGGGAATTCGGTGAGGTAGTGACGGCGTTCTTCCAGCAGTGCCGGATCGGAACCTTGGGGAAGCTCCCGCTGTGGCACGGCGAGGCGCCGCAGGAAGGTGAGTTTTTTAACACCGACACGGCGTATTTCCTGAGCCCGCAGGCCCCGACCACGGCGCTGATTCAGAATTTCCTCCGCGACGGCCGCAAGCCCGCGACCACAGCGACCCTCCGGTTTCAACCCTTCGCCCAGAAAATCGAGCTGCCGGAAGGTTCCGAGGTCTTTATGCACGCGGATCTGCATGGCGATCTGCGGTCCCTGCTGGCCGACCTTGCGTGGCTCAATGAGCAGGGATATCTCGAAGGGTTTCGTATTCGTCGACCGAACTTCCACATGGTCTTCTTCGGCGATTATGCCGATCGCGGACAGTATGGCGTGGAGGTTCTCTACACCCTGCTTCGACTCAAGCTGGCGAATCCCGACCAGTGTTTTCTAGGGCGGGGGAATCACGAGGAGGTCTCGCTCGCGGCGCGCTATGGATTTCTCAGTGAAGGGCGGATGAAATACGGCGCCGATTTCGATCCCAAGGCCATCCTGCGGGCCTTCGATTTCCTGCCGGTCGTGATCTATTTTGGCTCCCACGGTGAGTATATTGAAGCCCATCATGGCGGTCTTGAACCGGGCTTTGATCCCCGCGGCCTGCTCGATGCGCCGGGACCGCAGCGGTTCCAGTTCCTGGGGACGCTGAATCAGAAACAGTTTCTGGCGGCGCATCCGGATTGGTTTGGACCCGCGGATGCGGCCTCCCGGCAGGCCTATAGCCAGTACGCCCAGGATTTCCGCCCGGAGGATCCCATCAATCCGACTGTATTGGGCTTCATGTGGAATGACTTCACGCTGGCCACCGCGGAGCCGGGATTTGCCAACGATCCCGGGCGGGCCTTTGTCTACGGTCAGGCCGCCACCCGCTTTGTGCTCGCGCAAACCCGCACGCCGAAGAGCGCCGTGCGTGCCATTTTTCGGGGGCATCAACAGTCCGCGTCAGTCAATCCCATGATGCGTCGGCTCGTGGCCAGTCGCGGCATTTTCCGTCACTGGCAGGCAGCAGATTCCCCGGCCCGCTACAATGCCGGAATTCCCGAATTAACCAGCTTTCTCGAACACGGCCCCGAACGTTCCATTCCGCCCGATTCCGTTTGGACATTGAACATCTCCCCGGACACGGCGTATGGTCAGGTCAATGGCTATACCTATGACACCTTCGGGATTGTGAAAACCGCCGGCAAACTTGAGGATTGGCGCCTGCGCGTCGTCAACGTGGAAGTCACTTTCTAACCTGTCCTGCTCTCGTCACCTATGATTCAATTGCGCTGTCTTTGGGTCGTCATCGGCCTCCACCTGATGCTGGGAAGACTCTGCGGGGCGGAGGCACCGCGGGATCCGGCGGTTTTCGGACTGACCAATTTGTGGAACATCCACCTCACCATCACGCCCAAAGCGTGGAAGGAGATGGGATCCAAAACGTCGAACCGATCCCAACCCAACCAGGCCCGCGGGTTTACGGGCGCGCTTATGGAGGGTATCTTCGGCAACAACGGCCGGCCTCAAGGCGGTGGCTTCGGTCACCGGCGCGATGATTACACCTGGGCCACCTGTAATGTCGAGGCGGGCGGACGGCTGTGGACCAATGTGGCCATCCGGTTCAAGGGTAATAGTTCGTTTGTGCGGGCTCCCAACGGGTTGAAGCGCCCCTTCAAGCTCGATTTCAATCGCGATGCGCCCGGGCGCACCTTCTTTGGCGAAGAGGAGCTGGTGCTCAACAACAACGTCAACGATGCCTCCCAGATGCGGGAGGCGCTGGCCTATGATCTTTTCCGTCAGGCCGGAATCGCCGCCCCGCGCACGGCCTTTGCCTCCGTGACGCTGACCATTCCCGGTCAGGTGGAGCGACAATTTCTCGGGCTTTACACCCTGGTCGAACCCGTCACGAAGGATTTTCTCAAGCGCAATTTCGGCACCTCCGCCGGGCTGCTCGTGAAGCCGGAGATGATGCAGGGGCTCGCCTTTTTTGGAGATGATTGGGACGCGTACGTCGATCGTTATGGACCGAAGGGCAAGGTGGATCCGGCGGACGCCCAGCGCTTGATCGAATTCACCCGCTTCATTCATACGGTGGATCCAGCGGCCTTTGCCACGGGCCTGGCCAAGTTCATCGAACCGGAGCATTTGCTGCGCTTCGTGGCGCTCAATTCCATCCTGGCCAACATCGATTCCTTCATTGGCAACGGGCACAACTATTACCTCTTCATCGACGCCAAGACGCACAAGGCGCATTTCATTCCGTGGGATTTGAATGAAGCTTTCGGCGCGCATCCGGTGTCCGGGCCGTCGGCCGAACAGATGACGTTCAGCGTACTGCGGCCCAATGCGGATTCCAACACCCTGATCGAACGATGCGTGCAGGACCCGAAGCTCGCGCTCGTCTATCGGGCGCAACTTTCCTCCCTGCTGACCAATCACTTTGAGCCCAAACGCCTTCACGCCGACGTGGATCGCGTGGCGGCGGTCACGCGCCGCACGGTGGAAGCGGAGTCGAAACGGGCGAAGGCGGATTTCCAAAAGACGGTCCTCGGGACCCTGGCGCCCGACGCAGGCGATGTGGATCAGCCCCGGCATGATCGTGAGATCGGTCGGGATGGCTATCGCCCCTGGGGTTTTCCCGACGCGGTGCAGATTGACAACGTTCCCCTCAAATCCTGGGTCTCGGGACGTTACGTCCAGGTCAAAGGACAACTCGACGGCCAGGTGCGCGGTCGCCGGCCGCGCGCGCGGCTCAATCAGTAAGGCGCCCTCTGCACGGAGGGTTGTTGTTTAAGCTCGTTTCCGGGGCCGATTCCGGGGCTCAACCCAACTTGCTGCTCTACGATCTCACGGTCACCAACCTTGAACCTGGCACGCCATCCAGGCTGGGTGTGCAGGGCAAATACTGAACCTGGCACCGGTTTCATCGCGCCTGGATAGGGAGCCTGGCCCCAAATTTGGCCGCACTGGGGGGTGCGGATTGACCCATGAATGCGCGGGTTCCTCACGAAAATAGGCGCCGCTACCGAAAGTCGGGATAGCGCCCACTGCTGGTACGCAGGCCTAGTGTTTCAGCCGATAGTAGTGCGTCGTTTGATTTCCCGGGGGCGTGTAGGGGCCGCTGGTGATCGGGCCGGGAACGGTCGACCAGGGTCCATCGGGAGACCCCGCTTCCTGCAGGACGTACCCGCTGGCGGTCCAGTTGAGACTCAGCGCGCCCGCGGCAGCGCTGATGCCCAGGACGGCCGGCGCGCTGCGCGGTACGGCGGCCGTCAACTGGAGACCGAAGGTGATGTCCGCGCTCCGGGCATTGTAATTGTGGACCTCCACCGCCAGGACGTTGTCGCCGTTGATCAGGAAATCCGCCAGGGCTTCGCCGACCGAAAATTCATCGGCACAGGTGGCGTCACCTTCACACGGGAAACCCGCGGCGAGGCTGTCGTTGGCGATCGGTGCCGGCGCGTCCTCCATGCGCAGGCGGTAGATCTCGTGGCCATTCAGATAGAAGACGGCGCCGTCGTCGACGAAGGCGGAGGCGTGTAGCACGATGTTGGGGGCCTTGCCGGTGAACGCGAAGTGCGTGCGGAAATAGTAGGTGAGAAACGGCAGGCCGGAATTTCCCGGATCGCCCGGCAGCTCCTGTCCTTTGGGCTGCACGGCTTCATTCGGTCCCGTCGATCGGGCGTCCACCCACAGGAGCCCCGCGCCCGGGCCACTCCACGTCGCTTCGTCGGCCTGCGGGGCGGTCCATTCGGTGCCATCGAAAGTGTCGTGGGTGTACTTCCAGTTCGCCGTGGTCTCCACCAGGACCTGCCTGGTGACATAGTTGGTGGTGGTGAAAAACAGATTCGCGGAAGTGTACCGGTTGGCGTCCACGGTGGAGATCGCCCGGAAAAAATACCCGGTATCCGGCTTCAGTCCGGTGAGCTTCACCGAATGATTCGTGCCCGCCAGGGTTTGCAGGACCGAGGATTGTCCGTAATCGCCGGTAAGCCCGTACTCCACCTGCGAGGTCGCTGGCGTGGGCGTGTTCCACAAGATCACGGCCGAGGTGTCGTCGGGCTGGACCAGGACGGTGTTCACAAATCCCACAAGTGGTTTGGCGAAGACCCCGAAGTGGGCGCCCACCGTCCGTTCCTTGCCGGAATCCGCCACGGCGCTGGACTTATTCAAACGCTCCGGATTGCCGAGGCTGTTTTGCCACGACATCGTGGTCGAACCTCCGCCATCCATATTCATTGCGTCATGGGCGCCCAGCAGCTTTAACCAGGCGCCAGTTTCATAATCGTAGGCGCCATCGCTATAGCCCGGCTGACGGCCATCAACGGTCAACAGGTACAGGTAACGGCGATCCTGCGACAACCCGACGGCCGTACGGGGATTGACGCCATGGATAAATCCGCCGGCGCTGAGGTATTTGCGGCCGATGTTCACGCCTTGAACCACCAGCGGATAGTCGCCGGTGATGGCGGTATGAATGCCGGTGGTGTCGGCGGCGGGCTCGTTGTTCGCGATGATCTCGGCATGGTTGAGGGCATCCACCAGCAACGTGGGCGACGCGTCGGTCCGCGCGGACACCTGGAGCCCGTCGCTGATCGCCAGGCCTCGCACAATCATGGGTGTTCCTTCCGGCAGATAGTAACCGGTGGGATCGAAGAAATTCGCGTTGATCGCCACCTGCAGGTGGTAGTTCTGCAGGAAGCGACTCACCGTGCGACCGGCGGTTTCGCGACCGTTGGCCTGGTAATTGTCGATGCGCGGGGTGCTGAAGAGTCGGACATCCGGATCTTGCAGGTCGACGCGCAGCGCGTTCGCGACCATGAGATTGTCGAAATCGGTGGAACTCGCGGAGTTGGTTGCCACGAGGTGGTCGATGCCCTGGAATAGCGGCCGCCAGGGTCCGAGCTGGGGAGCGGCCAAGGCGGCGAGCGAAACCAGCAGGAAGAGTCCGCCGCCTCGCAGCGGCGCGCACATCCGGCGGAGGCCGGGGACCAGGGAACGAACGGGGACGGTCATCGGTCTTTCAATTGCCGCTATAGCGGTAGGCGTAACCCGGCAGCGGGTCGCGAAGATAGGCAGGTGTATAGCCATCGTAGTAAATCGGGGTCAAACCCACGTGTCCGTCGACGAACCCGACCACGCTTTCGGCGTCACGGTAGAAAGGGGAATTCTGCCGGCCGGTCCGGCTGCGATGCCACGACAAGGGCGCGTGGGCGGTCCATTCCATGGTTAGCAGAGTGCGCTTGGGTTCCGTGATGGCAGAGACCGCGGCACCGGCGATGTTCGGGGCGCCGGGCAGTTGGACGCCGTTAAAATTATAGCTGCCGTAGTCAAAGCGTTCGCTGAGATGAAACGGTTGGGGATCCGAATACCCCCGGTCTTCCGGGCAGGCGAAAAGCGCGTCCTGGGCGGAGGAGGGTCCGGTCATGCCCAGGTACGATTTCACCTGCTCCTTGTACCACCACTGCAACTCGCCGGCCGGGCTGCCGCTCATGCCGGGGAGCAGTCCGCCGTGGTCCGTGCTGAAGGACACCACGGCCCGATTCACCTGCTGAAGATTGCTGAGGCAAAGCGCCAGCCGGGCCTGACGTTTCGTGCTGAGCAACGGGATCAGTACCAACGTGGCGAGGACGCTGGCGGTGGCGAGGACGACCAACAGGCTGGGCAGCGTGAACGCCGTGGTCGGGCGGTGCACGAATCCTGGAGCAAGCGGGCGAAGGAAGTGCACGAGACGAGGTTCAGGGCGACACGCCGGCGTCAGGCAGGCGCGCCAGATCGGTTGCGCGTACCCGTTGATACAGTTCGTCGAAGGTTTCACCCGTGGTTCGTGCCGGCTTCACCGGGGTAATGGACGCCAGGGGTCGACTCAGGACGGCCGCCTGCAACAGGCGTTGCTCGGAGAGTCGGCGTAGCGTGGAGTTGTCGGGCTGAAAGCCGGCGCAGAGAGCGACGATTCCCGGTTTGATCTCCCCCAAGGCCTGGCGTTGCTCCTCCGTCAACAGAGGTGGGCCCAGCAGCGACACAATGACGTCTCCGGCGGCGGCTCGGCGGATCCATTCGGCAAAGTCTCCGGATGGCACCTGGACGGGCCGCAGGGTGTCCACCTGCAGGGTGTCCACGGTGGGCTCGGCCGTACCGGCCTGGCGCAATTCCTTTCGAAGGCCGTCGAGGGTCAGATCCAGCGCCGGTTGGGGAAAGGTGCTGGTGTCGCGAGTGATCACGGTGAGGTGACCGCCGGGACGCAGCAGTTTGAGGGATTCCTGCGCCAGCGCGCGACCGACCTCTTCGTGCAAGCGGGAGTTGCTTCTCGGAGGTCGCCCGGTTTGGGTGAACCAGAGCGTGGCGATCGAACCCAGCAGGGCGATCACCGCGAGGATTTGGACCGGTCGATGGGCGGGCACGGCGGGAGCGGGGAGGGCCAAGGTGGGACTTCCGAGGTCCTTAGAAAACGCCGCGCGGCTTGGAGAAGACCACGTTGGTCAGGCCGCTGGCCAGGCCCACGCTGATCTGGCTGCGGAGGGCCGGGGTCTTGGTGTTCTGCACACTGCCATCCGCCAGGGCGAAATTGCCGTTCTTGTTGTGCAGGTTTTTGTCCCAGGCGGCATCAATGGAGCTGCCCAGAAAAACGCTCCACGAAGGATCCAAGCCGCCACTGCCGCCGGTCACGTTGCTGTCACCGGCAACGATCGTTTGCGGATTGGTTTCCTCCGCCTTGGTGCCCACAAAATAGCTGATGTTCGCCAGCGCATCGAGATGGACCCAGTTGGTGCCCGGCTTGTGCGTGCGGTCGGTGGGGCACAGGAGAATCCGCGGTGAGCCGAGTTCGTTCGAGCAGACCCGGAAATTATCCGTCCAATCGGGCGAACCCAGACTGCCTTCATTCGTGTAACTGAGCGCCCAAGGATATTTCTCGCGGTGATCCCCGGCCCAAATGCGGAAGCCCAGGCTCACTTGGCGGAGGTCGTTCAGGCAAACGGTCCGGATGGCCTTCGATTTGGCCAGACTGAGCGCGGGCAGCAACAGGGCGGCCAGAATCGCGATGATGGCGATGACCACCAGCAGCTCGATCAACGTGAACGCGGCGGTCCGGGGTAAGAGGGTCCCGCAGCTGCCCCGGGCAGGATTAAGGTCTGCCGCACCCGACGGCGCGACCGGAATCGGGCCCATGCCGGCCGACCGGCTGGGGCGATCCGGCGCCGCGGTTTCCCACGGGTCGGACCATCCGCTCCGGGCAGGCGGAGTACTGGTCAGGGAACGGTCGTCGCACATTTGATCAGGGCAGTTGCTCAATTCGCAGCGAAGCCTGATCGAACCAAGCTTCGCCGTGACTGGCGGAAAACTCGCAGAGAACCTCGACTTCTGCAATGGCCCCGTGGACCTCGAACTCAACCGCCACCGGTTGCCACGGTGTGTCTCCCAGCACGTTGGCCGAGGATTGCGTTCCGCCCGCCACCCGCAAGGCGGCGCCTTGTCGTCGACCATACGGACGCGCCGTGGCGTGGGCCGTGCGGACCCGGCCGGCAAAGCGATAATGTCCCGCCGGAAGCTGGATCCGGGCCCGCCATGACGCCGCGGTTCGCGGACCTGCGACGAGGTGCAGGGATGCACCGATGTCCGGGACCACGACCTGCTCCAGGCGTCCTTGCTCGGGAACATCCACCGGTCGCCAACCGGCGATTGGGGCGACTCCGTGTTCGAAGGTGAGGACTTGGGCGCGCGGCTCCGCGAACTGTCGTTCGAGGGATTTTCTCCGCGCCCCAATCGCCGTCACCAATTCCGCCGCTCCCTTTTGGAGTTCCGCCCATTCGCGATGGGTCACCCGGGGGCGCAGTGTTGCGAGAAGTTCGTGCACGCGTTGCGTGAGCGACTCCGTCTGCAGGACCGTGGCAAACAGGGCGGCGAACCGGGCCTCGTAGCGTCGTCGGCCTTCGGGAGTGGCCAGGACCGCAGCGGCGACGGGCCCGCCCATTCGAGGCTGCCAGGGCAGGTCGGCGGCGGTGAAAAGTAGGTCGAGTCCGTGGGGGAGAAATTGGAGGCGATCGGTGGCCGGGTCGTGATAGATCCGAAAATTATTCCGCGCCACCGCGTAGCCGTCCCGGTGACCGAGCAGGACATCCAGCGCCAGAAAGGTGATGAACCGATCCAGGTCCAGCACGCCGGACAACCGTTCCCAGCGACGCGACAGATCCGGCTCCGCGGCCGCCGCCGTGAGTGCTTCGAGACCCGCCGTCGCATCCTGCGTGTCGAACAGGGCGCCGTCGCCGCGCCCGAACGCACGGCGCAAAAACTCCGGGGTGCCTCCCTCCTGCAACACGTACAATGCTGATCGACCTCCCGGCAGGGTCACGCGGGCGTGCCCGGTGCGCGGTGTCGGGATGCCCGCCGCCTGGAAGAGTTCGCTCCCGAGTTGTTCGCGCAGTTGGCTGGGATCCTCGACGGAATTGTTGAGATGGATTCGCGGGCCCAGGGGCGAGGTTCGGTCCGGAGCAAACCGGATGAAATCCAGGGTGAACCCCGGTTGGTCGTCGAGCGGACGAAAACTGCCGGTGGAACCTTTCAGGCGGACGCCCACGTCAGGGAAGGTTTGTCCGTCCACCTGGAGCGTGGCCCGGACGTAGCGCCGGGGCGATGTGCGCAGCGACGCGCGGGCCTCCGGTGAAAGCTCGATTCGCAGGTCGTGGATTTGCCCGGGCTGCTCCCGGGGAGTCCCCAGACTGGTCGTCGCGGGCGCGGATCGGTCTGGGGCGCCGGTCAACGACCCGGCTAGGAGAAGTCCACCCAACGCCTGGCTCAGTCCGCGACGGGTGGCAGAAAGCCAGGCGACGCGTCGCGGGCATCGGAGGGTCCGCGCGTTCACCGGGGCGCTGCCGAGGGATCGGCTGGTTTCGCGGCGTTGTCCGGTCGCTCCGCGTCCCTGCGCCGCACCACCACCAAGGAATTGGCCACGGGCCGTTCCCGCCCATCACAGGGCTTATTGCGCACCCGACCATCGCACCAAAGGGTCGCCGAGCCGCCGCCATCGAGATTCATCGCTTCGTCGCAACCCAGACTCACCAAATACCGGGCCAGTTCCGCCAAGGTCATGCCCACCGACAAACCCTTTTGTCGGCCATCGACCTCCACCAGAAAGAGGTAGCGTTGGTTCCAGCCCACGGCGGTGCGGGGATGTCGCTCGGTCATCGAGCTGAATTCGTAGGCCTCGGCCGAGCCGGTGGGTCGCGGCAACGGTTGAGGCTTGCCGGCGCGGACCAGAACGGGGCCACCGCCGATGGCGACTTGGGCATCGGCCACCACGGGCGCGGAAGCGGTGGCGATCCGCAGGATGGCGTTGGTCTCCAGCCGGGGCAGAGTTTTGGCCAGTTGGGGCCCGGCGGACAAAACCAGCAGGCCGGGAGCCAGTGGCGTGTTGCCGGTGGACCGGGTGGCCAGGACCTTGGCGGAGTAAGTTTGATTCAGCTGCAGCGGCAACCACGGACCGTTTTCCGCGGGCCCCAGAATCCATTCCTCACCGTCGGTCGTATGGGTGGAGGCTCCCAGCGCGGGCGTGAACAATACCAGATTGCCGGGCGGGCGCTCTTCGTTCAGGCCGAAGGCGGTGGCACGTCCGTCCGGCCAGGTGATTTGCAGGTGGGGCGTCACGTTGGTGGTCCACGGTGAACCCGAGCCGTCCAGCCAGAAGGCCACGCCGCCTTTGGGCGCGCTGAGAAGTTCGCCCTGCACGATTTGCAAGCCCCGCGGATCCCCCTGAAACGCGCGCTCGCGTTGATAAAAATCACCGTTCACGGCGGCCATCGGTGTGCCCAGCGTGGTCGGCAGCCACTGAAGTTGTTCGCTCAGGGGACTCAACCCCACCGCCCGGCCTTGGGCATGCAGCGATTGCAGGGAATTGGCGGGCACTGTGCGATCCACCCGGACGACGTGAATCGACCACGGAACGTCCGTGACGGACTCGTTGCCGTAGTCCAGTCCGGCGGCCACCTCGCTGAATTTCAGCGTGGATTTCCTCTGACAGGCGGAGGTCAGCGACACGACAAGCCCGCTGAGCAGGAGGGGAAGCAACTTCACGATGTGCCGGAACCTATATCCCAGCGGCGAACCGACGAAAGGGTGGAAATGAAGCGTTCCGGGAAAGGGGAAGCCGGAGCGCACTCCGGCTTGTTCTTCGTCCGGCGTCCCCTTTCTTCCCCGGGTGGTTCGTTTGAAGGACATTGCGAAGGCGGCGGGGGTCTCAACCATGACCGTCTCCAAAGCCCTGCGGGACAAACCGGATATCTCCGCGTCGACGCGGGCCCACATCCAGCGCCTGGCCCAGGAGGCGGGATACGTGCCGCACTCCGCCGCCAGCGGGCTGCGGAGCAAGACCACCCGGCTCATCGGGCTCATCATCCCGGCGGTGACCGATCCAATCTTCGCCCGCCTCGTCAGCGCCGTGGAACAGAACGCGCACGAACTGGGCTACGAGGTCATTCTGATGCACTCGCTCGGTTCCGTGGAGCGGGAGGAACGGTGCCTGCGCCGACTCCTGGCCCGGCGCATCGATGGTTTGCTGGTCGCTCCGGTGCCGCGGATGGGACCCCAATCGACGGTTTATGACGAACTGCAAAAGCGCGGCCTGCCGACGGTGATTCTCGGGCAGCGGTCGCCCTTTTGTGCGGGGTTCACCAGTGTGGAGACGGATGACCTGGCGGCCAGTGCGGCGGTGACCCGCCACCTGCTGGAGTTGGGTCACCGGCGAATTGCCTTTCTCGGCGGACCCCGTACGGCGCCGTGGGCGACGGAACGGCTGCACGGTTATGGACTCGCGCTGCGCGAAGCGGGGATCGAACTGGACGACCGATTGATCTTCAATGCCGGGACCACGGTGGATGAAGGCGCCAAGACCGCCCTGGAGTTCATCAACGAGCAATCCGATGCCACGGCCCTGCAGGCGGTGAACGATCTGGTCGCCATTGGGGCCGCCAATACTTTGCTCAATCAGGGCGTTCGGATTCCCCAGGACCTGTCAGTCACCGGATTTGGTAACGTGCTGGTCAGCGAATTTTTCCGGGTGCCACTGACCTCGGTGCGGCAGCCGAAATTTCGCATTGGCGCACTGGCGTTGGATCAATTGCTACGCCTCATGCGCGGTGAAACGGTGGAGACCCAGCGGCTGGCGGCGGAGGTCGTGGTCCGGTCCAGCACCGGCCCGGTTCGCGCCGCTTGCGGTGGGCCGGTTGCGGTGCCTTGATGGGCGGATGTATTCCCTCCGGCTCACCGCGGGCCTCTTCGCCTTGGTGTCGGGCCTTGCCGCTGGATCCCTCGCCGCCGCGTCATTAAAGTCCGGCGCGGACGCCCACTGGCCGCAATTCCGGGGAGCTGAGGGCTCGGGTGTCGCGGCGAAGACGGCCCGTCCGCCGGTGCAGTTTGGACCGGGCACCAACGTGGCGTGGCAGGTGGCGCTGCCGCCCGGCAACGCGTCCCCGGTCATTTGGGGAGCACGGCTTTTCCTCACGGCCTGCGAAAATGGAAAGTTGATCACCCTGGCCCTCGACACGGATAGCGGTCGCGAGGTGTGGCGCCGTGAGGTGGTGCCGGCCAAATTGGAAGAGGTTCATCCGTCGCTGGGCAATCCCGCCTCGGGCACTCCCGTGACGGATGGCGAACGAGTCTATGTCTATTTCGGCTCGGTAGGCCTGGTGGCTTTCGACTTCGACGGTCGCGAACTTTGGCGGCGACCGTTGCCGCTGCCCCAGACCGAGTACGGCGCCAGCTCCTCGCCGACGCTGGTGGGAGACTTGGTGGTGCAATTGGTGGATCAGGATGGCGCTTCCTTCCTGGTCGCCGTTCACAAGGTTACCGGCGCCGTGGTGTGGCGGGTCGATCGACCGGAAATGCGGCGTGGCTTCGGCACGCCCATCGTCTGGGAGCATCAGGGAGTGACGGATCTGGTGGTCCCGGGAACGATCTGGCTGAAGGGACTCGATCCCCGTACGGGCGACGAACGGTGGCGGGTGAGCGGGCTGGCGCGGATTACCTGCACGTCGCCGGTCGTCGGTGACGGCCTTTTGTTCACCGCCAGTTGGACCACTGGCGGGGATCGCAGCGCCGACCGGATTTCAATGCCCGGGTTCGATGAAGTGTTGAAGGAACGGGATCGCGATCATGACGGTAAGCTGAATTATGCCGAATTGCCCGAGGGGCCGATCAAGCAGCGCTTCAAGCACCTCGACGGAAATCGTGATCTGCTGGTGGACCGCGCCGAATGGGAATCGATGGCCGACATTTTCTCGCGGGTGGAGAATCAGGCGTTTGCGGTGAAGCCGGATGCTCAAGGGCGCCTTTCCGACGCCGGCGTGCTGTGGCGCTTCAAGAAGGGTCTGCCGTATGTGGCGTCGCCCCTCTACTATCAGGGGCGTCTCTATCTCGCCAAGAACGGCGGCATGGTCACCTGTCTGGACCCCCTAACCGGGCAGCCGCACTATCAGGAAGAGCGTTTGGGGGCCACCGGTGATTACTATACCAGTCCGGTGGCCGCGGACGGCCGCATCTACTTTGCCTCCCAACGCGGCGTGGTAACGGTCGTAAGGGCGGGCGATACCTTCGAGGTGCTCCGCCAGAACGACCTCGGTGAAGTCGTGCAGGCGTCGCCGGCCATCATCGGTTCAACCCTTTATATCCGCACCGCCGGGCACCTCTACGCCTTCCGGGATCCCGCGGCGCGTTGACGGCGGTGCCGCCCTGGCCAGCGGGCACGGGCGATTCTCGGATCACTCTTGGCTGGCTTCGGTGTGGATCGCCTCAAGGAGGGCGGTGCTCTCGCGGAAATAATCCGCCACCTCGGGCAACGGTTCTCCGCCCGCCCGTTCTTGGGACTCGGCGATCACCAGTTCCATCAGTTCAAGGGTGGCGGGTTCGACCGAAATGCGTCCCCGCTTCGCATAGGTCTTGATCCAGCGTTCGGCGAGGGAGTTGGGCACGTAGTCGAGGCCGGCGGGCACCGCACGCTCCAAAAAGGCTCGGGCCCGCTTTTGCAATGGGACGGACATGACAGTTGAATTGAGTGGTTGGATCGGCCGCGGCGGCGACGCCGATCCGATCGTTCTTTCTATACTGGAATTGGGCGACGGATAAAAGCCCAAATTTCCCAACGGAACGGGCCCAATCTGAAAATACGTTACGGTCGGGCTTGTTCGCGCTGGATTGTGTGGTAGGTAAAGCTCCTCAATCCATGAAAGCGCGCGCATCCTTATCACGGGCCGGGGGCTTTACGCTCATCGAGCTGCTCGTGGTCATCGCCATCATCGCCATCCTGGCGGGCATGCTGCTCCCGGCGCTGGGCCGGGCCCGGTTGAAGGCCACGGGGATCGCGTGTTTGGGTAATCAGAAGCAACTCATCCTCGGTTGGAACATGTATTGTTCGGATAATGGGGATCGGGTGGTGAATTTCCTTCAGAGCAAGAACGCGACCGGCGACATTCCGTGGCGGTATGAAGCCCCGCCGGTGGCCACAGTGGTGCCCGCCGGGACGAGTGGCGAGAAGCGGATCCAGATGGTGATCGAGAACGGCTACCGCCAGGGTGCGCTGTTCAACTATGCCCCGGCGGCGGGGATCATTCACTGCCCCGGCGACGCCCGCATCAAACTGAAAGCCGGCAAGGGCTACACGTACGTCAGCCTTTCCGGGGTCGGCACGCTGAATGGGGAAGCGCCGGAAATCTACAAACAATCCACCATTGTCAGCCCGAGCGATCGCTTCGTCTGGATCGAAGAGAACGATCCCCGCGGGGAGAACGTCGGCTCGTGGATCATGGGTCAGGGCAATCCCGCCCAGGATTTCAAGGGAGCGCAACTGGTGGATTCCACCGCGGTTTTCCACGGCAATTCCAGCACCTTCAATTTCGCGGACGGCCACGCGGAACCCCACAAGTGGCTGGACGCGGTCATGCTCAAGTATTCGGCGAGCAACGATCCCAACAAGTTTGGCAGTGCGCCCAACGATTCGGCGGCGCCCAACGATGTGCGGTGGTTGGCCCGGCATTATCCGTCCAAGGTTAATCTTTGAACGGCCCCGGGGCGGCCCGGGAGTGGGACCGCTCGAGGGGTTCATTCCGAAGTGGGAAGCGCAGGGAGTCGGAAATTGGCACGCCGACTGGAAAGTCAGCGCTACGGGCTCCCTGCATCGTTTCCTGACAAATGGCGGGGCCGCGTCATCTTTGATTCATGTCTGCCGCCTTTGCCGCCGAACTGGAATTACTGGTTCGTTCCCGGTACCCGCTGATTTACGTCGTCACCGCCGAGGAATTGCGGGCGCAGGCCCTGGTGGCGGCGTTGGCCGGGCAGCGGGGTAAAAAGGTTTATGAGTGGACCAGTTCCACCGGGCTGGTGCCCGGAGGCACGAGTCTTCAGTCCCGGAAAAACCACTCGCCCGCCACGCGGGATCCCCTGGCCGCTTTGGAAGTGATCCTGGAACAGATCGAGCCCGCGCTCTTTGTCTTCAAGGATCTGCATCCTTTCCTTACCCGGCAACATCCGCAGGTCGTCCGCCGGCTCAAGGACATCGCGCTGAATCTCAAGCACAGTCTGAAGACCCTGATCCTCGTCGGACCGGTGCTCGAAGTACCGCCCGAATTGGAGAAGGAGATCACCGTCCTGCCCTTGCCGCTGCCGGGCGCGGAGGAACTGGGCGAGCTGCTGGATCAGATCGTACGCGAGGTCACCGAATTAAAGCAGGTGCAGTTGGACCTGGATGCCGCCGGGCGGGAGCGTCTGTTGCGGGCGGCCCTGGGGCTCACCCTGGGCGAAGCGGAGAACGTGTTCGCCAAGATCATCGTGGCCGATGGACGTCTCTCCGGCGATGACGTCCACGCGGTCTTCGCCGAGAAGCAGCAGATTGTCCGCAAGTCCGGACTGCTGGAGTACCAAACCACCCTGGAGGATTTCCATCAGGTGGGCGGACTGGATGTCCTGAAGGACTGGCTGGTGAAACGCTCCTCGGCGTTTACCCCGGAAGCCCGCGCCTTCGGGCTGCCCGCGCCGCGCGGGGTGCTGTTGCTGGGCGTGCAGGGTTGCGGAAAGAGTCTGTCGGCCAAAGCCGTGAGCACGCTGTGGCAGCTGCCTTTGTTGCGCTTCGACATGGGACGGATGTTCAGCGGCCTCGTGGGCTCTTCCGAGGAAAACATGCGCCGGGCCATCGCCGTTGCGGAGAGTGTCGCGCCAGCGGTGCTCTGGATCGATGAAGTCGACAAGGCCTTTGCCGGTGCGTCCGGAGCGGGCGCGGGGGATGGCGGCACGGCGGCGCGGGTCTTTGGGACGTTCCTGACCTGGCTGGCGGAGAAGCGGTCGCCGGTGTTCGTCGTGGCGACCGCCAACGACATTTCACACCTGCCGCCGGAGTTGTTGCGCAAGGGACGACTGGACGAGATCTTCTTCGTCGACCTGCCGAATGCCACGGAGCGGGCGCAGATCCTGCGCGTTCATCTCGCCAAGCGGGGACGGTCCCCGGAGCACTATGAGGTGGGGACCTTGGCGGAGGCCGCTGAGGATTTCAGCGGTGCGGAATTGGAAGAGGCGATCAACAGCGCTCTCTACGAGGCGTTTTACGCGGGCATTGAGATCACGACGGATCACATCCTCGCGGCCATCCAAGCCACCGTGCCCTTGGCGCGCACCATGGATGAACAGATCCGGCGGCTGCGTCACTGGGCAGAAGGCCGGGCGCGTCGGGCCTCCACGTAATGAGCGGCGGGGACTCCCCAGGAGCCATCGGAAGGCCGGCGTCCGGGGAGCCGGCCTTCCGTCGGGCGCGGTTTACTGACTCACCGGCTTGACGACGAAGTGGTGCGAGACGGGCTTTCGCGCCGAATCAATCTTCACTTCCAAGTCGGCGATCTCACCGTCGAGGCGCTTGAGTTCAGCGGCGCGACCCTTTTCGGTGTCAGGACCTTGAGCCCAACCCGGGAAGGTGTAGAGCTGAACGTTGCGCCAACGGTTGAAGTACACATCGTTCTTGCGGAAAACCAAGGACAGAACCTCCCGGGCCTGCTTGGTGATCGGGCCGCCGGCATTCGACAGGTTCCAACCACTGGCCAAAGCCGCGGCGTCCACCTTGCCGGCCGATTCGCCATCGATGGTCACCTCATAGGTGCCGGCGGCGAGACCCGAGACGCGCAGTTCATAGCGGCTGAGGTCGTTCAGGACCGGTGCCAGAGGAAGCGCGGATTCAGCGCGTTGGTCGATGGGCATCGGCAGGGCTTGATCCAAACGATCAAACGAGACACCCCCGTTCGCGGTTTCGAGGTTATCGACCCGGCAGTTTTCTCCCGTGATCTTCTTGCTGGCGGCATCGATTTCCGCGCGGGCCACCAGAGGCGTGGCTCCCAGACTCTTCAGCACGGCCCAAGCCATCAGGGTCTGACCGGACGGCCCCGGATGAATGGCGTCACCCCCCCCAATGAAGGCCTTGGGATCGGTGGCCCGGGCGGCCATCATGATCTTCATATAGGGCTCAAATTGATCGGCGAATTCCGCCCCGCCCTTGGCGGCGAGATCCCGGAGGCCGAGGGAAAACTTGCTCAGACTCTGATTCCGCACGTCCTGGTCGGGATCGGCCCGGCGTTCTTCAATCGGTTGTGGCGTCAGGAAGGCGACGCGGGCACCGCTCTCCTTCAGGACCTTGTTGATCTGGGTCTGACTGCGGCTGTAGGCGCGGAAGATGTCCGGCCGGAAGGTCTGATACGAGTGATCGTTCATGCCGAACTTCACGGTCACCACGGTGGGCCGCAGCGGGAGCACATCCCGGGCGAGGCCGCGTCCGACGGAGTCTTCCACCATCTGTTGCTGGGCGGTTTCGTCCGCCGCGAACAGTTTATTCTCGTCAGGATGCGCCCGCTGCCGCAACCAGGAGGTGTCGCCACCCCAGCCCACGTTGCGAAAACTGAGTTTCCAATCGGGATGCCGGGTCAGTGTGTACGCCTCGATATAGGTCGTATACAGGCGTTGCTCGGTGATGCTGTCGCCGAGGAAGACCACGCGATCGCCATCATGGATCAGAAAATCCGCCGCCGAGGTGGTGGGCGTGAGGGAAAAAATCGCCAGCAGGGCTGGGAGAGTCTTTTTCAACAAGGGAGTCACCTGCAAAACAGAGGCGGCGTTTGTGTCGCCCGCAAGGACATCCCGGGCCGACTCGCCTCCCGGGTGGGGATTCCACCCCTGTCGGACGACTCAAACCTGCGCCCGCAGGAACGTCACCAGGCTCGCGCGCGCCGCCTCCAACTGGCCCACATCAATCCATTCCTCCGACGTGTGCGCCTGGGCGATGTCACCCGGTCCGAAGACAATCGCCGGGATGCCTGCAGCGGCGAGTGGCGCGGCGTCGCAGAAATAGTGTACGCCCCGGGTCCGACGACGACCCGCCGCTTTAAGAAACTTCTGCACCAGCGGCAGGGAGGGATCGGTCTCCAACGCCGCACAAGGTGCGCTCCGGAGATCCACAAACTCCGCCCGCACACCGGCCCGGCGGAGCACGGTTTGAATTTCCCGTTGAACACCGGCGGAGGTTTCCCCCGGCAGGAAGCGGCGATCCAAATCCACTTCGCACAGGGCGGGAACCACGTTTGGCTGCGTACCTCCGCGGATGGCTCCGACGTTGATGGTCGGACGTCCCAGCAGCGGGTGGGCCGGGCGTTGGCGCAATTCCGCGGCGTAGTCCACTTCGAGCGCCAGAACCGCACGGGCCATGGCCGTGACGGCATTGGTGCCGAGGTGCGGGGTGGCGCCGTGAGCCGCCACGCCGTGCGTCCGGAGACGCAGCCAGACATCGCCCTTGTGCGCGGAGACCACTTCCAGTCGTGTGGGCTCGCCGACGATGGCCAGATCGGCACGCAGCGCGTCGGCCTGCGATCCCTTACGGGATTGGTCTGCGTAAAACCGCGAACCCAATTGGGCGTTCTCCTCGTCCACAAAGCCGACGAAAACCAATTCGGTCCCGGCGGGCCGCGATCCGCTGGCGGCGACGTCCAGAAGGGCTTGGAACATGGCGGCCACGCAGCCCTTGGTGTCACAGGCGCCGCGCCCATAAATGCGCCCGTCGGCCGTGCGGGGCTTCAGTTGGGGATCGAGATTGGGTTCGCCGATCGTGTCCAGGTGGGGCGTGAGCAGGATCCGCTGTCGCGCCGGTCCGGCGGGGGTGAGGCGGACGATGAGGTTTTCGCGTCCGGGGGTCACGGCCTGACGTTCCACGCTCAAACCAGCCCGCTGTCCCAATTCGGCGAGGTGCGCGGCCACACCCGCTTCGCCGGTGCGGCGGTCACCCGCGGGCAGAAATGCCGGATTGACGCTCGGCAGGGCGATCAGCTCGGAAAGCAGCCCGGCCACCGGGGGCAGGGCGGAGGAACGGCGGATCGAAGCGGTACGAGCCATGGTATCCCAGACTTGAGCGGCCCCCGGTTCCATCAACAAATCTGAATCCAGCCGTTGCCCCGGGGTGGCCGCGGGCGACCGGGGCGGCGGGGGCGGCAGTTCAGACTGCCGACGGTTACCGCCGGGTCGCGGGACGGCGAAGGCGCTGGATGACCTCCGGCAGCACCCGCACGGTGTGGGCGATCTCGGCCTCGGTGGTTTCCCGGCCCAGGCTGAATCGGACCAAGGCATTCGCCTCGGCGGCGGGAACATGCATCGCCTGCAAAACGTGGCTGGGTTCGATGGATCCGGCCGAGCAGGCCGATCCGCTGGAGGCGCAGACGCCGGCCAGATCCAATCCGGCCATCAAGGCGATGCTATCGGTATCGGTCACGGTGAAGGCCACCGTATTGGGCAGGCGGTTCCCTGGATCACCCCGCAGGGTCACGCCGGGAAGGGCGGCTGCGGCGCGGGCGAGTTCCTGACTCAGGTTCAGCAGTCGTTCCGCGGGAAAAACCGGTTCCGGGACAAAGCGCTCAAAGGCGGCGACCAATCCGGCAATCGCCGCGAGGTTTTCCGTCCCCGCGCGACGCTCATTTTCGTGACCACCGCCCATTTGGGTGGGGTGCGGCTGGAGGGGCGATCGGATGTACAGTGCCCCGGCCCCTTTCGGTCCGTAGAATTTATGCGCGCAAACCGAGACCAGATCGGCCTGGAATTGGTGCATGCCTTGGAACGGCAGCTTGCCGAAGGCCTGCACGGCGTCCGTGTGAAAAAGCACCTTTCGCTCCCGACACAAGGCGCCGATCTCCGCCACCGGTTGCACGGTCCCCACCTCGTTGTTGGCGGTCATCACGGAGACCAGTCCGGTGTCGGGTCGCAGCGCGGCGGCCACGTCGGAAACGGCCACGCGGCCGCGTTCATCGACCGGCAGGTAGGTCACTTCAAAGCCTTCGTGCCGGGCCAGGTACTGAAAAGCGTGCAGCACCGCATGGTGCTCAATGGGGGAGGTGATCAGGTGCCGACCGCGCCCCGCGGCCCGCAGGAATCGCGCGGTGCCCAATACCGCGAGATTGTTGGCTTCCGTGCCGCCGCTGGTGAAAACGACTTCGCTGGGACGCGCATGCCAGAGGCTGGCGAGGCGATAGCGGCAGGTGTCCAACGCTGCGCGAGCCGCCTGGCCCACTTGATGGACGCTGGAAGGATTGCCCCAAAGGCCTTCTCCATAGGGCTGCATCGCCAAGCGCACCGCCGGATCCAGCGGAGTCGTGGCGTTGTAATCGAGATAAACCGGAGACACGGAAGCAGGTTAACCGGCGACGCTTGGCCGGGAAAGCCCGGGACCCACCACGGCGGGAGACAGCCGGCGCGAATCGTGCGCGCCGGCTGGTCGAATTACGCGGCCGATTCGTTGCGGCGTTGCTTCAGGCTGCGGAAGAATTCGTAACCTTCGCGCACCCGGCGGACGCACAAATCCTTGTCTTCCAGCATCGTCCGGATGATCCGGGCGATCGGCTTCGGACGGAAGTAGTACCGGTGATAGAAACGCTCCAGCGAGTCGTAGATTTCCTGCTTCGACAGCCCGGGATACTCCAGCGTGGATTGTTGGAAGCCGTCATCGTGGACGATGTCGGTCTTGTCCTTCTTGGCGAACCAACCGTTTTGCCGGGCCATTTCGTAGAGCTCCGTGCCGGGATACGGCGCGGCGAGCGAGACCTGAATGGAGAACACATCGAGTTCCTGCGCGAACCGGATGGTTTGCTCAATGGTTTCCGGCGTCTCCACCGGCAGGCCGAGAATGAAGGTGCCGTGCACCACGACACCCGCTTTGTGACAGGCCTTGGTGAAGCGGCGCATTTCGTCGGTCGTAACGCCCTTCTTGATGCGCTTCAGGGTGTCGTCGCTGCCGGATTCGTACCCCACGAGGAACAGGCGGAGACCGCAGTCCTTAAAGAACTTGATGGTGTCGTAATCCAGGTTCGCACGGCTGTTGCACGACCAGGTCAGGCCCAGGGGCGCGAGCTTCTTGGCGATCTCACGGGCGCGGGGGAGGTTGGCCGTGAAGGTGTCGTCGTCGAAGAAGAACTCCTTCACCTGCGGGAAGAGCTTCTTCATGTAGGCCATTTCCGCCGCGACATTGTCGGCGGAACGGACGCGGTACTTGTGACCGCCGATGGTCTGCGGCCAGAGACAGAACGTGCACTGGGCCGGGCAGCCCCGTCCCGTGTACATGGAAACGTAGGGGTGCTGCAGGTAGCCGATGAAATACTTCTCGATCTGCAGATCGCGCTTGTAGACGTCCGCCACCCACGGCAAGGCGTCCATGTTGGAGATCAGCTCGCGCTCCGGATTGTGGATGATCCGGCCGTCCTTCTTGAAGCTGAGCCCGGTGATCGTCTCGAGCTCGCGGCCTTCGCAGACTTCCTTGCAGGTGAAATCGAACTCCTTGCGGCCGACCCAATCGATCGCCGGCGAGGCCTTCAAGGTTTCCGTCGGCAGCACCGCGGTGTGCGCCCCGATGAATCCGATCCGCGTCCCGGGCCGCTGGTTCTTGATGGCCTCCGCCACCCGCGAGTCGTTTTTAAGCGACGGCGTCGATGTGTTGATGATGACGTGGTCGTAGTCCTTCGCGATGCGGAGCGTCTCCGCGATGTTGATGCCGTGGGGCGGGCAATCCAGCAGCCGGGAGCCGGGAACCAGCGCGGCGGGCTGGGCGAGCCAGGTGGGGTACCAGAAGGAAGTGACTTCGCGACGGGCCTGATAACGGGAACCAGCCCCGCCGTCGAAACCATCAAAGGACGGCGGAGAGAGAAAAAGTGCGCTCATGAATCTGGGAACAAGGGGTCTTCAGCCGGCCGGTTATTCGGATTTCACCGAAATGCGTTTCGCGTCACCCAGTTTGGCGAGGACTTCGTCGCGCTGTTGGGTGCCGGCTCCCGTGGAACATCCGCCGGCTTCGCCGTGGGTGTGCTCCGCGGCCGGGGCGGCGGAGTCGTGTCCGCCGCGTTGGAAGGCGGACTTGGCTCCGGAAAATTCCTTGTTCACCGCCGCCTTGGCCTCGGCCAGGTGCCCCTTGCCGATGGAGACGCCGTTGAAGGCGCGCTGGGCC
Source organism: Verrucomicrobiota bacterium (assembly GCA_947471985.1). GTDB lineage: Bacteria > Verrucomicrobiota > Verrucomicrobiia > Limisphaerales > UBA9464 > CANIZL01. Next base: position 56,605 of record CANIZL010000004.1, on the reverse strand, counting down.
AGTTCCGGCGTGGCGGGGAACGGCTTCGGACGGGCGCTGAAGTTGAACTTCATATTGATCCACGTGTCGCGCGGCTTGGTGCTCAGCGCGCCGCTCGGATCGTAACCGCAGTGGACCATGCAGTTCTCGCAACGCGGATCCCGCGCCACTCCGTCCACCACGCCGTACTTTTCCCAATCGACCTTGTCCAGCATCTCCTGATAGCCCTGGTAGTGGCCGTCGGTCATGAGATAGCACGGGGCCTTCCAGCCCCGGACGTTGTAGGTCGGGATGGCCCAGGCCGTGCAGGTCAGCTCGCGCTTGCCGGCGAGGAATTCCTGGTAGACCGGGGTGCCGAAAATCGTGAACATCTGCCCCCACTCCTCGATCTTGGCGAACTTCTTCCGCGTCATATCGCGCGTGAGGAAGAATTCCTTCGGATCGCGGCCGAGCCGTTTCACCATGTCCTTCTTGGCGGCATCGTAATCGTAGCCCGGGGAGATCGTGTGTCCGTCCACGTTCAGGGAGCTGAGGTACTTGAACATGTCCTCGATCTCCTGGCTGTCGGTCTCCCGGTAGACCGTCGTGTTGGTGGCGACCTGATAGCCGAGGATCTTGGCCATGCGGATGGCGGCCACGCATTCCCGGAAGACGCCTTCCCGTTCCACGATCAAATCGTGGGTGAACTCCAGGCCGTCGACGTGCACGTTCCAATACTGCCACTTGCTGGGAACGATCGTGACCTTCTTGCGGGCGGCTTCGTCGGCGTTGCGGATGGCTTCCGCTTCCTTGGGTAGGATCAGCTGCTGCGCCTCCAGCTCCTTCAGATGGCCTTCCATCGTCGGGGACCAGTGGGCGGCCATGTATTCGCGCATCTTTTTGCGCATGAACATGGCATTGGTGCAGATGTAAATGATGCGTCCCTGCTCCCGCAGGCCGACCACCAGGGCCTCGATCTGGGGATAAATCAGCGGCTCACCGCCGCAGATGGACACCATCGGGGCATCGCATTCCTGCGCAGCCGCGAGGCATTGATCCAGCGGCACCATGTCCTTGAGACTGGTGGAATACTCGCGGATCCGCCCGCAGCCGGTGCAGGTCAGATTGCAGGTATGCAGCGGTTCCAACTGCAGCACCATCGCGAACTTCGGCGTCCGACGCATCCGGTTCTTGGTGATGTGCTTGGCGATCTTGTACGTGAGAGCTAACGGAAAGCGCATGGGTCAGTCAGTAGGATAAAGGTCAGAGGGCCGGTGCCGGGGATGGCGACCGACAGCGGGCAGACGGAATCAGGGCTGGTAAACGGCCACTTCCCGATGGGTCACGGCCGTGGCGTCCGTGGGGGCCGGTTTCGGCGGCGCGGTCTTGAGCAGACCGGGCAGCAGGAAGGTCGCGGGGGAAACGCTGTGCGACGCATTCACACCACTGCACCCCGAAACCACCATCGTTCCGGCAAGCGCGGCGGCGAGAATCAACCAGCGAGCTGGGACCTTCATAGGCTGTCAAAGTAGGGACGAAGCCCATTCTTGCAACGCCGATTTCCGCTAGCGGTCTGCCTTCGGATCCAGCGCCACCCGGAGTCCATCGCCGATAAACGTCAGCGCCAGCAGCAGGCTGGCCAGCAACCCGGCGGGAAATCCCACCAGCCACCACCGGATGCGCAGGGGGTTCAACTGGGCGGCGCCATCCGCGATCAGCGTCCCCAGACTCGCCTGGGGCGGTCGGATGCCGCGGCCGAGGAAGCTCAGAAAGGACTCGTAAAGAATCACGGCCGGAATCGTCAGGGACAGGTACACAATCACCACCCCAAGGATGTTGGGCAGAATCTGCCGGGCCAGCACCCGGATGTGCCCGGCGCCCAGGGCCTGGCTGGCGAGGACAAAGGGACGGGTCCGCAGACTCAAGACCTGGCCCCGGACGATGCGCGCCATGTTGAGCCACGACACCGCGCCGATCAGGACAAACAGGGCGGTCAGATGCAGGGTGGCTACGAGTTCCGGGGCGTGGGCGTTGAGGTATCGGGTGGAAAACGCCTCCAGCGTGATCAGACCCAACATCACGAACAAAATATTGGGCAGGGAATACAGGACGTCGACGAACCGCATCATGAGGTTGTCCACTCGTCCTCCAACGTACGCGGCGGTCATGCCCCAAATCACCCCGATCACCAAGGCCACCGCGGCCCCGACCGCCCCGACCAGCAGCGAGATGCGCGTACCCACCAGCAGTCGCGTCAGAAGGTCCCGGCCATGGACATCCGTCCCGCACCAATGGGCGGCGGTGGGGGCGGCGTATTGCAGTTCGCCCCCGGCATTGGGGTCGAAGCCGGTCAGACTCGGCCCCAGCAGGGAACCCAGCACGACGAGACCCAGAAAGACGGTCGCCCACACGGCTCGGTGTTGTCCGCGAAACCGGCGCCAGGCTCGCTGATTGGGGGTGGGAGTCGGTTGCATCGTGATCGGCAATTTCGGTTGATCAGTCGTGTCGGACGCGGGGGTCCAACCACGCGTAGGCCAGGTCCACGATCAGGTTCAGGCTGAGCAACAGCACCGCGTACAACAGGGTGATTCCGACGATCATGGTGTAGTCCTTGTTGTTGAAGGCATTGATGAAGAACGTGCCGGTGCCGGGGATTTGGAAGACGGTTTCGATGACAAACGAACCGGTGAGCAGGTCCGCCAGCATGGGGCCGCAATAGGACACCACCGGCAGGAGACCGGTGCGAAAGGCGTGCCGGGTCAGGACCCGGAATTCACCCGCGCCCTTGGCCCGCACCGCCATGATGAATTCACTTCGCAGCGTTTCCGTGATGCCTTCCCGGGCGAGCCGGGCCACGCGGGCGGCGAAAAAGAGGCCGAGGGCGGTCACCGGCAACACCGCGTTTGAAACCCCACCCCAGAGCGCCGCCGGGAACCAGCCGAGCTTGAGCGAAAAAATCAGGATCAGCAGCGGGCCGACAATGAACGACGGCACGCAGACACCCAACAGCACCAGAAACGCCGCGCACCAATCGCCCCACGATCCGGGGCGCAACGCGGCCCAGGCCCCGAGCGGCACGCCCACGCCGAGCGCCACACCAAAGGCCAGCCAGCCCAGCGTGAACGAGACCGGCAGTGTCTGGGCGAGGATGTCGTTGACCGAATGATTGCGATACTTCAGGGATGGACCGAGATCGCCGCGCACCACGTCCGACAGCCAGTACAGATATTGCACCGGCAACGGTTTATCGAGGTGATACCGGGCTTCCACCGCCGCCTTGGCGGCCGCCGGCCCGGCCCGCTCGCGGTCAAACGGACTGCCCGGCAGGATGTGCATCAGGAAGAAGCAGAGACTGGCCACCAGCAGCGCCACCAGCGGCACCTGGATCAGTCGGCGGAGCACAAAATTCATCGACGCGCCTCCCCGCCGGCCACCGGCTTCGCCCCTGTAAGGCGATGGATTGCGTTCACCGGATGTTCATCGATCAGGTTGGGAAAAATCCCGGTCCATTTGGTGCGATCAAAGGCGAACACGCCGACGTAATGGTGCAGGCACAGGATGGGCACTTCGTCGTGGATCAACAGCGTCTCTGCGCGGCGCAGCAGCTCAAAGCGGGCGGCCGTGTCCACCGTTGCCGCCGCTTCCCCCAGCAGGCGGTCGTATTCCGGATTCTTCCAGCCCGTCCGGTTGTTGCCGTTGTTGCTGGTGAACAGGTCCAGAAAGGTGTTGGGATATTCGTAGTCGCCGACCCACGAGCCGCGGATCATGTCGAAGTTCAGCGCATTCATCTCGCGCAAATACGGACCCCATTCCATCGGATGCAGCTCGAGCCGCAAACCGAGTTCGGCGGCCAGGGTTTCCTTCAATTCGATGGCGACCTGCTCGTGCAGTTTGGTGCCGACGTTGTAGGTGTATTCAATGACCGGGAAGCCCTTGCCCTCGGGGTAACCGGCCGCGGCCAGGAGTTCGCGGGCGCGGGCGACGTTGCGGGTGAGTCCCGCCGGGGGCTGATAGCCGCCCGTGCCCGGGGGCGTGAGCGTGTCCGTCGGAATCTCCCCGGCGCGCGTGGTGCGGGCGGTGATCCGGGCCTTGTCCACCACCAGGCAGATGGCCTGACGCACCCGCGGATCCGAATACGGCGCTTTCGTGGTGTTGAATCGCAGAAAGTACGTCGCCAGATACGGGAATTTCTGCACGTCCGGGCGCTTCAGTAATTCATCCAGCAGATCCACTGGCATCGCGGTTTTGTCGATGATGCAATCCACCCCACCGGTGAGATAGATGTTCAGCGCGGCGTTCGCGTTGTCGCCGGAGCGGAAATCCACGGTCTCCAGGTCGACGTTGGCGGCGTCCCAGTAGCGGGGGTTTTTGCGCACGCGCACGCGGTCGTTCACCCGCCAATCCACCAGTTGAAACGCCCCGGAACACGGCACCGGGCCGTGACGGATCCAGTTCTCCCCGTACTTCTCCACGTGCCAGCGGGGCACCACGGTAAAGATCCGGCTGGCGATCAACTCCAGAAAAAACGGCGTGGGTTGGGTGACCTCCACCTGCACCGTGAAGGGATCCAGCGCGCGGATCCCGAGTTGCTTCACGTCGGTCACCCCGTTGGTATTGATCGCCTCGCCATTTTTGACGTAGAAGAGTTGTCCGGCGTAGTCGGCGCCAGTTTTGGGATCGATCGCCCGTTGCCAGGACCACACGAAATCCTCCGCGCGGATGGGTTCGCCGGTGGACCACGTCAGATTGGTGCGCAGGTGAAAGGTGTAGGTCCGTCCGTCCGGCGACAGCGTCCACGAGTGGGCCAGTCCGGGTTGGGCCCGCGCGTTGGTCGGATTGAACCGCGTCAGGCCTTCAAAAAGACTCGCCGCAATCCGCCCGTCGGGTTGTCCGGTCAGAGTCTGGGGATCAATCGTCTCGGGTTCATTGCCGTTGAAGATGGCGAAATCCGCCCGGGGCTCCGAATGACACCCCGACAGACCGGTCGCCAGCAACAGCAGGCCGAGGGCGAAGACGCTCCACCCGCTTCCCGGCCGACCCGGGTTTTTACGAATTCGAGCCCACCACGACCGTGGCATTATTGGGCGAGATTGCGGGGCGCGGGTCGAATGGTCAAACCGCGTCGTGAAATCCCGCGCGCCCGCGCGCCGGACTCGCTCACTCGGCTTGACCGATCAGCGGGGCCGATGGAGTCGCGCCAGCGCCCACATTGCCGGTGCTCTCGCGGGTCACCTGATTGCCGTCGAAGCGCAACTTCACCACCGTGTGGAAGGGCGTCTCGTAGGCGCAGATCTTGAGCGAAAGCGTGTCGTCGCTGCTCCACGCGCCGCTGCCGGCCAGCGGTTCCTCCGGGCGATTGTTGAACGGGCCGCGACCGCGCAACCAGGATAGATACCCGCAGGGAATGCGGCTCTCCACACCGCCGACTTGGGTCACCAGGATCCACCCGGGGCCGTTGGGATTGGCCTCCACGCTCAATGATTCCAGCTTTTGATCATTGGCGGCGAACCGGAAACGACGTCCGAGGGCGCGGGTGCTGGCGCTGGCGGTGGCGGCATCTTTGGGCGTCGGCAGGGTCAGCCCGGCCAGGCGGGTCTTGAGGCGTTGGAGGTTGCGCGAGTCCGATGGCAAGGCGCGGGGTTTGAAGGCGGGCAGGAGTTTGTCCCACACCACGTTCAGGATGCCCTGCATGTCCTTGACCCCACTGGTGATGATCAGTACGGCGTCCTGTTCCGGCAGGACCACGCAGTATTGTCCATAGGCGCCGTCCCCGCGGAACGCGCCGTGTTGGCAGCGCCAGAATTGATAGCCGTAGCCCTGATCCCAATCGCTCCGGGGATTGCTGCCGTTGGAGACTTGTCGGGAAGTAGCCGCCTCGACCCAGCCGGCGGGAATCAATTGCCGACCCTGCCAGCGACCGTGGTTCAGATACACCTGACCGAATCGGGCCAGGTCCTCCGTGCGGACGCGCAGTCCAGAGCCGCCCAGGGAAATGCCCTGAAAATTGGTGCTCCACACGGGCTGAGTGATGCCGAGAGGGACGAAGAGCCGCGGTTGCAGGTAATCCAGCACGGTCTGGCCCGTCTGCTTCTGCACGATGGCGGACAGCATGAAGGTGGCGGCCGTGTTGTATTTGAAGTGAGTGCCGGGTTTGTGCGGCACTGGCTGGGCGAGGAACGTCGCGGGCGAGACCTTGTCCGCTGCCGTCGGGGGTTCGTCCTGATGGCCGGTGGACATGCTCAGGAGGTCCCGCACGCGCATCGCCTTGAGATTGGCACTGGGCTCCTTGGGCGCGTCCTGAGGGAAAAACTTCAGCACTTCGTCGTCGATACTCATGCGGCCTTCTGCCACGGCCAACCCCACGGCGGTGGAGGTGAAGCTCTTGCTTAGGGAGTAGAGTTCGTGATTGCTGACGGCGTCGTACGGCGCCCACCAACCCTCGGCCACCACGTGCCCGTGCCGCACCAGCATAACGCTGTGCACGGCGTCGATGGGATCAAGCGCCTCAAGGAACTCGAGCAACCCGGCCGAGGAAACGCCCTGCCGTTCCGGTGTGCTGCGGGGCAGCGAGGTCGCAGTGGGGCGGGGCAGTCGGTCGGCCCGCAGCCAGCCGGCGGACGTGGCCAGCAGGAGTCCGCAAAGGAGGGCGATGTTTCTCATGGGGATCGGACCGGACGCATAATCCACACCGCGCGGTCCGTCACGGTGGGAATGGTGGGAATGGTGGGAATGGTGGGAATGGTGGGAATGGTGCGGATCGGGCGAAAAAACCGCGCCAGCCGTTTTTGGGGTTGAACGCCCACCAATCGGCGGCGACATCAACGGGGTATGATTCCCCGTATTCTTCGCGCCGCCCACGCGTCGTCGTCTCCGGTCGCCCGGGCCGCCGGGACGATGCTATTGGCTTGGTCGCTGGTCGGTCCGGCTGTGCATTCGGCCGAGTTGTATCCGCTCCCGGCGGAATCCACCGCGCGCAAGGCCGGCGTGCCGCAGGGCCGCGTGCAGAGTTTTGCGCTCAGCAATTCCGTGGTCTTCCGCGACGCCGCCCGCGATGGCTGGATTTACATCCCGGCCCAATACGATCCCGCCAAGCCGGCCGCCCTCATGGTGTTCATGGATGGACATGCCTACGTCGACGAAAAGGGCCAGCAACGGGTGCCGATCGTGTTCGACAATCTCATCGCGGCCGGCGAGATGCCCGTGACGGTGGGGGTATTTCTGAATCCCGGCCACGTCGGCGGGGATGCCCCGCCGGCCAGCGGCTGGGGGAATCGCAGCAATCGCAGTTTCGAATATGATTCGCTGGGCAGCCAATATGTGAAGTTCCTCCTGGAAGAGGCGCTGCCGTTCGTGACCAAGACGTTCTCGTTAAATCTTTCGACCGATCCGTCCCAACGGGCGTTGTGCGGCATGAGCAGCGGTGGCATCTGCGCCTTCACGGCCGCGTGGGAACGGCCGGATCAATTCGGTCGCGTGCTCAGCCAGATTGGCAGCTTCGTGAACATCCGCGGCGGGCACGTGTATCCGGCGCTGATTCGCAAGACCGAGCGCAAGCCCATCCGCGTGTTTTTGCAGGACGGTCGCAACGACCTGAACAATGTCCACGGCGACTGGCCGCTGGCGAACCAGACCATGGCCAGCGCCCTCGCGTTTGCCGGGTACGATTTCAAGTTCGTCTTCGGCGACGGCTCGCACAGCGGGCAGCACGGCGGGGCCATCCTGCCTGACACCCTGCGCTGGCTCTGGCGGCCGGCCACGATTGCCCCCGCGCCGAGCACCAACAACTGGCGCGGCGACGAGGCGCTCAACAAGGTCCTGCCCGGCGGCGGGCAACCGGGCGACTGGCAATTGGTGGGTGAAGGCTACGGTTTCACGGATGGTGCCGCGGGCGATGCCCAGGGCAACCTCTGGTTCAGTGACCTGAACAAGTCCGATCTCTGGCGGGTGCCGCCCGAGGGTCAGCCTGAAAAATGGCTCGCCGGCGGCCCGAAGATCAGCGGCATGAAATGGGGCGCGGACGGCAAACTTTACGCAGCCACCCAGGGCGGTCCGGGCGACCTCAAGCAACGCATCGTGGTGATCGATCCTGTCACCAAGGAAGTGGAAACCGTCGCCTCGAACGTGAAGCCGAACGACCTTGTGGTGACCCGGAATGGACGAATTTATTTCACCGATACCGGTGCCGGCCAGGTGGTCATGGTGCCGACCTCGGCGCGGAATCTTGGTGGCCCCCGCCCGGTGGCCGGCGGCATCACGGCACCGAACGGCATCGCCCTGAGCGCGGATCAGAAGCAGCTGATCGTTTCCGAATACAAAGGCACGAACGTCTGGACGTTCCTGATCGGTGAAGAAGGCGCGCTTTTCGGCGGCGAACGTTACATGACCCTGGTGGTGCCTCCCGGCAAGACGGAGAGCGCCGGCGACGGCTCCACGATGGACGCCGATGGACGCGCCTATGTGACATCGACGGCGGGCATTCAGATGTTCGACTGGACGGGCCGTCTCGGCGGCGTGATTGCGAAGCCCCGGGCGGACACGACGCCGGTGAGCTGTGCCTTTGGCGGACCGGGACGGCAGTACCTCTTTGTCTGCGACAAGGACAAGGTCTGGCGCCGCAAGACCCTGGTGAGCGGAACGCCGTAAGGTGCGGTTGGAATGGAAGTGTGGCTCCCGGTGCACCGTGGAGCCTTAAGGGCCTTCGGCGTGGTCGCGGGGGAAAAGGGAGTGGTGGACGGTGAGGGATTTGAACCCCCGACCCACTGCGTGTAAAGCAGTTGCGCTAACCGCTGCGCCAACCGTCCGCCGCTGGTCCGGACAGAGGAGCACGGACCAAGCCTCTGGTTAGTCCGACCCGGGCGGGTTGACAATTCCCGGAAGCAAAAAACTGCATTGGGGCGGGGGCACCTTGCGCGGCGCCACTCCACTCGGCCCGCCAAGAACGCATTTGCCAGAAGACGGGCTCCTGGTGCACGGTCTGGAATAGAGCGCGATGGCTACCGTAACAAATCGCCGGGTATCCGAAGTAAAGACCCCTGAACAAGAGGTCCAGCGGCTCCGTGCTACGGCCAAACGAATTCTAAGGACCAAAAAAAGCGCCCTGCGCTTCATTCTCGCCCTCGGCATGCACGAGGCCGACGGTCGGCTTAAGCCTGAGTTTCGATGACACTTTCTCGCGCCTTGGTACTCGGGTATCACGGTTGCGATCAATCCATCGCCAACGGTTTGGTCGACGGCTCTCTGCGGCCAGATCCGGGGTCTCACAAGCACCACTGGCTGGGCCCTGGAGTCTATTTTTGGGAAGAGAGCCCCTCACGCGCACAGCTTTGGGCCGAAGCGACCCAAAGACGAACCGGAAAAATTGGCAATCCTGCCGTTGTCGGTGCCGTCATCAATATGGGCAATTGCCTTAACCTGATCGACGCAGCCCACTTGGAGTTGGTCATCACCGCTCACGATACCTACCTCAAAACCTGCAAGGCAGCGGGTGTGGATATTCCCAGGAACAAAGGGCCGAACTTGGACGCCCGGTTTCTCGATCATGCCGTCTTCGAGACTCTCCACCGGATGCGTAAGGACGATGGCCATCCCTCCTTCGACACCATCCGCGCCTTTTTCATCGAGGGCATTCCACTTTACGAGACTGCCGGACTGCGAACCCTCGACCACATCCAGATCTGCGTCACCAACGTCCAGCAGATCCTTGGATTCTTTCATGTGCCCAATCCAAAGGACTTCGCTTACCGCTAAGAAGCGTGAAGCCGAGTTGCCAGTGGTGACTGACACCTTCGCGACTTCTCGCGGTGGGGGGAATTCCGCCAGGTTTTGGACTGCGGCAGTCCGCTGACGCTTTGGAGACAGACGTACGAGCCGGACGGACGTCGAGCTTTCCCATCGGAACGGCGTGGAACGTTTCGGTGCGCGTCGGGCTTGTTAGCGCCCCATTCCAAAGCGGTAGGGGACAACCGCAGTCCACGACGCTTCGCGACTTCTCACGCGGCGGGGGGATTCCGCCAGGTTTTGGACTGCGGCAGTCCTCTGACGCTTTGGAGACAGACGTACGAGCCGGACGGACGTCGAGCTTTCCCAGCGGACCGGCGTTGAACGCTTCGGTGCGCGTTGGGCTTGTTAGCGCCCCACTCCAAAGCGGTAGAAGACAACCGCAGTCCAAGACGCTTTCGCGACTTCTCACGCGGCGGGGGGGGAATTCCGCCAGGTTTTGGACTGCGGCAGTCCTCTGACGCTTTGGAGACAGACGTACGAGCCGGACGGACGTAGAGCTTTCACAGCTGACCGGCGTTGAACGTATCGGTGCGCGTTGGGTTTATTAGCGCCCCATTCCAAAGCGGTAGAAGACAACCGCAGTCCACGACGCTTCGCGACCTCTCCCGCGGCGGGGGGGGGAATTCGCCAGGGTTTGGACTGCGGTAGTCCTCTGACGCTTTGGCCGGCAACCGTGCGAGCCGAATGCGCGCCCGAATCACCCGTCGATCAGGTATTGCCGACCTAAGTCCGCTGGGTGTCTCTGCGCGTCTCATCTTCTTCGGGGCCAACAGCCGACGCCCAATACCAAGGACCCGACCGCCAGCAGCGCCCACGTCGATGGTTCGGGCGCAGTAAAACCGATAATATCAAGAGGCATTACGCTGCCCTCGCCGTCGCCGTGAAATTCAAAACTTAAGGTGACCTCTTTGCCAGCGTATTCGTGCACATCCCAAAAGGGTAGCAGAAAATCATAAGGACGCGTCTCTGTCAGCGGGATGCCGTTGATCGAAGCAAGTCCTCGACCGACTCCAGTCAAATAGTAGGCGCCCGCCGGCACAGTTCCAATCTGCGAAATGGTCATGTTGAGCGGATCCAATCCCGGCCGCTCCGGGGGTCTAAATGACCTAAACTCAATATTGTATTTCCCGATGGTATAATTGCCCACCGTTAGTGCCATCTGGAGGCCTGGAAAAGCCAAGCCCCCATCGGGGCCGACCGAATAGGCCATGAATCCCGAATAGGGTTTGCCTCCCTCGGTAACCGTCCAACCTCTTAGCAAATCCTCGACTGGGCCGTAAAGTCGCCGTCCGCTGTTTAGGGGTGGGGTATAGTAGGCGATATTCGTCAAAATAGGATCATCAAAATCCAAATTGACAAAATCCTTGGCCAGGGTTGGCAGTGACAGCAGAAGCAAGCAATAGGTCTTCTTTGTATACCTCATAATTAGAAGGTCAAAGTTGGATCGCTCAGAATGAATTTATAAAGAATAATTGGGTGCACCCTGAACGAGTGATCTGGCCCACGCCAACCGGAGCACCAATCCCGACCTGCGGCAAATTTTGGTTGTGCCAGCCGGGTCTGACAACTTCGCGGTGTCTCTCGCGGCGGGGGGAATTCCGCGAGGTTTTGGACTGCGGCAGTCCTCTGACGCTTTGGAGACAGACGTGCGAGCCGGATGGACGTAGAGCTTTCACAGCTGACCGGCGTTGAACGTATCGGTGCGCGTTGGGTTTGTTCACGCCCCATTCCAAAGCGGTAGAAGACAACCGCAGTCCAAAACGCTTCGCGACGTCTCTCGCGGCCGGGGGAATACCGCGAGGTTTTGGACAGCGGCAGTCCTCTGACGCTTTGGAGACAGACGTACGAGCCGAACGGACGTCGAGATCTCCCAGCGGAACGGCGTTGAACGTTTTGGTGCGCGTTGGGTTTGTTCACGCCCCATTCCAAAGCGGTAGGGGGCAACCGCAGTCCAAAACGCTTTCGCGACTTCTCTCGCGGCGGGTGGGATTCCGCCAGGTTTTGGACTTCGGCAGTCCGCTGACGCTTTGGAGACAGACGTACGAGCCGGACGGATGTCGAGCTCTCCATGCGGACTGGCGTTGAACGTTTCGGTGCGCGTTGGGTTTGTTAACGCCCCATTCCAAAGCGGTAGGGGACAACCGCAGTCCAAGACGCTTTCGCGACTTCTCACGTGTGGGAGGATTCCGCCAGGTTTTGGACTGCGGCAGTCCTCTGACGCTTTGGAGACCGACGTACGAGCCGAATGCACGCTCGAATCACCCATCGATCAGGTATTGCCGACATCAACATGGGCAATTTCCTGCAACTTCACGGACTCAAATCCGCAGGTGGATAAGAGTCCCGTGGGGCAGTTCCCGCCCCGTGCCTCATCGTCTTCGGGGCAAACAGCCAACGCCCAGTATCAGGGTCCCGACCGCCAGAAGTGCCCACGTCGATGGCTCGGGAGTGGTAAAACCGACAATGTCCAGTACCGCCAGATCGTAATTGCCATTACCGTGAAAAGTGAAACTTAAGGTAACTTCCTTGCCGGCGTACTCGTGCACATCCCAGAAGGGTATCAAAAAATCATAAGGACGCGTTACCGTCAGGGGGCTGCCGTTGATTGCGGCAAAGGTTCCACCAATTCCGGTCAAGTAGTAGGCATCTGCCGGCACGGTTCCGACCTGGGAAATTACCATGTCGAGCGGTTCCAATCCAGGTCGCTGCGGAGGCCTGATTGAGGCAAACTCGATATTATATTTTCCTATTGTATAAGTGCCCACTGCAAGCGCCATTTGGACGCTCGGAAATACCCCCCCCCCATCAGGAGCCACCGAATAGGCCATCAATCCCGAATAGGGCTTGCCTCCCTCTGTAACCGACCATCCTCTGAGCAAATCAAGAATCGGGCCGTAAAGTCGACGCTCGCCGAACGGTGGTGTATTATAAAAAGCGAGATTTGTCAGATTCGGATCGTCAAAATCCAAGTTGACGAAATCCGTGGCCCGGGATGGCAGTGAAAACAAAAGAAGGCAGCAACACTTCATCGTAATTCTCATAATTAAAAGGTTAGAGTTGGATCGCCCAAAATAGATTTATAATGAATACTTGAGTCCGTCTTGAACGAGTCAATCTGCCCCACCCCAACCGGGGCGCCAATTCCAACACGTCGCAAGTTCGGTTGGAAACCCTCGAGGGACATAACCACCAATCCGCTGTTTGGTGCCGCCAAGACACTTCGCATGAAACCGGATATCATAAGCTGATTCAGGTCATAAGTGTTTGAGCCGCCTGGAGCCGGATACCAGTCAGCAAAATACGAACCATAAATAATACAAATAGCGGACGCTGGTTCCCTTCTTGCTAGGTCGTTAATCTCCCGAGATAACTGCCATGATTGAATGGGAATCTGTCTATATCCTTGAATCGAATCGGCGCCTCCATATCCACCATGGAAGCCCCATACTCGTGCTGGCTTCCCCGAACTTATGATTGGATTGAATAGATCTACATACTGTCCAGCGGGCAATGCGCCGAGGCAGCTCTCGGGAACAATCACGTTTCCTAGGTTCGCCGGGGTGTCCAGCGGCGATGAACTGGAATAGAGGCTGTTGGGGTCATACTTGCTGGCGGAACCCGCAAATGAATAGCCGCCTTTGGAAAACGTCAACTGTTGATTGCGGTAACGAAGGACCTTATCCAGATAGGCCGCAGTCAAACGAAGCTCTGATTGCCGCAGGCTCTCATTGGCTCGCTTGTGATAGGGCATTCGGGCAAAATCAATCCGTCCTACCGCTGCTTCCAATTGGCCAGGACTGCCGTCGGATTGGTTCGGTAGCACATTGTTCGTCCATTTGCCATCATTCGCCGTATTGGCATAAACCTTCTTGGCGATGTCTCTAAGGTAGTCCGGGGCGGTATTTGGAATACTATCGAAGAGGTGGAGAGTAACCGGGTCGGCTGCGTTGTATGGATCGAAAGTACTGATGGAGTCATCCCATGCCTGCGAATCGCCATACCAAACATCGGCCGCCTTTGCACCACTGGTCTCGTCATGCCCGCCGGCGGTGACGTTCCCTGCCATGGGTACCGGGACATGGCCAATCAAAACAACCAGATTAATTTTTCCCGGGACAATCGCCGCTTGAATCGCTTGCTTGACCAGAGCGCAATTTGCCCGCCAAATCGAATTTGCGCTGGAGGGATTTGGATCGCTAATAAAGCAGGTTGGATTGATTAGCGGATTGACATAATTAGGGTCCTCATCGTTCATTCGTTCGGCTTCAATGGGAGTCGTCGTTACATTGGCTGAACCGAACTTTAAACTTAGCTGTGCCAAATACGCGGATAGTTTGACGTTAAATGCGCCAATGCTGCCCGCGGCCGCAACAGTCGTGTTAGTATCCCATTGCTTCAGTTGCTTATCGACCACCACGATCACCCGGTAGCCGGGATCATAGGTTCCGCGGACGCCATAGGCGGTTCGAATGTCCGGCTCACAGCGGTACTCGTAAAGCGTATTTAAGGAAGCCGTCGTATCGATGTAGGTATTCTGCCGCCAATTTGTAGCCAAGGTGGTCCAGTTGGCTGTCCCATAGGGTCTTCTTTCGATGACATATGCGGTAGTAGTGGGCCAGCTGGTTTCCCAGTGACGGTAGAATTGCACCTTGACTCCCGTGGGGTCCGGAGCGCACCAGATTCGCCGGAATCTGTCTTTCCAGGAGTTGGCAAACGGGGTTGCTTTGGAGCCATCGGCTCCCGGAATCCGATTGGAGAAGACGCAATTAAAAATCTCAAGATCTTCTATCCACCCCAAGGCGGGTTCAACCGCTTGCCCGGCGCCATTGATCGCCGTTCCGACATCCAGCTTGGCGCCCAAACCCACGAGGGTGTTCACACTCGCCGCGTCGACCCCCAATCCTTCACCCGGCCAGATTCCTCCGGACGTGGTAACAGGCAATTTGAACGCGTCCCCGGAACTGGAAGGGATGAATTCAAGCGACGAGGAGGTTGACGAGTAATTGAGGGAAAGCCTCCAAACCGCCCGCCCGCCGCTCGGGACGGGATTGAGTCCGGGATTACGGGGAAGCGTAGCTTGAAAATTGATGCGGCTGGCGCTCCCGAAGGGCGTTTGAAAGACAACGTACGTGCCGGTGGGATCAATACTGAGACGCCAGATTCTCGTCGCGCTTCCACCGTCAAGGAGCGTACACCACGCGCCCGGTGCACCCGTACCACCGGATTGGAGCCAATCCGGAGAGTACGTAAATTGAATGCTTCCATGAGCAAGGCTGGCCAATGCAACGGTTTGAACCGGACTGGGGATGGTGTAGTTCAAGGGAATTCCAAGGGGCTGTGTAGCACCTCCCCCCGGCAGTGTTGCTGGAAAATACACCGCAGTTCCGGCATAAGATTCCACGCGCTGGTTGGCTGACAGGGATGCCATTGAGTTCACGAAAATGGTGGGATTGGGGTCCAAGCCCAAGCCGCCCCGGGGCAGCCAAACGCCGCCGGGAAGGGGCTGTTCGTCAAACTCCCAAAGCGAAAGTCTCGTGGGTGTGGCGGGGTCGTAGTTCGGCGAGAGCTGATTGCTCCTTGGATTGGTGCCCTCTCGAACTTCGTCCCAATCCGATGCACCATCACCGTCGGTATCATTACCCGCTCTTGGATCCAGACCGAATTCGATTTCTGCGCCATCACCAAGGGGGTCAGATTGGGGGAAGGGGTCGTCAGTACTGGTATGGGTCCAATCCGACAACTCCACAGTCGGCTCATACGTTCCATTGCCATTTGAATCCTCAATCGCGTCGGCTAGGAAATCGTTGTCGTAATCTGTCTGGTTTGAGTAAGTATAGGGTCCAATATCCACTGGGTCTGTCATTGGGTTGGCGCCAGGACTGTTGCCAGCTTTGTCATTTACGACGCCATAGCAACCGTGGCGGGAGCCGCCAATCATATCAAATACTTTGCCCGTGGTGTAGTGGAAGAGGCCTGCGGCGGAAATACTCCGGCTCCCCATTTTGTATAAGCTGGACATGGTGACGACCGGCGGATTGCCACAATTTGGCAGATCCCGGTGATAAATATAGTACGGCCAGCCATCGCCGGAAGTGTAAGTCAGCGTCGACAAAGTGATTGGGGAAAGTTGAGGTAGAGCCGTGGTTGAATAATAAGCGTTATTTCTGACCGCAGTGGTAAACACAGGTGGCACATTGCCATCCGATAGACTGCCATTGGATTGAATTCCAGTCGCCGAGGTGGTAACTGTGCTGAATACATTGTCGCGAATGTTCCAGGTTGACCCAGTTCCAGCGAGCCACGTAAGGGTTACAGAACCTTGGGAAACTAAATTATTGGAGAATTCCAAATCCAACGGATAAGGAGTTGAGACATAGCCGGACATGGCGGTAAGGGAACACTGGTAGAGCAGGTTGTTTTTGAAATTGATGATTTGCCTTTGGCCTGCGCTGTAGTTATAGATCGTCACCCCCATTTTGAAGGCAACGCAGTCGCGGACCGACAGACTATTAATTCTGCCCCCTCCGGCGACTTGGAAATCTGCCAATGTTTGTTGCGATGTTCCACCCATCAATTGGGTAAACCGCAAGTCCACAGTGGCGGCGCCGCCCAAAGTAAAGTAAGTTCCAGATTTTGTCGATCCGGCAAATCCCGCGGATTGCTCGCCGACTGAAGTGTCTCTTATAAAAACGTTGGTCGTTCCCGGCTTGTATATCGTGGGGATGCTGCCACGCAGGGGACCAGTGCCCCAACTTTTGACGCTGGTCCCATCCGCCAGTGTAAGACCCGGCCCGCCGCTGAAGCCTATCCGCGTTCCAGGTTTGATGATTAGTGTGCCCGATGGCACTGTCGCATTCTGGATGATGTAGTCGATGACTGGGTAACGATATCCTGGTGCATATAAATATTTATCTTCCGCCGTATTCCAAGGGCCAATCATTGGAAGGTTATAGAGGGTTCCTGTGAGCAGTTTTGGCTTGAAAATTGATAGTTCTCTTCGTAAATCCATGTCATTGTCTCCGAATAGGGGTGGCTCGACTCCGGTAATTATGGTCGAGCTGAGCGGACTCAGGCAGTAGGTCATTGTGGTTGTCGAGTCGAATATCTGGCTGCGTGACAACGGAGTTATGAAGTTACCTGAGGGTGATGGGGCGGAGACATTGCCGGGAAGCGCTGCGGTATTGAGCACGATGCTGTTGCCCAGCCAAATGGCAGCGCTTGCTCCGGGATTCGAGTTGATGCTCCCGGTAATATCGAGGGTCAAGCACGAGGCGTTGATCGTGCACGAATTGATCTGTGAGAAGCAGTTGGCGCCGCCGACGATCAGGCAATTAAAGGCATCCATCGCCGGGGATGAGCCGATCGTGTAATTGCAGCGAAACGCATTGTTGCAGTTAAGAAACTGGGAATTGATGACACCGGGCTTTTCGCATAGGATGAATTGGACGCCGAGCTCTGCGTTCTTGATTCTCAGCCAACGGAGGCGGGGACTTCCGTAGGTTGCCGGTGGGGATCCCGATCCGGTCCCGTCAATTCGGATCGCCGGATTGGCGTAGGTGCCGGTGACTATGCCGGTCGAACCGGAAACAATCTCGCCCACTGTGTTGTCGTCGACGGGGACGAGGTGGGCCGGTCGGTACATTTCCGTGGCGCAATCAACGGTTGTCCTAGGATAAAGGCAGATGGAGGCGGCGGTGTTTTGGGCGTATTTGATGACAACATCCGGCTCGAATCGGACGTTTGCCAAGGGGCCGGAAGTTGGGTTGGTAGGGAGGAAATTGACGGTTCCGCTGATGAAATAGGTTTGGCCAGTTGCGAAGGTAAATTGATCGAAGGTACTCGTGACGAGGGTCCAGTCGACAACATAGCCGGGATTGGCTGGCCTCTGGTCGAATTGAACGATTTCCTGCCCCGGAGGCGTTCGCAGGGAGTCGACTAGCGCGATTTCATTGCACCGCATCTGCCACGACTTTGCTTGAGTTTCAGCTGGTTCCGCTGGTTGCAGGGGCGGCGGGAATTTGGAATTTTGCTGACCGGGCGACCGGGCTTTGTTCTGGGCACCCTCAGGCAACGCCTTGGTAAGGCCTTTGACCAATTCATGCTGGTCGATTTGCTCGATGAGGAATTTTCGTCCATCCAGCTCGGTCCAGGCTTTACGGACATTGGGGAGATCGGCCCCGGCGGAGTTTCCCAAGGGAAAAGACGTGCCGGTCGGCAGGTGGAGATCGCCAAATGACAGGAGGTCATCGGTATCGGTCTCGTCTGTATTTGGTGCTGAAATTGAACCTGATTTCTCGCCTCCCGTGCGCGGCTTTTTGGTGGCCCGTGGCCGCTGGACGGAGTTTACGACGGTAGCTTCCGTGTCGGTGAATTCCGTATAGACTTGGAAGACTGTGTTCAGGGGATCCAATCCCAGCTCAGTGGGATCTGGAAGCTGCTGTCGTAGAACAACATCGCACTCAAGGCCGCCTAGTTTGTAGACAACTCTGACATCCGCGAGGATGCCATCGAAGGCGTCTTCAAAGAGAATGGTATTGGGGTTTACCAGTTGGCCCTCTACAGGTCGCACTCGGGCGAGACTTTGCTGTTGTCCCGTGTTTTTGTCCTGATAGGCAAGGAAATGGGGTGCACTTTGGAGCCGGTGACCGGCGGCGGAGAGGAGATCCACCACGGTTTGCGTGCCGAGGCGTCGGGCGATGATGGCTTTGTGGGGTCCGTGGCGGGCGACAAAACCGCTGGGAAATTCCTCAAAGGTTGCCTCCGTGTTCTTCCATTGACCGTCTTCCTGATAGTGCATTCCGGATTCCAGAACGGTGTAGGTATTGGTGACGACTAGTTCGGCGCCGTTGGAATCGAGGAAGTGTCGAACGAATTGCTCGCGATGGGAATGTTCGGTGTGCTCGGTCCGGGTAATTTCTTCACGGATTTTCTTGAGTTTGGAAGGAAGGCCGGTTTCGCCTTCGGAGTTGGACGATTCAATCGCTTCGACTGCTGGCGCTCCCTCCTCAGGTTTGGCCGCGAACAACGGGCTAAAGGCTGAAGCAATTAGTACGGTGCCAGCCAGGAAGCGTAGATAGGGAAGTGCAAACATGGTAACTAGGGATTTGCCGGGTCTGGTGTTGGTTGGTTTTCTTATTTTTCTATTCTGTGCTTCCTAGTTTCGCTGGCAAGCTAATTTTGGAGAAGGAATGCCTGCCCCCTTTTTGCCTTTTCACGCAGGGCCTTTGAGAGTCAGGCGTTTTGAGAAGAGAAGTAGGGCTGGGGTGCGGCGCGATTCCGCTGTGACCGGTTGAGAATCGGGGGGGAGGTGCCGGAGTCTGGGTTGCTGGCTTCGCCAATGGATGACCAAGCTGTTGGCGATCAGCCGAAAGATCCCGAGGAGTAACCTCGGTTCGGCCGCGTTGGCAGGCAATCGTACGATCCGAAGGCAGGCCCAAATCACCCACCGATCAGGTATTGCCGACCTCAGTCCGCTGGGGGTCTCTGTGCAACCTATCGTGAGACCGAGGAATTGCTCCAATCGGGGCACGGATCATCCAGCCGAAACCGTGACCGGATGCCATGGTTGTGAACGGGCGCAGCAAGCGGAGGGTTCCAGGCGTAATGAGGATGGGAGTCCAGACCCGCCGTGCGGCCCGGGAAGCTGGATCCAGCGCTGGGCATCTCGATCACCACCCAGCAGGGCCGAAATGACGATACTCCCGACAGCAGGCCGCGTCGCCGGCTCGCGTAACGGCAGATGCCGGGAATTCGGAACACTTGTTCCACGAACGGAACACCGAGAGTTCCGCCGCCACCAAAAACCAAGCATTTATTGGGTATTTTGAGTTGGCACGCCCGTTGCAAAAGGTGGGACCAGAGACGCGGGTCATCGTTCCGGCGGTGATCGGCGCCAAATTAAACAGAATCTTAGTATCCGTCTTTTATGAAACGTCTGCACTTCCTTCTCACCGCGGCCGCCTGCTGGATGGCCGCGGCGAACCTCCGCACCGCGGCCCAATCGCCCTCGTCGTCGTTGAAAATCTCACCGGCGGTGGAAATCGAGTTCCCCACCGAGATTGGCAAAATCTACCAGCTCCAGGGCGCCGTGAACCTCACGAACTGGACCGCCATCGGTAATCGCGTGTTCGGCCACGGTCGGTCGGTCACGCGGACGTTCTCCGCCAAGAGCGATTCGGCCGTGGCGTACGCCGCGTATCGGCTCCAGGTGGGCAATGCCACGACCAATGGTTTTGCTCCGTGGTCGCTCGCCGGTGCCCGGCTGCAGATGGATGATCATTCGTCGAACAACGTCGTGGAGTTTCAGACCGACGACTCGGGTCGCGACAGCTACGCCGGAGCGCCCGATCCGTTCACTTATGAATACACCCGGGTCGACGACAATCTGGCGCGAGTGGATCGGACCTTCACCGCGGATCGTCGCGAGTCACTCACCTATTCCTATTCGGCGCCGGGCGTGGGCACGTGGGTGCGCGAGGAGTATCGCCAGGGCGTGTTCGAACGGCGTGTGCTGGGGGTGTTCCGGTATCTCGCCGATACCACCAATCAGGTGCCGGGCGTAAGCCTGCCGCCCGTGGTGATCGCCGGCCTCCAACCGCCCGCCCCGCCGAACGTGCTGACCGGTCTGGTCTATCACGTACTCAGTGGCTCGCGGCCGGACGAACTGCGTTTCGTGACGGCGACGACGGGATTGGAGCTGCCCACACCCCCTTCCAGTGCTGGAGAATTCGAAGTGGAAGTCAGCCCGGGCGGCAACACCTTCACCTACTCGCACCAGGTTCTCAGCACCAATACGGCGTCGCTGATCGTCAACTTCGGTTACTACGGCTTCGGCGGGGACAAGAACGAGTATGATCTCACCTACACCGACGGTCCGTCCGGCACCTTCACCCGCCGCATTTACCGCCTCGGCGTGCTGTATTCGACCGACACGGGTGCGTTCAGCCCCTTCGCTGCGGTGACGCCGCCGACCACCGGTGGCACCAATCCTCCCGTCGTCATCAGCACGAACCCGCCCGTCAATCCGGTCGGCCTCACCTTCACGCTGCACGACGATTCAACGCCCTCCCGGTTGGTGTTTCAATCCACCGCTGCCGGCATCCTCTTCGATGACAGCGCGCCGGACGAATTCAGCTTCACCTATCAAGCGACGGGTGCGCTGACCTATAGCTTACGGGTGCAGTACAAGGCGGATCGCTGGGACGAGTTTGATCTCACCTTCACCAACGGCGCGCAGGGATCCCTCGTGCGACGTCAGTTCCGGAACGGCAAGTTGAATCGGACGACCTCCGGACCGTTCACGGTGGCGCCGACGGGCAACTGAGCGGGAGCGGAATGCGGGTAGAATAAGTAAAGGCCGGGTGTCCGTGGAGGATGCCCGGCCTTTTTTTTCTGTGAACGAACCCGTCAGGCGGGAACGTAAGGAAACCTGGGCAAGACTCGCCGACTGGAAAGTCAGCGGTACTTGCGCCGCCCGGCCTCAGCCCGCGCGGAACAGGTCGCGGATCGGTTTCCCGAGGCCGTCGCGGGTGACGTAAAACGGCCGCTTCTCGATCTCGTACGAGAGGTTCGGAGCAATCCCCAGCGCCTGGTAAATGCTCGCGTGCAGGTCCTCGATCACCACCCGGTCCTTGATGGTTTTGCAGGGCCGTTCGTCCGCGGTGAGGCCGTGCAGGTGTCCGCGCTTGAGGCCGCCGCCGAACATCAACACGCACCCGGCGTCCGTGAAGTGCCGGTGCATGCCGTAGTGGGTCAGCTCCTCGATCTTTTCCGGGACCGGCACCTGATTGGTGATCGGTTTGTCGGGCTTGCCCTCCTGCATCATGTCGCGGCTGAATTCGCTGGCGAGCACGATCAACGTGCGGTCCAGCATGCCGCGTTCTTCCAGGTCCAGCACCAGTTGCGACACCGCGCCGTCGATCGCCTGTTTCATGTGCACGAGCTTTTCGTGGCCGTGCTCGTGCGTGTCCCAATTCAGGAAGGGGATGTATTCGGTGGTGACTTCGATGTAGCGCGCGCCGGCTTCGGCGAGGCGGCGGGCGAGCAGGCAGCCGAGACCGAAGCGCTGCACGTTCGCCTTCTCGTAGCTGCCTTCGCGGTTCTGATCACCGCCGAGTCGTCGACTGAAATCCCAGCCGCCCGGCACGTACTTCGCCACGACCTCCGGCTTTTCCAACGTCAGATCAAACGCCTTGGCGGCCGACGAACCGAGCAGGCGATGCGCGTTGTCGAGGGAGCGGATCAACGACTCCTTCTGGTAACCGCTGCCGAGCTGCCCCACGGGCGAGGCGTCGGCGAGCCGGCGCAGGAATTTGTCCCGGTTTTCAAATCGCGCCGGACTCATGCCGCCGGGCGGCGTCACGACGTCCTTCGCCGCATCCGGAAACGCCACGTTGAAGGGACCGAATTCGCTGCCGAGAAAGCCGCCGGTGCTGAAGGCCTTCAGCTCTTCGCTTTCCCCGTTGTCGAAGCGCTGCCCGATGTTGATGAACGCGGGCACCGCCGGGTTCTTGGGTCCGAGCGTCCGCGAAATCATCGCGCCAATGTGCGGGCAGGCGACGGATTGCGGCGGAGCGTAACCGGTGTGCCAGTGATATTGGTGCCGGGAATGCAGGATGAAACCGAGATCGCCCGCCGTGTAGCTGCGGATCAGCGTGCCGCGATCCATCACCCGGGCGAGGCGCTCCAGTCCTTCGCTGAACCGGATGCCGTCGACGGACGTGGGAATGGAGGGAAAGGTGGAGAGAACCGAGTTCGGATTCATCCCCTTCTCGAAGGCGGTGTAGCGCTTGGGATCGAACGTCTCCGTTGCGGCCATGCCTCCGCCCATCCAGAGGACGATCACGGTGTCCGCCGTGGCGGGAATCGCCGCGGAGGCTTCGGCGCCCGATGCGAGGCGGGGATAACCGGCGGCCAGGGCGCCGAGCGTTGCGGCGCTGAGGCCTTTCACAAAATCGCGGCGGGAATAGTCGGGTGTCTTCATACGGGACAACGGGGAGGGAAATTGAGGCGGCGAATCGGTGGGAAATCAGTAGGTGAGTTGGAACTCCGGCAGCATGGCCACGCTCCAGAGCAGGTCTTCCACGCCTTCGCGGGCGGGTTGCGGTCCGATCAGTTCCACGGCGAGGTCGAGCTCCGCCGGGGTGGGGGGGCGACTGAGCGCCTGCCGGAAGACGCGCTCGCTGAGGGCGCGTCCGTCGAGGCGGGTGGTGAGCAATTGTTCCGCGCCGCGGCGTAGCAGCGTGGCCAGCGTTTCGCCGTTGGTCAGTTCCAACGCCTGCAGGGTCGTCGCCGTGTACGGGCGCACCGTTGTGACCTGCTCCCGGTTCGGACGTCCCAGCGCCAGGGCCAGCGGATCCGCCGTCGTCAGCGACGCGCGGACGCGTCCGTAAATGCTCCGGCCGGCAATCGTTCCCGTCAGCCGCTCACCCAGTTTCCAGGGGGCGAGATCCGCGGGTCCGAGCACCACGGCGGCCGTCCAACCCTCACTTCCGGCGGTGGTTTTCCAATCGCCGGTCGGAGTGGTGCGGACCTGCCAGGAAGCGTCCGTCGCGAAGTCGGAATTCCGCACACCCGCATCCGCGGCGGGTCGCAATCGACCATACGCGATGACGCCCGCTGGATTGGGGGTATCGCCGCCATTAATGGCTTCGATGGCCACCACGTTGGTGCCGGTCTTGAGCGCGGCGCGCAGGTCATAGACACTGGGTTGTTCCCATTCGGTTGCTACGGATCCACGAGCTGCCTGGCCGTTGACGAACACCCGGGCGGAATTGTCCGCGTGCACAAAAAGTGTGGCCTCCGTCATCGGGGCGGTGAGGACGATTTCCTTCCGGAACCAGTTGGTCCCGCGGGGTGCGGCCGAGGCGGCGTGGGCATCGGACCAAACCCAGAACGGCGTCACCGGGAGCGGTTTGAGATCGCCGGGTTCCAGCAGCAGCCGGTCGATTCCTCCCTCGGGTTTCTCCTGCCATACGCCGGTCAATGAGCCCAGAGCGTCACGGAATTGTTCGGCGGTCAGGCGGCGAATGGCGGGGCCGTGGAAGACAAAATTCGGATCCGGTTTGTCCGTGACATCGATCGACGGCAGTTGGTACGCCCACGACGTGAGGATCATCTCCATGGTCCGCTTCAGATCCCAGCGATGCTCCACCAGATCTTCGGCGAGCCAATCCAGCAGGGCGGGATTCCAAGCCGGGTTCTGCATGACGTCGAGGGGTTCGACGAGGCCGCGACCCAGGAACCGGGCCCACAGGCGATTGACGATCGTGCGGGGCAGGCGGCCGTTTTCCGGGCGCGTGATGATCCGGGCGAGTTGTTCCAGTCGATTGGTGCGCGGTGCCTGGGCATCCACGGCGCCGAGTTCGGGGAACAGGAATCGGAGCGGGGCGCGCTTGCCGGTCGGTTTGTCGCACAGGACCATCTCCAGCGAACTGTCCGCGTAGATGCCCGCCAGACCGTAGGCGTCGCTCAACTGCCAGTCGTCGATGAACGAATCATGGCACGAGGCGCACTTGAGATTCACGCCCATCAACACCTGCCCGATGTTCTGTGCCGCCTGCATGGGCGGGGTCATCGAGGCATTGACCGTACCGCGCCAGACGATGCCTTTGGAAAAGCCCTCGCTGGCCTCGGTCGGATTGACCAGCTCCCGCACCATCTGGTCGTAGGGCCGATTGTCCCGCAGGGCGGTGTACAGCCAGGTGGTGATGGACTTGCGCCCGCCATCAATGTAGCCGGTGCCCTTGTAATCGTTGCGGAGGAGATCGTTCCAGAAACTCAACCAATGCTGGGCGTAGCGCTGGGGATCGGCGAGCAGTTGCCGGACGAGGCGGGTGCGTTTGTCAGGCGAGCGATCCCCGAGGAACGTTTCCAATTCCGCCGGCGTGGGCAGCAGTCCGATGACGTCGAGATAGACGCGGCGGGCGAAGAGGCGGTCGTCCACCCGCGCGGCCGGAGCCAGTCCTTGCGCGACGAAATACGTGGAGAGAATGCCATCGAGGGGATGCTCGGCGATATTGGCCGGCAACGTCGGGCGATGCGGTTGCAGGTTGTTGGCCGGCGGTTTCGCGAAGGTCACGCCGGGTTCCCACGGCAGGCCCTGATCCACCCAAGCCCGCAGGAGACTGATTTGCTCGGGGGTCAGCCGGGAGCCCTTCTTCGGCATCACGGAGTCCGGATCTGTGGCGGCGACCAGATGGATGATGCGACTGCGGGCGCTGCTGCCCGGGACGACCACCGAACCCGATTCGCCGGGTTGGAGAAAACTCTCACGGGTATCGAGCTTCCACTCGCCGTTGGCCTTCCCGCGTCCGTGGCATTTGACGCAACTGGATTCGAGGATGGGCTGAATCTCCCGCCGAAAATCCACGGGACGGGTCACGGCCGCCGGCAGGCGGGCGATGGCCTCCGCGGTCGGTTCCGGGTCCGCGCCCAAAACGACGACCCCCGTTCCGGCCATTGCCAGGAGTGCCCGAAATCCACGCCAGAGAAACATGCCCAACCCTATGACGGATTGATGAAACCGGCGAAATTTTCCACTGCGGAAATGCGATTTTTCTCCGACCAAGGGCCGCCGCGGAATCACTCGGTGTGGGTCACCGCGAGACGGGGCTTTCCGTTTTCGAAGGTGATTTGGTAGACCCCGGAGAAATCACTGTCCTTCCACGGCCCCGGCTCCGGCCGGATCCCGAGCGACGCGACCAATTGCGGAATGGATTGGTGCACCCAACAGATCGCCACCGTGCGGCCGTTGAATTCCGGAGCGGTTAATAATCGATGGGCCAGCTTTTCATAATCGCTGGAGGCAAACGGTGTCTGGATCTCCAAATGCAGGGCCTGCGCCAGTGGTTCCAGGGTTTCCACGGGACGCACACTGGGATGTCCTTTGGTAGCCCGCGCCGCCAGCACGATGGTGGGTTGGCGCGTGGGCGAGTTCGTGAAATAGGACACCCAACGGTGGGCGCGCTCCCGGCCGGCGGCGGTCAGGTGGGGATCGGAGCGGTCCTCCGGCTTCTCCGCGTGGCGGATCAGAAAAATGCGCGCGGGCTCGGCGAGCGCCGGAAACGCAAGCAGCGGAAGTAGGCACCAGGCAAGCAACTTCATGCGCCTTGGACTCCCTCGCTGCCCATTTTGTTCGGTATTCCGTCGACCCGCCGGCCGTGGCCGCCGGGCTCCGGCTTCCTCAGGGCAGAATCGCGAAGGCCCGCACGGGAAATCCGAGGCCACCCTTGGGCTTCGGCCAGGCCACCACGATCAAGGCACCGTGGGCGGGTACCTGATCCAGATGGGCCATCGCCTCGATCTGCCAATGCCCATGCCGCAGGAGCCAGGACTCGGATTGGAAGTCCGGGGTGGTGTCGGAATCGAGCGACTCGTGTCCGGTGGCGACGATGCCGCGTTGTTCGTACAGGAAACGAATGGCTTCCAGCGACCAGGCCGGAAAGGGATTGCGCTGGAGGCGCTCCGGATGCGTCGTCCAATCCTTGTGCATGTCCGTTCGCAGCGCCGCAAAGGCGCCCGCGGGGACGCGACCGTTCACCTGCTCCCACGCGAGGATGTCGGCGACGCTCAGAGCGGGACTGGGATCCTGCTTCATCCTGGGCGTGAGATCGAAAACCACCAGCGGCAGGATCATCTCTTTGACGGGCAGTTCGTCGAGGGTCTTGCCCTGCGGATCGAAATGCGCGGGGGGATCGATGTGCGTGCCGTACTGGCCGACGAGGGTGTATTGAAACGCACGAGCGCCATCCTTTTCAATCGTGTAGGCCTGGCCAGTCGTGGGATCCACGGCCGGCGCGAAGACTGCCGGACCGAAACCGGACCAGACGGGCGTGGTGGGACTGAAGGTGTGGGTGAGATCCACGAACTTCTTTTGGGAGAGGATCCGCCACGCCTCGGAAAGGGAGTCGCCACTCCGGGCGGCGGGATGCTGGGTCGCGCAGCCGGTCAGCAGCAGATGGACGAAGATCGCTCCGGCGACGGCAACAGCGACAGGAAACAATTGGCGATTCACCGAGCAAATCTGGCCCGCCCCGCGGGAGCTGGGGAAGCGAAAAATCCGCGATCTCGGGTGACGTTGGGTCGCACTATTTCACCTCGCCTCGCCCGCCTCCTGCGCGAGGAAAGTTTTTGGGCATTTCCTTCGAAACGTCGGACCGCCGCGCCACTTTTGCGGCGCCACCACTCGTTGAACGACTCATGAGACATCTGCTCCCGCTCCTCCTCGCCACGGCAGCCGTTGCTGGCGAGCCACTGACGCCCGCGCCCGTGCCGGCCTCATCGGCGTCGTTGTTTCAGATGCTCGTGCCCGGCTTCACCGTTCGGGAACTGCCGGTCAAACTCACCAGCCTCAACAACGTCGAGTATGCCCCGGATGGGCGCCTCTTCGCGGGCGGCTACGACGGTCGCTTCCACCTGCTGCGCGACACCGATGGCGACGGTCTGGAGGATCGAGTGGACACCTTCTCGCCCGAGGCCGGGCCCAATTATCCTTTGGGCCTGGCGGTGAAGGATGGGGAGCCCTACGCGGTTCTCACGGATGAAGTCGTACGCTGGCGCGATACGAATGGCGATGGCATTCCCGATCAGCGTGAGACGGTGGTGAAGGGCTTCGACGATCCCGCGCTGGTGGCGGCGTCCTATCTCAATCATCGCCGCGTGGACAGCTCCATGGCGCTCGCCTTCGGCCCCGAGGGTTCGCTTTACGTGACGATGGGGAATGCGGGGTACAACAACGCCTACTGGAAGGACAAGGCCGGCGTCTCGCACTACGCGACCGATCGGCGTCGCGGCTGCCTCCTGCGGTTTGGCCCGGACGGACGCTTCGAGCAGCTGGCCTCCGGACTGCGCTACATCATGTCGCTGCAGTTCAATAAATACGGCGATCTTTTCGGCACGGATCAGGAGGGCGCGACGTGGGTTCCCAACGGCAATCCCTTTGATGAACTGCTTCACTTGCAAACGGGCCGTCACTACGGCTTCCCGCCGCGCCACCCGCGGGAGCTGCCGGACGTGATCGATGAACCGAGTGTTTTTGACTACACCCCGCAGCACGAGAGTACGTGTGGCTTCCGTTTTAATACGCCGGGTAAAGGGCGTGGACGATTTGGCCCGGAATCGTGGGCAGACAATGCGCTGATCACCGGCGAATCCCGCGGCAAGGTGTGGCGCACGCAACTCGCGAAAACCGCCGCGGGTTACGTCGCCCGCACGGAATTGATCGCCCGCGTGCCGTTGCTGCTGGTGGATTGTGCGATCTCTCCGCGGGGGGATCTGCTGATTTGCGCCCACACGGGCAAACCCGATTGGGGCAATGGACCGCAGGGCGAAGGACGAATTTTCAAGATCAGCTTCAACTACCCCGCCGTGCCGCAGCCGGTGCTGACCTGGCCGGCGAGCGCCACCGAGACCGTGGTCGCATTCGATCAGGCCCTCGACGCAGCGGCGTGGAGCCGGGCGGTGGAACGAATGAAGGTGCAAGCGGGTCGCAATGTCGCCGCGGCGGATCGACTGGAAACCATGCGCCCGGGCTACGCCGTGGTGGAACTGCAGCAGAGTCAGAAGCCGTTTCCGGTGGCAGTGACGGAAGCGCACCTGGCGGCGGATCGTCGTAGCCTCGTGGTGACCACCGTACCCCGCATGTCCGCGGTCAATTACGCCCTCGCTGTCGCCTCGGATCGGGCGGGTGGGAGTGCAATGGATCTGGCCTATACGCTTTCCGGTTTGTCCTTTCGGTGGACCGGTGCGAAGGGCGCGACCAAGGAAGGCTGGTTGCCGCATCCCGATTTCACCGCCGCCCGTGAATTCACCCGCGGCAGTGCCTTGCACGAGGCCTTGTGGCAGGACGTCACGACGGCCGGAACCCTGACATTGCAGGGCCAGCTGGATCTCTGGCAGATGCTGATACCGGCGACCCAGCCGGGTTCGGTGCTGGATTACATTCCGGAACCGGAGACGATCACGGTGGTCGTCCGCAGTGATGCCGCATTGCAGTTGGAGGTTTCTGGCACTCGGGTCGAACGCGTAAACGAACGCGAATCCCGATTCACGGCGGTGGCGCCCAAGGAGAATCAATGGCCCGCCTTCCGCCTTCAGCTTGAAACGCCCGCGCGCGATCTGGCGGTGTCCTTTTTCACCACGCGCGATCCGCGTCCGCGCGCGTTGCCGACCCGCCGCTTCCTCGTCCCCTTCGCCACGCCCGCGCCGACGGAGACCCAGCGACGTGCAATCCCGGAGCTGGCCGGGGGCGACTGGCAGGCGGGGCGGGCCCTCTTTTTAGGCAAGGGCACCTGCGCCACCTGCCATCAATTACGCGGTGACGGCGTGAAGGTCGGGCCCGATCTCGGCAATCTCATTCACCGGGACTACGCGAGTGTGCTCAAGGACATCGCCGAGCCCAGTGCGACGATCAATCCCGACGCCATCGCGTACCTCGTGCATCGCACGGAGGGCGAGGATGTCACGGGCACGCGCGTGGCGGAAACGGCGGAGGAACTGCACCTCGCCCAGGCGGGCGGTGCCGTGGTGAAGATTCGGAAGACCAGCATTGTCCGGACCGAACCGCTGGCACTCTCCCTGATGCCGGTCGGACTCGACCGCGCGCTCACACCGCCCGAATTGCGCAATTTAATGACCTATCTCCTGCAGGAGGCGCCGTAGGGGCGGATCGGTGCGGGCGATTCTTCGCGTGCAGGTTGAATCGTTGACCGGAAAACTTCTTTACGCGATCCACTCAAATGCCCGCCACGCCTGGAGTCTCCCTACCGGTCTTTGCGACGACCCGTTGGTCGGTCGTGTTGGCGGCTCAAGGGACGGAGTCGCCGGTGGTGGCGCGGGCGCTGGAACAATTGTGCGGGGCGTATTGGTATCCGCTGTATGCGCAGGTGCGTCGCCGGGGGCACGCGCCGGCCGAAGCGGAGGATCTGACGCAGTCCTTTTTTGCCCGGTTTTTGGAGAAGGATTGGCTCGCCGGGGTGCAACCGGAACGGGGTCGCTTTCGCTCCTTTCTCCTGGCGGCGTTGCAACATTTCCTTAGCAATGAAGGCGATCGTGCGCGGGCCCTGAAACGCGGTGGCGGTATCCCGATGATTTCCCTGGATGCCCGGGTGGGCGAGGAGCGCTTCGGGCTCGAACCCGCCACCCCGCGAACGCCTGAACAGGATTTCGATCGATGCTGGGCCCTGGCGTTGCTCGACACCGTGCTCGGTCGCCTCGAACGGGAATATGCCGCACAGGGCAAGGCGCCGTTGTTTGGCTGTCTGAAGGGAACGGTGGGCGGCGACGTCGCGGAGTTATCCGGCGCCCAGTTGGCCGCCGAATTGGGCTTGAGCGAGGGTGCGGTGCGGGTGGCCGCCCACCGGTTGCGACAGCGCTATCGCGAGGTGCTGCGGGAAGAGATTGCCCAGACCGTCGCGACCCCGGGGGAGATCGAGGATGAGCTTCGCCATCTGTTGGCCGCGGTATCGAATTGAAGAAAGTTGGTAACATTCTCCGCGGATTTCTTCAATGAGAGGTGGTGGACGATCCATTGTTGGACTCGGCCGCCGGGAAAAATTACTTATGAATAATACTTCGATGGGCCTGCTGGCGATGCTGGGGACGACCGAGATCCTGATCCTCTTGATAGTGGCGGCGGTGGGCGCAGTGGTGGTAGGCACCGTGGTCGGCGTGCTGTTGTGGGCGATCTTGCGGCGGAATCGGGCCCCCGTATCCCCGTCAGCGCCGATCCCTGGCGGACCCTCCTCACCTGGCGAACGGGTATTGTGATGGATCATTCCATGGGTCTCCTGGCCATGTTGGGGGTGACGGAGCTGATCTTCATCCTGATTTGCCTGGGTGTTCCCGCCGTCGTGATTGCCACCGCGCTGGGTGTGGTGATCTGGCTGTCGGTTCGACGGAATCGGTTGGCTCCGTCGAACACCTTGGGTTCGCCGCCGCCGCCGCCGTTGCCGTCGGTGTCGGTGCGTCCACCGCCATGTCCGCGTTGTGGTACTCCCAGGGGAGCGGATTCGCCGCAAGGGCTGTGTCCGAAGTGCGTGCTGGCGGCCGGGTTTGACACCCAACCGGAGGCGGCTTCATCGGAGTCTTCGGACGTCCGGACGCCTGCGCCTGTGCCCGCGGAACTTCAGCCGCATTTCCCCCAACTGGAGATTCAGAAGCTCATCGGAGGGGGTGGCATGGGTTGGGTATACCGGGCACGGCAATCGGACCTGGATCGCGATGTGGCCTTGAAAATCCTGCCGCCGGAGAGTGCCCGGGATCCGGCGTTTGCCGAACGCTTCCGGCGCGAAGCCCGGACGTTGGCCCGATTGTGTCATCCCAACATCGTCGCGATCCACGACTTCGGGCAGGCCGGACCGTATTACTATTTGGTCATGGAATATGTCGAGGGCTCGAACCTGCGCGAGTTGGAGCAGTCGCGTCGCCTCAGTCCCGCGGAGGCGCTCGCCATCATCCCGCGAATCTGTGAAGGGCTACAGTTTGCCCATGACGCGGGCGTGGTGCACCGGGACGTGAAACCGGAGAACATTCTTATTGATCGCCAAGGGCGGGTAAAAATAGCCGATTTCGGCATTGCGAAACTCATGGACCGGAAGCCCGACGTCACGCTGACCGGGCGGCAGCAGAGTCTTGGGACGCCCCACTATATGGCGCCGGAGCAGGTGGGCGCCTCCGAACACGTCGATCACCGTGCCGACATCTATTCCCTGGGAGTCGTCTTCTACGAAATGCTGACCGGGGAACTGCCCTTGGGCCGGTTTGGTCCGCCCTCACAAAAGCTCCCGCTGGACACGCGCGTGGACGCGATTGTTCTCAAGTCCTTGGAGCCCGATCCCCAGCAGCGCTACCAGACCGCCGGGGCGGTGAAAACAGACGTGGAGGCGGTATCCCGTGGCGGACCGGATTCCTCGGGTGTGGCACCGGCGTCCGAGCCAGTATTCTGATTGAAACGACGGCCTGGACGTTGGAAACACCGAAACGGTACCAGGTTCACTATCGCGTGTAAGTGGTGCCACGCTCCCTATTCCCCCGCGCACCAGATAGCGTGCCAGGCTCCCTATCCCCGGCCGCCCTCCGGAGATCGTAGCAGGCTTGGTATAAAAAAGTCTGTAACTCCAGCCCGAATTC
This sequence comes from Verrucomicrobiota bacterium, assembly GCA_947471985.1. Taxonomy (GTDB): domain Bacteria; phylum Verrucomicrobiota; class Verrucomicrobiia; order Limisphaerales; family UBA9464; genus CANIZL01. The sequence goes on along the minus strand of CANIZL010000004.1, from coordinate 24,739 downwards.
TTCGTAGCAGGGCGTGGAACCCCCGCCCCGTTGGGCTGGGGTCCGCAAACACCACGAAGAACAACATGAGACTGAAGCGAATCAAACCGGTGGGGGAGACGGCCGTGTATCACTGCCTTTCACGGATTGTGGGCGGGCAGAAGCTGTTGGATGACTTGGGGAAGGAGAAGTTGGTCCAATTACTCTGGCCACTGGCCCGCTTCTGCGGGGTGGAGGTGCTGACCTACTGCATGATGTCCAATCACTTCCACCTGCTCGTGCGAATCCCCCCACCGACCGAACTTTCCGAGGAGGCCCTGCTGGAAAAGCTGACGGCGTTCTACGGCCCACAGGGCGTGTGGACCGTGCTGGCGCACGAGGCGTTGAAAAAGACGGGGAAGATCGATCCACTGATCCGAGCGTCGGTGGAAGCGCGTCAGGGGGATGTCTCGGCCTTCATGAAGGAGTTCAAGCAAAGCTTCAGCCGGTGGTACAACGAGCGGAACGATCGCTTCGGTACCCTGTGGGCCGAACGCTTTACAAGTCTTCTGGTGGAGGATTCCCCGACCGCCCTGAAGACACTGGCGGCTTACATTGATCTGAATCCCGTGCGGGCGGGACTGGTCTCGGATCCGAAGGACTACCGGCACTGCGGCTACGCCGCCGCGCTGGTGGGCAATAGCAGGATCCAGCAGGGATTGATGAGCTTCCTGGAACCCCAGGACTGGCCGGCGGCCGCGGCCGCCTACCGCTGCCTGCTCTTCGTAACGGCCGGTTCCGCCAATGCGAGCGATAAGCAGGTCCTGGACCCGGAAACGATTCGTGCCGAACTGGCGCGTGGCGGTGAGTTGGGCGGGGGCCAAGTGCTACGCCTGCGGATACGGCATTTCAGCGATGGAGTGATTCTGGGATCGCGGGAGTTTGTGGATCAGCAGTTCATGCGGTTTCGGGACCGATTCAGCCCGAAGCGGAAGGATGGGGCTCGCCCCATCCGGGGCGTCCCCCTCCCCGGAATCAGCGTCCTCCGCGACCTGCGCGTCGACGCCATCGGCTGACGGCACAGAGAACCCAACCTTCAACCGGCCGAACCGGCGAAATTCCCGCGCCGGAAGGGGAGAACTTTGCCGATCTCAGGTCACTTCGGGCCGCCCCGTGCCTCACGAAGATCAAATGTGAGCTGAGCGCCTGCCCAAACACCCATCCTGGTCCAATCCCGCCGTCCAAAGTTCACGCCTCCGACCGCGACATCGCTGTCGGAGGCCGCTGCGCACGATACTGAGGCTGGCTCCCTATCCGGCGAAATACCGAACCTGGCACGATCGCTACGCCGGGCGAATAGGGAGGGTGGCACCGTTTTCAGTGGGATCGCGTAGGGAGCCTGTCGCGCTGCGTGGAGCAGTGAACCTGGCACGCTATATATCACGACGGGCGATGACACATCGGGGGTTGGGGAGGGGTTGGCGCGTTCGGCTAGCGCCCGATCATTTCGGCTGCCGGTGAACTGCGTATCGACCGTAGAGGGGCCTTGTGCAGCGGCCGCGACAATGGAAGCCAGCACTGTGCGATCGCCCGCGCCTTCGATCCGATGTACCGTCCGGTCGGTACGGAGCGGGGCACCTAGTGCCATATCAAGCTCGCGACTTGCTCCAGCAAACGCGGGCATCAATGCTCGCGGGTCGATGCGTATCTCACAGTGTTTCCAAAGTCGTCCCGCTGGTCTGGCGGTTTGGGTCGTCGTCGCCACTTTGGCCCTGACTCCCAGCGTATTGGGGCAGGCCAATCCCGTTTGGAAGGGGCGCACCTTTGTGAAGGTCCTGGCCAAGGGTGATCCGATTCCTGGAACGGCGAACGCACTCTTCAATGCCATCGAGCGCTTTACCCTGCGCGACGGCAAGCTCCATATCGTGGCGGGTGAAACTGCCAGCCGGCAGGGCCTGTTCCGTTGGCAGAATGGCGCGCTGACCAAGCTGATTTATGCCGACACGCTGGCGCCGACCGGGAGCACGTTCGACACCGTTCATTTCACGACCGACGAAACCGAGGGGGCTTTGAATTTCAGCGCCGAGGTCTTCTTTGGCCGTCCAGGTGCCATCAATGGCTTCTTCGAGTGGCGGGACGGCGTGATCACGACGGTCTTTGACGGGCAACGGGAAATAGCCGGCAAGAAATTGAATGGGCTGGGATATCCCGTTCGAGTCGGCCACGAGGTGGCGGGTGCAACGCAGTTTACGGAAAATGGTGCGTTAAAGAACGGCGTTTTCCGCTGGGACGGCATCACCCTGCGGACCGTCGTTCAAAGTGGTGATGATCTGCCAGGCTCGCTGGGTGGCTTCACCGGACAACCCGGCCGCTATCAGATCGCTTTCGACGGACAGAATGTCGGCTTTGTTGCCTCGGCGGATCCGCAGGGAAAAGGGCCGTTCGGCATGTATCGGGCCGGGCCGGATGGGGTGTTGATCAAACTCATCGACGGTAACGACAAGCATCCGGCACAAAACGGATCCAAGACCTACTTCCAACGCAATGCGCCATTCGTGAATCTCGACCTGGATGGCGCCAACTCCTTCCTCGGAGTTTACGAAATGGTTTCGGCCGCTGGCACCGGGAACAGTTTCTATCAGCCCGGCATACGCTACAGCGAGGGTACCCTGAATGTCGCCACGGCGACCTTCGGCGACAACGGCACCTCCGAAATGCTCCTGCCGTATCCCGACGGCATCACGCCACCCAAGCTGGATGGCAAGACGCTAACCGGGGTAACATTGGTGGACGGTCAAGGCGATGACGTGGCACTTCTCGTCACCCTCGAAGGTGGAACTCAGGCCATCTACGCCGCAATCGGCGGCGCAATACCGCCACCGCCGGCGCCCCTGTTGACCGCACCCGTCGTGGTCAACGGTCAGGTGAAACTCCGCTTTATCGCATTGGCCGGGAAGGCTTATCGGGTGGAGTTCAAGGCAGCACTGGGCGACTCAGTTTGGGCTTCTCGCGGCGATCTGGTTGGGATGGGTACCGAACTGGAGTTCGCCGAGACCGCGACGACGGCTGGCTTCTACCGAGCCCTCCTGATCCCCTGAGAAGCGGCCTGGTTCACCTCAAGTGCTCCGGTCCTCCGGCACGGCAATCCGCGGACCGAAACCTCCAAAAGGCGGCTCAATGAGCCTGGCACACTGCCTCCGGCGCAATTTCCAGCGTGACCGGCTCAATTCGCCCGTCACATTGGCCTTATGACTCTCCCGCAAATCGGCCGCCTGATGGGCTTGCTCGGTGCGCTCGCTTTCCGCTCCCTGGCGGCTCATCCGTTTCTGGCCTGCGATTACAATTCCAGCCGCGTCTGCGTGGTCTCCGCGACGGGTCAGATCGAGTGGGAATACGCTTGTAAGAATCCCCAGGATTGCTGGCGTCTTCCCAGCGGAAATTACCTCTTTTGTCATCTCAACGGAGCGCTGGAAGTCACCCCGGCCAAGAAGGTCGTCTGGGAATACCAGGCCCCCGCCGGTGTGGAGGTTCACGCGTGCCAGCCATTGCCTAATGGGCGGGTTCTTCTGGTCGAGGGAGGCACCAGCCGGATTATTGAAGTCGATCGCCAGGGACACATCGCCAAGGAAATCAAACTCACCACGCTGCCCAGCATCACCGCGCACAATCAATTTCGGGGCACCCGGAAACTCCCCAACGGCCACTACCTCGTCTGCTTTAAGGGCGAGGGTAAGGTCGTCGAACTCTCCGGCCGCGGTAAGGTGCTCCGCGAGATCAAGGTGTCCGGTGATCCCCATGAGGTAGTCCCGGTCCGGTGGGGCCACCTGCTCATCAGCTGCGGGGACGGGCACAAGGTCGTGGAGGTCGATCGCAAGGGGCGGATCGTTTGGGAGCTGAAGGAACATGATCTTCCCGGAAACACCCTGCGCCTCATGGCGGGTTGTCAGCGATTGCCCAATGGCAATACGATTTGCTGCAATTACCTCGGACACGGCCACATCGGCGAGCAGCCGCAGTTCTTTGAGGTTACCCCGGACAAACAGGTGGTCTGGCAATTCCGGGATGATCTCCACTTCAAGACCATCAACCAGGTCCAATTGCTCGACGTCCCGGGTGATGTCACCCGGGGAGCCATCCACCGTTAGGTCCGGTCCGGTCAGGATCCTGTCGAACTGAGCGGGGAAGTCCGGGAAAACACGGTCGTCCCGTCGCTCACGGCGGGCTTCGGCAGGCGGGACACAATCTTAAGAATGTCCAGCAGCACCTGCAGCGGTTCCTGGGTGGAATCGATCTGATGGATCATGGACTCCGGATAACACTCCAACACCGCCCGGGTCTCCCGTTTGTACGTCTCCAGCCGGCTGCGGATGACTTCCACATTGGCGTCATCCAGCCGGTTGTCCTTGAGGGCCCGGCGTTGCAGGCGGTTGATCAGCTTGTCCACCACCGGGCAGAACAAATTGAAAATGGCCTTCACCTCGATCATGTCGGCCATGATCCGTGCCTGGTTGGGATTCCGTGGAATGCCATCCAGCAGCAGCGTGTCGGCCTCCGGATTGAATCGACCGGTGGCCGCCATGCCGTTCATCGACTGCTTCCACAACTCGATGGTCGGCTCGTCGGGCACCAGATTGCCCTTACCCGCGTAGTCCACGAAAACCCGGCCCAGAGGCGAATCCACCCGCAGGGACCGGAAGGCGTCGCCGCAGGAGAAATGGACGAAATTGGGGATTTGCCCGAGAATTTTACCCTGCGTGCCCTTGCCGGCACCGGGTGCTCCGAACAACAAAATTGCGCGATATCGCATGAAGACGGCGGGGACGGTTGCGCGTCAGGCGGGCCGAACGTGGATTTCCTTAAGATCGGTGTATTCGACCGGAATCTCCCGTCCTTCCGCATCCAGAAACACCGCGTCACTCATGGTGAGTCGGGAAATGCGCTGACAGACGTTGGTCCCGCGGCCGTGCACCACTTCGAGGATCATGCCCGCATCGGATCCGGCCACCACCGGCTTGAGGAAGTTGGTCAGCTGACCTTCGAGAAATTTGCGATTAAACGTGTGCGTGGCGCGAGTGAAGGACCGGGCACCACCGGTGACTTCCTCGACGCTCTGGTTGGCGCCGGCGCGGGACATACCCATCTGCTTGACCAAGGACGGTCCGGAATCGGCGACCGCCAGCTTCATGTCGGCCGAGGCGACCTTGGTCGCGTCCTCCACCACCGGGGCGACATAACGCGGCAGGATGAGGAACACTGCCGGACCCAGGACGGGCAAAACCGCCGCCGTTCCGCACACCAGAGCGGCCGGGCGCCACTTGAACTTGGAAATCTCAAACGCCGTATACAGGTTGGCGAGGTACAGGAGACCCAGGAAAAGCAATCCGGGCGGCGACGTCAGCGCGGTCAGCCACCCCTTCTTGCCGTCCACCGGCGGCGGCATCGCCGCCGGGCTCAGCTTGATGGCCGCCTTGGCCTGCTTCACGGCCACTTCCTCGGCGGGCGGCATGATCAGCGGCTCCACGAACTTCTTGGCCTTCGGATGATCCTTCAAGGTTTCCAAGGTCTCGTCGGAGAGCTTCAACCACGGGAAACGCGGGGTGTACGTGCCGTCCGGCAGACGGATCACAAAACCGTTGGCATCGATCGCCGCCAATTCACCGGTGATCTTGTCGCCACTATTGAAATGGAAATCCGTGGCGAACACCGCTGCGGTGATCGCCAACAGTCCCAGGCAGAAAGAAGTTACTCGACGCCAAAGCATGATTCGCAACGATGGCAACGATCCGGGTGCCGGGCGAGCAACTTTTTACATCCCCCGCTTGACCCCCCGGATGGGCACGGCAGCGTGATATCATGTCGGTCCCCTTCCAGCGCAGAAAATCCGCCAATTCGCGGGGCGGTGGATCGATCCCGGCCCCGGCGCTGCCACCGGCACCCGCGGTCCTTCCTCCCGGCCCCCCTCCCACCGTCGCCACCGAAATGGCCCAGCAGCACCGGCGCCAGGTGCGGGCACAACGGCAAGTGCTGACCGAGTGGCGGCGCATCGACGTTGCCGGTCTGGAGGCCCCGTGGCACGACCGCTCCCGGCCCACCAGCGATGTCATGCCGCTGGTCCTGTCGCGCCTCAACCTCGAACAGCGGCTCGCGGAATCGCAGATTCTGCAGATGTGGGATCGCGTCATGGATCGCACGATCACCGCCCACGCGAAGCCGGTCGGCCTGCGCCGCGGCACCCTGTTCATCAACGTGGACAGCAATACCTGGCTGTCCGAGTTGGTGCGGTATCGGTACGACGAGATGCTGGAGAAGCTCCAGTTGAGTGTCGGCAAGGACAAGGTGGAGCGCCTTTCCCTCCGCGTGGGTTGAACCGCAATGCTGCCCGGGCAGGGGGCGCCGATCAGGAAATCCACCGGGCGATGCCAAACGCCGCGGCCGCCGCCAGCCCGCCAATGAAACTGGTCTGCAATGCACTGCGCAGTACGGGCACCCCGGTGAAGCGTCCCTTGATGCCGCCGAAAATCGCCAACGCGATCAGCGTCACCACCACCGAAACACGCAACGCCCCCTGCGCGTCCGTGACAAACCAGTAGGCGCTGAGCGGAATGATCCCGCCGACGATATACGCCAGGGCAATCGTCAGCGCACTCTTCCACGCCCGACTCGGATCCGGTTCCTCCAGCCCCAATTCGAACCGCATCATGAAGTTCACCCAATCCTTGGGACGTTGCCGCAGCGACGCCACCACCGTGGCGGATTCCTCGTCCGTGAGGCCGTAGGTTCGAAAAATGTCGCGCACCTCCTGGGCCTCGATTTCCGGGAGGTGGATGATCTCGGCTTCTTCCCGCGCGAGTTCATGCGCGTAGTGTTCCGCGTCGCCGCGCGCCGCCAGGTAACCACCGAGCCCCATCGCAATCGACCCCGCGGCAATTTCCGCAAATCCCGCCGTCAGGATGATGTGGGTCTGGGAGATGGCGCCGGTGAGTCCGGCGGCGAGGGCGAACGGAACGGTCAAGCCATCGGACATGCCGATGACGACGTCCCGGACGGCTTCCCCAGCGGTAAAGTGTTTCTCGGTATGTTGCATTCAGGGTACGGGCTACGCGTGAATCGCCCGACCATGCACCGCCAGGGCGGCCTCTTTCAAGGCCTCGGCCAGGGTCGGGTGCGCGTGGGACGTGAGAAAAAGATCCTCCGCGCTCGCGTGGAAGGAAATCGCCGTCACCGCCTCGGCAATCAAGTCACCCGCCCGAGGTCCCAAAATGTGGACGCCGAGGATCCGATCCGTGACTGCGTCCGCCAGGATCTTCACCCGGCCCTCCGTCTGGCCCAGCGCGAGGGCGCGGCCGTTTGCCCGGAACGGAAACACGCCCTTTTTGTACGCCACCTTGGCCTCCACGAGCTGTTCCTCCGTCCGGCCCACGCTGGCCACCTCCGGATGGGTGTAACCTACCGAGGGAATGGCGTCGTAATTCACGTGCCCCACCCGCCCGGCCAGATGTTCGACGACCGCAATCCCCTCCTCCTCGGCCTTGTGCGCGAGCATCGGGCCGCGGATCACGTCGCCGATCGCATAGAATCCGGGCACCGGCGTGGCGAACTGCGCATTCACCGGAATGCGACCGCGTTCGGTCGAGAGGCCGATGGATTCCAAGCCAAGCTCGTCCGTGTTGGGGTTGCGTCCGACGGCCACCAGCACCTTGTCCGCCAAGATCGGTTCCTGCCCCTCGCAGCGCACCACGGCCTGGCCGTCCTCCATCCGGGCCGATTGCACCCGGTGTTGCAGTCGAAAGGTGATTCCCTGTTGCGTAAAAACCTTCTGGGCAGCGTCCGCAATTTCGCGATCCATGCCGGGCAGGATGCGATCCAGGTACTCCACCACCGTTACCCGGGCGCCCAATCGCGACCAGACGGAACCGAGTTCAAGCCCGATGAAACCCGCGCCAATCACTACGAGGTGACCAGGCACGGCCTCGTAGTTTAACGCTTCGGTGCTGGTGCCAATCGTGCTGCCGCTCAGTTCCACGCCGGGCAGCAGGGAAACCTTGCTGCCGGTGGCGATGATGATGTGTTTGGCGGTGAACGTTTCCGTCCGGTCACCGGCGGTGAGTTCGACGGCCCCGGGGCCGGTGATGCGGCCGTGGCCGAGCAGTCGGGTGATTTGATTTTTTCGGAGAAGCCCGTCGATGCCCTTGGTCAACTGCGCCACCACCTCGTCTTTGCGCCGGAGCATGGCCGCCAGATCCAGCTTCACCTCGGGAAGGATGATGCCGTGTCGGCCGAAGCTTTGTGACGCCTCCCGGAAGAGTTCACTGGATTCCAGCAGGGCTTTGCTGGGAATGCAACCAACCCGGAGGCAGGTGCCACCGAGCGTGGATTCCCGCTCGATGCAGGCGGTCTTGAAACCAAGCTGCGCCGCGCGGATCGCGGCCACGTAACCACCCGGTCCGCCACCAATGATCAGAACGTCAAAATTACTCATGGGCATCAGGCTTCGAGCAGCATCCGCGCCGGGTTCTCCACGGTCTCTTTAACGCGCTTGAGGAACGTCACTGCCTCCTTGCCGTCGACGATGCGATGATCATAGGTCAGGGCGACGTACATCATGGGCCGGATGACCACCTGTCCGTTCAACGCGATGGGCCGCTCCTGAATCGTGTGCATGCCCAGCACGCCGGACTGGGGTGGATTTACAATGGGGGTCGACAGCAACGAGCCGTACACGCCGCCGTTGCTGATGGTGAAGGTGCCGCCTTCGAGTTCCTCCGGCAGCAGCTTGCCGTCCTTCGCCCGACCGGCGAATTCCACAATCGCCCGTTCGATCTCGCCGAAGCTCATGCGCTCGGCGTGCCGCAACACCGGCACGACGAGGCCGCGTCCGCCCCCGATGGCCACGCCGACGTCGTAGAAGTTTTTGTAAACGATGTCGTCGCCGCGGATCTCGCTGTTGAGTTGGGGAACGAGTTTCAAACCATCGATGACCGCCTTCACGAAAAAGGACATGAAGCCGAGCTTGCAGCCGTGCCGGGCGGTGAAGCTTTCCTGCAACTCCTTGCGCAGCGCCATGACCGGGCTCATGTCGATCTCGTTGAAGGTCGTGAGCAGGGCCATGGTTTGCTTGGCCGAAACCAATCGCGCCGCCGCCGTGCGCCGCAGCTTGGACATGCGCACAACTTCCTCCCGACGGAATCCCGCGGGTGATGCCGAAGCCGGGGCCGCGACGGGCAGAGCGGGCGATGCGACCGGCGTGGGTGTCGGTGCCGGAGCGGGTGCCGCCGTTTTGCGGGCGTCCACGGTCCGCTGGACATCTTCCTTGAGCATCCGTCCACCCGGACCGGTCCCGGTGACGCTGCCGACCGGTACCTTCTCTTCGGTGAGCAGTCGCTCTGCAGCCGGCATGACCTTGCTTTCCGCCACCCGGACGGGGGCGGTTGTGGCGGCCTCGCTCGCGGTTGCGGGAGCCGCCAACGCCGCGGCCGGTGGGACCGATCCGGTGCTGCCGGCAGGCTCAATCAGTCCAATGATCTCACCGACGGTGGCCACCTGGCCCGGGGTTTTTAGTTGCCGGCCCATGACACCCGCACCCGGAGCGGGCAGGTCGACAGTGGCCTTTTCGGATTCAAGGATGGCGACCGTTTCACCTTCCCGGATGGCGTCGCCCTCCTTTTTCAGCCACTGGCCGATTTCGACTTCGCGGATGGATTCTCCCACCGAGGGAACTTTGAGTTCTAGCGCCATAATTCAGGGGTGGTTGGAAGGGACAAAAAAGTTCAATTCGCCGGCGTGGGAGCAAAGGCAGCGGTCAGCAACTGGTCCTGCTCCTGCTTGTGACTGTTGGCCGAACCGGTGGCCGGGCTGGCGGATTCGGGACGGCTGACGGACTGGACGACCCGATCCCGCAGGATCCGGTCCGCGACCCGGAGGCGGAAGAAACGCCAGGGGCCCATGTTCTCCGGCTCTTCCTGCACCCACGTCACCGGGAGACCCGGAGCGTAGCGGTCCAGCTCCTGCTGCAGGAGCGGCAGATTCAGAGGATAAAGCTGCTCCAGCCGAATGATGGCGGTGTCGTAGGCCTGCAACTGCGCGCGCCGGGCTTCGAGATCGTAGTAAATTTTTCCCGTGCACATGAGGATCCGCCGCACCCCGGCCGGTGCCACCGTGGTGTCGCCCAGCACGCGCTGCCAGCTGCCGGAAGCGAGGTCGTCCAGACTGGAGACGACCCGGGGATGTCGCAGCAGCGACTTCGGCGTCATCACCACCAGCGGTTTGCGCAATTTGCGATGCACCTGGCGGCGGAGCAGATGGTAGATCTGCGCCGGCGTCGTCGGATACACGACCTGAATGTTGTCCTGGGCGCAGATGTTGAGAAAGCGTTCGAGGCGGGCGGAACTGTGCTCGGGGCCCTGGCCCTCGAAGGCATGGGGCAGGAGCAGTGTCACGCCGCTCAGCCGCCGCCACTTGTCCTCGGCACTGATGATGAACTGGTCGATGATGACCTGGGCGACATTGCAGAAATCCCCGAATTGCGCCTCCCACGCCACCAGGGCGTCGGGATATTCCAGGCTGTAGCCGTATTCAAATCCCAGCACCGCCACTTCGCTGAGCGGACTGTTGATGATGTCAATCGGCGCCTGCCCGGGCGCCAGGTGCCGCAGGGGCATGTAGCGCTGGCCATTCTCGTAATCCGTAAACAAGGCGTGGCGGTGACTGAAGGTGCCCCGACCGGCGTCCTGCCCCGCGAGGCGCACGCGCTGGCCGTCGGTGACCAACGTGGCATAGGCGAGGGTCTCGGCCGCGGCCCAATCGAGGGGCTGTCCGCCGGCCGCCATGGTCCGACGGGAGTCGAGGATCTTCGCCAATTTCGGATGCAGCGTGAATCCGGCCGGTGCGTCGCAGGATTTCGCGAGCAAGGTCTGAAGTCGGGCGACTTCCACCGGCGGAATGGCATCCGCCACGACGGCATCCGCGCCGCCGACGTACTGGGCCCACACGCCCGAAGCCGCGTCGGTCGGGAGTTTGTAGGTTCCGGCCCGGGATTGGGTGAGGGCGTCATTGAGGAACTGACGTCGTTCCTCGGCGATTTGATCCGATTCCTCCCGCGTAATGCCGCCGAGCTTCAACAGGTAATCGACGTACCCTTCGCGGACCGGTTTCCGCACCTCGATGGCGCGGTACATCTGCGGCTGCGTGAACGAGGGTTCATCGGCCTCGTTGTGGCCGAGCTTGCGGTATCCGTACATGTCGATGACGACGTCCCGCTGGAATTCCTGCCGGAATTCCATGGCCAGGCTCACCACCTGGGCCACCGCCTCGGGATCCTCCCCGTTCACATGGAAGATGGGAATCGGGAGCATCTTGCACACATCGGTGCAATACATTGTGGAACGTCCCTCATCCGGCCCTGTGGTGAAGCCGATCTGATTGTTGGTGATGATGTGCAGCGTGCCGCCGATCCGGTAGCCGGGCAGCTGGCTGAGATTGAGAATCTCCTGACTGACACCCTGGCCCGCGAACGCGGCATCGCCGTGGATGAGCAGCGCCATGGCCTTCCGTCGATCGGAATCGTTGAGCCGGTCGCTGTTGGCACGGGCGCGTCCCAGCACCACCGGATTGACGAATTCCAAATGGCTCGGGTTGAAGGAAAGGGAGATGTGCACCTGCCGGCCCGACGCGGTCTTGAACTTCTTCGAATGGCCCAGGTGATATTTCACATCGCCGGCACCGCGGTACTTCTCCGGTTCCGCATCGGCGAACTCGCGGAAAATCACCTTGGGATGTTTGCCCATGATGTTCGCGAGCACGTTCAGCCGACCCCGGTGGGCCATGCCTAAATCAATCTCCACGACACCCTGCTCGGCCGCCTTTTCAATCGCCAGATCCAGCAGCGGGATCAGACTCTCCGAGCCCTCCAACGAAAACGACTTGGCCCCAATGAACTTCTTGCGGATGAATTCCTCGAACACCGAGGCATCGGTGAGGCGCGTCAGAATGCGCAGCTGGGTTTCGCGCGACAGGGCGAGACGGTTCTCGGTGTGCTCCATGCGCGACTGCAGCCAACGCCGGACCTCCACCTCATCGATGTGCATGTACTCCACACCGATCGTACGGCAGTAGGTGTTGCGCAGATTCCGGAGGATTTCGCCGAGCCGCATGGTGGCGCGGTCGGCCGGCCCGACGCCTTCCACGGAAAACTCCCGGTCGATGTCCTGCTCGGTGAAGCCGTAGTGGGCGGGATCCAATTCCCGGACCGGCGGCCGCGGGCTGCCCAGCGGATCCAGTTGAGCGATGGCGTGGCCGCGGAAGCGGTACGCACGGACGAGTTGATCGACCTTGTCCTGCAGGGCGCTGACCTGGCGGGCCTCGACGGACGGCACCGGCGGCGCGAACAGACTGGCCGGTGTCGTTGACGGGCCAAATCGGGCGGGCGAATCGGTGCCCTCCTGAAAATTCCCGTTGGCAAACCACTCCCGCCACGGTTCCGCCACCGAGCGCGGATCCTGACGATAGCGCTCATACAATTCCTCAACGAACGCGACGTTGGCGAGATTTTGATTTCCGGGGGTGGTCATATCCGCGTCGTTAGGGGATGGAAATCGACGCCTCCCCACCATTGATCAAAACCACCCGCTGACAAGTGGGACATCGGTGCGTCCCAAGGCCTCGGGTGATGAGTTTTCCTCATCAAGTCCCGAAAAATGATCGTCACAGCGCACGGTTGTCCGGGGCAAAATCCCCGCGGCCACCGGCCATCCCCGGATCCGCGTTCAGCCCGGTTCCATCCGGATCAGCGGCGGCCAGGGACGCTTAAATCCCTCACTCGCGAGTTTGCGGGTCGCATCGAAACCCTGCTTCGTGCCCATGGCAATCTCGGTGGTCGCATGGTCCAGGACGTCCGCGGGGCCGCGGGTGAAAATGCTGTCGCGTTGCGGATCCGTGTTGGAGAGCCAGTGAAACATAACCTCGCTGGTGTTGTGCACGTTGACGTCGTGATCCACCACAATGATGTACTTGGTGAACATCATCTGCCCCATGCCCCAGAGTCCGTGCATGATCTTGAACGCCTGCAGCGGGTAGGTTTTGCGGATGCTGACCACGACCAGATTGTGGAACACGCCCTCGGCCGGCAGGGCGATGTCCACGATCTCCGGGAAGTTCGCCTGAAAGATCGGCAGGAACAACTTCACGGAAGCCGCGCCAATGTAGAAATCCTCCATCGGCGGCCGACCCACGATCGTCGCCGGATACACCGCATCCCGGCGATGCGTGATCGCCGTGATGTGCATCACTGGATAGGGTTCGGGCAGGGTGTAGTAGCCCGTGTGATCCCCGAACGGACCTTCCATCCGCAGCGGTTCCCGCGGATCCACGTAGCCTTCGATGACAAAGTCCGCATTCGCCGGCACCTGCAGGTCGCTGGTCTCGCACTTCACCAGTTCGATGGACTTCTTCCGCAGATATCCGGCGAGCAGGAATTCATCCAGGCCATCGGGCAAAGGTGCGGTGGCAGCGAACGGATAAACGGGATCGCCGCCCAGAAAGATCGCCACCGGCATGGGCGTCCCGGTTTCGTAGTAGCGTCGACCATGGCGGGCCGCGACTTTCTGCAACTGCCAGTGCAGGCCCACGGTTTGGTCGTCGTACACCTGGACGCGGTACATGCCCAGATTGCGGGCGCCCGTGTCCGGATCCTGGGTGACGACACACGGCAGCGTCACGAATCGGCCGCCATCCAGCGGCCAGCATTTGAGGATCGGCAGGTTGAGCAACGACGGCGGTTGCGCCGGGGTACGGGGCGATTTCACCAGGATGTCTGGTGCGGCCGGCCACGGTTCGGTGCGCACCGGGACGGGATCGAACCGATGGATCACCTCTTTGCAGGGACCGTCGTGAACCACCCGGGGACGGGCGTGGCGCAATTCCAGTCCGCGCGAAATCAGCTGCACCGCTTCCTTCAACGAAGCGGGCGGGCGGGCCTTCACGAGCTCGCCCAGATCCGCCGCCACGGCGTCGACCGATTCCGCCCCGAGACTCAGCGCCATGCGCTTCCACGAGCCGAGGGTGTTGATCGCGAGCGGGAATGGACTCACCACGCCGTTGACGGTGGGGCGCTCGATGAGCAGCGCCTGACCGCCGCCGGGCCGCTTCATCTCGGCATCGGCCAGCGCGGTTAGTTCCAGCTCGGTGGCCACCGGCTCGACGATGCGCCGCAGCTCGCCTGCCCGCTCCAACTCCGCCAACCAGTCACGAAAGGATCCAAACGCCATGCACTCCGACCCTAACACGGTTGCGGCGAACCGAAACCGCCGGATGAAGGCAGAATGCGGCAGGCTGGCCCGCCCCGATGCGGTTTGCCTCGCCGGACGGAGTGTCGATGCTGCCCCATGAGATTCACGTGGGCCTGGGCTTGGGTGATTGGTTGCGGGTGTTTGTGCGCTGCGGGGCCGCGCGGATTGTCCGTGAATGACGCGGGTGAATTGCGACGCAACGGCGGGCCGTACACCGGCGTGGGGGTCAACTACTACGACGCCTTCGTCCGCACCCTGGGCCCGTCGGATCGCACCGATTACGAAGCGGGCTTTCGGGAACTCACCCAGCGGAAAATTCCCTTCGTTCGCTTTTCCGCGGGCGGCTATTGGCCGGCGGATTGGCGGCTCTATCAGACCAATCGCGTCGAGTATTTCGCCCGATTCGATCGTTTGGTTCATTGTGCCGAACGCCAGGGGATAGGCTTGATCCCGTCCCTTTTCTGGCAGCTGAGCACCATTCCCGATCTCGTGGGCGAACCGTGCCGTCGCTGGGGGGACACGAACAGCCTGACCCACGCCTTCCTGCGCACGTACACCCGCGAGGTCGTGACGCGCTACGCGCAATCTCCAGCGATTTGGGCTTGGGAGTTTGGCAACGAATACAATCTGGCGGCCGATCTGCCCAATGCCGCGGAGCATCGCCCGCCGGTGGTTCCTTCGCTGGGCACTCCGGATCGCCGGACGAAAGAAGACGAAGTGACCCATGCGCAGGTGCGCGAGGCGGTGCGTGCCTTTGCGCAGGAAGTCCGCCGTCATGATGCGGATCGTCTCATCCTTTCCGGCCATGCCTTTCCCCGAAACTCCGCGTGGCATCAGATGCAGCGGGGAAGTTGGGAGCGGGACACCCCGGAGCAATTCGCCCGTGTTTTGGCGGAAGATAATCCGGGCCCGGTTAATTCCCTGAGTGTCCGGGCTTACGATGCGGCGAGTGATCTTCCCCGGCTGGCCGCCGCCATGGAAGTGGCCCGTGTGGCTCGAAAGCCTATATTTGTGGGAGAATTTGGGGTGCCGGGTGCCGACACGCCGGCCTCGCGGGCGCAGTTCGCGGCGATCCTGCAGGCGCTGGCAACGAATCGCGTTCCCCTCGCTGCCCTTTGGGTTTTTGATTTCGACAGCCAGGCGGCGGACTGGAATGTCACCGCCACCAACGGCCGGGGTTGGCAGCTCGACGCGGTGCAACGGGCCAACGAACTCCGGGAGAAAGCCGGGCGTTGATGCCGCCGGCGAGTTCCCGCTACCGTGACGTCTGATGTCGGCTGACGCCTCTTCCGCTGCGCCCCCGCCGCCGCCGAAAACGTGTTCGCGTTGTGGCGCGACGGCGCGCGGACCCGATGGACTGTGTCGGCGTTGCCTGGCCCGCGCGGCGTTTGGCGCGGAGCCACCTCCTGCTCCTTGGATCGATGAGGGTCTGCCCGGATCCGACGCCGGTGCCCAGCGTTTCGCGGACTACGAAATACTCGAGGAGCTGGCGCGGGGCGGCATGGGCGTGGTTTATCGGGCGCGGCAGGCGAGCCTCGGTCGTGATGTTGCCCTAAAAATCCTGCGGGACAGTGCCATCAACGACGGCACCGGGGCGGACCGTTTCCGGGCGGAGGCCGCCGCCGCCGCCTCGCTGCAGCACCCGAATATCGTGGCCATTCACGGATTCGGCGAACACGACGGGCAGCCGTTCTACGCCATGGAACTGATCCACGGGCAGGATTTGGCGGTGCTGACCCGCGACGGTCCGTTGTCGGCGCCGCGATCGGCCCGGCTCGTCGCCACCGTGGCCCGGGCGATTCAACACGCTCATGAGCGGGGAATCCTCCATCGCGATCTCAAACCCTCCAACGTGTTGGTGGATGCTGCGGATGAACCGCACGTCACCGATTTCGGACTGGCCCGGCGGATGGATGCGCCGAATCACCTGACCCTGACCGGCCAGGTTTTGGGCACGCCGGGCTACATGGCGCCGGAGCAAGCCTTCGGTCGGGCGCGGGATGTCACCACCGCGGTGGATATCTATGCCTTGGGGGCGTTGCTCTTTCATCTGCTCAGTGGGCGGGCGCCCTTCGTGGCGGAATCCCCCACCCGCGTTTTGCAGCAGCTGGAACGTAATGATCCGGTGAGCTTGCGCGTGCTCAATCCCTCGCTGCCGCTGGACCTGGAGACCATCGCCCTCAAGGCCCTCGCCAAGGAACCCGGACGGCGTTACGCCAGTGCTCTGGCGCTGGCCGAGGAACTCGAGCGATTCCTGCGCGACGAACCCATCCTGGCCCGGCCACTGGGCTGGTCCGGACGCACCTGGCGGTGGTGTCGTCGGCGCCCGGCGCTGGCCGCTTTGGCCACTCTGGGCGTGCTCTTTCTCGTCACCGTGGTGGTCGGAACGTTGGTTTCGAATCGGCGGCTGGATGCCCAACGGCGGGCGGCCGAACAGGTGAAGGGATTTCTCCAGGACATCCTCGCGTCGGCCGATCCCTCCCAGGACGGACGCGAAGTCCGCGTCGTCCAACTCCTCCAGCGGGCGGCCCAACGGGCGGCGCGGGAACTCGCGGATCAACCGCGCGTGCGGGCGGAAATTGAGACCACGCTGGGCAACACGTACTACCAGCTTTCGCTCTACGACGAAGCGGAACCCTTGCTGCGGTCGGCGTTGGCCTTGTTCACGCAGGAGTTGGGACCGGATCACTGGCAGACTGCCACGACCCGCGGCACGCTGGGCGCGATGCTCGGCTGGGCGGGAAAATACGCCGAGGGCATCGAGGAATTGCAGCGGGCCGTACGCGCGCTCCGTCGGGTTTCGCCCGCGCATGACCTGCAGTTGGCCAGTCATCTGGAGGATCTCGGCTCCAGTCAGGTGAGCGCGGGTCAATATTTGGCGGCCGTGGCCAGCCTGCGGGAGTCCGTGGCCCTCTGCCAGCGCTTGGGTGCGCCCGCCGAAAGCACTCTCGTGGCCGCATACGGGGATTTGGCGACGGCCCTCGGCTACGATCCCGCCACCGTCGAGGAAGCGCGGCACTGGCAGCGCGAGGCCATCGCGCTCAATCGGTCCCTGCCCGGCGGAAAGATCAATCTCGCGACCGGTTTGAGCAATCTGGCCGAGGAGTTGATGCTGGCCAACCAACTGCCTGAAGCCGAGGCCGCGGCGCAGGAAGCCCTGGCGTTGCGCTTGCAATTGTTCGGCACGAATTCCACGCCCACGGCCTACGCCCATGCACGTCTCGCGATGGTGCTGCGGGCCCGCACCAATCTGGTCCCCGCCGCCCGGGAGGCGGCACGGGCGGTGCAACTTCAGCGCGCGCTGTTGCCCGCGCAGCATCGCGATCTGTTTTTCGGCCTGCGGGTGCAAGGGAGCATTTATTTCGATTCCGGGCGCTGGGCCGAGGCCGAGGCGTGCTTCCGGGAAAGTCGGGAAATCTGCCGGGTGGTTTTCGGCGCGGAACATCGCAGTACCCGGAGTCTGGACGGTTGCCTGGCGGAAGTCCTCGCCGCTCGCGGGGACACCCGGTCCGCCGCCCCGCTCGCGGCCGCGTCGCTGCCCGATCTGCGGGAGATGGCCCGGATGTATCCCGGGAATCCCCTGCTTCAGGCCCGCGTAGCCCGCTTGGCTTCCCTCGCTCAATCGACGAATGGCGTGGCACCGGTCACGTCCGGATCCCGTCCCGTGGAGTAATTCAGGACTTCAAGCCGGATTGCCCGCCTCTGATTTTTGGCGTACCGGCTTCGGGAAGGTAAGAAACAGGGCATGAACCAATCGACACTGGAGCGGTCCCGGGAGCTGGCGGCCCGTTATGAAACCTATCGTGGCCTGCCTCCGCTCGCGGGCTTGGGAACGATGATCGACGCCGTGGCCCCGGGGTTGTCGGTGGAGGAGAGCGTGCGGCGGCTCAAGGTGGCGCACTATGCCTTGAAGCGGTTGCATCAGATCTTCCTCGCCCGGTTGACGGCCGAGCCGGTCTATGAACTGAAGATGGCGTTCAGTCTGCACGCCCATTATTGCGCCGAGCACGTCGCCGCCCTGCGGGCACGGGTCGGCGAAATGCGCGAACCACCCTTGGGCCTGGACGTGGTGCCCCAGCCGGCCTTGGCGTTGATCTTCGACGAGATTCTCGCGGCGCCCACCACCAGCGAACTGCTGCTGGGCCTGTACGAGTTTGCGGTGCCGGCGCTCCTCGCAACGGTGGAACGGCATTACGCGGCGGCCCATTTGCTGGCGGAGCAAACGACCCGCCGGGTGTTGAAATTCGCCCGCATCGAGATTGAGGAAATGCTCACCTACGGCCGGGCGGCCATCAGCGCCCTGGTCTCGACAGACGATCGGGCCGCGGCCCAACCCGCGCTGGCTTTGCTGTCGGCGGCTGCGGCCGCACTCGGGGGATTCGACGGTACCGGCCAGGCGCCTTTGCCCGCGCGACTCCGTTCGGTGCAACCCTTCCGGTACGACGGCGTGCCGCAGCGGGACGAGCGTTTTGCGGATCCGTACAACATGGGCGTCAACGCGGAGGTGTTTCTCTACGACCCGGCGCAGCCCGCGGAGGGCAAGGTGCTGATGATGTTTTACAAGCGCCTGCGCGAAATCGATGTCCCGGAAATGATGGCCAGCATCCTGGTGGAAACCACCGGCAAACCCTGGGGCTATTATCGCGACATGACGCGGCAGCTCTGGGATGAAGCCCGTCACGCCATGATGGGCGAAATCGGTTTCGCCAGCCTGGGCATCGATTGGTCGCGGTATGTCCGGGTCAACTTCACCTGGTCCCTCGGGCTCAACTCCCAGCTCACACCGAAGGAACGTCACGCGGTTCTGTATTTCATCGAACAAGGATTGATGCCGCGAACCGGCAAACGCCACGAATGGGAAGTGGCCCTGCAATCGGCCAACCCCCTCGCGGCGACCTTCCAGGACTACGATTGGGCCGATGAAGTCCTGCACGCGCGGGTGGGCCGGGATTGGTATGTCAGCGACATGTCCAGTCCCCAGGAAGCCGTGGCGTACGGTGATCGCTGCTGGAACAAGGTGTTGCTGGATTGGGGCGCCTGGAAGCGGTCGGGGCAGACGACGCACGCGAATTGGTGGCCTGGGCTCTACACGGAATACTGCCAACAAAACGGCCGGCAACCTGATGCCGCGGCGCTGGCGTATCACACCACCTACGAAACGGTGCGGGCGGACCTGAAGGATTTGTCCGCGTCGGGCTAGCCCTGCGAAGCCTGGAAGCGGGCGGATGGGGGCGAAAATTTCCCAGATCTCCCTTCCACAACGGGGTGAATTGGTCTCCCTTTCCCCCATGGACTGCTTGGTCACCGCGGGGCCCACTTTTGAGCCGCTGGATCGAGTGCGGCGGCTCACCAATTTTTCGACCGGCACCCTGGGTACGGCCCTGGCCAATCATTTGGTGGCGGCAGGGCACCGGGTGCGGCTGTTCCGCGGGGAAAGCGCTGTGGCCGGCCCGCCGGTATCGGCGGTGACCGTGGAGCCCTTTTCCACCACGGCGGATCTGGCCACTTTGTTTTTGAAACATGCCACCAGCGAGCCGGTGGCCATTTTTCACGCTGCCGCCGTTAGTGATTTCTCCTTTGGCCCGGTCTTTGAACGCCACGCCGATGGACACCAGACGCCCGTCCATGCCGGCAAACTCTCCACGCGCGGTGGATCGCTTTGGGTGGAATTGAAACCGACTCCCAAGCTGATCACCGGGCTGCGGGAATGGTATCCCCGCAGTGTTCTGGTGGGTTGGAAGTATGAAGTGGACGGGCTCCCGGCGGACACGTTGGAGCGGGCGCGCGCGCAGCTCGCGGCGGCCCGATCGGACGCATGCGTGGCCAACGGGCCGGCTCATGGTCCGGGATTCAGTCTCGTAACTCCGGGTGGCGTTTTGCCGTGCGCCGACGTGGCCGCGTTGTTTGCCGCTTTGGAACATTTGTTGGTTCGGGGCGCGCAGTGAGCCGGGCGGCGGATGGCGTCATGGGAAATATTCCGTGGGCGGAGAAGTTTCCTTGGTCGCGAGCGCTGCGACCGATAGCTTAAGCGGACATTTCCACCGAATATGGCTGAATCGACGCGCCTTGGGGCTCGTCGAGGTTTGCCGTAAGCAAAATGTCCCGCATATGAGCCAGAATATTCCTCCGGCCAACGGCGTTACCCGCCGCGGCTTTCTCTCCTCGTCCGGCACTCTCCTCGGCGCTGCCGCCATTGGAACGTTGGCCATCGACCGCGTCGCCTTCGCCCAAGGCAGCAGCGAACTGAAGATCGCGCTGATTGGTTGCGGTGGCCGTGGTTCCGGCGCCGCCAATCAAGCTCTGAACGTTCCCGGCACCCGCCTGGTGGCCGTGGCGGATGCCTTCCCCGACCGCCTGAACTCCTCGCTGAACAACCTCAAGGAGCAGCACGGCGCGAAAGTCGATGTCCCCGCGGAACGTCAGTTTGTCGGCTTGGACGGCTATAAGCAGGCCATAGCGCTGGCCGACGTGTGCATCCTGGCCACGCCGCCCGGATTCCGCCCGCTGCACTTCGAAGAAGCCGTCCGGCAGGGGAAGAACATCTTCATGGAGAAGCCCGTGGCCACCGACGCCGCCGGCATCCGGCGCGTACTCGCCGCGGCGGAAATCGCCAAGCAGAAGAACCTCAAGGTGGGCGTCGGTCTCCAACGGCATCACCAGGCCGGTTACCTCGAAACCATCAAACGCCTCCATGACGGCGCGATCGGCGATATCCACTCCCTGCGCGTGTACTGGAACGACGGTGGTGTGTGGAATTATCCCCGTGAAGCCGTGGCCAAGATGCTCGGCCACGAGCCCACGGAGATCGAGTACCAGATGAAGAATTGGTACTACTTCAACTGGCTCTGCGGTGATCACATCAACGAACAGCACATCCACAATCTCGACGTGGGCTGCTGGGTGAAAAACGGCTATCCCGTCCGCGCCCGGGGTCTCGGCGGCCGCCAGGTCCGCACCGAGAAGCAGTACGGCGAGATTTTCGATCACCACGCCGTCGAATATCAGTTTGCCGACGGTTCCTGGATGTTCAGCCAGTGCCGGCACATCCGCGGCGCCTGGAGCTCCGTGAGCGAATACGCCCAGGGATCGAAGGGTCAGTGCGACATCAGCGGCCACATGATCAAGCCGTCGAGCGGCGACGCGTGGCGCTTCCGGAGCGACAAGCAGGTCGATCCTTATCAGCAGGAGCATTTCGACCTCTTCGAGGCCATCCGTAGCAACACCGCCTACAACGAGGCCTTCAATGGCGCCAAATCGACCATGACCGCCATTCTCGGCCGCATGGCGACGTATTCCGGTACTGAAGTCACCTGGGATGAGGCGCTCAACTCCAAGGTCGTCCTGACGCCGGATGATTACGACCATCTCACCTTCAATTCCAAGGTGAAGAGCCTGCCGGACTCCGAAGGCCGTTACGCGATTGCCGTCCCCGGCAACAGCGAATGGCGCAAGCGGATCGTTTAACGAAGCCCGCCCGCTGGGGCGGCTCTAATCACACTAAAACCCGTACCGGCAATCGTCGGTGCGGGTTTTTCGCATCGGTACCCGGCAGGGAAGTGTTTTGAATAAATTTAGGGCAGCCGGAACCTCACACGCCGATAGGAAACTCAGCGCTACCTGTTCCGCTGGTATTCCAACCGGCGAGTCCAGCGGTGTCGGCGTCGGTACCAAACGGAGGAGGTTGGAAATATGGGCTTCCCTCCGTGCACGGTAACGGGGGTGCGCCGCCTCAATCCAAGCGCAGGCAGGTCTCGACCTCGGTCGAGCGGAATTCAAAACCGTCGATGACCAATTCGAGTCCGCGCGCATCCGTCTCTTCAACAAACAGCTTCTCCTCGCGGAGCCGCAGTTTCCCTTTCAGCCGGACCCCGTCGCGCAGGGTGAGTTCGACCCAGTGATTCAGGGGCAATCCGCTCAACTGCCCCAGCCGATTGACCACGCCCGTCCGCTGTTGCTGCCAGGTGACGTAACCGTTGGCGTTTTCGTCACCCATGGGCTGCGAAAACAAGTCCGGCTCGGAGGAATCGGCGGGCGTCATCGGGCATCGATACTACGCCGCCGCCCGGTGGACAATGGCAATCCCGCTCGCGTCTAACGAGCGGCTCTCCATCGTCCACCGGCGTTCGATCGGAGCTTAATGCTCGTAGCCGCCTTCCCCGTGCTCGGAGAGGTCCAGGCCCTGCGTTTCGGTCTCGACATCCACCCGACAGCCCACCAAGGCGTTGGTCAGATAGTACAAGGCCACGGTTACCAAACAGGACCAAACCAGGATGATCCCGCCGGCCTTGACCTGTTCCAGCCACAATCCATGGCCGACCAACGACTTGATCCGATCCGCCGCCAGACCCGGATGGGCTTCGGCCGTGGCCAGGATCCCTGCCATGAAGGTGCCGACCGTTCCGCCCACGGCATGGACACCGAAGGTATCCAGCGAATCGTCATAGCGGAACCACGCCTTCAATTTGGCGCAGGCAAAATAGGTGCTGATACCGGAAAGCAGGCCGATCAGCACCGCCCCATTCGGCGTCACAAACCCGCTGGCGGGGGTGATGGTGGCAAGACCACCGACGGCGCCGGAACACATACCCAGGATGCTGCACTTCCCCCGTAAGCCTTGTTCCAGGACCGCCCACGTGCACAGGCCGATTCCGGCACTCAGCGTGGTGGCAGTAAAGGCGGTGGACGAGACGACGTCGGCCGCCACTGCGCTGCCCGCATTGAATCCGTACCAACCGAACCAGAGCATCCCGGTGCCCACCATACAGAGGACCATGCTGTGGGGGCTGATGGGCTCCCGGCCGTATCCCCGGCGGGGTCCCAGCAAGAGGCACAAAATCAACGCGGACCATCCCGAGGTCATGTGAACCACAATCCCACCGGCAAAGTCGATGGCCTTGATCGCCGCCCGGTCGTTGACCAGCCCATTCATCCATCCGTCGGCGCCCCAGATCATGTGAGCGGCCGGGAAGTAGACGAGAAACATCCAAAAAAGGCTGAAAACCAGGATCGCCTTGAACTTCATCCGTTCCGCCACGGCACCGATGAACAAAC
This sequence comes from Verrucomicrobiota bacterium, assembly GCA_947471985.1. Lineage (GTDB taxonomy): Bacteria > Verrucomicrobiota > Verrucomicrobiia > Limisphaerales > UBA9464 > CANIZL01. The sequence goes on along the minus strand of CANIZL010000004.1, from coordinate 1,448 downwards.
CCGGCGTGATGATGGCAAACATCAGCTGATACATCGCGTGGATGTTGTGGGACACCCACGTCCCGTAGACATCGTTCGGCCGGGACCCCACGCCCTTAAAAAAGGACCAACCCCAGCCCCCCAGAAACGGCCCGCCCTCGGCAAAGGACAGCGAGTACCCGCAAACCCACCACAGAACGATGACCAAGCCGGTCAGACCCAGACATTGCCCCAGAATGGACAGGACGTTCTTGCGCCGAACCAGCCCCCCGTAAAACAGAGCCAAACCTGGGAGGGTCATGAACAACACCAGTGCCGCACTGATCATCATCCAAGCGTTATGACCCGGTCCGGGAACCTCGGATAGGATCGGCCCGGTGGCCGTCTCGTTGCGGATGTATGCCTCCAAATCGGCAATCCGACGTTCCAAACCGACGTCGGCGGCCACCCCGGAACAGCACGAAAGGCCCAAGAGAGCCGCCCCCAGAATCCAAACCTTTGGGTTCCTCATGTCACTTAAAGGGAATCGTTGAACCGCGCCTTACACTGCTTGCTCACCGCGTTCCTCCGTGCGAATCCGGATGACCTCTTCCACCCCCGAGACAAAGATCTTCCCATCGCCGATCTTGCCCGTCTTCGCCCCCCGGATGATCGCTTGTACAGCGGTGGAGAGCTGGTTATCCGCCACTACCAGGTCCAGTTTCAGCTTCGGGAGGAAGTCGACGGTGTATTCGGCGCCCCGATAAATCTCCGTGTGGCCCTTTTGCCGCCCAAAACCCTTCACTTCCGACACCGTCATGCCCTGAATGCCGACCTCGTGGAGGGCATCTTTGACCTCTTCGAGCTTGAACGGCTTGATAATGGCTTCGATTTTTTTCATTTTAAGGAATCACGGCAAAGAAGACCCATGATTCCGCACTGCCAAAACAAATCGGCGCAGAATGACAGATAATCATGAGCAAAATTCATCATTCAATCTCCCGAACGACGGATCAGCACAAATTGGATCTGGCGCTGCACTGCGAATGCCAGCGGTCCAATCGTCGATGGCCCCCAATCGGCCCGACAAAGACGGCGCCAGGCTCAAGGTTATCGCGTCCGCCCGGGTGGGATATGCGATGGGGGCACCCCTGTGGCGACTCTCTCGGGGCCAAAACCACGGTTCACCGCCGCGTTCGCCCCGTTTGAACGGTTTTGAGACCATCGCAAAGGAGTCTTTGAAGGGTCCGCAGAGAAGGTGCGGGATGGTTTTTGGAAAAAATCGCCCCACTGGACTTCTTTTTCAATCGCGGAGCCGGAAGCAGGGTTTGGGCACAATTCTCTTGAAAACGGCTGTAAAACTGGGTGATTTGGTGGGAGGTTGGGGGTTGGGGAGGGGTGGTGTGTGGGGAGTGGAGAGGTAAAAGTGTGACAAAGGTCTTGTGCTGAGGGAGAGATGGGTTATCTAAGGATCGTTCATTGCGAGTGGT
>CANIZL010000003.1 GCA_947471985.1 Verrucomicrobiota bacterium | reverse complement strand
GGGATCCCCTTCCCCTTCCACCAGCACACTCTTGAAGCGATCTTCCCACAACGTGCCTTTTCGGCCCATTTTCCCGTTGTACCACTGCGTGAAACGTTGTTTCAGCAGTTTGATGAATTCGCTCACATCCCACATCCGGCGGTGGAATTGTTCCAGATACTCGGCTGCGCCCTTTTCGTCCTTCGCGGCGGCGAACATCGCCAGCATCTGACCCGCCTTCCCCGCCGTGATGGCGGCGCCGGACAAGCCTTTCAATCGGCGTAGTACTTCTTCCCCGTCCGGCAGGACCTCTGGTCGCTTCGGCACCTCCACCAGCACATGGAAGTGATTCGACATCACGCAGAACGTCAGCACCTCCACCCCGCAGAATTGCTCATACTCCCGCAGGAACTGCACAAACTTCTCCTTCTCCCCGTCCCCAAAGATGTACCGCCGGTCCACCACCCGCGAAACGCAATGGTACACCGCACGATCCCCCTCCGAACTCACCTTCATCCGCGCCTGTCGCATACCCAAACCCTATCCAATCCAAAATCCCAGTCCACACTTTATTTTCAAATGACCCGTCCCTTTGTGTTTATTTGTGCAATTCCAACACCAACGACTTTACGCTGCCGAGCCTTTTCAATTCCTCCGCCCGGTCACGCGCCGCCGCCAAATTCCGTCGACCACGGCGGCGAGGGACATGACCGCCACATCGTCGCGATGATCGTGATCTTTTTTTCGAAAAACAATAAACATACATTGATAAACGATAAACAATAATTTAGGGTGCCAAGGTAGTTTTCTAAACGAACGAACCATGAAAAGAAGGGCCACATCATTTCTTCAGGGAGTCATTGTGCTCATCGGTATCGGCGCCCTGACCCTGCTACTGTGGGAGCCACACACCGAGGGCCGGAATGCGCATGCGACGCTTTTTGAAATTTACTTCAAGGACCCCTTTTTGGCCTATGCATACGCCGCGTCGATTCCATTTTTCGTGGCGATTTTTCAGGCATCCAGATTGCTGGGATATGTCGGAAGGAACAGGGTCTTCTCGCATGCGGCTGTCAAAGCGATGCGGACAATAAAGTATTGCGCGATGACAATTATCGGCTTTGGCGTGGGAGGAGAACTCTTCATCATGCTGGGCGACTCGGACGACCGGGCCGGCGGAGTTGTTATAGGCATTCTCATCACTTTCGGTTCGATCGTGGTTGCCACCGCAGCGGCGGTGTTTGAACGGATTCTCCAAAATGCCGTGGACATAAAATCCGAGAACGAATTAACGGTGTAATAAGAATTCCATGGCAATCATCATCAACATCGACGTCATGCTGGCGAGGCGCAAAATGAGCGTCACCGAGCTCGCCGAGAAAGTCGGCATAACGATGGCCAATGTCTCCATTTTAAAAAACGGGAAAGCCAAGGCCATCCGCTTCTCGACGCTGGAGGCAATTTGCCACACTTTGGAGTGTCAACCCGGTGATATTTTGGAATATAAAAAGTAAGCAACCTTTTCATCCGGCCACGAGTGCGACTCCGACAGCCAGCACATAGCCCGCACCTGATCCATTGCCCCCGGACACAGCGGGCATTATTCACCCTCAAAAGACCCATCCCATTGGGACCCATGGCGCAGGCGGTGATTGTTGATTTCCCGTTATGGATCATGCCCGCCAGACGGCCGCTGCGCTGGCCCTTTCCCTCGCAACACCCTACCGAAGGATGGCTTCAACGGGCGAAATTCCGGCCGGGCATTGTGTCAATCGCGACGGGCGCTCACTCTGGATCGTTGCGAGGATGACGCCGGCGCTGAGCTTAGTGCCGCCTAGCGTCCCGTATTCCCGGTCCGTTCCCAGCCTCGGCAATCCGGGGCATTCCTTCAGCGCCCGTTCCTGCTTTGGAATCCCCATGTGATCCGTCCGCTCCGTGATTTCTTCGCGAAACACCACGAGATCCTTGGCGCTCACCAGTAGGAATCGATTCAGGGACGTCGTGTCGGTCTTTAAACTCTCAGCGAGCCGCGAAATCCTCTGCCGCTGTAGTAGGATTCAGCACCATTGTGGCCGATGAAAACCCGGCCGTAACGCCGATCCCCATAAATGGCGCCACCCAGTCGGCGGATATCCGCCGGCGTCTTCACCCAGCTCGAAGATTTTGTATCGAATTCCCCCAGTTTCTGCAGCGCGAAATATTCCTCCTCCGTCAACAGTTCGATGCCCATGTCGGCCGCCATATCCGTGACGCAGTTTTTGGGTTTATGCTCCTTCCGGGAATCCAACGCCTCGCGGTCGTAACAGAAACTGACCCGCCCCTTGGGACTTTGCGCGGAACAATCCACGAAGATGAATTCGCCCGAGGTCTTATCCTGACCGACCACATCCGGTTCCCCGCCGGTACGTTCCATTTCCTGGAGCGGCCACAGCTTCGCGAGATGGGCGGTCAGGCGCTGCAGCACCCTGGCCCATTCCAAACCCGCATGCCGGGCCTGATGGCGATCAAACCGTCCTTTCAATGCGCCGAGCAGTTCCTCGGTTTGTTGGGGCGGCAACGTCTTTTTCGCGCCGGGAGCACTTTTCATGATTCGACATTTCTCGAAATTTTAAGAAACCAACGGTCACAGCTCGCTTTTACCCCCGCCCCCGCTTGGCAACCACTGCAACCCCAGCATACCGGCGTTGCCCTCACCGATGCCCAGCGGACGACCGCTGTCCGGTCCATTCCCGGGTCGTATCCCAAGCGACACCTTGCAAAAAGGCAGCTTCTTCGGACGTGATTCCGGTGGGGCAGTAAGTCAATCCTTGCGGTCGCTCACCCAGGATCGTCGCCAGGAGGACACAGGCGCTGAGATAGGTGCCGTGAAGGGTTTCGTGTTCCCGGTCCGGACCCAGCATGGGCAATCCGGGGCGCAATCTCAGCGACCGTTCAAAGGCCCGGCCCACCGGCGCCACGGGCAGGGTCAGTTCGTGACCGATGGCCCGATGCGCCTGCTCGATCTCAGGCAGGCTCACCCAGTTCAGGCGCTCATACGGCCAGGCCATGAACAGGGCCGTGCGGCCACCCACACCGCGAATTTCCCCATCAAAGCGTCGCACTTGCTCCATAAACGGGGTCACCGTGTGCTCGGTCAGCTCCGGGATGTCCTCCTGCAGCACGACGAGATCATAACCGCCCGTCCGGATCTTCTCATGCACCCACCCCTGTTCTTGGAGGATCTTCAGAGTAGCGCCCCCTTTGGCGGCACGATCGGTTTGCCAAAGGATGGGCGGACGCGCCGAGGCGGCCAATTCCCGCACGTGATTCTCCAGGCCGCCATTGTAATAGGTAAAGCTGTTACCAATAAACAGGATTCGCGTGGGCAGTTTCACCAAGGTACGGGACAAGCCGCGGGAACCGGATTGGCAAGCCGCCGCCAACAGCGCTGCGGCCAGGAACAACATCGGCACTCGGGACTTCACCGCGTCAGCCTACAACCCGGTTCCATCGACTGGCAAGGGGTTGCCGAGGAACGGACCCGCCACTCCAACCGAAGTCACCGCACCCTGCATGACACTGGCAAGCCAGCTCCCAATTACCGACCCCTGCGAAAATATCCGAGAGGGCCGGATCCGGCACATTGCTCCGATCAAAACCAGTCTGTTCAATCCTTATCCGCCGTTTCCACCCGATTGCGAAAAACGCTGGGTGCCGCTCCGAAAGCGCCGCGGAATCTCCGGTCAAAATAGCTTTGGTCGGCGAAGCCCGTCTCGGCCGCGATATCGGCAATGCTGCGGTCAGTCTCGCGAAGCAGCCGGGCCGCACGAGCGAGACGCACATGATTGAGGTATGCCACAAGCGTCATGCCCGCGACCTGCTTGAAGGCCTTCATGAAAGCCGCCGGGCTCATCGCCACCAACTTCGCCGCCGCACCGACAGACAACTTCTCCGCATAATGCGCTTGAATGTGATCGAAGAGTTTCTTCAGCCGGAGCGAGCGTTGTTGCTGGCGCATGAACTCCCACTTCAACACGTCGGAGGCGCGAAAACACCGGGCGAGTTGATAGAGCAGCGCCAGCAGGAAGGCCTTGCTGCCCGCCTGGACGAACTGTGGTTCGTCCTTCGCAAAATAGGCCTGCAGCAACGCCATCAGCGCCGCGTGCGTCGGTGCCGCCTCCTCGCCGGCGCGCAACACGTGCGGACGCCGGTCGAGCTTCGAGTAGAACGGCAGCAGAAACGTGTAGTCGCCCGAGGGCGAACCGAGGCTATAGACGAACTCCGGCTGAAAACTCACCACGATGGCCCGCGTGTCGAAGCCGGGGAAATCCACCACGTGATGCACCTTGAGGTTGTCCACCACCAGCACCTCACCGCGCTCCAGCGACACGGTCTGTTCACCCATCCGAAATTTCACCGGCCCATCCAGTGGTATGAACAATTCCAGCCGCTCATGCCAGGTCTCACCCCGGGTGTGTCGCTTCGACGTATAGCGGAAGAGTTTGATCGAAAGCGGAAACTCCGGCGTAAGCGCGACCTCGTAGCGACCGCGGGCATCGAGCTGAGCCGCGATGTCGTGCGGCTCGAAGTGCAGCTTCGCGCAAGCGGCCAGCAAGGCCTTCCAGGCAGCGGTGGCTTTCACCCTGGGATCGTAGGCGGACATCGGGAAGGCGGAAAGCGGCTAACTCACATCCACAAACGCGACGGCGAAGGCGGACAGCCGAAGGCGATCCGCAAGCGGAGCCGCCGGCCGACGCCACCACTGCGCTGGGTGGCGCATCGCGCGGGAAACATTGGCACCCTCGAGCACCCGGACCGTTCCCGTGGCGCCGGCCAGGTCCAGGTCGACATCCGACATCGTGAGATTGGCCAGAATCAGACGTCGCCGCCCGGCCGGATCTCCCGCGGCCAACGCGGCAACCCGCCCCGGGTCGCTGACCTTCGCCGCGACCACCGTGTCGAAACCGCTTAACGCGGCAAAAACGTGCCAGAGGGGGAATACCCGACCCGCATAGGAGGGAAACTTCTCAGGTAATGTTGAACCTGAAGCCGTCTCCATCACGCCGCACCAACCCGTGGTCTCGAAAAAAGTCAGGCTCTCGACACCGCTGGGCGCGAGCGCGGCAAGCATCCCCACCAACCAGGCCGCGCCCGCGAGCGACATCTGGCGTGGATCCACCGCCGGCGGCAGTTCGTCCGTGGGTTCGGTCCCAGCGTGTCCCGTCGCCGTGGGATTAAATCTCGGCTTGAGCGTCACCGGCGAAACCACCAGCGGGATGCCTGGGAAATAGTGCTTCACACTGGCGACCTGCGCGGAAGCGGCCTCCGGACTTTCCATTAAGCTCCGCGTGTCGCTGGCGTGGACTTGCGGATTCATCGACCAGCTGATGAAGTCGCCATCGGACGGCGGACGCTGGAGATTGAGCTGATAGAGATCGGCATTCGTGCCGGCACCAATGGGCACGCCGAGAGGACCGAAGAATTCACGCACCTTCGCGAGCGTGGCCGGCGTCGTGGACTTCTCGCCGTCGCGAAAGGCGAGGATCCGCTTGAGCCTCACGTGGGACGTCCCAGACCGGTATGTTCCGAGGCAAGCTTGCAAGTCGGCGACGCCCGCTTCCCCCGCGCTGGGAAGATGAACGGCCAGTTCCAAGGAAAGCCCGAGGGTCGAAGACTCCAACAACGCGCACAGAAAATGATGTCCCCATTCACCGTCGGCGAGCCACAGGTCAAATCGCAGATGCGAAAGCGGCAGAGCCTTAAACCGTGCCGAGTTGGGATGGTAGTCCAGCGATCGGTTGCTGCTGCATCCCAGCCCCAGCTCTGGAAGCCGCAACCAGCCATCGGTCGGAATCTTCACCTGAACCGCCGTCATTGGTGAAAGGAGGCGCGGACGGCACTCCATGTACTGGGAATCCGCCGCCGCACCGCGGCTCCGGTCGGCCGCTCGAAGCCTGACCTCAACACTCTGCCGAATCCGCGTCCCCGCTTTCACCTCGACCGGGAACGGCAACGACAGCGACGTGCCGTAGGTCTTGAAACTCGCGTCGATCCAATTGCGTTGATCCTCCGTTTCGAATGCTTCGCCCGTGAAGCGCACTTCCACCTCAAGCCCCGGTGCCACTTCGTGCACGAGCCCGGCCAAGCCCGTAAATCCACGGATCGGCTGTTCCGCGGCGATGATCTCCGGGAAGACCAGATCCTGGTGCGCGCCGTCGATCGACCACACCCGGACGCGGGCTCCGGCGCAGTCGCGGAGGGGATGCAGGACGCACAACCCAATCCGATTTCGCAGAAAATCCGTCTGCGCCTCGCCGTCGAACGTGAACTTCAGCGTGCCGTCGGCATCGCCGCATAATTCCGCGTGCCAGACGAACTGCACGCCCCCTTTTTGGTGCGTGCTCGTGTACGTGATCCGGAACGCCGAATCGGATACTTCAATGCGTTTGTCGGAAAGAATGCCGGCCACGGTGTTCCAGTGGCGATCCCGCACCGCGCCGTAGACGCGGCGGAGGATTTCCCGTTCACCCAGCTTGACGCAACGGAGGTCGCCGTTGTCGTAATCGAGCGACAGCGGGCCCGCGCGAAGCAATGTCGGGGCCACGACCGGCAATTCGGTGCCGTGGACCAAAAAGGCGATCGAACGCGAACTCATGACGTTTTCTAGACGAAGATTTTCCGCTGGCCCCAGTGGGCCATCAACCGGCTCCGCGTGCTGTCGATCAGCACCGCGAGGAAAATAATACCCGCCGTCACCAGCGGATACAGGTACGGGTCGGCATTCAGGATGACGAGTCCGTTCTCCACGCTCTGGATGAGTACCGCACCGAGGACGGTGCCCGGAAAGACGCCCCCGCGTCCACCGAAGAGGCTGGTGCCGCCCAACACCGCTGCGGCGATGGCCGTGAACTCGCGGTTCGTGCCGAACGTCGGCGAAACCGCCCCCAGCTGCGCGAGCGAGAGGATGCCCCCGATGGCCGCGCAGAGTCCGCTGAAAATATACACGGTCGCCAGTAGACGACGGGTGTTCAGGCCGGCCTTCCGGGCGGCCGCGAGATGGTTCCCCACCGCGTAGATCTGCCGGCCGAACGGGGTCCGCGTGAGCACGATGTGAGCGACCGCCACCACGCCCCCGCTGATCACCAGTGGCAGTGGGACACCGACTAACCGCACCGTGCCGAGCGTGAGGAAGCTATCGGGCAGGTTCATCGCCCGCGTCTGCGTGAGCCAGAGACCGAAACCCCGGCCGACGTAGAGTGAGCCGAGCGTCGCGATGAAGGCGAGGATGCCCAGCCGCGTCACCAGCAGCGCATTGAGCGCTCCGAAAACCATTCCGACACCGAGGATGGCGGGCAAGGTCACCGCCAGCGGCGCGCCGCCCAGGGCCAGCTTTCCGGCCACGGCGGCCGCAACAAACATGATGGAACCAATCGACAGATCCACGCCCGCCGTGAGCAGCACGAAGGTGACGCCAACGCCGATGACGGCGGTGGACGACGCCTGAACCAGCAGATGGGACAGATTGGCGGCGGTGAGAAATTTCGGGGACAACAGCCCGAACCCCGCGAGCACCAGGGCAAACAGAATGAGCGTCGCGTGGTTTAGCAACGGGAGCAGGTGACGCTGACGGGTGTGATTCATGTTGGCAGCGCGGCTTGCAGGATGCGTGCGGAATCGAAGTTATCCCGGGAGAATTCACCGGTGATCCGCCCGCGGTTCATCACGAGAATGCGGTCACACAGACCGGTGAGTTCCTCCAACTCGGAGGAGATGACCACCACCCCTGCCCCGCGATCCGCGAGTTGGTGGATGAGCTGGTAAATTTCAAATTTCGCACCGACATCAATGCCGCGCGTGGGTTCATCGAGCAGGAGCACTTGGGGCTCCGCCAGCAGCCACTTCGCCAGCACGACCTTTTGCTGGTTGCCGCCGCTGAGCGTCTGTACGGCTTGCTCGTCGGTGAGGCGCGGTTGAAGGCGGACGGCCGCGCGAACCTTTCCCAGCGCCGCCCGCAAGCCAGCGAAACGGAGTAGACCCAGGGGTGAACGGGCGTGCCGGCCGACCGTAACGAGTGCGAGATTGTCGGCGACGGAAGCCTCCAGACACAGGCCGTCGTCCCGGCGGCTCTCGGTGAGCAGCGCCAATCCACGTCGAATCCGTTCTCGCGGCGGGCCCGTCAGCGGCGGGCCGGCGAGTGTCATCGTGCCCGCGGCGTGCGGGTCGAGACCAAACAGGATTCGAGCCAGTTCCGTGCGACCCGCGCCCATCAGCCCGGAAACGCCGAGCACCTCACCCCGATGCAAGGTAAACGAAATGTCCTGCACAACGCCGGGCTGGCCGAGACCGCGGACCTCCAACAAGGGAAGGCCGGCGGGCGCCGCAAGGCACTCGGCGGAATTCGGCAAACGCGGCCTCTGGCGTTGAGGAAAAAGCTGCTTCAGTTCCCGCCCCACCATCAAAGCGACCAGGCGATCCGAACTGAACTGGCACGCCGGCCCTTGGCCAACGACCGCTCCGTCACGCAGCACCACCAACTCGTCCGCCAGGTCCAGGACGTCGCCGAGCGTGTGCGAGATGTAGATCAACGAGCGACCCTCGGCCCGGAGCTGGCGCACGAGGGCGAAGAGCCGTTCGCGCTCGGGGACGCTGAGGGACGTGGTGGGCTCGTCGAGAATGAGCAGACGCGCATCGAAGGACAGCGCCCGGGCAACTTCGAGGAGCTGGCGTTCACCCGTGGAGAGGCGACTGACCACGGTCGTGGTCGGCAATCCCAAGCCGACCCGCTGCAGCAGCGCGGAAGCGCGCCGGTGCAATTCGCGTCGCCGGATGAGCCCACCCCGCGTGGGGAAATCCGACAGAAACAGGTTCTCTGCGAGGTCGAGGTTGGTGAAGAGGTTCAGTTCCTGATGCACGAAACCAATGCCGGCTCGCCGGGCATCGCGGGAATCCCGGGGCGCGTAGGGGGCGCCTTGAAACTGCATGCTGCCGGTATCGGGCCGCAGGTTGCCGCCCAACAGATTCATCAGGGTGGACTTGCCCGCGCCGTTTTCGCCCACCAGGCCAACGATCCGCCCCGGGGCCACGCCGAAGCTCACCGCCTTCAACACGTCGACGCCGAGGAAGGCTTTTCCGACCGACTCGAACTGGAGGAGCGGACTCATGCGTTAAACCAGCGCGTGCGGGCGGTGTCGAGCAGTGCGGCGAGCAGGATGACGCCGCCCTTGACCATCATGATGGTGAAATGCGACAGGCCGAGCAGGTTCAGCGCGTTGTCGAGGAGGGAAAGAAACAGCACTCCAAAGAACGTCCATGAAACCCGGCCCTTCCCCCCAAACAGGCTCGTTCCTCCCAGGACAGTGGCGCCGATAACATCCAATAAAATCCGCTGCCCGAGCACCGGCGAACCCGTCTCCAACCGCCCGGTGTAGAGCACGGACGCCGCGGCCGCGAGCACGCCGCTGGCGACATAGGTCGCGATCACGACCGCCTCGACCGGCACGCCGGAGACGTGCGCGGTGCGGGCATTGAAACCGCAGGCCCGCAGCCAGCGGCCGTAAAGCGACCGTTCCAGCAGCAGGTGAACCAGACCGGCGATCAGCGCGGCGAGGGGCAGCGCCAGAGCGGGCCGGGAGCCGAGCTCCGTGAAGGCGGTGGGCAAGTTGCCGATATTCTTCGACTGGGTGAGCCAGATGGCCAAGCCCGAGAAAAACATCAGGGCCGTGAGGGTGACCATAAAGGCCGGCATTCGAAGCTTGGTCACGGCCAGGCCATTGCCCGCGCCGATCAGTCCCCCCAGTACGAGCATGACCCCAATGGCCACCGGAGCGGCCGCCCCACTGCCCGCGAGCCAACCGGTGTCGCGGTTCATCACCAGGGCACCCACGACCGACGTGAGTGCGATGATCGAGGTCACCGACAGGTCGATTCCACCGACGATGAGCACGAGCGTCTGGCCGAGAGCCACCAACAGCAGCGGGGCGAGGTTGCCGAACAGGCCCAGAAAATTGTCCGTGGAAGCCAGACCTGGCGTAAACGGGGCGAGTCCCCCAAAGAGTCCGGCGCATAGAAACAGCACCAGGTACTCGGAACGGAGCGCCGCGGTCAGCCGTGACGAACCGCTCGGCGACCCGGTGTCGGCAGCCACGTTCATTTGCGCTTCACGTTCGCGCCCCACATCTGCGCGGCCTTCTCCTTGGCATTGCCCTGGTGGATGACAAAGCCGGGATCGAGAATGACTTCAGCCACCGGTTTACCGGCCCGCAGATCCACGATGGCCTGCACGCTTTGCTTGGCCTCGAAGTAGACGTCCTGCACCCCGGTCGCGTCGAGATAGCCCTCCTTCAGCATCTGCCACGCGGTCGCATCGCCATCGAAGCCGCCGAGCACGACGTGGCCCGCCTCGCCCACCCGGTGGTATTTACCCGCGCCCTTGAGTGCGCTGACGATCCCCGGCAGGAGGAAGTCCGAGCTGGTGAAGATGAAGCTGATGTCGGGATTCGCCTGCAACGCATTGACCACTCCCGCCTGCGCCTTTTCCTGGTTCCATTCCGTGGGCACACGGGCTACGACCTCCAGCGAGTCGCCGGCCGCCTTCACCGCCGCGTCGAAACCGTCGCGACGGCCCACCGCATTGATGTCGCCCAAATCACCGATGAGCACCATCGCTTTGCGCTTCCCGCCCGTCGCCTTCGCCTGACCAATCAGGTAGTCCACCGTGGTCCGGGTCAGGGCGAAATTGTCCGCCACGACGGCCACGGACTTGGCCTCACTTTTCGCCGCGGGCCGATTGAAGAGAACGATGGGAATGCTGGCCGCATTGGCCGCCTTGATCATCGGCAGGCAGGTGCTGGCGTCCTTCGGCACGAGGATGATTCCATCCACCCGCCGCGTGATGAAGCTCCGGACCTGCTCGAATTGACGATTGGCGTCATTGTCGGCCACCGCCTCCACGACTTTGAAGCCCCGGGCGGCCGCCTCTGCTTTGATGGCTTCGTAACCCGCGACCCAGTACTCGGTCTGGAGCGTCTCGAAGGCGACGCCCAGGGTCAGCGATCCTGACGCCGGAACGGCGGTGGAGGTACCGGCACCGCTCGCACCGGTATCGGATTTACCACAACCCGCCAACGTCAGCAGGGCCAGGACGGCCAACAGCCGGCAAAAATACGCCTTCAATTTTTTCATGGGAATTGTGCGAACAACGTTTTCAGAAAGATCACGCTCTGGCGAGCCCAGTCTGCCTCTTTGACGAGGGTCGCTTCCAGCTCGGCCTCGGGCGGCGTCCACTGTTCAAGAATCGCGGTGGCGCAACGGCCGAAGGGCCGCAACTCCGCCAGCAAAGCGGGAATATCCAATGCGCCGCTCCCGGCTGGTCGACCCTCAACCGTGAAACCCATCAGATGGGGCACCCGGCGGATGTTCACGTCCTTGATATGGAGGTTCACCGTGTGACGCCCCAATTCACGAACGACCGTTTCCAAGCCCTCGCCCGCCCCGAGCGAATTTGCCGTATCGAGGCAGATACCGACGGGTGCTCCGCCCACGGCCTCAATTACGGCGCGCAGGGTTCGGGCAGGATACCGATCGTGGTTTTCGATGCCCAGAACCAGTCCCTCCAGCACGGGCGCCGTCGTGCGCAGAATCGCGATCACGGCTTCGGGAGTCGGTTCGTAGCCCGCATCATCGATGACGAAGCGGATCAAACGCGCGCCCGCCTGCCGCGCGAGAGCAGCGTAGGTGGTGACCCGCTCCACGGTGAGTTGCCGCGCGCCGAGCTCCAATTCCACCCCCTCGGCCCGCGCCCGATCAAAGAACCGGGCGAGCCGCACGGCATCGAAGGTGTGGAGTGGCAGGTTGTCACCGACCTGCAAAATCTTCAGACTGTGCTCCTGGCAACGATCCAGCAGCCCCAACTCATCCAGCGGACGAGCGGGTCGATGCGCGGGGCTACCCACCGCCCAGCCGTACGTGTAACTGCTGAGACCGAGACGCATGGCGGTCACTTCCGGGTGATGTCCCGAACCTGTTCGCGGATGTCCGACAGTTCAAAGATCTTCTGCCAACCCTCTCGGAAGAGCACCGGCTTGGCGCGTTTGCTGATCTTGTAGGCGGCGTCGGAGAAGGTGCCATTCACCTCGCCAAACAACACCGCGATCTGAATCCGCAGGTGGCCGAGGACGAAATCGCGGACGGCCTCCGACGGCACGCCGGCAGTGACCAATCGATCATGTCCCTCCTTCACCACCTCCATGCAGGTCTGCGCGAGGGTCTCCACCAGCGCCGGCTCGAGCATCGCCATCTGCTCCAAACTCACACGGTGCACCCGGCTCACCGGGGCATACATCGCCGTCGAAATTTCCACCCCCAACCCGTAGTAACTCTCCGCGCCCCACATCAACGCCACCACGATGGCCTGCTTCGCCGAAATTCCGCCGTAGAAGTCACGAAACGCCGGTTCCGTCGGCTCCCAGTTAAAAACCGAAGGGTGGCACGGGTGGGCAATCACACAGCCAATGTCGTCACGGCGGGGCAATTGATCATCGAGCGGTGCGGCCGGATCGAGGGTCAGGAGCAGGGCTCCCGGCTTCATCAGGGGCACGATCTCGCGGGCAACGGCCCCAATGGCCACGTCCGGCACCGCCAGGATGACCACGTCCGACTGCGGCACGACTTCCGCCTGCTGCCCGACCGTGATACCGCGTTGCTGCAGATTCTCCAAACCGCGAGGCGACACCTCGAGGTAATGAACGCGGTAAGCGGTCCGCGCGAAATTATCGGTGAGTCGGCAGCCCATTTTGCCGCCGGCGCCGACGAGGGTGATGGTCTTCATATCTGGGTATCAGTGCTTAAATATCCAATTCAGAGTCAACGTTTCCATTCAGGGGAGATGCACCGCCCGCCCGGTGCGCGCCGATTCATAGGCGGCAAAGACGAGACGGAGGGTTTTCAAATTGTCTTCGGCGACGGTCTCGGCGGGCGTGTCAGTTCGCAGGGCGCGCAACAGGTCCGTGTGACAGGCGACCATGCTGGAGTGCACCAGCGCATAGCGCGGATCCGCCCAGGCATGGAACGGCGGCGGACACCGACGGGAATGCGTGCCGGCGGCAGTCGTGACACGGATCCAGAAATCCGGTCCTAATTCGATCGAACCCTGTTCACCCTCCACGAAGACAAACGCCTCGGGAAATCGGTCGTGTTCCACCCGGCTGGCGTAACTAAGATTCACCGTCACCGTCGCGCCCGTGTCCTGGTGCAGCATCACCGTCGCGGCGTCCTCGCCCCGGATATCCCGATGCACGCGATGGGTCTGACAATAGAGGCGGTCGCTCTCGCCGAAGAGAAAACGGGCCACGTCGAGGATGTGGGTGCCCATATCGGTGAGGATGAACTGCTCCAGCTCCTTGAGAAACGGCTGGTTATCAAAGACCGGAAAGCTGTTGCAGTAATCCATGCGCGCACGGAACACCGGTCCGATAACCCCGGAGGCGAGCACCCGTTTCAGTTCGCGCAGGGGCGTCTGCCAGCGCCAGTTCTCATGAACGCTCAGGGACACACCGGCCTGCCGGCACGCCATCAGCATGGCCTCCGCGTCCGCCAAGGTTGGGGCGAGCGGCTTCTGGCAAATCGCGGGAATCTTATGGTGCGCGGCGAGTTCGACGAACTGCCGGTGCGTGCCGACATCCGTGATGATGTCCACGAAGTCCGGCCGCTCCCGCTGCAGCAGTTCCTCCGCATCTTCGTAAACCGCCGGCACCCTCCACTCACGCGCCAGCGTCTCGGCTTTGGCCCGGGTGCGATTGAAGAGCGCGACGCAACGGGCGCCGGGCACCTCGCCCCATGCCGCGAGTTGATAACGCGCCCAGAAGCCGGTGCCGAGAATGGCGAAACGAAGTTCCTTCATGGTCTCACCAGGGGTTTCCAGGTTGCCCGACTGCCGTCAATCGCCATTTGATAGCGCAGTGATTCGATGACTTTCGCGTCGCTACCATCCGGACGAACCACCCAAACAGGCCGCTTATCCGCCGGCTTCTCCGCGTAAACCTTGAGCATGCGCTCGGGATTGCTCCAGTAGCGCTCGTCGGTTCGGCGGAAGGAAATCCACTTCCCGTCCGGCGACCAGGCGCTGGGCGTGCAAACACTCGTGCCCCCGAATTGAGTCAGCGGGCGCTGGCCGGAACCGTCCGCGCCGATGATGAAAAGCTCCAGCGCTTCACCCACGGGGAACGAATACACGATCTGCCTCGAGTCCGGCGACCAATTTGGGAAGGTTGCACCGACCTTGCTCGTGGTTGGGACGACGCGGCGTTTGTCGGTGCCATCCCAATTCATCACGTAAACGGTCACCCCACCCTCGGGCGGATGGCCGGTATAGCAGATGCGCCGGCCATCGGGTGACAGCGTCGGATCGTGGCCCTCGCCGAACATTTGCAGATCGCTGCCGTCGGGCTTGATGCTCGCCATCTCCGGCTTGTCGCCATGCATTCCGAAGACGATGCGCTCGCCGCGGGGTGTGCGCTGCCAACTCGGCATGTAGCAAACCTTGGGCGAGGTGAGCAGTCGCCGAACGTGCGAGCCATCGGCGTTCATCACCCACAGGTTCGTCGCGTGTTCGCGATCGCTCATGAAGCAGATGCGCTTCGCGTCGGGCGACCAGCACGGATAGCGGTCCTCCGATTTCGGCGCCCGCGAGAGGTTCGTCATATCGCCTGTTTCGGGATCGGCGACAAACACCTCGGTGTCGCCCGTGCGCACGGACGTGATGAGCAGCTTATGCCCGGCGAGTGGGCCGGCGGCCGCGGTCAAAGCCAGGCAAAGGCAGGCGAGAAACTTCATAGCGGTGAGCGAAGGATAACGGACACGGGTCGTCGGGCTTGGCCAATCTGAGCAAAATATCGGACGCGATTGAAGGTTCCGAAGAACGGATTTATTTCAGGCCGGAAAAGTCTGCCGGAGTCATTTTGTAGGCGGTGACACCGGAGCGGAGTTTTCCGTTGGCCTCTGTTTCCTTCTCCACGCGAATCCATTCGGCATCCTGATGAAATTCACGGATCGACTTCTGAATCGACGCCAGGCTCCCACCCACCAGCAGGCAGACGAATTGATCGTGGCCTTCGGCATCCTTCGATTCGGCAACCCACCAACCGACGCTGTGCAAGCCGTGCCGCTCGTAGATCGGCACGGCGGAATCGCGCCAGCGATTGCGGAAGGCGTCGAGTTTGCCGGGCAGGACCGAGTAAACGCGAAGATCGAAGGCGCGGGCGGGTTGCGTGGACGTGAAATCAAACTTCGCCGTGGGATCCACACCGAGACGCAGCGCCGAGATACCGTCCACCGTCTTGCCGTGCTTGGCGTTGGAAGCCGCGTAACCCTTTTGGAAATCCGCGTCTGCCCCAAACTCCTTTTCCTGCTTCTGCAACTCCGCCGCGCTGGCCGCCGACATCAAGTATGCGAACAGACCACCATTCGTCGTACCCGGCGCACTCCAGTAGCCGAGCGTGCGAATGCCATGCCGATGCCGCACCGGCTCGACCGTTTTCCGGAAACGTTCCAGTACCCCGTCCAGTTTGTTCGACGTGACCGTGTAGAGCCGAAGTTCGAAGTAATTGTGCGGCTCGGCCATCGCGCGCGACATCCAACAACTGGCCACAGCCAGCAGTAAAACACTGAGATATTTCATGGTTTCCAACGGTAAATGAGGGACTTCGCCTTGTAGTTCTCCTCGACGAAAACGAGGTATTCGCCCGTGCGGCGTCGAAAGGCACTGATGCCCGTGAGCAGGTCAATCCAGCCGGTGTTCTCGACCCCACCCACCGTCGGCCCCGGTTCCAAGGTTCCGACTTCAGCCCCATCACTCAGGCGATTCACCCAAATGCGCCCACGACCCTTCCATCCGCCGGTAAACGCGTAATCGCCGGTCGCCGTTACGCAGCCGGCCTCCCGTCCTGCGCCGGGCACGAAGGAAACCGTTTCCCGATTCCCGGCGCGGTAGCCCCGGCAAATAAACACCCGGCTGATGTGCCGCATGCTGGATCGGTTCTGTTCGTCGCGCCCTTCCTCAGCGACGACGAGCGTGTCCGTGGCATCGAGGTAACAGACGCGGGCCACCTGGCTCACGCCTTTGGGCTTGTCGAGCACGGTGACTCTGTCGGCGGCATAGATGGGATTCCCCTGCGGATCGAGGCCCTGGAAATCGTAGCGAAAAAATCCGTAGGCCATCCAAATGTTGCCTTGGGCATCCACCCAAAACGGCCCGGGCTTCACCCGATCCGTATTCGGAGCAAACTCGTTCGCCTGATAATCACCGTCGCCATTGAGATCGCGCCAAATGCTGGTCCCGGCTGGCTTCCGGGGCGGCCAGGTGAGGTCGGTGTTGTAGAGGTTGTTGCCCCATTGCAGGATCAGGCCCGCCGGGACCGCCACTTCGCCATCGAAACGGAAGATGCTGATGAAATTGCTGGCGAACATTCCCCCCACGAACAGGAAGCGATGACCGTTCAGGTAAACGATCTGCGGTGAGGTCAGTCCGTGTTCCCCCTGCTGCTTCACGTGCATCAAACCGCGCGGATCGTTGGGATACTTCGGGCGATTGAGCGTGTAACCGATCCATTTGGAGTCGTGACCGGGAGGCTGCGACCAATCCATCGCGTAGCGTTCCTGGATTCCCCAGACCGTCGACGCGTCATCGGACGGGTCGGCCACCGCGAGATCGCAAAAGAACTCGCCATGCAAATCCCAGCGCAACGCTCCCTCCGGAGTGAAGGAACGCAGCACGGTGCCCATTTCACTTTGCGCGACGTAGAGGTTGCCCGCGGCGTCCATGCCCACACCACGAATGCCCCAAAACTTGGTCGGCGTGATCTCCCCCGGTTTGCCCGAGGCGATGCCGCCGCGATCACCGAAAGCCCTCAGCAACCGGGGCTGATCCGGATGGGAAACATCATAAAACAGCACCTGTTGCCGCGGTCCGGTGCCGGAATCGGCCACCATCAGGGAGGTGTCGTTGGCCAATGCGAGCGCCGTCGGATGGAACAGTTCGGGAAACGTCACCGCCTTGCCGTCACAGGTGATGCCCTGGGGGATGAACTCCCACTCCTGGTGTTTTGGATCGGTGTATTGGACCTCCAGCTTCCAGACCCGGCCGGAGGAATCGCGGGTCTCCAAGCTGTTCGACGGCAGATTGGTATTCCCGATCACCTCGCCGTTCCGGTAAACGCCGAACTTCTTCCCGCCTTCGTCCCAATGGCTCCACGTATTCACCGTTCCATCGGCCTGAACGTGGGTATGAATGAAAAAGTTCTGCACCCACCGATTGCTCGCGCCGGAGAAGGAGTTGCCCACCCAGGAAACCGAGTGCTTCAGCGGTTCGGAAGCGCGGGTAACCGGCAGAGCCAGGAGCCCGGAGACCAGACCGACGGCGAGGCAGAACCGGGTGATTTTCATCGGGTCATTCCGGGGGGAGAATAGTTTCGCGCAGCGTCATCCAGAACCAGCACCCAATCAATGGTCTCGCCGGGGTCCGGCGAAACGAACTCGCGCACTCCGCCCCGCGCGAACGTACCGATGGCCCGGGCGGTGCCGTCACGGGGATTGAACCACCAGGCTTTCACCGCCTCACCCTGGATGACCTCGGTGCGCACTTTGAACGGCCGGCCGACCGGAACGTAAATCATCGCGTACGTTCCCGCGGTGTCGCGCGTGGCGGAGAAATGATAGCGGCCGGCCCCGGGCACCGCCGTGGGTACGGCAGCGGCGATAACGATGGAATCGTCAGGAATGCGGGAGAGAAAGGGGCGCGACTCGAGGAGGTGGCGCGCGTGCTGCATCTGGCCAGCGCCCGGTTGGCTAAGGGCCTCGGACCACGGCAGGAGCGGATTGTTAATCGGGTCCTTGCCCGGCGACCACATCTGCCAGATCGAATGATGACCATAGGTGTGACCAAACGCACCGCTAAACAGGTCCCAATACAGCGGCCGGCGCACGTCCGTGGCGAGGGAGTGGCCATACTTCTTGGCATCGAAGGAGACGGGATGATCCTCATAAATGGGCTCGCCATCCAGCACCGGCTTCACCGGGATGCGGTCGTAATCCTTGCGCGTTTGGTCATAACGCCCCGTGAACTCCGCCGTGTGACCATTCTGGCGCATATTGAAGTCCAGCCAGTCGTCGTCGTGGAACCAGGAGGAAGAGCCATTCCCACCGGAAGGATGCAGCGTCATCAGGTGATTCCCGCCGTCGCCCTTGCGAAGGCCGCGCGCCATGGCCCGGATGATTTCCTTTTGTTCGACCGTGTCCAGGCTGCGATCGCCGCCCAGGATCCAGACGAGGCCGGCGTCCTTGTAGCGGCGGCCCAGCCACTCGCCATAGACCTCCGCGTTGGCCACGGTAAAGAACGGCTTTCGTCCATTGCTGGTATCATGCCAAAAGCGGCCCCACGTGGGCAGAAAGCCGATATACATCCCCAGCGAATTGGCCCGGTTGACGATGTAATCCACGTGGTCCCAGTAGTCATTGGCCGGACCCTCCACGACCGCCGGACGGGTGGGATCCAGCTCGGTCAGCGGCAGATGTCCATAAGCGTTGGGATCGGTATGACCTTCCAGTTCAGCGATGGCGACGGATTGCAGAATCGTGAACCCTTTACCCGCCCGGTCCGCCAAGAGGCGATCGGCCTCCTCCCGGTTGAGTCGATGGAACAGTTCCCACGTGGTGTCCCCCAACCAGAAGAACGGCTGGTTGGCCTCGGTAACGAGGAAGCGGTGATTCTCGCTGACCTTGAGTCGGGGGAGCGGAGCAGCGACCGCCGGCCAAAGCGAAGCCGCGACCAACGCGATCCAGGGCAGCGTGCGGGTGGGAAGCAAGAGACGTAAGTTCATGGCGTTGATGTCGAACTGCCACCGCAACCGAAGGATCGTGCCGGGTTCCGGTGCGCGACGTCCTGGGCGCCCGACTCGGCCCGGCCCACGGTCGACAACCATCGTCCGGTCCGATTCGTGAAGACCGCGAAACGTGTGCGCAGGAGGTCGTCGGCAGGCCGGGAGGCCGGCGCACACGACGGAGGGGCGGACCCTTTGCGCTGCGGTGACATGCCCCCCAGCATGGCCGCCTTACGGGACGTCCACTTGGAGAGTCAGATAAATTGTTTGGATGATTCTCTGACCCGAATCGAAAGCGCACGGTGCGGCGACGACGACCGGGCGCCCGCCAGCGGGGCGGGAAACCCACTACGACTCTTGAACCTTCCCCCACCGCTGGCGAACCAGTCCGTCTCCGCGTCAGGGACTCACTGCACGACTGGAGACTGGGCCAAATCCCCCGGCGAAAGGAGGTACCGCAGGGCTTGAACAAATGCCGTCGAAGTCTGTTGCGGCGACGCCTCATAAAAGCCTCGCCAGGCGTTGCCCTTGTGCTCGTCGTAGCACGCTTCGTGTTCGGGTTGCCCTTCCAAATAATTCAGGCGCACCGCATGGCCAATCATCGAATCCAGGCACAAGGCGTCCCGAATCTTCAATTGCGGGTTCTGTCGGAAGAAGCTCGACAAAACATGGAGGGCTTCGATGTAGAGTTGCCGATATTCGGGCGCCTGGGCCTTGTTCAGCAAGTGCTCGAGGAGGTGGGCAAAAGCGGGCTCTCCCGGGGTCATATCACTGAGCACCAGGCCGCTTTCGATCCGATTGCGGCGGTCCATGCGATCGCCAATGACGATGCCGGTTGCGTGGCGAAACAACGCGAAGGTGTTCTTGTAGAAATGCTCCGGTCGACGATCAATGACGCCCGCGTATTGGCGGAAGGCCAGCCACCCTTCCGGAGGCTCCTGCAGGGCGGAGAGTCCCAGATCCTCCCGCCAGGCCAGCGCGGTATTCCCCACCTCGGAGCGCAAATGCTCAAGCTTTTGCGGCAGCGCGTGATCCAACGCGTACCGCGAAAGACCGGCCTCCAATCGCCGTTGGATCTCCGAAGGCGGCAGCTGCAACAGACACTCATAGGCTTCATCCAGCGCCAGGCTCTGTTCGCGAGCCAACTGGCTCGTCAGCAAGGCGCTCAAGTGCGAAACGCGGACGGTGAGGAGCGCTTCGAAAAGCTCCGGCCGGGCGCGAATGAGGAGCCCGAGGTAGAGCAACAGTTCCTGGGTGATCACCTGATCCCGTTCATCCCGACAGAACGCCTGGATTTTCTCCATGAGTTCATGGTCCGCGATGGGATGCATGATCAGCGAGGCATCGCTGTAGGCGCGACCCACTTGAATAGATTTCCGGGCCACCAACAGCGCCGCCACGGAGAGGGCTGTGTCGCCATCGACCAAATGCAGCAAGCCCGCGGCGCGTCGAATCACCGCCCAGAGCCGGATGCTGCCGGCGTTTTCGTAGATCTCG
This sequence comes from Verrucomicrobiota bacterium, assembly GCA_947471985.1. Lineage (GTDB taxonomy): Bacteria > Verrucomicrobiota > Verrucomicrobiia > Limisphaerales > UBA9464 > CANIZL01. The sequence continues at coordinate 97,434 of CANIZL010000003.1, read as the reverse complement.
AGCAACAATTCCCTGAGGGAGGTCTCGCCGGTGGGCAGGGCAAACTTGTCGTTGAGGCCCCGCTTCGGTAGCAGGGCCGCGATGATTTCCAGTTGCTCGTAGAGGTTATCCGTCGTCGTGAGGGTGGCGTAAAGCTCATGCTCTTCGGCGCCTTCGATTTCCCGCAGGGCTTGGGCGCTCAACGGCTTGGATTTGCCGGGCGTGGGAAGGTGGGATGGCTGTTTGAGCAGCGCCTGAACGGACGACGAAGCAGCCGGGCGACACCGGGTGCCATCGAGGCGGGCAAAAGATCCCGTGGGGAGCAGCTCGACCACGCGGCCCTGCCGCACTGGAATGCCACAGATTTCCCCTTCGACGATCCGGCGGGTCAGCGAGAAGAAGGCGCTGCGTTCGCCTTTCAGCAGCGAATGCGTCAGCAGCACCGTCACCGTCGGCCGCCCCTTCTCCGACCAGTTGCGGTGCAGGTACGCCAGTTCGCCTTCAAATCGCCGCGTCAGGAAATTGATGTCGTAGGCGAGAAAGAAATCCCGCTCGAGGAAGAACGACGCCAACGGCACCACGGTGACGCCGTCGAGCCGATAGAAGCGGCTCGTGGTGAGACTCTTCAAGGCGCGCGCGCTGCGTCCGCTCAAGCCGAGTCGCGCACTGGTTCCAATGGCCCCGTGCGCGAGCGCGATTTCCTCCGGCAGGAAGGCGACCACGGGCTCGATGTCTTTCAGGGTTTCGGTCAGCACCCCCTGCGCAGCCAGCTCACGCTGCAGTGCTTCGTCCTCGGCAAGGAAGAGGATCTGTACGACCGGATTCTGCGGGCGCTTGTGGCGGCGACGCCCGAGGGGATCGATGTCCCCGCGGCGCAGAACGCCCGCACGGATCATCCGCCCGAGCAGATAGAGCGACTGCGCCCAGACGAGCGGCACATTGGCATTCGGCAGTCGTCTCGCGCTGCCCGGCCGCGCCTTTTCCTGCGCGATGAATTCCCTTGGAACATAGTAAAGTTCGGGGAGGAGTTTTTGTCCGTTTTGTTCGACCGTCAGCGCCTCCAGCTTGCTTTCGTAAAGGGCCGCGGCGGCGTCATCGCCGCGGAAGATTCCGTCGAGGTAGAGATAGACAAAGAAGAGCGGCCATTCGCTTTCAATGTCTTCAAAGCGTTGCAGTTCCTCCTGTTCGTAGTGCAGACGCCCTTCGTCTTCGAGAACCGTTTGGTGGCCGTCCCGGAGAAACCGTTTCAGTCCGTACGGTCCCTCGAGCGTGGAGAGGATCTTGGCCCGGGTCCGGTCACGAAGCGCCTCGTCGTAGACGGCAAACGCCGGGTAACCGATGACACTGAGCAAGGCGGCGTCGACTTCCTTGCTGTTGGATTCGCGCGGCAACATCGAACTCAACGTGATGTTCGACTGGGCGATGTTGTCCGGCGAAACGTGGATGACACTCGAGTGGGATCCCCGGGCGCCGAAGAGATTGAAGCCACTCAAGGCTTCCAAGGCCGCCTGCGCCATGCCGATGGAACTCGCATTGAGTTCCACACTGCCGCTGTTGGTTTTCGCACCGCGCTCCCAGATCCCGTAGTCCGGGGTCCGGTAGGCCCGTTCGATGTAGTAAACGAGATTCTGAATGAACGCGACCTCGTCCAGGGTCCAGATGATGTTCAGCCCGGAACTGATCATCTGCGTCAACGTCAGCAGGTAGACCGAAGTCGCATCGATCTGCAGATGTCCCCAATCATAATCGCCCACGACGGTACCCCCGGTGGCCGTGTCGTACTTCGCGTGCAAGGCATCGCGCGGGTGGCGCGAGGATTTGAAAATTTCCACCTTGTGGGCCTGGGCCATCATCGAGCGGAGGAGGCCCCGCATGAGATGAACGGTGCGTTGTTCCAGTTCGTGGCCCCGGCCATCGTCGTGATCGAGCCCGCGGTAGGCCAAGCCCAGCCCCCAGACGGCGAGAATGCTGTAGACATTGTCCCGAACCCAGGCATCGCGGTAGTTCCCGTGCACCGTGATCGCCGTGCTGGCCGGCAGGAGCCCGCTGACGGGATTCTGTTTGTCGATGATAACGGCGCAGATCTCCCGATAGAAGGCGTCGAGTTTTGTGCGAAGTAGCAGGCTATCCATCGTCGCCGCCCACCTAGCCGCATGCACCGATCAACCGCAATCGATTGAACGATATTTCGTCAGCAATGCATTCCGGTTCATCATGAGCAAAACTCATGACCCGGCGGAATCGGCCGGTTAAATCGGAGCGTCACCGGCCATCAACCCTCGCCGCGGGGGCTCTTGGGCGGGCTTCAGTCGTGGTTCTGGCTGGGTGCGGAGCTCAGCCCTGTGGCCACGACTACTTCCTTCAGCCTGCCCTGGTGGGACGGAGAATGTCGGAGGGAGACTTTCCCAAAACACTTACCATCGCCAACTGCATCGCCCGATGCGGTCAGGGTCTCGCTTGGGCCGGGGTGGTAGGGGACGACATCGAAGGCAAAGGTAACCAGCGCCTCCGCATCGGAGGCGAGCGGAGGGCGTCCGGTTGCGGCCCTGCGATCCCACGGTCCGCTGCTTCGACGCGCTAGATTTCAGTTCAACGGTGTCCCCTCCTCCCGGATCCGAAATAAAGGGGCTCGATCACGCGGTGCCTACTCCACGCGACGGGAAGAAGGGGGCAGCAGCGTCAGAAACTGAAACGTTGGATAATTGATCCGACAGGACTTTTGGGGCCGTATAAACCGAGGGACTAACGGAATCAGACTGGCTTGGGCGCTTTCGCCGGAGACGAAATGACTTTGTGGCCGGAATGCTCCTGGCGTTTACGCGCATCCGACAAAATCGCCTTGAGGTCAAAATTCCAACGTGCGGCCAGCTCCTGCCGCGCTTTGCGTACCTCCTCCACCACCTGATCCTTAATCATGGGACCAGTCTCCCATCAATTCCTCCGGAGTGCAAATCACGGGCGCAGTGAATCCGTGCCGGCGGCAGACATCGTGAATTTTTGTCGCCATCTCCGCATTGGCAATGTGGGTGCAATTCCAGGTCACCAAAAAGTGCATTTCGTTGACAGCCGCCACAGCAATGTGGGCAGCGTCGGTCGCAGCCCTGGCGGGTAGTGCCAAAGTTTGAACCAAGACGGCGGCGAGCGAAAACACGTCCTCCGACAGGTCCAGCAAGGGCAGATCCGCGAGGATCGCCAACCGCTGGCCGGCGGCTGAGGGATCGCCCGCCGCCGCTTCATCCAAAACAAGCTGGGAGATGAACACTTCAAAATCCTTCCGCCGGTGCTCCCACCATTCTTGGGTGATCTGCTGATGGCTGGCACGGATCAGGTCGCGAGTGGGCCGTGCCGTGAGGTAGCTGGGCACGGTGGTTTCGAGGTAAAGCCGCGCTTTCATGGAGCCATGACTAACTTTGACGGCTGTCGGCGGCAAGAACGGGCGCAACGGAACGGTCCGATCCTTCGATGCATAGGCTCCTCACATCGGCGTGAGGTAGGCCGGAAGACTCCGGGTTGACCTCCCAACATCGGATCTGACGCCAAAGAGCCCACGGTTCCACCGTCGTCGTACCCGAAATGACCAAAATTTCGGACTCGAGGGAAGCGGAGAGTTTTGGCCAACCCGTGACTATTCGAGCCCGATCGTACCCGGCACCGGCCACGTCGGGTCTGACTCCATGTTAAGGCAACCCATTTCCAATGGCACTGGCGTTGAATTGGTCGCGGATTCAAGCGGGTTCATCCAACGGATACCAGACGAAACCTCCAAGACAGCGCCAGGAATCAACGAGCCACGGCGGCTTCCAGATATTGGGGGCCGGTCACCGGCTCCACGATCATCGCCCGACAACCACTTGGGCTGGTCAATCTTTGATGATCTGTACCGGGGTCGGCATGAAAGTGGTCGCCCGGGCCCAGGGTCCGACCTTCCGTGACCAAATCGCCCGACAGCAGGAACAAATCCTCCGGGCCCGTTCCGTGATGGTGCGACGGAAAGGAGGCTCCCGGCGCCAATTCGACCACCGATATCCGATATCCCTGCGGCTGGTTCACCGCGAGCAGCCGGACTCGAGCTCCCGGGACTCCCGGTACCGGCAGCCATTTCGCGGTCGCGTCGTAGCCGAAGGTCAGCAGCGCCCGCCCTTCCCCGATCTCCGGCGACGGCGGAACCTCCGGGCCCGACGCCGAATCCGGGGCAGATTGGGGCGCCGCCGGAACCGATGGCGACGGGGCGGCGGGGCGCACTTGGGGCGTCTGCCGGATCCGCGTAAGGATCCTTTCCCGGAGATACGCCGGGGCCCGGCGGCGGGACGTCGCCGCCATCGCAAACGCGGCCACCGCATCCCGCCACGCGGGAAGTTCGGCCGCCGCATCCGGATCGGCCTCCACCAGCGCCTTCAACTTGGCCTGCTCCACGCGATCCAAAACGCCCAGGGCTTCCAAGGCGAACAATTCCTGCAGTTCAAGGCATTTCATAGACGTCCCTCCAGCGTGTCGCGCAAGGCGAGCAGGCCGCGGCGTATCCGGGCCTTGATGGTGCCCAAGGGCACCGCCAATTGTTGCGAAATCTCCAAGTGGGTGAGCCCACCAAAATAAGCCATTTCCAAAGCCGCCTGTTGGGGTCCCGGCAGATGGAGCAGAGTCTGTCGTACCAGCGTCGCCGTGTCCGCCAGGTCCGTCGCCGGTGGCGCTCGCAGTTCCGGCAGCGGGGCCGGCAAATCCCGCGTTTCGTCCACGGGAGTGAAAACCGCCGCCCGCCGGACGCGTGCCCGATGTCGGTCAATGGCCCGGTTGCGCAGAATGGTCGTCGCCCAACTCAAGGGCCGGCCCAACGACGCATCGTACTGTGGCGCCCGTTCCCATAAACTCACACAAGCCTCCTGCACGACGTCCTCCGCCTCCTGCTCGTCGCCCAAAATGCGACAGGCGAGGCCAAAAAACAGCGACGAATGGCGATCGTAAAAGGTCGCAAACGCCTCCGCATCCCCTGCAGCTATTCGAGCCATCAAGGGACCGTCATCATTCGCAGCCAACGCATCGGCCGCGTGGGCGTCGTGGTTTTTCAAAGTATCGATCACCGCAACCCGGCCACGGGGCTCATCAGCCGCCAAGGCTCGCGCCGGTTCCGATTCGGCCTCCCGAAATTCACCGGTAGCCACCGTTTCCGGCCAAGGATGCAAGTAAGCTGCCATAAATTGAGCGTCGTACACCTGGTAAAACGAACCAATCGCCCGTCCGGATGCATCAAAGATGCAAAAAATCCCCCTTCGTCCGACTTCGACGTCTTTCCATGAAGGAAGCATGGTGCCAACAACCAACAACCAACAACCAACAACCAACAACCAGGAACCAGGAACTCCCCCCTCATCCCTCGTCCCCTCCCCAGTCCAGCCAACGGACCGTCGGTCTCGAACGCACGAAGCGTCACCCCATTTCGGCCCCCGACTAGTTCCCCATCCCAGATACCATGCATCCGTCCTTCCCCAGCGATCGTTCTGATGGTGCACGACCTGAGCATCCATTCAAATTGAACATGAAACTACCATCATTACTCCCGTGGGGCCCGCTATTAGGGACGGCCCTCTTCTCCACCCAGCTGCTGGCCTCCAGCCATCGTGAGGCCCCGCTGATAACGTCCACCCCGAAACTCGATGCCACGGATTTCTACCTCTTTGGCAGCTACGAAGCCGGCCGCTCCAACTTCGTCACCGTGGTGGCCAATTACCTCCCACTCCAGAGCCCGTATGGCGGTCCGAACTATTTCCAACTGGATTCCAACGCGGTCTACGAAATCCACGTCGACAACACCGGCGACGCCGTCGAGGACCTGACCTTCCAATTCCGGATTCATAATACGCCCCGTGATCTCTCCGTCGTGGTTGGCCCGCCCGGAAACCAGCGCACCAACGCCATTCCCCTGCTCGCCACCGTGGGCAATCCCATCACCGCCAGCGACACCTCCGCCTTGAACGTGGATCAAACTTATACGCTCACCCTCATCAAGGGTGGGCGCCGGACCGGGACTCAAATTCCCGTTACCAATTCCGTTACCGGCAAACTGGGCTTCACCAAACCGCAGGATTACGTCGGGACCAAGACCTTCCCCGATTACGACTCCTACGCCAACAGCTATATCTACAATATTGCCCTGCCGGGCACGGAACAAAAAGGCCGGGTATTCGTCGGCCAACGCAAGGATCCCTTCGTGGTCAATCTCGGCGAAGTATTTGATCTGCTGAATTTAAATCCGTTGGGACCGATCAATGGGAGCAAGGATTTGCTGGCAGATGCCAACGTCACCTCGTTCATCCTGGAGGTGCCCAAGGATTTTCTGCTCGCCGGCGGCAACGGCCCCATCATCGGCGCCTGGACCACCGCCAGCAAAGTCGAGGGCAACCAATACACCCAGGTGTCACGGCTGGCCTCACCCTTGGTCAACGAGCTGGTCATCGGATTGAAGGACAAGGACGCGTTCAACGCTTCGGAGCCCAAGGATGATCTCGCCAACTTCGCCAACTATGTCACCCACCCGACCCTGCCGCTGATCCTGCAAGCGCTGTTCAATGTGCCGGCACCCACGGTGTTTCCGCGGGTGGATCTGGTCGCGGCCTTTGTCACCGGTGTCGACGGACTGAACAAGAACGGCGGCGCCGGCGAAATGCTGCGGCTGAATACCGCCGTACCCGCCACACCCCGAGACCAGCAGAACAACCTGGGCGTGATCGCGGGCATCGAGAAAGGCGTCCTGAGCGCCGCCAAGGCGGATCTGGCCGGCTTCCCGAACGGTCGTCGGCCGGGCGACGACGTGGTGGACATCGAACTGCGCGTGGCGATGGGCAAATTGCTCACTCCGGATGTGGCCCCCGTGGGCGATGCGCCGTTGACCGACGGGGCCTATGTGGATGCCCGCGGATTTCTGGATCATTTCCCGTATCTGAACACTCCGCTCAAGGGCGCCCCGAACGATCCCACGCTGACCATCACCCCGAAGGTCAGCCCGACCGTCAACGGAAAATACCAGCCGGTCACCGGCAAATATGATCCCGCCACGCGCACCCTCACCGTGCCCAAGCCGGAAGGAAGCACCGGCTTCCTTAAATTGAAATCCGATGGACCCGTCCACTTTGGAGCCGTGGAGACGACGGACACTTCCATCAAGGCCCATATCGACTGATCGGCCGCCTTCCATGCCGAGCCGTGGTTGAGCCCCGATGATGATTCGTCGCGGAGTCAGCCACGGCAACGGACGCCTTAATTTCTCCCCGTTTGGGGAGGAACCGGCGGGTTCCGGGGATATTTAACCCGATGTGTGAACTGGAACCCGCCGGCAACTTTTTCCTCGGAGCCGCCCGCGAAATGGGGCATTTATGTCCGTCTATTTTGGATGTTTGTTGATGGTGCTCCACGCCCACGCCCACGCCGCGACCGCGTATCGACCCAACGACGATGCCCAGGTGCTCGTCGAATTGCACCGCGGCGGGACGCGATCGATCGATCGCGAAGCAAAAGCATTGCGAAGTGAGTTGAAAGAACATCCCGGGGAACTCGCCCCTGCCCGGCGGCTGGCCCAATTGCTGATGGAGCAGGCCCGCCGCGAATCGGATCCCCGCTATCTGGGACAAGCGGAAGCTGTGCTCGGACCTTGGTGGCGGAATGCCGCCGCCCCAACGGATGTTCTGATCCTGCGGGCGACCATCGAGCAAAGCCGTCATCAATTTGACGACGCACTGAAGACCCTGAACGAAGTGCTCGCCCGGGATCCCCGGGCGGCCGGGGCTTGGCTCACGCAAGCCACGATTCTAACGCTCCGCGGGGACTACGTGGGTGCTCGTCGGGCCTGTGGTACGCTGGTTCGGTTGACCGATCTCCTAACGGCGCTCACGGCGACCGCCGCCGTTGGGGGAGTGACCGGTGAAGCGGAACGCTCCCTGAAGCTTCTCGAAGTCAGCCTGACGTCGTCTCCGTCGGCACCACCGGCAACCCTCGCCTGGAGCCATGCGGTGGCGGGCGATCTGGCCGAACGACTCGATCGGCCGTCCGACGCCGAACGTCATTACCTGGCCGCACTGGCGCTGGCGCCCCGGGATCCCTTTGGCCTCAGCATTTGGGCCGATTTTCTCCTGAACCAACACCGGGAGACCGAGGTTCTGTCGCTGCTCGCGAGCGAGACCGATAAGGACGCCCTGCTCCTGCGTTTCGCGGAGGCGAAAGCCGCAACTTCACCGGGTGGCCTGGCTTCGATCGCCCCGGAGATCGCCCGATTGGCGGCAGGGTTTGCCGCGGCCCGACGCCACGGAGTCCATCACGCCCGGGAAGAAGCCCGTTTCCAACTCCATTTGCGGGGAGCGCCGATGCGGGCCTGCCAACTGGCACGGGAAAACTGGGAACAACAACGGGAGCCGGCGGATCTCCGCCTCCTTCAGGAATGCGGCCAGGCGGCCCACGACCAGGAAACCCTGGCAGTCGCCCAATTGTGGGTCCGCACGAATCGGCTCGAAGACGCCGTGCTGCAACGCCTCACTTCGCACCCGTGATCTCGCTCCCGATTTCCCGCGAACACTCCGGCCTGATCCGCGCTGTGCACTGGATTTGGCTGTGCCTCGGGCTGTCGGCATTTCCCGCCTTATGGGCGCATCGTCCAAGTGACTCGTGGATCCAGCTCACCGCGGCCGATCATCACGTCAATCTCCGGCTCGATCTTGCCCTGAAGGATCTCGACTCCGTGTTGGGATTGGATGCCAACGACGACGGCAATTTGACCTGGGGTGAACTGCGTCGTCGCGAGTTCGACCTGATGCAGTACGTCACCCAACGGCTGACGTTGACGAATTCGGACGAACGGATGACGTGGGTCCCTGAGCCTTTGCGCTTGGTTCAACATGAAGAAGTCGTCTGTGCCTCTTTCACCTTGAACTCGACCTCCACGAAGGAGCTGCGGCAGCTGACCTTGATCTATCGCTGTCTTTTCGAGTTGGATCCGCAACATCGCGCCTTGGTCCAGGCGGACTGGGCGAACCCCGCCACGGAGGGCCGCTCCAACGGCCATTTCACGGGAATTCTCTCACCGGCCGAACCGGGGATGACCCTCCAGGTGGGCCCCGACGCCTGTCGGTCACCTGAGCAGCCATCGCCCAAATCGGCGCCGGACCAGGCTTTCCCGCAGTTTTTTAAGGAAGGCGTGCACCATATCTGGACCGGTTACGATCACCTGCTCTTTCTCGCCGCACTCCTATTGCCTTCGGTGGTCACACGACGACGCGCCAGCTGGGAACCGGCACTCGCCTTCCGATCGGTGGTGGTCACCGTTCTTCAAGTGGTGACCTCCTTCACGGCCGCCCATTCCCTGACCCTGGCGGTCGCGGCTTTCGGCATGGCACGACCGCCGTCACGGATCATCGAAAGCGCGATCGCCGCCAGTGTCCTGTATGCAGCGCTCCGCAATCTCCGCCCCGGCCAACGCCCCGGTGACATCCCGGTGCGCCACCCCACCGCGCCACCCTCCGTCTGGCTCGGCTGGCGCGAATCTCCGGCCACCATTCCCTTCGCCTTCGGACTCATTCACGGCTTCGGCTTCGCCAATGCCCTGGGCGAATTGGGCCTGAGCGGCACCGGATTGGCCGTGCCGCTGATCGCCTTCAACCTGGGCGTGGAGACCGGCCAACTGGCCTGTGTCGCCGTGTTTCTACCGGTGGCGTATGGCCTGCGGGCGACGCCTTTCTATCGACGTGGTATCTTGCCTGGAGGCTCGTTGCTCATCGCCGCCGTGGCCGCGGCCTGGTTGATCGACCGGTCGTTCAACTGCGGTTTCATGCCTTTTTGAGTATCGGGTCCCGATGGATGCCAATCTCGTCCGGACAGCCTTGACCCACGCGGGATAACGGGGCTCTTTGCGTGGCCCCGCCGGTGTTTCCGTACTTGAGGGCTTCACCGTTGGCCCGTGGACCCGGTCCCTGGGTCTGACCAAGATCCGAATTCCGTGTTACCCGCATGAATCGCCGAAGTTTTTGCCGTTCCGTCGCCGCGTTGCCCGGGTTAATTGCCCCCTGGTCGTTGCTGGCCCGGGAAGAGAAGCCGATCCGTATTGCTGCAGCGAGCTCCGGAGCCGGCCACGAAACCCGATTCGTGCTGCAAGATCGGCTGGAACATCCGTTCTACGAATGGCCCCGCACCCTGCTCAGCTATCCCGTCGAACTGGATCCGGGGACGGATCGCGCCCGCTTGATCCTGCGCCGGGCGGACACGAACGAACCGGTTCCCATCCAATGGACCGACGTCGCACCCGCAACCGGCGGCGGAGTCCGAGCCACACTCAATTTCTGCGCCGACCTGCCCAGCGGTGGCCGCCGGGAATTCGTCCTGACCGCCGACGCCCCGCTCAAGCGTTCCCCGTCACCGTCCATCTCTCAGGTGCGGGTGCGTCAGGAGGGACGCACGATCATCCTCGATTCCGGACTCCTACAGGTGCGCCTCCCCGCCAGTCAAAAGGTCCACGGCGAGGCGCCCGGGCCAATCCTGCAGGTGTCGCGTGGGGGCGCCTGGTTTGGCTCCTCAACCCTCAAATTTTCCGAGGATCGAGTCATCCGCCTCACCACACGCCGCACGGTCGAAGGTCCACTCTTCGTCGTCTACGAACTCCATTACGAAACCGAGCGCGGATCCCACTACATCGCCCGGGTTCAACTGGACAGCGGCTTTGATTTCGTTCGTTTGGAAGAAAACATGGAGGGAGTGAAACCCGGAACCCACGGAATGCTCACCTCAAACTGGACCGATCTGGCCCTCACCCACCGCCAGGCTCCGAACCATCCGTTTCCCCTTTCCGACATCGTCCGCAACTATGGGGACTACAACTGGGAGCGGATCGATGAAGTCTTCAAACTGAAACCCCAGCCACTGCCCGAAGGACGACTGCCCTTCGCTTTGGGCGTTTACGAACGCGCCCCGGGGAACTTTCGCACCGGCACCTGGGCCAATTTCTGGAACGAACTTTCCGGAGATGCTCTGGGTATCTTCATCGCGGATGTCGAAGGCTGGCAGGACCACGAGTATGCGTACGAGGTCGAATCCCCGACCCTGCAGGTCACCTACCATTTGGTGGACGGAAAGTTCCAATGGCGTTGGCCCCTCGTGCACGGACGGCGATCCACGTGTCTCGCCTTCTATGACCACGCCCGGGATCGCGAGGCGATGCAGCAGTTGGAAACTAAATTTCAGGGAGTGCTGCACGCGGGCGTAAAATATAGCGTCCCGCTGACCTACACGTCCCACGTCCTCCAATTGCAAAACCGCTACGGCACGCTGGACCTCAATCGGGTCAAGGACTGGGTCCTCGACTATCCGGCGACCGCCCGGCAACCGGAACCCATCCTGGGGCGGGGAAATCCCACCGATCCAGCGGAACTCGAAAAACGGATCATGACCTCCCCGTTCACCTGCACGTTGCCCGTCACCGGGACGCGCCAAATGGCGGGGCACGGTCCGATGCCCGGCCGGAGCATTGTGAATTTCAGCCCGGTCCCGAGCCGCCAGGTGGCGGGCTGGGTGGAGGCCTTCAATCAGACCCAGGCCGCCTTGACCGATCGCCAGCGTCGCCGGCTGACGGCCCAGTTCCTGGTCCTCGCGCATGTGCTGGGAGGCGATGAATTCATGCCCATCGTCAACCTGCTCAGCGGGCATCCCAATTTTCTCGCGGATGTCAAAGCCACACCACCGGCCATGGCCTTCCTCTTTCCCGAACATCCCCAGGCATCGAACTGGGCGGATCTGTGGGAAAAGTGTGTGGAATTGAATACCCGCTTCAACACGCGCCCGGCGGTGGCGGCGTGGCACGCACACGGCGGACGCTGGACCGAAAACCTGGGCACCTATGTGTGGGCCTTCCTCGGGCCATCGCTGCGCACAGAATTCCTGTTGCGCCAATTCGACGGCCGGGAGCGCTTTCTCTCACCGCAACTGGCGGAGATGGCGGATTGGTTGGTGAACTCATTGTCCGCGCCCTTCAACGGCGAGTCGCCGGCGGCGTTCAAGAATCTCAACGAAGTGGATTATGGCCGGGAATGGGGTGTCGTTCCTCCGGGCGGTGGTCCCCGCCGGGTACATCCGCCGCAAGGAGCACATTCGGAACAACGCTTTCCCCCGCGCTCCATGTGGTATTTCGGCACGTGCCTGCAGCGATATGCCCCGCTCGCGGCGGAGCACGCGATGTGGGCCGCCCGGCCCACGGATCCCGATGCCGAGGAAGCCCCGGGCCGCAAGGATCCGCCCAACGCCATGTACCGGATGCCGGACAACCGCGGCACCAACCCACACCTCCGTAGCCGTAAATTCACCGGTTACGGCATGGTGCTCCGCGCGGGCGTCGATACGGCGGAGGAACTTTCGATCCATCTTCAGCAAATCGACGAAGGATCCAATTATCGTTGGGGACGCTCGGGCGAAGGTGGTTCGGGCATCCTCTACTTTTACGCCGGTGGCAAATCGTACAGTTATACCGGACCGGAGGACGTCGGAGATCGCGACGATCAGGACACGGAGTTCTGCACCACGTTCGGCGTCTATAAGAACGGCGTGTTCCGATCCATCGGCATGAACGTTCTGTCGCGTCCCCTCTTTGACTTGGGTACGGGCCAGTTTACGGAAATCGTGCCACGCGAGGGACCCACCGCTTACGCCTCCCCGGAGTTTGTCAGTCGCAGCATCCTGCTGGCCGGTCGTGAATACTTTGTCCTGTACGACAGCGTCGCGCACCAGGCGCTCACGCACCGGCTCACGTGGTCGGTCCGCAAGGGCGATCCGTTCCCGAATATCCAACTGCTCCGCGGCGCTTCCGGACATCGGGAAACCCAGCGCACGGAAATCTCCTCGGCATCCAGCACCGGCGTGTGGTTCGATGGTCTCGGTGATTCCCTGGCCGTCGTCAGTCACCGCTCCGATGTCCAGGCGGAGGGCACTCCCTTTGGTTGTCGCGTGAAGCTCCCGGGCATCGATGATCTCGTTTTCCGGAATCCGGAATCCGTAAAATTCACGGAAGCCGATCTCAGTTTCGAAGGCACCGCGGGGCTGCTCCGCACCACCGCCGACACGGTGGAATTCGCCCTATTCCACGGCCGTCGCATCAGTGCCCGGGGACTCGACCTCACCACGGACGATGTGGAGCTGGGGATCGGCGGCGTGCTCCGCGAAGGACGCCCGGCGTACGGGGAATACTTTGCGCCAAAAGCCTCGCGAATCCGCCTCAGTGGCGCGCGTCTGACCGAAAAACTGAACTTATACGTCGACGGTGAAGTGCGCCGTGGGCGGCGGGAATCCGGGGCTATAGTCTTCGCCCTCGACGCGGGTCAGCATCATTGGGAACTGACCGATACGTTGCCCGTCCCCCTGGCGCCCCGGATTGTGCGAACGGAGAACTTCGCCGGCGGCGCCCGGATCATCATCGGGCCGGTCGCCTCGGCCACGCACTACCCATTGGAATTGAGCCGGGACGGCGGCACCACTTGGACCCCAGTCGCCGCCACCGGCGGACCGGAGCTTTCCGTAACCGGCCTGTCGGATGGAGAAAAAGTGCACGTCCGCGCGCGCGCCCTCAATGCCGAACACACGAGCGCGCCCGGCGCGGAATATCCGCTCTATGTCAGCAATCGTCCCCCTGCCCCACCCGACGGGCTGCGCGTGGGATTGGCTGCGGGCGCAGCGACCCTCACGTGGGGTGAGATTCTCGGCGCCTCGGAGTATCGCCTCTATGGCCGCCTCAAGTCCGAGCGTGATTTCCAACGGCTCTACCATGGCCTCGAACGGAGCCATGTGGATCGACGAAGCACCCTCCGCGCGTGCGATGCGATTCCCGGCAAAACGCCGCGTTCAACTCCGGACGCGGTCGCCGAATACTACGTGACCGCGGTCAACGGCAACGGGGAAAGCGCGCGCTCCCATCCCGCGGACACGGATCCCGCTTCGTGGCGCAACTGGGATCCCAAACCCGGCGAGCGCTTCCGCCGGGTCACCAGTTTTGCAGTGGATTCCCCGGCGTCAGCCAGCGAGTGGCCGCGCTATTATCCGGAGTAGCGCGTGTCTCAAGGCCCAACCCGGAGCCGCAAGAAGCGACGAAGGCCCGGTTCAATGGGAACATCGACGCCGGTGCGATCGGCTGTGGCGGCGGTAGCTGGACCCAAGGGCGTCCAGCCTCCGCCCGCCAGATCACGGGTGGCTTCGACGCTGTACCGGGTGCCCACAGTGCTGTCCCACTCCAGGTGCAGGGCCCCGGCCAAGGTGAAACTCCACTCCAAACTTGGTAGTGGCTCCACACAGGAATTGGCCGCCCTGGGCGATGCCGTCGGCAGTCGGCCCATCGTGGAACCGCCGTCCGGGCACCGGCCCTCGCTTATGTCGGGGTCCTGCGCCCCGAAACTTACCGTATCCACTGGAGTCCCATCCGGCGCAAACAACCCGATGGCTTCACCTTTCGCGGCGAGTTGGAAATTGACGTGCAGATCCGGGTGTCCGGGAGTGTTCAAAACGGGTTGATTATCCGCCCAAACCAGCAGATGCCCGCCCGCCGGAATGACGTAGCCGGCCGGAATAAGGAACTGATCCGGATTCGTCAGGGTGTCGGCCAGGAAATACCCCGCCAGATTGGCCGGAGTGGATCCCGCGTTATAGAGCTCAAACCAATCGCTGTAGCGGGGCGAGGAGCCCGACACATCCGCCAGCGTGCGGGTGTTGTCGGCCATCCATTCGTTGATGGAGACCAGGGGCAGGGTCGAGAGCGCTCCCGTATAGCGGATTGTCGTGGCAACCGTCACTCCCGGGAGCACCACCCCCTGGGAATCAACGGCAGTGATCGTAATGGCATTGGTCCGATTGAGCAGCGGCACACTCGCAGACCACGTATTCACGGAGGTCCAAGTCACGGGGAGCTCGACCCCATTGAGCTGCAGGCTGCGCACCCGAATCGGCGCCGTGCCCGTGAGGGTCACGGGACTGGTGCTGGAGGAAACCGGCGAACCGGGGCTCAGCGCAAATTCCGCCGCCACGGCGTTCAGCTGGTTCTGCAGGGCCACGCGGCGATCACGAAACCACGTCTTCACCGCGTCCGGCGCACTGAGCGACTGCCCATCACAGAACCGAACCCCGTTGGCCACATAGGAGGCATAACGGGCGTCCATGACTGGATCGCAATTGGTCGAGATCAACGGGCCTTCCACCGCGCGTTGCACCGCCCGAAAATAGGCGCGCCGGAAGGGTGGATGATTGTACATCCGGGAAACCACGGGATCGCTGCTGACAAACAACGGCCCCAGCTTGGCGGTGTAGCTGGCGTTGAACTGCGGGGACGCAAGCATGAGCCAGTCGAGATCGAACAGGTAAAGCTGCCACTTCCCATTCTGCGGTTTGTACGCATACATGTTCTTGCCGATGTCGTGCCCCCAACTGTCGAAATTATTAATAATATGTTCGACCGCGAAAATCCCCATCCACTCCTCGACGTCCACGAGCGCCTCGGTGAGGCGGGTGTAGGGCTCGGGACCGGACGCGTTCACAGCGTCGACCAGATCGAAGATGTTCTGGTAGTTATTGGGATCACTGCCCGCGCGTTTGTTCCAATTCCAGCGGTAACGGGCCGTCTTTTTGCCGCCGCCGGTGGTGGTGAAGGACTGGAGCGTGGGCATCGGATCCGCCACCAGGGAGCCGGAATCATTGAACTCAAAACCACGGTCCACCTTGAAGAAGTCACCGTTGTGATCCGAGGGCACCCACGCCTTGAGGAAATCCGAGGCGGGTTGATTGACCGCTTCGAAGATCGTACCGCGCTGCTCGTCCGTCACCCCGTTGAGATGCAGACGGATGGGATATCGATTACTGGTGGGCAAGCCCATCCGACCGGCCATCCAATAGGCCATTTGCTCCTGCAATGCCGTCGATTCATTGCCGTGTCCGCCGGGCCAGTCGAGCACCAGATCCGTGCCGCCCAGGAAGAGATCATCGTCCGGAACCGCGATGCTATAGCCGCACCGTCCACAATTGGGACCGCAATAGCCGGGCGCGATATAGGGGCTGCCCGCATAGAGCCCGACGGCATTGTAGATCACACGTTGATTGCCGAGAACGAACGTGCAATCGAGCGGGGTGTTGTTGAGCCGATTGCGCGAACTCCAGGCGTTGAAGTTGGCCTGGGTGATCCAAATGCGGTACGTGGGCAGGTTGCCCGCGGGTTGGGTTTCACCAAAGCGGATGAGAGCTTCGCCACCGGCATCCGCCGACGGAAAGCGGCTAGCCGGCGCTCCCCCGACCCCTTCGCGGGCCTCGATGGTATAGGTGACGAGCGTTCCCGTCGCCTGCCCCGGCAGCGTGGCCGTGAACAGACCGTCGCCGGCCACCTCATCGCCGCCGGTGCCGTCGTCCGACATCGGCACCGTCCGTAAGGTCGGAGAGGGATCGAGACGATAGTTGACCCGCACGACCGGGCTGGGAGCGGCGGAACGAATGCGGGCGGTGATACGCACCGATTGCCCGTCGGCCGGAAGGATGGGCGCATGGGTCACGTCCTGGATGCCCGGGCGCAGATCCGGATTGAAGCGACTGTTCGGCGCACCCGGAGTTCCCGGAGACGGGGGGAGGTTCAAGGTTCCCACTGCCTCCATCCAGTTTCCGCGGATCCGCAGCAGCAGCGTCGGCGAGCCTTTGAGCCAGCGCGCCCGGGCCGAAATCGTCACCTTGCTCCCGCTGCGCACGGCCGAAGTCAGACGACTGCGAACCCGGTTTATCTGATTATCGCCCCGTTCCACCGCCCGCAGATGGAGGGACTGGGCGCTTTGATAACCCTCCTTCGATTCCAGACTGGTCTGATCCATCGTGCCCTCGGCGGCCCAGCCCAGTAGGCCCGACTCAAAAGTGCCGTTGGCCAGGAGGTTGACGTTTGCGTCGTCGCGCACCTCGATGGCGTCAATCAAAGCCTCCCCCGCCCCTTGCAATAGAATCTGGAGGGAGTCGCCCGTCGTACTGCCGTTATCGATGGTTCCCGTTGCCGAGATTGCGGTCCACGGCGCCTTGGCCGTTTCATCACTGTCCGCCCAACTGGTCGCGAACTCCGGGTCCGCGTCCGGATGGACCAATTCCAAAGTGCTTCCCCCACCGCTCGACCAACGCCCCCAGCGTCCCCCCGCTCCATAGGTGACCTCGGCCACCACAACGGGGATTGTATTGGTCGTGGGCGGCGTCCCGGCGCTGCCCGCTTGGACAAATCGCTCCGGTCGAGCCAGGGCGAGTCGTTCGCCCCCATGCGCCAGCGTCCCGGTGAAATTCCCCAGCAAATTCGTGGCCTTCAGTGCGGAGTTTTTTGCGCGCAGTCGCGCGGCATCGCGGGCCACGACGAGATAGCCCTTGGCCGGTAAAAGGGTGTGGTCCGGAAAAACAAAACTAATGCCGGA
The DNA here is from genome assembly GCA_947471985.1 of Verrucomicrobiota bacterium. GTDB lineage: Bacteria > Verrucomicrobiota > Verrucomicrobiia > Limisphaerales > UBA9464 > CANIZL01. The sequence goes on along the minus strand of CANIZL010000003.1, from coordinate 80,035 downwards.
ACGAAAACTCCAGCCGCCGAGATCGATCGCCGCGTCCGTCCGGTTGTAGAGTTCCACGAACTGATCTTCATCGAATCCAGAGATGGGATTCACGTGCAGTTCATGAATCACCACGTCCCCCACGCGACGGCCTTCATTGACGGTTCCCGGGGTGGGAGCGGTCAATCGACGCCACAGGGGTGAACCGTCCGGACACCGACCCCAAGGGATCCGATCGCCCTGGGCCTCAAACCGAATCGCATCGAGCACGCGGGTCTGGGTGGGATTGCGGAGATAAAGCGAACCCCCGGTGGCGTTCAGGCCAAAACCCATTTGGGATTGATCCAGCGCGAGGAAGCCCCCTGCCGGAAGGGTCGTTCCCGCCGGAATCCGGAATCCATCCGTATCCGGATCCTCGCTCAAGACGCAACCGGAGATATCCAGTGGCGCCGTCGAGTGATTGTAGAGTTCCACGAAATCGCCCGGTCCCGATTCCGAATGCGCGACAATTTCATTGAGGACCAGCGCCCGCAGCGGCTCGGCGCCCACGGGATCAAGCCGCCCGGGCGACCCACCGACGGCATCGCTGGCCGACCAGGCCCGCGCGACGTCCTCACCGTATGAGGGATGGGACAAGACTAAAGAGTGGCCACCGCCATCCGCTGCAATCGGCCACGGCAACTGGCTGCCATAATTGACTTCCAAAAACACCGCGCCCGCGGGATTGCGCAACTGGATCCGGCCGGAGTTGTTGGGCAACGTCCCGGTAAAAGGCCCCGCGACTCCCGCGATGCCGTACGCCTGCTGCAGATCCGACGGGGCTCGGGCGATGACCAGGAAACCGCCGCCGGGCAGCACCGTCCCGGCGGGGAAGGTATAATGAATGTCTCCGTCGAGCCGGTAGCCGCCTAAATCCTCGGGGACGCCCTGGGTATTGAAGAGCTCAACAAACTCGAGGCGATTCGTGAACGTTTGTCCGGACACCACGCCCGGAAATCCCGCGTGGGCACCCGGATGATACATAATTTCCGAAATCACCACGCCGGTCTTGCGACTGCTCTGCCCTAAAGCTTCGAGCGAAGGCGGTGTGGCCTCCACCGTCGCCTGGGTAACCTCGGAAAATTGCCGGAATGACGCCACGGCCGCTCCCGCCGGGGCATGCGCTGACACTGCAAACCCCAGGGTAACCTGCGGCGAAAAGGCGATCGTCGCCGTGCCCAAAACCGTCCACGCGAGACCATCCCGCGAGGCAAATCCCGTGAGCTTGCTGCCGATCCGTTGAAGTCGCAGCCAGGTGTCCGGATAGTTGACCGGATACGAGCCAGTCTGCACCAAATCGCCGCCGTCCACCGACCGCGCCTTGAACAAGGCCCCGCTCACCGACGGCGTGGCCAGGACGAAAGCCAAGCGGCTCCCGGGATTGGCGGTGTCCCGCACCATCAGTCCGGCCTCGCTCCACGCATTGGGCCCCACCAGTTGCGACACTTGCACGCGGACATCAAAATTTCCCGAACGCGGCCGGGAACTGAATTGAAATTGATCACTGGTCCCCAGTACGCCCCCACCGCCGCCGCGAAGATCGTAACCGCCCGCGACCGGAAACAGGGAACCGCCCACCGACGGCGCCCCGATGTCCTGCGAGGCATAGACCGTCGCCTGAAAGGTGGCTTGCGTGTTGGCGGCGACAGCAATCGTTCCGGTGCAAGCGTCCAACAGATTCTTAAGCGTCAACGTGTACGTGGTGCCTTCCACCTGCGCCTGCGTGGTGAGGAGCACTTCAAGACCATCGGCGGAAATCGTGGCCGACTGGATGGGAAGCTCCTGCGCTCCGCGGGTGATTCGATAGTTCGTCGTCAGCGTGGCGGCACCGGCAGCGATCGGTTTGGAAAATATCAGGCGTACCGTGGAAAGGCCGCCCACGGATTGCGCGAGGACGAGTTCACTGGGAATGGTGTCGATCTGAACCCGCAGGGTCGCCGCCGGGCTGGTGACTTGATAGGTCGTTCCTGCGGCGACGTTCCGCAAGGTCACCTTAAACACCGCACCGTCATCGGCGGGGCTGACCGAAGGCAGGGTGAGCGTCGCATTCGTGGCACCGGCCAGGACGTTGCCATCGCGGAACCATTGGAACTGATGCGGCGGAGTTCCGTCGTAACCCACCTTGAAGGTCGCCGCGGTGCAGGCCTGAACGGTGATGCTGGCCGGCGGATTGGTCACGACGACCGGCCCCGGATGAAAGATCGGGAACGCTGCGGGCGCGACGGTGATGGAGGGCAACCCGGAGGCCTTGATCAGGATGTAGTCGACATCGAATTCCGACGTGGCGCTGGAGCTGCCGGCGGTGACGCCCGCGAGGCCCGTCCGGGCACTGCGACTCGGCACATAGTCCCAGAGTTGCCAAACCGTGGGTTCGGACGCAACGCCATCGGCCGGCCAGATCCGGGCAAACACGTCATTGGCACCGCCGGGCGCAGCGGCATTGAGCTCCTGTCGCAGGCGCACCCAATACCAGGTGTTGAGTTGCCAGGCAAACCCATAGCCCGGACCCCACGCCCGGGAGTCGTCGAGAAACGAAATGTGACGCCCACTCAAGCCTTCGAGGGCACCATCGCGGAATTGGTAATTGATGGCGGCGCCCGTAGTGGGATCGGCGGCGACCGCCACGCCGCCACGGGCGGGGTCGCCGGAGCCAAAGCGCAGGAACCGGATGCGTGCGAGCACTTCCTGGGTGGAGGCGTCGTATTTCGCACCGTTATAGAGAAGATGGTTGGGATCCCCGCTGGCGCTGACGACGTGCAACAGGCCACCGGAGACCGAGTAGATATCGGTCGCGGTTCCCACGGGTTTCCAGGCGGAGGACAGCGTGGCGCCGGAGAAATCATCCTGGAATCCGCTTACCGCGGTACCCACCTCGGCGGGTGACACGAGCTGGGCTGCGAGCGGCAAGCCCGCCGGCAACAACAGGCACAGGAGGCCCCAAAAACCGGGACGTCGAAAAAGCCGCATGAATCGCATAAAGGAAGGCTCCAGAAGTCCGTTTGGGTGCGGCGAACGAGGGGAGTTCGTCAGCAAGATCAGACACTTGGGAGACCGGCCATCAACCTGCCGAAACCCGGACCGGATGCAATGACGGGAATCGGTAGGCACTGGGCGGGAGCACGGGCCGGAAGGGCGAAGGAGTTCCGGGATGCCATCTCACAACTCCGCGTCCCCCTCAATCCTAAGGGCATTGAATCGCGGGTCCAAGGACTGCGCCCTCTCTTATCCGCATGGCATTGGATCTCGAGCCGTTGGGTCTATGCCCTCCCCTAACCCAACGAGATTGGATCTTGGGCCCGTCGGCCCAACGTCTGCCCTATCCCAACGGGATTCCGTCTTCCAGCCCAGGGTTGCCGGTCACCGACTACCCTGGGTCGCTTCATTCCCCCTGCGTCGGGCCCCGCTGGCCGCTCAGGCGGACGCTGGCGACGTTCATGAGGACGGCTCCCTCCTTCGCCGCGTCGTTCTGGAACACGAGGTAAAGATCATGCTTCCCAGCGTGTTCCGCGACCGGAACCCGGATGCCCGGAGCGCCCGAGGGATTAAATCCGCCGGGACCGCCGGCCGGGCGCGCCGGCCGGGCCACACCGGCGCTGGCCGGCAGAGCTCCCGCGGGTGCATCCGTCCGTGGCGGATTCGCACTGGGCGCCGCCGGCGGTGGAGCTACCGGGGCCCGCCGCTCACGCGGCTCCACCTTGGCTTCACCCAACAGCTCGCCGGTCGGTGAATCCAGCCGGAGTTGAATCACACCGCCCAGTTGCGAATCCGGCACCATCGCCGTCGCCGCAATTTCCATCGCTCGGACCCCGGTCAGGTCCACCTTCTTGAACCCCACCACCGCTCCCCGCTTCGCCGTGACGCCCCGGCTCCCACCCTGGGCCTGTTGCTTCACCTCCGCCTGGTTGACGTTCAGAAGCGGACTGCGCAACACCCGAACACTTTCCGCCGTCAGCGGCGGGACTTGTTCCTCGCCCTGATCGGTATAGACCGCTCGCACAATCACCGAACCGCGCCCCGCATCGCCGTCGGGAAGTGCGGGGGTGAAATTGCCCGACAACGCCAGATTGCCGGCGTTCTTGTCGGCGAGGCTCAAGACGTACTTCAGGATCGTGCTGGCTTCGGTTTCGGTGATCAACGCATTGGGCGGCATGGCCAGCGGACTCCAGACACCGCCCCCGCCCGTAACCACCTTCTGCGCGAGGCGCGCCGCCGCATCAGGATCCTTCAAGTAGCGTTTGGCCACGTCCGCAAAGGCCGGCCCAACCAGCTTGCCCTCCACCAGGTGACACGCCTTGCAATTGCCCTTGGTCATCAGCGCCTGCGCCACCGGGAAACGCGCCGCGGCGTCCTCGCCCCGCGGCAATCCCTTGAGCGACGCCACATCAAATCCCTCCGGCACATAGTCGATGCTCAAATTCACCCGCTCCTTGGGAATCTTGCCGGACGACAGGCTGCCATCCTCACGATCCGTCACCTCCACGGCATAGCCGAAGGGTTGATCCGTAAAATAATACGTCTCGTTCCCCTGAAGCTTCACCGAGACCACCGGCGGTTCATTGCCGGAAATAATCGGAACCGACTTGCTGTCACTGGCACCGCTCGGGTCGGTGACCGTCAGCCGGGCAACGTGTGCGCCGGGTTGATCGAACTTCACGACCGGATTCGCCGCCTCAAAAACGCGCGGCGTACCGGCCGGGCCGAAGACTTCCCAGCGGTACTTCAGCGCATCGCCGTCGTTGTCCTTGGTGCCCGAGGAGGAAAGGGTCACCTCGAAAGGCGGTACCCCACCGTCCTTGCTGGTCGCCGCCACCGCCATGGGCTTGCGATTCCCGCCCTCAAATTCCACGCGAACGAGCTTCGCATCCGGCGAGGCCTGAAACCATCGCCCACCGTACTCGAGAACATAAAGCGCCCCATCCGGACCGAACTTCAGATCGATCGGTTCCACCGGCCGATAGTCCGGCAGGATCCGTTCCATGGACTGGTAATCGCCATTGGGCTGCATGGAAACGGACAGGATCAAGCGCCGAGAAAACTCGGCGATGATCCATTTTCCTTCGAAATAGGCCGGCCACGGACGCGTGGGGTTCTTGAAATCCGCCTGACGATAGATGGGGCCACCAATGGCGCAGCGACCGCCGGTGGTGAGTTCCGGAAACTTCGGGGTGAGCCCACCATGGTAGTAGATGAACGGCGGCGCTTGGGGTGGCAGCTCGTTAATTCCGGAATTGTTGGGCGAAAAATTCGTGGTCTTGAGCGGATCCTTCTTCGCCGTCGGCTTGCCCGTCGCGTAGTCCCAAAACGGAAACGCCTGGTCGCCCACAAAGTAAGGCCAACCGAAAAAACCGGGGCCGCGGGCCTGATTGAATTCATCGTAACCACGGGGACCGATGTCACTGTCCTCGCGATTGTCCGGTCCGACCTCGCCCCAGTAAACAAAGCCCGTCTGGCTGTCGATCGACACGCGCCAGACATTGCGATGGCCCATGGTGAAAATTTCCGGCCGCGTCTTCGGCGTGCCCGGCGGAAACAGATTCCCCTTGGGAATGGTATAGGTGCCATTCGGTTCCGGATGGATGCGGAGGATTTTGCCTTCCAGGGAATTGGAATTCGCGGTACCGCCTTGGTCGTCCCAAGCGGCACGGCCGGGCCGTTCATCCGTTTGCGAGGAACCGGTATTGCCGCGGTTGTTCCCCACGGTCATGAGGAGGTTGCCCTCCTTGTCCCAGGTCATGCCGCCCCCGGTGTGACAGCAGGTCTCGCGCTGCGCCGGCCACTCCATCATGACCTTCTCGGAATTGGCCACGAGGACGTCGTGGCGAATTTCCCACCGACTAAAAACCGCCTTGGCCTCCGTGGGATGAAAATAGTAGAGATAGATATAGCCGTTCTCGGCAAATTTCGGATCAAAGCTGAGGGCAACGAGTCCCTGCTCGTTGTTGCCCTTGGTGTTTACGGCCAAAGCGCCCACGACCTTCACCCCGCCCAAGGCCGGATCATAGACTTTGATCGTCCCCTTCCGTTCGGCGATGTACGCGCGACCATCGGGCAGGACTTCGAAGACGAGCGGTTCGTCCAACGCCCCGGGTTGGGTCAGAGCAACCGGGGTGAAGCGATTGTCTTCGGGCCGGTTCGTGGCCGTCGTCGTCGATTGGGCGAAGGCGGGCATCGCCGCAGCGAAACCGACGCCGAGGCACGAAAGCACGGCAAGACGGCGCAGGGAGGAAAACGTCATAGCGATGGCCGAAAGAAAGATACTGATTGCCGGCTGGAAAGTGAAACCTGTCCACCGAATCCCGCCATCGCACTTCGGCAGCCCTCGATCGGTTCGAACCAAACCATCTAGCGCGGCACCGTATAAACCGGAGCCAACGACACGCATAAGCATTTTACCTTTAAACACTTATAAAACACTTCCCCACCCTTCCTCTGGCGTTGAACACGGAACCCGGCGCCCGGCGGTCCCCGCTGTACGGCCCCCGAAAGTCGCGAAACTGAACAAGTAGCCAGCTGCAATGAATTGCCCGAGGCAAACCGTCCGCGCACTGTCCGCGCGCCATGTCCCGGCTCCTGCGTTACCTCGCCAGACTGACCACCGGACGGATCATCCTTTGGTGCTATGCCCTCTGGTACACCACCAATGTGGCGCTGCATTTCGACCTCCGGCCGCGACTCTGGCTCACGTCCCTGGGTCTAAGCTGCATCATTGGGGTGGCGCTGATAATCAGCACCCGCTCGTCCTCCAAAGGCACGATCGCACTGGAGGGTTGGCCCACCTTCCGCCTTTTCCTGATGCCTTTTTGTGTTTCGAGCTTCGCGGCCCTGGTCAAGGATTCCGGCTACGTGCTCATTTTCCCACCGAGCCTGCGCGAGAATCTCCTCGGCGGGGCACTGATTCTTGGGTTCGTGGGAACCGTCGTCGCTTTGCGAAAGACCCGATTTGCGGGGGCGAAATGACCGCTGTGCCGGCTAGCGCAGCTCTCCACCGCCGTGGGCGTCCATCCCCATCAAACTGAAGATGCGATCGCGACGTTCCAGGTAGCCGGGCGAGTCCAGATCCCGGGGACGCGGCAGATCGATCACCACCTCGGCCTGGACGGTCGCCGGCCGGCGGCTCATCACCAGCACCCGGTCCGCCAACTGCACCGCCTCCTCGATGTCGTGCGTCACAAACAATACCGTCTTGTGCTCCGCCTGCCAGATGCGGACCAAATCGCTGCGCATCTTGAGGCGAGTCAGAAAATCCAGGGCCCCAAACGGCTCGTCCATGTACAGCACCCGGGCCTCGGCGGCGAGCGCACGGGCGATCTCCACCCGTTGCCGCATGCCACCGGAAAGTTCCCGCGGATAGGAGCGACCGAACCCGGATAGGCCCACCAGCTGCAGATAGTGCTGCACCCGCTCCGCCCGTTCTGCGTGCGGTCGTTGCAGCAGGCCGAAACCGATATTCTCCTCGACAGTGAGCCAGGGAAACACCCCGTTCTCCTGAAAAACGAAAATGCGTCCCGGATCCGGTCCCGCCACCGGCGCGCCCTCGACCCGGACCGTGCCCCGGGTCTCTTTGAGAAAGCCGCCCAGGATGTTCAGCATCGTGGATTTGCCACAGCCCGATGGGCCGACGATGCAGACGAATTCGCCGGCCCGGACGTCGAAACTCACGTGTTCCAACACATGCACGGGCTGGCCGGGATCCTTGCCCGCAAACGACATCCACACATCCCGGACATCAATGAGTGGATTAACGTTGTCCATAGCCCCAGCGAACCTCATCGAACTTTTCCAAACGACGTACCAGCAGATCGAGAATCAATCCGATGAATCCGATCATGACCATGCCGGCGACCACAAGGTCATAGCGCTTTCCCGCATTCCGGGCGTCGATAATCAGGTAACCCAGCCCGGAATTGACGGCGATCATCTCCGCGGCCACAACGACCAGCCACGCGACGCCGAGCGCGATGCGGATGCCCGTGATGATTTGCGGAAGGGCCGCCGGCAGGATGACCCGTCGAAACAACGGCAGACCCCGGAGGCCGAAATTCTGCGCTGCCCGCAGGTACACCTGCTGCATGTTTTGCACCGCGGACATCGAGGAGACCGCGATGGGGAAAACGCTGGCGAGGAAAATCAGGAAGATGGGGGCGGTGTCCTTCACCCCGAACCAGAGGATGGCCACCGGAATCCAGGCAATCGGCGAAATGGGCCGCAGGATTTGGATAAATGGATTCAAGGCCGCGAAAGCCGGGCGAAACCAACCCAGCACCAAGCCCAACGGCACGCCGATGACCACCGCCAAACTGAAGCCCCAACTCACCCGGAACAGCGAAGCCACGATGTACTTCAAGAGCAATCCCCGTTGCGCCAGTTCAACCAGGCCATGCAACACCTCCAGTGGCGTGGGAAAAATGTCGCTGCCGGACATCCGGACTGCGGCATGCCACCCGGTCAGTAACAGCATCCCCACCAGCAAGGGGAGCAGTATCTCCCGTCGTTGCTTGCCCGTTGCCCGAAAAAGTGATGCAGGGCGGTTCATTTCTTCACCTCGAAGTCGAGCGCAACCTGCGCGTTGGCCTCCGCCGCAAACGAATCGTCCACGTAATCCTCAAATTTCACGGTGCCGGCCAGTATCCCCGCCTCCTGGGCGAGCCGTTGAATTTCCTCAAACTCCGCCCGCAGCGGAACCAGTCGCGAATAGGTGACCCGGTCGGGCGGCTTGCTCAACACGAAGCGCAACAACCGGGGATTCTGATTGTAGTAACCTTTTGCCACAAACTCTGCCGCATCCATGCGGTGCTCCATGCTTTGATCAATCCACTTCCCGCTGCGGGCAATGCCGTTGACGAGTCGCTGGATCTCCGCCCGATGGTCCCGGATGGCATCCTCCCGGACCGCCAGCACACAGGAAATGAAGCCAGGCCAAACGTCCTTGGCCTGCCACAGCACACGCCCGTAGCCGTCCAGTTCGGTCTGCCCCATGAACGGCTCCCCCGAGATGATCGCATCCACCGCCCGGGAAAACAGCGCCGCCGGCATGTCGGGCGGTGGCATCTCCACCAGTTTGATGTCGTCAAAGGTCAGGCCGGCCTTTTTCAATTCCCGATAAATGATGAGCCGCTGATTGGCGTAGCGTCCCGGCACGGCCACGGTTTTACCCCGGAGATCGCTGGTCAGAAAGATGCCGGAATCCTTGTGCACCATCAACGCCGAACCATCGCGGTGTCCCAGATAAACGATCTTCAGCTTCACGCCCTGCTCGCGCAGCGCGATGGCCATGGGCGCGAGGATAAACGCCGCCGGCATGTCCTGCGGACGCCCGAGGAACATCTCCTTCAATTCCGGCCAGCCGTTGAAGCGCATCGGCTCATAAAACCCCTCGCCCGACGTGCTCCGGTTGATGTAGTCCGTGACCGGGCACGTGAGGTGGCAGGTGACGGGCAGAAAACCAACGCCGAACTTGGCGGAGCCTCCCCCACTTCCCGTGGTCGCCCCACGGAACCAATTGAGGTTCAGAAAGCCGTGCAAGCCGGTGAGCAACACCAGCCACAAAGCGCCCCAGACCGTCAGTGATTTACCCATCTTCAATCGACCCGCCAAACTGCCGGGATAAATCCATAGGCGATAATACCATCTGGCGATAGCAGTTATGCCATTTGGGCATGACTACCCGCGGCGGCCGCGCGATGGCCAGATCAAGCCCATCCTCCCCATCCGGCGTCCGCATCTTCCGTGAAATCGAACCGGACACCCATCGCACGAACCGGCCGGAGCCCTCCCGCGAACTCCGGCGCCCCCATCCGAATCGAATCGAGGGGAATCATGAAAAAGGGGCCGACCCGCCCGCTGGCTGGGTCGACCCCGTAGATTTCGACGCCTCAACGGCGCCCGCTGGGTTCAGTGCTTGATCAGCCGATAGAATCGGGAAGCACCCGCAGGCGACACTGGCAACGAGCCCGCTCCGCCGAGGGGATTCGCCACGCCCGCCACGGCCGCCCAATTGCCGGCGCCGCCGACATTGGCCGACGATTCCAAGGTGAAGCCCGCCGCCGCACCGTCCCAACTCAGGGTCGAGGAGGCGCCGCCCGCCACGAGTCCCAGCCGGGGCTTGGCCGTGACCGGCACCACGCGCACCAATTGGAATCCGTTCACCGCCGGATAATACGATCCGCCGGTGCCTTCCCATTGGGCGACGAACGTCAGCGTGCCATCCGCCGCCGGACTGACCGCGTCAAACTGCACATAATTGCCCCGCTGACGCGCCGTGGCGTCTGTGCTGGTCATGCGACGAAACGCGGGCGATTGCGCATAATCCAGTCCCGTCTCGCCCTGCACGTGATAGGTGGGATACGTGCCCGCGCCCGCCACCGAAAACGCCTGCTTGTAATCCGCCTGGAAATCGAAGCCCAGGGTATAGGCGATGAGTCGATAAGTACCGGCCGGCACAGAATCGAGGGTGAAACTCACCGGATCCGTCCCCGTGCCAAACTGAATGAACCCCTGCATCAGATCGCCATCGGCATCCCCCTGCGAACGGGCACCCGACGACCACTGACTCGCATTGCCCCCGGAAGGAGTGGAAATGGTCAGTGAAACCGGACTTGTCTTACCGTCCGCCCCCACCAACGGTGTCGGACCCAGCGCGGTCCCAGTGTTGTTCCAATTTTCCTGCGGCACGACCCCGGCGACATCGTACGATGCCAGCGCCACCGAGTCTTCGCTGACGTAGCCCCCGCCCACGAAATTGACCCCGAGATACGGTTGCAGCGGACCGCTTTCGCCGGCGGTAACGCTCAGCCGGGCCACCCGACTGCCCGTCGAAATGCCGGCCACGGAAACCACGACGTCATAGTTCGCCCCATCGTCGCCGATGGCGAGCACCGGTGTCGTAAAAACGGGACGCGTGGCGCCCGGAATATCGACTCCATTACGCCGCCATTGGAGGTAGACGGGCGTCGTTCGGGTATTGGCCTTAACGACGAACCGCGCGCGGCCACCGCTCGAGGCGGCGACATCCGCGGGCTGGGAGTCAAAGGTCACCACTCCCAAATCCGGATTAATCAGGGTGCCAATCGCCGCCCCGCCAAGGATCGGCAAATTCTCCGCCGCCGGATCACTGGCGCTGGCGGCCCGTGCAGCCAGTTCCAGGTAGGCATCGCCCCCGCCCTGCTTCAAAACGCCCCGCAACAGGTAACGCTTCCCGGAAATCAAATCCGGCGATCGCACACTGGTACCTTCCGCAAACGGCGGGGCGTGCAGCACCTGCTGACCCAACGAGGACAGACTGCCCTCACTGGTGTCGGTGCCGAGCAACACTTCCGCCTCGTCGTCGTTGTTCACGAAGAAATCGACAGCGCCGGCGGCCGAAGCCGTGTACACCGCAGTCAACCGCGTGATCATGTCCGTGAGCGCGCCGGAGCGCGGGATTTGGAACCCACGAACGAATTGCACCCGGTCCGGCTTGTTCGGATAGGTCGTGCTGTTGGCGATATCCCCGAGCGTGGCACCGGTGACGCCGAGCCAGGATTCCCGCGTCACCCAGCCACTCACGAATTTCCAAGCCGAGAAATCAATCGAGGAGCCCGCCTTGATCGGCGTGCCCGAGGTGTCCGTTACCCCGGAGACCGCGAGCGTGTAACGAACACCCTGCGACTGCGCCGCGGTAACGAGATACACGATGCGGGCGTCGTTTGGGTCCACCACCACCGACTGAATAGCCAGCGCCGGCGTGAGACTGAACCGGACCGGCGTCGCCGTCGCCACCGCGAGCGGCCGGGTGAAGGTCACGGTCACATCCGTCAGACTCCCGGAACCTACCGCACTCGCCAATTCGGGCGCGGGCGGCTTCGTGCCGGAATCCGGCAGCGTATCCAACTGAGCGTCGGTAAGGCCGGCGTCCGTGCTGAGCACCATCCGGTCGATGATCATCCCCGCCTCGCGCGTGGCCAGTGTCAGCATGACCGGACCCGCCAATTCAGCCGGCCCCACCGTGTACGTGGCCGTCGGTTCCCGGCGCCAGGCAAATACATTGTCCGCGGGTGCCGTCTGGTTATTGCTGTCGGTGCGGAAGAACGGTGACTGGTCGCCGGGAGTTTCAAACGCGCCAAATCCCGCGCCCATCCACGAACTGTTGGCGGTGGCGTTGTCGCCCGCCGTGCGGGATTCATCCGCCTTCCACCGGTAATAGAGGGAATAGGTGCCGGCGGTGCGGAAGACCATTTGGTACTGGGCGAAGCTGTGCGGGGAATCCGCGGTGCTATTGTTGCCGGCCGAATAAAGCGCCGAGCCGCCCACAGAATTTACGACGTTCGAGGAAACCCAGGACTCGGGCGTGCCCTGGAGCAGCGTCACCGGACCATCGGCAGAAAAAGCCACGCCGGATTCCCCGGTGCCTTGGACCACCTGCGAGAGGCTATAGGAAAACGAATCCAGCTGGGCATCCGTCAAACCGTCCTCGGTGCTGAAAACGATCCGATCAAACATCATCCCCGCCTCGCGGCTGCCGATGGTAAAAACCACCGGGGCCGCGAGTTCCGCCGCACCCACGACATAGGTGGCGGTCGGTTCCTTGCGCCAGGCAAAGACATTGTCGGCCGGGGCGGTCTGGTTGTTGCTGTCCGACCGGTAAAAGGGCGATTGATCGCCCGGGGTGGCGTAAGCCCCGAACGTCGTTCCCAGCCAGGAGCTGTTCGCAGTGGCGTTGTCGCCCGCGGTCCGGGATTCATCCGCCCGCCAGCGATAGTAGAGTCGATAGGTTCCGGCCGTGCGGAATTGCAGGGAAAATTGAGCGAAGCTGTGGGGTGAATCCGCTGTGCTGTTGTTGCCGCGGGAATACAAGGCCACGTGCCCGGAGGCGGCCACCACGTTGGAAACACCCCAATTTTCCGGGGTTCCCCGGATCAATTGGGCCGTGGTGGCACTGAACGCGATGTAGCTATTGCCGGTAGTCTGCCCAAGTGTACCGGCATCCACCGCCACACCCCACCAAGCCAGGAGCAGACCGAGGAGCATCCGAAAGGTTCGGATCGGGAGGGAGAAGTTTGAATTCATAATGGGTCTCGCTTGAACGAAATAATACCGGAAGCCGGCGCAGCCAGGCGCGCGGCAATTTTTCCAAGGGAATCAAGGCGGACATTAATAGAGTCGTCTGCGGGAGCGCAAGGCCGGATTCCCACCGGTCGGCCCGACCACCGACAACCCTCCCGGGGCCTGACCCATCCCGCCCTCCGGGCAGGTCAGCGCGGCCATCGAACTCCCTGGAAAATCGTCCTCCTTCGGAAAACCTCCGACATTCGGGCCGGGCCGGTCGGAATGCCGCAGTGCCCGTGGCCCATGGCAATTTCCAGTTCGAGTTACCGCCGAATGGCTCTGGTCATTGGATCCCCATCCCCTTAACCGCTGATCATGTGTCACCATCACGCACGCCGCGCCGGATCCGGGTTCGTTCTCGCCGGGCTTCGACTGCTGCTCCTCTCGACCGCCGTCGCCGCGCAGAACCTGCCGGAACTGCGCGTGGTGGGATACGACACCAACGTCACCTCCTTGAGCGTCACCAATGCTCAGCTACCCGCCGTTCAACTTCAGGGTTCCTTCAACCTGGAGAGCTGGTTTCCCCTTCAATCCGCCACGCCCGTGCAAGGCGTCGCCCACTTCACCCACACCAACACGGAGCCCATCGACGTCTGGTACTTCCGGGTGATCGAAGGATCGATTCCTCCCCCGCTCAACGTCGGACCGCTTCCGGATATCAATCAATCCGGCGGTGCGATGATCTACCCGGACACCGGCGGTCGGATCGAATTCACCGATGCGAACGGCGTTTTCTATAAATTTACCGCCGGCAGCAACCTGGTGACCGAACCCACCGCCGTCCGGATGACGATCATCACGAACTTCACCAATCTGCCGCTGACGAACCGCTTCCGGGCCGCCGTCGCCTTTGAGCCGGACGGACTGGAATTCCGGGGCGCAGCGGAGTTGAAGATTCGTTTTCCCGAGCCGATTCCGGAAGCGGAAATGGTCGGGTTCGGATTCGACGGCTCCGGCGGGGATTTTCATCTGAGTCCCTGGGCCCCCGACACCCGTGAAGTCACCCTGCCGGTGTCCCATTTCAGCGGCACGGGTGTGGCCGCGCAGCCGTTCTCGCTGACCGGAAGTTACCTGATCAACAGCGAACGGGCGAACACCGCCACCAGCGATGCCGTACGCAACGCCGACCAATGGGCGGGCAGCCAAATGCGCGAGATCGGGCACTCGCGCACCACCGGGACCATGACCCAGACCGAAGCCAACGACGCCCGCGCGGCGGTCCAGCGGCTGCGCAATCGCAAGGTCTTTGCCGACGGAATCGAACCGCTGTTGGCCGCCGCCACCCGGGATTGCGGTGTGGGTGAGGAGATCCTGCGTCGACTCGACCAGTTGGAGGGTCGATCGGGTCTTCCGTATGGTCAGGGGCCCTTTTATCCGACTCTACTGCAATTGGCGCCCGCCGTCCGCTGCACCTGCGCCCACTTCTTCCTCGAACTCTGCGAAAAGCGGGCCGACGCCTCCGGTCGCGTCCTCACCTCCAGCCTGGAGGGCCTGCTGGACCAGGTGGCCATTAACACGGGAATCGTCGACGATCCCCACTGCGATCTCGGCTCCAACAACGCGATCCTGGCGCGCATGGCCCGGGCCAAATGTCACAAGCCCTGGGAAGGCGTCGTCCGATATACCTATGTTTACCGCACCGGCATGACGAATGAGATCATCGATTCCTCGAGTGCGTTTGAGTATGTTCGGCGGGAGGAAGAAGATCTCAGCTACAAAGGGCGCCTCAGCGCATTGACCGCGGAGGACGGCGACGTGCAGGAAAATGGCTCCTGGCAATCGTGGACCTTCAAGCTGGACGGCAAGTTCTCGGGCCGTCGCGTCGAATCGGAAGTGACCACCCAAACCACCTCCAACTGGACCATGACGGACAGTGACGTCACCCAGGGCGTCGGGTCTCCGGCCGCGGAAGGGGAAATCATGATCCGCTTCGATAACGGCGAATTCAGCTCAGTATCAGCGTCCGCCGGCTTGGGCACCCAAAAGTACTTCCTGGCCTTGCGCGAAGTCACCGAGCGAAAAGTGGAATGCCGGAAGCCGGGAACCTGCCCGGACCCCATCCCGGCGGACAGCACCAGCGCGGGGAATTTCAGTCTCGCGTTCGCGCGTTCCCCCAGCGTCGGGACCAAGGGCCTGGTGGCGACCTGGCAGCCGAGCGGCTCCCTGAAAATCGTCCTGACCGAGCATCTGCTCGAACCGTTGCTGTCCCCGCTGATCGGCCTCAGCGAGACGACTATGGTAATGACGATTGAGCTGTTTCGTGGAACGGGGCAGTAATATCAGAACGGGGTTACCCGTTATATTCGGGACGGGAAAAGCCAACCGGGCCTGGTCAGCAAGGGCGGATCCACCTCCGCCCTTGCTGTTGGCTGCATTTATATCCCGGACATTTCCCTTGCCTTCAGAGTGTAGTATTGGGAACCAGCAAACCAATACGGTGAAGCGTTTCCTGCGCTGAATTGATTCACTCACTATTCACACGAGATGATTCCAAGGCTACAAACCCCACCAAATAGTGCCGCTCGAAACGGTGCCGGAGCGGTGTTTCGGTCAGGCCCGCCCGGCGCGCCATTTGAACGAGGTCGGAAAACTGCTCCGGGTGATCGTACGCCGCGACGTGGGTGCAGGCTTCCTCCAACTGCTCCACCGGGATCTCCGTCCACGTGGTTCGCATCCAGCCGAGGTAGTCGCGGAGGTACTCATCGCGAGATTGCCCCTCGTCGCGCACCACATCCATCAACAGGAATCGACCGCCCCGCTTGAGTCGACGGGCGGCCGCGTGGAAGAACCGTTGCTTGGCCGCGGAATCCAGATGGTGCACGGCAAAGCCGCTGAAGAGGATTTCGAACGTCGACTCGCCCTCCTCCAGGGCCTGCAGCATGTCCTGCTGGTGGAACACGGCCGCCGGCAACGTTTTCAAATGTTCGCGGGCCTCCGCCAGGGCCGCCGCGGAGAGATCCACGCCCTCGTAATGAACCGGCGGCGTCGCCGCCAAGCACGGCGCCAGGAAGCGGGCATTGCCACAGCCCAGATCCAGCAGGCGGAACGGACCGAATCGTCCCACCTGAGCCACCTGCTCGGCCACCTCCGCATACAGCTCCCGGTGGAACATGTAGTTTCGCTCCGTGATCGCGTCGTAAAGCGTCCAGGACTTGCGGAAAATCGCGACTGAATCGTCGGGGGACCGGGAAGCACTCATGCGGATTGAAAGGACACAACGCCGCCGCCCGCCGAAAACCAACGGAGGGGGGCAACACCTTCGGGCGCCAGGGCCAAACTAGAATTCATTTTCACTGCGGGGATCCCCTCCGGACTGACCGGGCCGGCCGGTTTGTTCAGCGAGTGAATCCAGACAATGCCCACCAAGGCTTCGCTGGAACTGGCACAGTGACCGTTCTTCGTTGTGTCGAAGAATTACCCTTGTGCTGCCTCCAACCAGGAGTCCGCGCGGTCTCCCGTGCGCTATCAAGCCAGTTTCCACCCCTTGCGGTATTCGCGGCGGAGGAAGTGGGCGGCTTCGGGGGCGTTGGTGGCTCGGAGCTTGGCGTGGTCCCAGTGCAGCTTCTTGCCGACCCGGTAGGCGACGTTGCCCAAATGATTCGCCTCCGTCAGCGGGCCGCTGTAGTCGAAGCTGCAGGTGGTCGGGGAGCCGGTCTTGCAGGCTTGAATCCATTCACGGTGGTGTCCGAGGCTGTCCGCCAGAAACGGGGTCGGGCGGACGAAATCCTTGAATTGATTCTCCGGCAAGAGGAGGTGCTTGCCGTAGTCGGCCAACAATTGGCCCTTGCTCCCGACAAACAGTACGCCGCTCTCCCATTGCGGGATCTTTCCTTCGCGCCACAGGGCCGGCTTTTCCTCGCCCTGGTACCAGGTGAGCTTGACCGGCGGCATTCCGTCGCGGGCGCCGTATTCGTACGTCGCCGTCATGGACGCCGGCGCCAAATCCGGGTGCGGGGGCGGCCCGCTCGCTTCAATGGTCAGCGGATGTTTCAGCTTCAGGGCCCAGAACGGGAGATCGTTCCAATGACTGCCCAGATCGCTCATCGTGCCGCCGCCGAAATCCCACCAGCGATACCACTTCGGTCCGGGAAAATAGACGTCGTTGAACGCCCGATCCGGCACCGGTCCCAGCCAGAGATCCCAATGCAGGCCGGCGGGAATCGGCGACGCCTCCCGCGGACGTTCGGCCACGTAGACGATGTCCTGATTCCGCTTCGCCGCCGCCTCGCTCTGCAAGCCCCAGGCGCGGCCGACCCAAACATGCGCCTCGGTCACCGGTCCGATCGCCCCGCTCTGCACCAGTTCCACCACCCGACGGTAATTCGTGCCGGCATGGATCTGCGTGCCCATCTGGGTCGCCACCTTGGCGCGTCGGGCGGCCTCGGTGATGATCCGCGCCTCCCAGACCGAATGCGTCAGGGGTTTCTCGCAATAGACGTGCTTGCGCATCTGCAGCGCCGGCAGGGTGGCAAAGGCGTGCGTATGTTCGGCACAACTGACCACGACCGCATCGATGTCCTTCGCATTCTCATACAACCGGCGGAAATCGACGTACTTGCGGGCGTTCGGAAACTTCTTCGCCGCGGCGTCGAGATTGCGCTCATTGACATCGCACAAGGCGACAATGTTTTCCCCGCTGACCTCGCCCAGGTTGCCCGCGCCGCGCCCGCCACAACCGATGATGGCGAGGTTCAATTTCGCATTGGGGGAACCGGCGCCCAGCACGGCGGGAAAACCGAACGTGGCAGTGGCGGCGGCCGCGGCGGTGGTGAGACCGAGGAACTGGCGCCGGGACGGCGCGCGAGACGGCGATTTCATGGGTAGGCGCGCATACTGCCCCACCCGCGACCGCGGGTAAAGCGGGCATTCGCGAACCAAGGCAAAACATTTCCCACCCGGTTCCGGAGGCTTGCAATTGGTTGACCCGACCTTCGGTACCGACGCCCACGCGGCTGAATTTGGGGCAGGCTCCCTAAACGGGGGGGTGCAAACGCCGCCCCAAGTTCAAAATTTGACCTTCGCGCCCCCCCCCGAATGGCGTGCCAAGCTCAAAGTCACGCCTTGGCGACGTGAAAGTTGGAGTGGGTACCAAGCTCCCTAATCGGGGTCAGCCGAACTGGGGGGGCAGGCTCGCTAAACGGGCGGTAAAAACTTCGTACCAGGCTCAGTATTTGCCCTGCGCGCTTCCCCCCCGGGATGGTGTGCCAAGTTCAAGGTGGCGCCCTGTGGGAGTGAGGGTTGGATGAGGTGCCAGGTTCCCCAATCGGCTTCGGCGAAATGGGGGGGCAGGCTCCCTAAACGAGCCGTAGGAACTTCGTGCCAGGTTCAGTATTTGCCCCACCCAATCCACCTCAGATCTGAAAGCCCCGGCCATAATCGCCACCGCTCCCGCAATCGCTTTTGGAATCCGCGGGTTCCCGAGGAAGTTTCCGGCATGAAGGTGTGGCTGGCTGGCTGGATATTTCTGATGGCACTACGTCCCCTCGCCGGGGCGAGCGAGCTGGCCGCGCCCAATCCCAACGCCGCCGCAATCGCGGCGCTGGAGGCCGAGCTGCCGCGCCTGCAATCGCGGCTGGCGAATCTCACATCTACCAACCCGGATCTGGCCGCCGACGCCGGTGTGTTTGCCAAAGCCGTGACTTGGGCGCTGCGCTATGAACCCAAGCTGGGCTCCAATGAGATCGTCCGCTTGCGCCGCGCCCTGGATCGCGGCACGCAACGGGCGGACGCGTTGGCGAATCAACAGGCACCGTGGAGCACTCGTCGCGGACGGGTGCTCCGTGGCTTTGTTTCCCGAGTCGACGGCTCCATTCAACCCTACGGCGTCCTCGTGCCCGCGGGCTATGATGACCAACGCCCCGTCCGCCTCGACGTCGTCCTGCACGGAAGCAGTCAGCCCGTGGGGCTCAGTGAATTGAATTTCGGCGCGCGTTTTGACGACGCCACCGGCGACGTCGGACCCGGCACCGGCCCGGACGTCGACTACCTCGAAGTGCACCCGCTGGGCCGGGTGGAGAATTGCTATCGTTGGGCCGGCGAAACCGATGTCTTCGAAGCCATCGAAGCCGTCTGTCGCAATTACCGGATTGATCGCGACCGCATTGTCCTGCGCGGCATGTCCATGGGCGCGTCGGGCACCTGGCATCTGGGTTTAAAACATCCGGATCGGTTTGTCGC
Source organism: Verrucomicrobiota bacterium (assembly GCA_947471985.1). Lineage (GTDB taxonomy): Bacteria > Verrucomicrobiota > Verrucomicrobiia > Limisphaerales > UBA9464 > CANIZL01. The sequence continues at coordinate 60,757 of CANIZL010000003.1, read as the reverse complement.
GATCGGTCCCTACTGCGGCTACGTCGACACGCATCGTTTTTCCGAGACTCCGATCCCTGGATTCATCCGCGTGGGCCCGCTGCCGCCGCATCAGGAGTTGGGCCTGCACCTGCTCGACTCGGTGGATTACGCCGCCAACGCCGGAATGGTGCCCGCCATCGCGGCCATCGGCGATCAGGATGTCTTCTTCCAAGCCCACGTGATCATGGGCGCAGCGCTGGCACGGGAAGGCCTGCCGATGATCAATTTGATCTCGCCCGGCACGGGGCACGTGATCGATCCGGTCACGCACCGGGAACAGCTGCGCCGCCTTGGTGAACACGCCGCCGCCGGGCGCGATCCCCAGCCCCGTCACCTCCGCTTTGTCACCTGGACGCTGAAATACAATCGCTGCCACTGGCTGGAAGTGCTCGCTCTCCAGGAACACTACGCGCGCACGGAATTCATCGCCGACGTGGCCGACGACGGCTCCGTGGACATTCAGGAAACCGGCAATATCCGTCAGTTCGCCCTGCACCCGCCGATTCTGTCCGCCGCTGATGCAAAACTGCGGATCGGGGGACGCGAAGTCCGCCTGCCCCGACGCCCCGCAGGCACGGCCGCCCGCGCCCTGATTCTCACGCGGCACAACGCCCACTGGCGCTGCACCCTCGCGGACAATGCCCCCGCTCGAACCGACAAGCGCCCAGGATTGCCGGGCCCGATCGACGACGCCTTCACCGCGCCGTTCCTCTGCGTGCGCGGCACCGGTCGGCCATGGAATCCCGCCATCGGCACCTGGGCCGACGCGACCCTGCGGCGCTTCACGTATGAATGGGCGCGTTACATGCGCGGCGATCTGCCCGTGAAGAATGATTTTGAAGTCACCGACGAGGACATCCGCACCCGTCATCTGGTTCTGTTCGGCGACCCCGGCAGCAACCGCTGGATCCGCCAGGCACTGCCGCGGCTCCCGCTGACCTGGACCCGCAACCAGGTAACCTTGGGCGGCCGGCGTGAGTCGTCCACTGATCACGTCCCCGCCCTCATCTGTGCCAGTCCGCTTCCCGGGGCCGGCGAACACTATCTGGTCCTCAACAGCGGCCACACCTTCCACGAAGCCGAGTTCGCCGCGTTTAACTATCTTCTTTTCCCGCGCCTCGGCGATTGGGCGCTGTTGCAAGCCCGCCCCGGTGCGGAATTGTGGCAACCCGGAATGCGGGACTTTCCCGAAGAAGTGCGCGCAGCCGGCTACTTCGACGAAACGTGGCGGCACGCGAGACGCCTGCCTAGATGAGGCGGAAAAAGCCAACAGCAAACGCCGAGCCTCGCACACTCTCCGAGTCTACGTCCCCTTAATTTCCTTCGGATAAAGCTTTCCCGAATTTCAGACTAAATCCCGCCCCAGCCGGCCGCTCTCGCCCTCGGAGCGGTGGCGGGATTCGGAGACGGCCAGTTTGCGGATTTGAAATTTGGCCGCACCGAAGTTCAAGAGGGCGCCGTGTTCCAAACGGGCGGCGCGCAGATAGCCGAGGATCGGCGTGTAGTGCTCCTCCGAGAGCGCGGGGCTCACCATGATTTCGAGCAGGAGGATCCCTTCCATCACGATGTCGGCGAAATACTCCCCGATTACCGTTCCATCCTCGTCGTGCACCGTCAGCGCCTTTTGCTGTTCCACGCTGAACCCCTCACGGCGCAGGCGGTGCACCAGCGCGTTTTCATAGACCGCGGGCAAGTGACCGGGCCCAAGATAGCGATGCACGGCGAAGGCCGTTTCGCGGGCAACATCCGTCAGCTGGAATTCACGATCTTTCATGGAACGTCCACGCTAGCGGAGGAAGCCGGAGTCGAAAGCCGGGAAACGTTGGGACAATGCAGTCCGGAAGCCCCGGCAACGCCCAACAACGCCCCGCAAGGCGTCGTCAGGAAATGGCAACCGGCCGTTAGCGCCGTCGCGGCCGCCCCCCCACCCTGCCGGCCCTTATGATACGAAAGTTCATTCTCGGCGGTCTCGGGGTCGTCATGTTGAACGCGGCCCTCCTCGCCCACGAGGAACCCTTCGGCTACCTGCGCGGGGCGCAGAGCGAAGCCAAGGGCGAATGGGAACTCACCCAATGGGTCACCAGCCGCGTCGGCAAGGAAGCCGGCCGGTACCTCGGCATGGATGTCGCCACCGAATTGGAGTACGGCGTCACCGATCGCTTCCAGGTCGCGGCGTACCTGCTCACCGATTACCACTTCACCCACGACGCCGTCGGCAGCTCCGAGGTGTTTGCGGATCGCAATCGTTTCGGACTCAACGGCACCTCGTTCGAAATGAAATATCAGATCTTCAATCCGGCGCAGGACGCGTTCGGCTTGTCGCTGTATTTTGAACCCGGCTACAAAACCATCAAACGGGCGAGCGGCGATCGTCACGATGAAATCGAACTCGAGAGCAAGTTGATCTTCCAAAAGAACTTCTTCGCCAATCGCCTGATCACGGTTTTCAACTACACGCTCGAACCCGAATTCGAAAAGGACCGCGGCGGCGATTGGGAGACCAATCTGTCGATGGAATGGTCCGCGGGCGCCTCGTGGCGACTGGCTGATCATTGGTTCCTCGGCGTCGAAACGCGCCTCGACACGGAGTTCGTGGATGCCGATTTGAATCGCAGTGAGTACCTCACCTTCTCGGCCGGGCCGACGCTGCACTACTCGGGGGAGCACTTCTACGCGACGCTGACGGTCCTGCCGCAGATCTGCGGCTGGCCGGATGCGACCCGCACCGGCGGCCTGCATCTGGACGATCGCGAACGCCTGGAGATCCGTTTCAAAATCGGCACCGAGTTCTGAGCGGCGGCATCCCGCGGAGCTTTCCTGAAAAAGCACGCGGAGGAGAAGCAGTTTTGTTGGGGTTTATTCCCTATTTCTTCTCCACACCCCGGCGTGCCTGATTTGATCACCCCTTCGCCCGTTCCTCTCCGCGGCTCCGCGGCTCCGCGCCCCCGCGTGACGAATTGCCCCAACCAAATGGCTTGCCCGGGGCGTTCACGGCAAACTACGTATCGGTAAGTACCGATTCGATGAGTCGCCGTCTCCAGTTCCTTTCCGCCACGAAGGCCTTCGCCGATCGCACGCGCGTTCGGATTCTCGCAGGCCTGCGCGGGGGCGAACTTTGCGTTTGCGAATTGTGTGACGCCCTCCAGGTCACGCAGTCGACGCTCTCCACGCACCTGCAGGTCCTGCGCCGAGCCGAGCTGGTCGCAACCCGCCGCGAGGGCAAGTGGAGCTATTATGCCATCGCCACGGCGGCCGAGCAGCCACTGGCGTTGCTCTTCGAAGCCTTTTCGGAATCCCTGGCAAACGACCGCACGCTACGGGCCGATGCCCGGCGGCTGCAAAAACGACTAACCCTCCGCGATGCCGGCGCCTGCTGCGTTGGTTTCTCGTGCACCAAATCCCGTCGATCGACCTGCCCGCCATGAGACAATCCTTCGCCGAATTCCTCGGCACCTTCGTCATCGTCTTCGCCGGCACCGGAGCCATCGTGATCAATCAGGAAACCCACGGGGTCATCACCCACGCCGGGGTGGCCCTGACGTTTGGCCTCGTGGTGTTGTCGCTGATCTACACCCTCGGCGACATCAGCGGCGCCCACATGAACCCGGCGGTGACGACGGCTTTTGCCGTGGCCGGCCGCTTTTCCTGGCGCCAGGTCCCGGGCTATGTGGCCGCCCAAATCGCCGGCGCACTGGCGGCCAGCGGTCTTTTGCGATTCCTCTTTCCCACCGCGAAGGGCCTCGGAGGAACCCTCCCGGCCGGTGCGGCCAGTCAGAGCTTTATTTTGGAAGTTGTCCTCACCTTTATGCTGATGCTGGTGATCCTCAATGTGTCCACCGGCGCCAAGGAAAAGGGTGTGACGGCGGGCATTGCCATCGGTGCGATGATTGCCCTCGAAGCCATGTTCGCCGGCCCCATCTGCGGGGCTTCCATGAACCCGGTGCGCTCCCTCGGCCCCGCCGTCGTGAGCGGCCAGCTGGAGCACCTCTGGATTTACCTCACCGCCCCCGTCCTGGGCGCCTGGCTGGCCATCCCCACGTGCCGCGCCCTGCGCGGTCCCGACTGTTGCGCTGCCGAAACTGCGGCGGCGTGACCGCACGTCCCGAATCTTTCCCTAAAAAGCATGAATCCCTCCACCCCGCTCCCGTTGGTGCTCATTCTTTGCACCGGCAATTCCTGTCGCAGCCACCTCGCCGAAGGCATCCTGCGTGCCGCCGCCCAGGGCCGCTTTGAAGTGGCCAGCGCCGGCAGCAAGCCCGCCGGCTATGTGCATCCCATGGCGGTTGCCGCCCTCGGGGAAATCGGCATCGACATCCGCAGCCATACGTCGAAGCACATGAATGATTTCCTCACTCGCAACGTGGAAACCGTCATCACGGTGTGCGGCAATGCCGACCAGGCCTGCCCGGTGTTTCCCGGACAGCTGAACCGTCATCACTGGCCTTTCCTGGACCCGGCCCACGCGGTCGGCTCCGAAGCCGAGCGACTGCAAGTGTTCCGACAGGTGCGCGACGAAATCCAGCGGGTCTTCACCGCATACGCCGCCGGCCGCCTCGACGCGACGCGCGGGAAGCAATAAGGCGCAGGATGCACCGCCGACCGGGCCGCCCTGCCCGGATCCGGCGGCCCCCGGGGACGGGCGGATTTCAGAGTTCCCAAATTCCGGAAGAATTTCTGCGGGATTTTCGGGGTGGCGGGGTAAGCGAGGATGAAGGGTGATGATTGGTTCGTCGCCCCAACCGAAAACACAACACTTCACCTCCATGAAATTCCTTAAATTGACCCTCACTGCCCTCGCCTCCGCCGCCACGCTGGCCGTGGTCGCCGGAGTGCCGCTGGTCCTGAGCCCGGCCAAAACCGCGCCGGACGCAACGACGGAAGCCGCCACAGTGGGTGGCGATCACGATCACGTGCACGGCACGCAGCCCTTGGGATCCCCCCGCGCCAATGCGGCGCGGCCGGAGACCAAAGTTGCCGCGGGCATGTGCAGCGCCCATAAATCCGCCATGGCATCGTGTTCCATGGCTCAGGCGGGCGACTCCAAAATGGGCTGTTGCAGCGGCGCGAAGGCCCACACCAGGCACTGAATCCACCGCCGAATCAACCCCGGGCGGCGGTCCAGCACCGCCGCCCCTCCGGCCATGAATGCCACCCCACTCCCACCCGAAGATTCCGAGCTACGCCGCCTTTTGCAGGAGGCGCACCCGGTTCCGGCCCTGCCGCCGCGGTTTCAGGAAGGGGTCTGGCGCCGTTTGGAACTGGAGGAACTCCGATTGGAGGAGGTCTCGCCACGGACCTGGCTGGATCGCTGGGTGCAACAACTCTTCCGTCCCGGTTTCGCTGTCGCCGGCTTGGCGGCCCTGATGCTCACCGGCGGCTGGCTGGGACTTCGCTCGGGTGACACCCGGGTACAACAGGTGGAGCAGACGCGCTATCTGGCGTCCGTAAGCCCGTTCCACCGATCAATGCCATGAAGACCCTGCGCCCGCTGGTCGGATTGCTCCTCGCCCTGACCGCCGGCGGTGCGCTCTTCGCCCTGTGCTACTGGGCCGCCTCACGGGCACGGGTCACCACCGCGGAACGCCAGTCCGACGATCTGGCGTGGTTGTGCCATGAATTTCAACTCAGCGAGACCGATCTCTCGCGCATCCGTCCCCTGCATCAGGGCTATCAAACCCAGTGCCAGGAAATGTGCCGCCGGCTGGCCGCCAAAAACACCGAACTCGCCAGCACACTGCGGGGCCGGACCAATGTTGGACCGGACGTCGAACAAAAGCTGATCGAGATCGCCACCCTACGTGCGGAATGTCAGGCCCGGATGCTCCGGCACTTTCAGGAGATCGCCCGTACCCTGCCCCGCGCGCAGGGCGAGCGGTACCTCGCCGAAATGCAACGCCTGACCCTCGGCCTGCCGGGCGGGATGGTGGAATCGATGGCTCACCCCGCGCATGAGTCCCCATGAAACCGAGGCTTTGGACCAGGCCGACATGGTGCGCCTCGCCGCCGGACAAGAGGCGGCCCTCTCCGCCCTCATGGAACGTCATGCCGGAGTGCTCTTCGGGTTTCTTTGCCGCTTCGTGGGCGACGAGGAAGCTGCCCACGATCTCGCCCAGGAAACTTTTGTCCGGGTTTACCAACATCGCGGGAAATTCCAGGCGGGCGCCCGCTTCTCCCCCTGGCTGTTCACCATCGCCGGCAATCTCGCCCGCAATCATCTGCGCTCCCGCCAGCGTCGCCCGGAAGTCTCCCTCGAGGCGGGCACGACGGATGGCGCCCCAAGTCTGGCCGACCGGCTGCCCGCGACGGGAGGCAGTCCCGCCGACGACGCCCTCGCCGGCGAACGGCAACGCGCCGTGCGCCAAGCCGTCGCCGAGCTGCCCGAGGATCTCCGCGAAGCGGTCATCCTCTGCGAACTGGAGGATCGTTCCGTGACCGAAGCCGCGGGGCTGCTCACCACGACGTCCAAAACCATCGAATCCCGCCTCTACCGCGCCCGCCAACAACTCCGCCAACGCCTCTCCCGCTGGCTGGCCCTGGTTTGATCCCTTTACCGTAGTAAGTACACTCCTCACCAAATCCTATGAAACTCGTGAACTCCTGCCTCACCGCCCTCCTGCTTGCCGGCGCGATCCCCGCGCTTTCCGTCCGCGCAGCCGAACCCGCCAACAAGCCCGCCGCCTCCGCGAAGGAAGCGAAGGCCAAGCCGTATCCGCTCGAGTACTGCCTGGTCTCGGACGAGAAATTCGCCGGCAGCGATATGAAGCCCTTCGAGATGGTGAACGACGGCCAGACCATCAAGTTCTGCTGCAAGAACTGCGTGAAGGACTTCAACAAGGACAAGGCGAAGTACCTCACCAAACTCGCCACGGCGGTGAAGCAGCAGGAAGCCAAGAAGCAGGCGGAAAAGAAGTAATTCCGCTGCGGTACGGTCACGGCGACGGCCAAAATTCCTTCACCGCCCGCACCCATTCCTCGGCCAGAATTTGATGGCCGGAATACGTCGGATGAATGCCGTCCCAGATCCAGTGATCCGGGGCGGCACGGCGGCTGGCCGCATCCAACGCAGTTTGAAACCGCGCCAGCGCCGCCCCGTGCTTTCGCGCCAGCCGGGCGACCGCTTCCTGTCGCAACACCATATCGGCGTGCGCCGTTTCCCAGCCCTCTTTGCGCACACCCACCGGCAGGAGGAAAGGCTCGCCCAACACCAGGCGAACTCCCGGCAGGGCGGCCCGCGTTTGGGTCAGCAATTCATCGTAAGCCTGCTCAAACTCCGCGACCGGGACCTTCTTGGCGGCATCGTTCACGCCGATCAAAATGCTCAGCACTCCGGGCTTCAATTCGACCGTGTCCTTCGCCCAGCGCCCCGCCAGATCCGTCACCGTGTTGCCGCTGATGCCCCGATTGAGAAAGGTCAGTTCCCGCTCGGGAAAAGCCGCGCCATACTTCGCCGCGACAATGAACGCGTAGCCGTGGCCCAGAATATGATTCGGATCGGCGCTGCGACCGCGATTGCCATCGGTGATCGAATCGCCCTGAAAAAGCACCCGCGCGCCGCGACGAAAAACCGCGAGCGGCTCGACGTCGGCTGAGCCGGCCGGCTGCGTGCTCAAGGTTCCCGCCAGCAGGACGGCGGCGAGACCGCGACGGATTGCCGTACGAAGGTGAAGTTTCATGAAAGCAGATCGCCGCCGTCCCAGATCCAAACGCATACCGATTCCCCAACTCGTCCCTCAGTGAACGTCGACCACCGGCGTGCCCAGGACTTCCATGCGCGGCTGGATGCCCAGCCCGGGTTGCGTGGACGCCGCCATGCGACCGTCCAATCGCTGAGGCGCTCCCGTGGCCGTACTGACGGTCACGTAACTGTTGAAGTCCGTGGTGCTGAACAGGAATTCCGTCGGCGTGCTGTGCGCCAGATGCGCGATGGCCGCGGTCGCGATGTCCCCGCCCCAGGAATCCTCCAGCGTCATGGCGATGCCCATGCTCACGCACAAATCGCGCGCCTGCCGGATCTTCGTGAGCCCGCCCAGCTTGCTGATCTTCAAGTTTACCACATCCATCGCCAGATCCGCCTTCGCCCGCAGGAGGATGCCGAGGTCGTCGATATTTTCATCCAGGACAAACGGATGCGCACACTGCCGGCGAACCGCGAGGCATTCCTCGTAGGTGAGACACGGTTGTTCGATGTAGACATCCACGTCCCGCACCGCCCGGGCCACGCGCACGGCTTCGTGTTGCACCCAACCAGTATTGGCATCCGCCACCAGGCGATCGCCGGGATGCAGTTTCGCGGACACGGCCTCAATGCGCGCGATGTCGACATCCGGGTCCCCGCCCACCTTGAGTTGAAACCGCCGATAGCCCTGCGAGCGATACCCGGCGACTTGATCCGCCATCTTCTCGGGTGACTCCTGGGAAATCGCCCGATAGAGGTGAAAATCGGCCCCGTAACGGCCGCCGAGCAATTCGCACACGGGCATCCCCGCGGCCTGACCCAGGATGTCCCAGCACGCGATGTCGATGCCGCTCTTCACATACGGATGCCCCTTCAGAGCGGCATCCATGAGCCGATTGAGCTTGGCCAATTGCCGCGGATCCGCGCCCAGCAGGTGCGGGCCCAGCTCGCGTATCCCGGCGCGAACGCCCTCCGCATAAGCGGGCAGGTAAAACGGCCCCAGTGGGCAAACTTCGCCATGGCCCACCAGACCGGTGTCCGTCTCGACCCGCACGATGGTGCTGTCGAAAACGGTGACGGACTTGCCGCCCGACCACTTGTAGGTGGTTTCGTGCAGCGGCAGTTCCACGCGATAAGCGAGAATGCGGGTAATTTTCATAGGGTGAGACAACGGAGGTTCACTCAACGATCAGCGTGCCCTTCATAAGGCGCCAATGGCCGGGAAAGGTACAGAGAAATGGATAACGCCCGGGCTCATTGGGCGCCGTGAAATCGAGCTGGGCCTTCGCCTTGGGATTCACCAGCCGGGTGGATTGAAGGATTTTCGGCGTCTCCGGCACGTATTGGCGGGACAACCCGTACGGCTGCTTCGCCAACTGGTCGGCCAGGTCCCCGACCTCGTCGGCCGCACCCGGCGCCACGAGTACGAAGTTGTGAATCATCAGGTCGGGGTTTTCGAAGGTCAGATGCACCGGCGTGCCGGCCTTCACGCGCAATTCCCGGGGAATGAACTGGAGCCCGGCCCCCGCCTGCACCCGCAGCGTACCCGCTTGCGGCGCGTTCGCCTGATTCCACGCCGTCGACAGCTCGCGCAGGCTGGCTTCATCGGACGCCAAACGCACGTTGGCGAGGGGCTGGCCCACGGGGTCATAAAGGTAAATCGCCGGCGGGGCGCCGTTGAGCCGGCGCAGTTCCACGTCGATCACATTCAAGCCGGGGCGCAGATCAAATTGCACCTGTTGTTCGCTGCTCCACTGGGAGTCGTGGGAGAGCAGCTGGTCGCCGTTCACCGAGATGTCGAGGAAACTATACCTCACCGCCAGCGTCGCGGGCTGCGCCGCCGTGGCCTGCAAATAGGTGCGATAGACGCCGCTGCCCGGCGGCGGCGTGCCGCCCTTGGGGCCGCCGGCGCGGTAGCGGGTGGCCGATCCGGAACCCGCGGTGCCCAGCCAATGCCATTCGTTCAAGCGAGTCTCCGGAGCCGTCTCCAGCACGGGAACGCTGCGTCCCTTGGCCGGTCGAGTGCCGTGCCGCAAATCGGCCATCATGTGCTTCACATCCGCGTTGGTCGAAGTCAGTGCGTGCAACGCGTGCTCCGCCGCCGGGAGCGTCGGCCGCAGGTGCGCCACCGCGTCCACCACTTCCATCTGCACCCGCGGATGCGGATCCATCGCCATTGTTTGGAGACGCTCGGTGGCATCCGGCAGGCGATCGGCCTGATAGCGAATCAAGCGGGTGGCCGCGGCGCGATACAGCGGGTCGCGCGACTGCGCCAAACGGGTCAACCAGGCGGGACGCGTCTGCCCCAGGCCCTCCGCCACGTAAACGGCCTCCAGCAACGCGGCTTCGGATTCCGGCCGGGCGGAATCCAACGCACTCACCCAGGCCTCCAGCGCGGGCAGCACCGACGCTCCGTGCCGGCGCAATTCAATGCGGGTATGGTGCCGCACCAGATCCTGCGAATCGCGGAGCAACGCGAGCAATTGCGGGACACTCGCGCCTTCGATCTGCGGCCACGTCTTCACCACCGGCCGCCCCGAGTAGACCACGCGCCAAATCCGGCCGTGCGTGTGATCCCAATGCGGATCCCGCATCGGATGCTGCGCGTGCCCAATGATCGCACTGCAAAAATCGGAAACGTACAGCGCGCCATCCATGCCGAATTCCACATCGGCCGGGCGGAAAGCCGGGTTCGGCGACGTCAGTATGTCGAGCCGCCCCGAGCCGCGCACCATGCCTTCGGCGAAATCATATTTCGTCAACGAAACGCTGTAGCGTCCCAAGAGCGCAGCGGAGGCCATTCCCTGCTGGTATTCGGGCGGAAAATTGGGACTCGAAATGCTCGCCGCGGCCGAGCCCTTGCCGTAGTCCACCGTCTTGGCGTAGGCGAACGGGTGATACACGCCGAGGGGTGTCCAGGTCAGCGGCAAGCCGTCCAGGACCAATCCGTCGCCATACATCTGAAAAACATTTCCGTAACGATCGAAGGTGATCTTCCACGGATTCGGCGTGATGCTCTGCCATTCCACATCCACCCGGCCGGTGCGCGGATTCAGGCGGAAAGTCGTGGCATCAATCGCCCGCACCACGCCTTGCGGCGTCTCGATTTGGGACCGGTGAAACACTCCGTCACAAAACCACACGTGGCCCAGCGGATCGGTGGCGATCATTCCCCCGTGATGCGAATCCGTCACGTCGATGCCCCGGAGTAACTCCTGCCTGAAATCCGCCCGGCCGTCGCCGTCGGTGTCCTGCATCAACCACAACCGCGGTTGTTCGGAAACAATCACCCCGCGTTCGTGAAACGCCACACCGTCCAGCGCATCCAGTCCGTCCGCGAACACCGTCAATTTGTCCGCCCGGCCATCGTGATCCGTGTCTTCGAGCACGACGATTTTGTCGTCGGGCTTCATCCCCGGGACCGTGTGGGGAAAGGACGGCATGGTGACGGCCCACAGGCGGCCGCGGGCGTCGAAGGCGATCTGCACAGGATTCTTCAGGTCCGGAAACTGTTCCTCGGAAGCGAAGAGATTCACGGCATAACCGTCGGCCATCTTCATTTCCGCGAGAGCCTCCGCCGGGCTCTTGATGATGCCCGTGCTCTTGCCGTCGTCGTGACCGGCCCCGGGCGGCAGGGGTTCCAGCCAGGGCGTGGAGGTGCTGTTGAACCGGCGATCCGGGGACGCGGCGAGTTCATACTCGAGGGCCTCGGTGGCGGCGATCATGCGGTGATACCGCGGAATCTCCGCCGCATATTCTTCGGGCCGTTTGCGGACGCCGTAGTAGAGATCGGCATTCTTTGGGCGCGCCACCTCCGCGACGAAATGATTTTTTCGCGCAGCAGCCGGGGCAACCTCCAGGACGCGCGCCGGCGAGATCCGTTGGAAAGCCGCGTCGCCGAGCAACGCCCGAGCGATGAGCTGCACCACGACCCGATTCCCCGCGGCGTTCAAATGCATCCCGTTCACCGTGAGCCGCTCCACCGTGTTCGCCATGGCGTCGCGGGTGGCGGAAAACAGGTCCACGAACAACACCCCGCGCGACCGGGCGGCTTCCTCCATGACCTGGGCATACGCGGCGAGATCCCGATTGCGTCCCAACGTGTCCCGCACTTGTCCCCCCAATTCCACCGCCGTCGGCGCGAGCAGCACCAAGGTCGCCTGCGGATGTCGCCGGCTGAGTTGCTCCAGATAGGTCGCCAGTTGCGCGCGGAAATCGGCCAAGCCCGCGGCGCCCGCGAACGACTCATTCATGCCGAACCCCATCAGGACCACCTGCGCCGGCCACTCGGCCAGCAAGCCCTTCATGTAATCGGCATAGCCCTCGGCGCGCAGTTGATGGCCGATTTCGTCGCCGGTCCACGCCAGACTGCGGAAATGCAGGTGCTGCTGCGGATGTGCCAGCTGCACCCAAGCCTCCAATTCGCCGTGTTCCGCCAATCGTTCCATCAGCGAATTGCCGTAGAACAACACGGTGGCGTTGGTCCGGAAAGACACGTCGGCACGGAGTGGGGAACTCCATGGACCCACCAGCAGGAGGACGATCAGCAGCGTTAGACGGGGAAACATGATGACCCCGCAGAATCGGGCCGCTACGGATCGCGGCAAATCCCAAACGCCGCCCCCATTATCAGCGCAGCACCTGCCAGCCGCCCGGACGGAACTTCGCAATGGCCCGGGCAGGATCCAAGGTCGCCAGGTAGTTCGGCGGCAGCCAGTGGGGACGATTGATCGCTTCCGTGGGCGAATGGATGCGCGGGCCCCAAAAGGCCTGCTCGAGGGAAAAGAGGGTATAACCGGCGTCCGTCAGCAGCTTCGACGCCGGACTGGGCAGACTCTGGTGTTCCTCGAAAACAATATCCCGGATCCGCCGATCCCGCAGGGTGCGCAGCGCGCCGGCGAAAACCTGCGGCTCATGTCCTTCGACATCGATCTTGAGGACACCCACGCGACGATCCTTGGGAAACACTTCATCGAAGGCCTGGGTCGGTACAGTGAAGGACCGTCCCCCGGCATCGTTGGCGCCTCCGGATTCGGTGGAGACCAATTCCAGACTGGCGGTACCTCGGTTCCCGGAAAACGTGCGCGGTTCGAATAGGGCAGCGGCTCCGGACGCGTTGCTCAAGGCGACGCCATGAACCCGGACGTGACCGAGGGGCAGATCCGTCTTGCGCCAGGCGGCCACATGCCGTTCGAGTTCGGCGCGCACTTCGGGATGCGGTTCAAAACTCCAGACTTCACCCGTCGGTCCCGTTCGACGAGCCAGAAGCCCGGTCATCTGACCGATGTTGGCGCCCACATCCAAGGCGGTCTCGCCCGGATCCAGCAACCGCCAGCACGCCTCGCACACCACCAAATCAATGACGCCCAAATGCCAGATCACCATGCCCATGTCCTCGCTGGGATGCACCCGCATGGGCAATCCCCACGGGGTGATGACATCGGCATCGGCCGGACGCGGACCACGACGGGTGAGGCGGTGATAAACCTGCCGCGGCCGGAACCAATACTCGGGCTTGAACAAACGTTGGGCGAAACTCATGACGGGAGGATCAGCGAGAGGGCAAATCCACTAGGCACAACGGCTCCAGCCTGCGCCCAAGCGCTCCGGCCGAACGGGTGAACCGGTATCTTGAACAGGGATCTGTCGTCTCACTTCTCGCACTGCCGGAAAGACTAGCCTTGGGAGCGATAAGCACGCAAATGGCATCACGGTCGCCGGTCCGCGGGCGTCCGACGATCGCCTCGGCGGGCACCGTCGCCCCCCACCGGACTCACCGGCTGCCGCCACTGGCCTCCCCCGCCAAGGCCCGTTGACGCTGAACAAATCGGACGCCGCCCAGGATTATGAGTCCGAGGGACATCACAGCATACCCACTCAAGGGCCCGAGGATCCGGGGGGTATCGCGCCAGCTCTCATGCACAAAGCGGAACAGCCCGTAGGCCATTAAATAGAGGTGAAAATGCTGTCCTGGCAGCCGATGGCTCCAGCGTAAGACCGCAAAGAGCAGGATCGCCGCGACATTGAAACCCAACTCCAACGGGACCGCCGGCCAGCGCGGAAGTCCGTGGGTATCCGCAACTGTCCACCAGTGGGGGGTGGCGCAAACCTGGCCGAGACAGCACCCCTGCAACCAGCATCCCACCCGTCCCAGGGCAATTCCCGCCGGAACCACGAACGCAAACCAGTCGCCCGTGACAGTTCGATAGCGCAGCAGGCGCTTGCCCCATTCGACCCCGGCATAGCCACCAAGCAGCGCGCCCACGATGGTTTTGCCCGTGAGCCACCGCTGCCAGACATCCGGCTGACCGTAGTCGAGCCAACCTTCCGCCAGCAGATAACCCAGTTTCCCCCCCAGAAATGCACTGACGAGCGCGATCGCCCAGAGCAGCAACAGTCGCTCATCCCGTCGCGCCAGCCGCATCCACCACCAGAGACTGCCCGCGAGTCCGAGCAGCAGCAGCGCTCCATAAAACGGGGGCCGCACCGCACCGTCATTGAGCGGAATCCGATCTACCGCGGCGAGGAGCGTGTTCAAGGGCCAGGTTCCAGGAATCACACCGGTTTACGGAGCAAATCCGCTGTAGTAGTGGCAGAAGGAGTCCAGACGGCCGTCGGGACGGATCACATGCGTGCAACAGCGGTCGATGCGATCCTGATCCCAGGTCCAGGCATCCATGAAGGGTTTGACCATCAAGCGAAACGCGATGCCGGGCTGCAATTCGAGTCCTTTCAAGAGGTGTCCCAATGGCTCGGTTTCGCAGCCACATTGCACCAGATCCTCCAGTCGATAGTTGATCTTGTCGTGCAGGAAGCCCTGCAATTGGGCGAAGTCGACGAATTCACTCACCGAGCGGACCTGTTCGCCCAGGCGCAAGAGATACCCAATCGTGGCGCAATTGGGATCCCCACACGGCAACGGTGTGAAGTCCTCGAAGCGCAATCGTCCTTCACTCTGCGCCACTGCCGCGAGCAGGATGTCGGCGGTGTTTAAACGGGGGGCATTCCCGGCGTCCGCGTCGCGGGTCGGAGTGCGTCCACTTAGGAAGCGGGGCTGAAAGGTCAGGCCGTGGACGTGCGGTTGCGCCAGACCAAAGGCGATGGCGTCCCCGACGTGAGCCAGATTGTCCGCAGTGACCGTCATCGCGAGGGTGACTGGGAGACCGATCCGCCCACAGACCTCCAAGGTGCGCTCCCGCAGGACCCGCAGATCCGCGCCCCGCAATTCCCGCTGCCCCGCGGCTTGGGGGCCGTCGTATTGGAGGTACAATTGTACGCCTTTGCGGGCCGCCGCCTCGCCAAATTGGCGGGCAAACTCCGGATCCTGCGCCAGCCGCACGCCATTGGTGTTCACCAAGGTAAAATCGATCTTCTCGTGCGCCTGCGCCCAGTTCAACAGTTCAAAAAACTGCGGATGCAGGGTCGGCTCACCGCCGGACAATTGCAGGATTTCTATCCGTCCTTTCCGCTCAATGACGCCCTCGATGCGTCGTTGGAGATCGCTCAACGGAACGGCATCCACCTTGGCGCCAGCGCCGATCGGCGAGTCGGCATAACAGGTCGGGCAGGCGAGATTGCAGGAGTGGACGATCTCGATCAGGGCCAGACACGTGGACAACGTTTCGCAACGGACGCTCGACGTGGCGGGGGCTTCGGCGAAGACCACTCCGGCATTGCGCCCCAGTGTGCCGGTAGCCGGTCCCTCGGCGGCGTGGCACGCGCCCCCGCAACAGCCCCCCGACGCGCGATCTCCCTGCGCCAGCCAGTAAAAACGGGCATCGCTGGCGAGTACGGCCTCGGCCGGCCCGTGGGTGGGACAGGTTCGCCGCAGGATCACCCGGGCCGGATGCCGTCCTTCGCGCCAGACCTCACCGGGCACCGGTTCACGGCAAACCGGGCAGCGCGTGGTGGTACGTTTCAGCAACTCACGCGCCGGGCGTAGAGCGATCGCAGATTCGGAAGTCATGGGAAAGACGGGAGGTGGTTCGCTGGAAAAGGCGTTTCAGCCGCCCAGTCGACCACCATTCAAAACGCAGACGCCGAACATCACCAACACGAAAACCACAACGGCGAGGATGCACGCCGCCATACAGAAGAGCACTCCGGCCAGCGCTCCGGCGCCCGCGGCGATCCACGCGTTGGGTAACATATTCTTCCCGATGGCTCGACGACGCCGATGCAAATCCCACGCCGCCCACGCCGGCGCCAGGAAGGAAACGGCAAGCAACACCGTGACCGGCACGGGCACGGTCCGAGTGGGATTGTATCCCAGAAGCGCGGCGATCAACAGGGTCGCCGCGGGGACCAGACACATCAACAACACGCCGCCCACACCAGGAACCGGCGGCGGCACGGGCGGAGGAACTTCGGGTGAGTGCATGCGTCATCTCGAATACCAAATTCCCGCTCGGATGGCGAATTGAAACACTCGATGCACCCATCCCGGGTTCGATGTTTGGAAAACGGCCGACCAGCGGCCGGCCCAAATCGCCGATGAAAAACCGGCGGTACGCGCTAACTTCCCAGTCGGCGTCCTTTCCCTCCGACTTCTTCAGCTTCCACCCTCGGTGCCACCCTAGCCCGACACAAACGCGAAAAGGCGGCACCACGAGGGTACCGCCTTCGAAAACCCAACCTGCAGGCCGAAATCCGGACTTAGAAACGGATGCCAATCGCCGCCGTTACGACGTAGTCGGCGAACGCCGCGTCGCCGTGGACATCCGAGCCCTTGGCGGCCGTCGCCAACTGGTCGGCGACACTCCGTTCGCGATTACGATACAAGGCGAACGGCACGTTGACGTTAAACGTGAATCGGCCTTTGGCGATCTGGATGCCCGGATCAATGCTGACCCCGAAGCCGGGACGGCGGAAGCCATCGCTGGCACCCAACAAATCATTCACCGGCACACCTTCCAAGCGGCCTGCGAGACTGACCGTCAGACCCCACTTCGGCACCAGATTGTAGCCAAGGCCGCCCCGGACGAAGTATTGGTCGGGGATCGACATTAGATTTTCATAATAACCCGCCGTCTTGGGATCGTTGCGGAACCGGCCGGTGACGGTGCCGTTGGTATCCTCCGGGTTCAGCAGGTAGGACGCCTGAAGAAACGCCACCGTGCGGGGCATAAGCTCCCGGAAGGCATTCAACTCGATGGACGTGCCCCAACCGCCGTCACCCGGCTGAATCGACTGATCCACCGCGCGCACCGTCGTGGTTCCATTCGCGGTCAGGAAGGTGTCCTGCACGTTGTGGTCACCGGTCGGCGCCTTCAAACCCAGACCGATTTGAATGTTGCCCTTGGGTTCCTTTTTGGGATCGAAAATCCAGTAATACCCGGTCAGCCGCGCATCGCCGATGCCACTGGAGCTGGTTTCGAAGCGGGTACCCGGCGTGCCGACCACCTGGGAGCGCGTGGAGGTCACGAACGGGAGCGTCACCGCCACGTCCCAATGGGAGTTGATCCGGTACTGGGCGCCGAAATCAATGAAGTGCGAATGATTGATGACCTGGTTGGCCGCAGCGGCGCGCTGCAACTGTTCTACATCGCCGACGAAGTGCCGGAAGGAATGGATGTACCGGTAGGAGACACTGGCGAGCCAGGGATTCTCCTCGACGTCCGCGCCCGGCTCCCCGAGATGCAGCGAACACATGCCGCCGCCCCGGACGGCTACGCAGCCTTGGGCGGAGACACTGGATTGAAAAGTGATCGGCAGGGCACAAGCCAGTGCGCCCAACAAGGTTGGCAGAGAGTGCTTCATGGAATGCCACCATTTCTAGCGGTCCCCTCGACAAAATGAAGCCGTTGGTGGCGAGCGGACGAAATCCGGGGGCGAGCCGCCAGCCGGAATTCGCGCGGAGCATTCACAATGCCGGCCCTATTTAGGGCAAAACTCCAATAAAAACGGATCAAAACAGCCAACCGATCCACTGTCCCCCGGCTCCAAAACTCCGTCCCCGTTGCCGGAGTGGCGAATCGCCCCGCCCGGAAGTTCCCACGGGCCCCAACGTGCCGGGGAACGGAAAAACTCCGCCCCCCCCGGAAAAACGCCGGTTCCGCGGGGCCAACGACAGCGCCCCGGTGTCCCGGTTTCCGTTCAGGCTTTTTTCACGTAGCACGCTTTTAGCGCGATGGCGCTGCCTTCGATTTTGCAGGAGATTTCGTGATCACCTTCGACCAAACGAATGCCCTTCGCCTTGGTACCGCCCTTCAAGACCTGCGACGAGCCCTTCAGCGGAAGATCTTTGATGAGGGTAATGGAGTCGCCGTCCACCAGCACGTTGCCGTGGGCATCCTTGACCACCCGCGCCTTTTCGGGCTCGGGTTCGCGCTCCCATTCGTGACCACAGGTGACGCATTCCCAGCGGTCAGCATGTTCCAACACCTCGGTCATTTCACACATCGGACAGGCGGGCTTGTTCATAAAAAGAGAGCGCCACCGTCGGGATCCAATGGCGGAACGTCCAAAACGAATTGTCGTGAAATGACCGTCGCCAGGGCTTTTACTGCCGGCGTGCGGAGCGGTCGCGGAACTTCAGTGCCCGCCCGCTGATAATTTCGGCGCCTATTCGGCTCGCACGTTGGATTTCCAAAGCGGTAGAGGACTGCCGCAGTCCAAAACCTTGCGGCCTTCACCTGCCGTGTGAGCCGTCGCGCCAGCGTCGGGGAGTGCGGTCGTCCGCTACCACTTTGCTCGGGGACACGAGAACACCCAAGGCACACGGAGAATACCGTTGCCCATCCGCTGAAAATTCCGGCGGCAGCACGACTCCACCAACCAATTGCGCCCAACAAAAAACCCCGTCGGCGGAGGCCGACGGGTGATTTTTGCTCGGGCAGTTGGCGGTTACTTCATCAACAGCAACTGACGCGCCCGCTTGATGGCAGTCGTCAGCTTGCGTTGATAATGCGCCGGCAGTGCCGTGTACTTGCGGGGCAGGATCCGACCGTTGTCCGTCACATACTGCTTGAGCAGCGCAACGTTCTTGAAGTCGATTGCGTCGACCGTGAAATCCACCTTCGGCTTGGGCCGCGGAGTCCGCGGGGTGGCATTACGGCGTTTCTTGTCGTCTGGCTTATTCTTGCGTGGCATGGTCTACTTAATCTCCCGATGGAGGGTATGGCGGCGAAGGAAGGGATTAAACTTCTTCTTTTCCACCTTATCGGTCTGGAGCTTTTTGTTACGAGTGGTCTGGTAACGGGAAACGGGCTTGCCCAGCTTCTTCGCTTCCGTGCACTCAATGGTCACTATTTCGCGCGGCATAAAAAATCAGTCTTCCTTGCTGCTGGCCTTGGGTGCCGCCGGCTTCTCATCGCCGTCGTCATCCTCGTCGCTATCCGAGGCACTGCTCGTCTCGACACTGCCCAGCGAACCAATACGGTTGCGCTGACGGAGGGCCCCTTCCTTCTCAAGTTGGGACTGAGCTTCCACCGTAAAGCGCGCCCAGGGATTCACATCCAACCGGGTCTTCGGGATCTTCTTCCCGGTCAACTCACACACCCCGTAGGTGCCCTTTTCAATCCGTCGCAGGGCTTCTTCAATCTCAAACATCGCTTCCTGGTCCGAGGAAAGCATCCCCAGAGCCAGATCGCGATCAAAATTATCCGTGCCGGAGTCGCCCATGTGCAGGCTGTAGCTCTCCATCTCGGCCTGGGATTCCTTTTGCAACCCACTGATCTGCAAACGGAGCTGATCGTGACGGTCCAACAGATCCTGGTAATGTTTCTTCCACTCAGGACGCACTTTGGAAGCCGGGGTCCAGGCAATGGCCACCGCGCCGCCCGCGGATTTACCACCCTTATTGGGATCTCGTCCCAAAATCGACGCAATGCTGGCTGGCGCCACTACTTTGGGCGCAGGTTTACCTTTGCCGGCTACAGGAGCCGGCTTCTTGGCGGGAAGCGGTTTCTTTACAGACACAGAAACTTCAAGGTATGGATCCAGCTTGATCCGGGTAACTAAAAAACCGCACAAGCGGAATTCCTGACCCGGAACGAAGGCCGCGGAAACTAGCAACCGACCCCCCTTGCGCCACTACTTTTTTCCAAAGTCTTCCGAAACCCGGATTTCGGGGGATTTCTTCGTGAAATTAGCATTTTCCGACCAGCCCGCCCGGACCCGCAGCCCCTGAATCAGCCGCTTGAACCACGGAATGGGTACTCCACTGGCCTGCGCCTGCCGAAAGGGCTCGCCAAAAATCGCCTCCAACTCCAAGGGCCGACCCAACTCGAAATCCACCGTCGTCGACGGCTTGTAGGACCCCATCACTCGCGTCCGGGCCAGTTCCGAGTCCGCCCAGCTGTCCGGCAGATTGTGCCCACCGGATCGCGCCACCGCCAGCACCTCCAGCATCAGGTCCCGCACCAATTCCCGCCAACGGGGCTCAGCCAGCAGCTGATCCGTCGGCACGATCCCGTCGCGGGTCGGAACCGGCCGGAAAGGCTCCTCCAGCAACCGCACGATCCCCTCTGCCCCCAAGGTTCCCAAGCCATTGAACGGGATGTTCCAAACCAATTTACGCCAACGTTCCAGCCGCAGGTGATCCGTCGCCGTCGTCGCCACCCCCGCTGCATTCAACGCCTCCGTCAATTCCCGGGTCCGATCCCGCCAGGGCCCGGACCACTCGCCCAAGACCACCGATCCGGGGTCCTGACACCGCACCACCCCGGGCGCCAGCCGATTCAAAGAAACGTAGGCCAAGCCCCCGAGAATGGACGAGGGCGGTACCAAGCGCTCCAGAAAGGCCTCGTTGCCCAAACCATTTTGCAGGGTGAAAACCGCCGTACCGGGCCCGCACAGCGGCGGCAACAGGTCCGCCAGGGCGGCATTGGCCGTCGTCTTCAGGCCGATCAGCACCAGGTCACTGGGGCCGATCAAGGACGGCCGGTCCGCACAGTGCGGACGCACTTGAAATCCGGCTTCCGTCCCCGGCAGCCCCACGATCTGCACCCCGTCGCGGGCGACCGCCGCGAAATCCGATCGAAGCAGGAAATGGGTTTCGTGCCCCGCCCGACACAACCGGGCTCCGTAATAACTTCCCAGCGCGCCGCAGCCCACAATGGCAACCTTCATCCTCCCGAGCCTAGCGGACGATGCCCACCCGGACCAAATCCCCTCCGCGCGGCAACCTCCAACCGACAATGGCATGCAGCGGTGAAGGAAACATTTCCCCCGTCCTCGCCCCCCTCCACTTCCGCAATCGGTGCCGACACGTCATCCCCGATTCCGCTGGGCCGGGCACGTCATTTCACCACCCCAATCCCAATCGGTTCAACTGAGCGTGCAGCGCTTCCGGATCGAGGAGATCCAGGCGACCGTCGCGCCACAAGATCGCCACACGGCGGCGGTCCGGCAGAAAGCGGATTCCCGCCGCCAACCCCGACGTTCCCGGCAGATCAAACCGGGCCAGGACCCGCCCGTCCAAACCCACCAGAAACACAGTCTCATCCCGGGTAATCACCGAGTACGAACTTTGCGGTGAAAGGGCAAAGCTCGTCATGTCGCCGCCCATGAGACCTTTTAAGTTGGCCTTTTGCGTCCAGGTCCGGGCGTCCCACAGAATGCTCTGCTCCTGACCGTTGGAAGTCATGACGGTCTGTCCGTCGTCGCTCCACGCGACATCACAGGAGATCGGAGCCGGCAATTCCCGCAGGACCGCGCCGTCGCTCACCCGATGGAGACGGATCCGCAATCCAGAAAAGTTGGTACCCACCGCCCCGCAATTCACCAGCACCCGATCGCCTTCCGGACTGAAGGCCCCCGAATACACTCCCGGCACCGACCATTCGCTCACCACCTGCGACGAGCTCCCCTCCACCTGCAACACCCGGACCCGCTCCTGGCGGCTATGGATCAAAAACAATCGATGCGCATCGGCCGTGCGGTCCGTCAGAGTCCAACCCAGATCGGAATTCAATGTCTGCACCCGGCCAAGATGCGGCACTCCGTCGCGGTCCGGGACCAGTTCATGACGCCGCAAACCTGAGTGGGTGGAGTGTCGCAACAGGGCCCGTCCACCGTCACAATACATCACGGTGCTGAGTTCCAGCCCATGCGGCGATCCCGCGTCGAAGGATTCCACCAGGCGACCGTCCCGCACATCCCGTATAAATAGAAAGCGGCCGTGACTGGTGGCCACCCAGCGACCATCCGCCGTGAAATCGAGACAGCAGTTGTTCATGGCCATCTCGACACCATCCGGCGCCGGCGCGGGCAGCGTCTGATAACCCGTGGGCAATTGACACCGAAAACGCGTGGCCAATCCCGCCATGGAGGAAAACACAAAGGAATCACCGCCCGGCGCCGCAGCGAGACTGCTCACGCCGTAGCCATCGAGCACAATATCCTCCTGCCCGCTGCCCAGATTCAGCACCCGCAGCAACGTCCCCCGGCCGCGATACGCCAGCAGTCGATCGTTGCCCAGGAAATGCAACTCGCCCGGTCCCGTGCCCGGACAAACCAGGCGCTTCAAGAGGCGGCCTTCCACCGCGTCGTAAATCGCGAGGGTGTTTTCGCTGGTCATCATGGCCAGCGTATGACTGTCCGCGGCCCAGCACATGCCACTGAAGCGCGTACCCACCGGCAGCTTCCGCACCCCACGCAGACCGGGCAGCTCCAGGATCTCCACCGAATCCGTCGGCGACCCTCCCAGCACCGCCGCCGCGAGATGCCGTCCGTCCGGCGCCATGCGCACCGTGGTGAAACGACTGCCCTCGGGCCAACGCGCCACTTCCGCCCCATCCGTCACCCGGTGCAGGGACAATCCCCGCTCCGGCAAGCCCACGACAAAATGCCGTCCGTCGGGTGTGAAGGCACAGTCCTCATTAAAGGGTTCGTCATCATTTCCCCGCCGGGACGCGGGCGATTGGTCAAGGTCAACACCGACTGTCCATTCGCCGTTCGCCAGAGACGCACGCACGCGTCATCGAGCCGCGCGAGCATCAGGCCTCCATCCGGGCTGTACCGCAGGGGCCCCAGCGTATTGGTAGATCCCGCCATATCGAGCACCACCGGCGGATTGCTGCTGCCCCAGGTTCGCAAGGACGGCGCCCCGGCGGCCAATCCGTCCGACTCCATCAGTCGCACCGCCGCAGTGGTCCCGGACGGATCAAACGCAATCTCCGCTGGCACGCCGGGATGCAGATCCCATTGCTCCACTGGTTGCACATCGGTCAGCAGCAGCGCCGCCAGGGCTTCTTCTCGCAGATCATCTCCGCCCCGCACTCCAGCGGCCTCCGCCAAAGCCTTCAAGGCCCGTTCCCGTCGTCCGGGCAGGGTGGTTCGGCGAATGGCCTGCGCCTCCGCCAACCGGGCTTCCCGCAGTCGCTCGCGTCCCGCCGCCTCGGCCGAACGCACCTGCACCAACGCGGCCCCGGTGTGACGCCACGCCCGGACGACCAGAACGGTGGAAAGGGTCGAACCGACCGCCAGAGCCACCGCCAGAAACCACGCCGCCGCCAGCGCCGGACGACGACGACACCAACGGACAAATCGTCCCGGCGCCGACAGCGGTCGGGCCAAGATGGGTTCACCCGCCAAAAAGCGCGTCAGGTCCTGCGCCAAAGCCGCGGCGGTTTGGTACCGCCGGACCGGATCGCGCTCGAGGCACTTGAGACAGATCGTCTCCAGGTCCACCGGCACCGCCGGGTTCAACAAACGCGGCGCCACCGGATCGGTCGACAGCATCTGCCGCAACATCTCCGCCAGCGAGCCCGCCACGAACGGCGCCCGGGCCGTCAGCAGGTAATACAGCAACGCTCCAAGCGCATAGACATCCGAACGCGGTGTCACCGGCCCAAAAATCGCATCGGCTTGTTCCGGCGGTAGATATCCCGGCGTGCCCACGACCTGGCCGGTCACGGTCAACTCGGACTCCCCCGCCATTTCCTTCGCCAATCCAAAGTCCGTGATCCGGGGCTCCCCAAACGGATCCATCAGGATGTTCGAGGGCTTCAAGTCCCGGTGCAGAATACCGTGATCATGCGCATGCTGGATCGCCTCGGCCAACGTCCGCAAATAGCCCGCCGCGCGATCCGCCGGCAGCGTGCGGCCCTGCATCCAGTCGGCCAGATTCGGGCCCTCCACCAAGTCCATGGTGAAGTACGGAATGCCATCGTGTTCGCCCACCTGGTGGATCGAAACGATGTTAGGGTGCTGCAATCGGGCCGCCGCCGCGGCTTCCACCCGAAACCGGGCCACGTATTCGGGTCGGGCAAATTCACCCGACGACAGCACCTTCAACGCCACCGTACGCCCGAGACTCTTTTGGCGCGCCTTGTAAATCACCCCCATGCCACCCCGCGCCACTTCCTCCAGCAGCTCGTAATCGCCGAAAACCCGGTGGGAAAACGGATTCACCAGCGGCGCCGGTTCCCCCGGGCCGACCTCAGGTTCCACCTCCAGCCCGTCCTCGATGAGGCACCGCGGGCAAAGCCCCACCCCGAGGGGCGACATCACCGTCGTGCTGCATTTCTGACACGTAGCCATGGCCGGGAAACCAGGAAACCCTCGGCGATCAGTCGCCAAAAACGCTCAACATATGGCGCAACTCCTCGTCCACCTGCTCGGGACGCTCGACCGTGTGGGCGACCTCTTCGCGGAGCAATTCGCGATAGCGTTGCCGCAGCCGGTGCACCGCCACCTTGATGGCGCCTTCGTTCATCTGCAGGAGCCGGCCCATCTCCACGTACGAGATCTCCGTCTGCGGTCCCCAGAGAAACTGCTGCAACTGGGCGTAAACGGTGGTGCGGCCGGTGGATTCATAATCCCGCCGCAGCCGCACCAGCACGCGCTCCAGCAAAGCCTCCACCCAGCGGCGGTCATAGAGCCGGTCCGGCGTCAGCTGATCGCTGGGCTCCACGGCGAGACGGAGCTCCGCGTCCTGCAACGTTGCGGGAAGGGCGAAGCGCCCACCCCCCCGCTTCTGACGGTTCGCCCGACGCCATTCCTCGTTCAGGAACCGTTTGAGACAGGTGAGGAGATACGTGCGAAATCGCCCCCGACCCGGATCCGCCCGCTCAAAATTGCCCCGTTCCAAAAAGCGACTGAAAAACTCCTGGGTCAGATCCTGCGCGTCCTCCGGCCGTTGACCCTGCCGCCGCACATAGGCATACAAGGGAAACCAATAAGCCCGGCAGAGCTCTTCGAGCGCCTGCTGCGCTGCCGATTCACACGCACCGCCCACCAGCAACACCACACTCCAATGGGTGGTCTGAAACTCCGCCTGCGCCGACCGCGGCAATGGATCCTCCAAGACATCTTCCACGAGCGCTAAGGATAATGGCAAACCCAACAAAGAAAAATACTATTCCCCAAGTCGGGGATCGCGGCGCCCAACAATCACCACGATCGCACCCGAAAAAAACCCTGCCGCAGCGCGGGCGCCGGCGGCAGCGGCCAATCCACCGCGGGTGTCAGCGGCCCGGCGGCGACGAACGGATCGTCGAGTCGCTCGGTCGATTCCACCTGAAAAACCCGCCCCAGCCCCGACCACCGCAGGGCGGGTCCGGTAGGAGTCGTCGTCCAGCGGGCCAGCGCCGGTCCCGCGACCGCGACATCGGAAACCACCCAGAGTCCCTGCAACCCGAAATTGGCCACGTCCTCCAAGGGTTGAAACGGTCGCAATAGATCCAGATTGCGTCCCACCACATACCCCTGATCGCTGAGGATATCACCGTCCGAAATGGGGCCGAGCGCCGCATCTTGAAACCCGCTTTCGAGCGAAAACCAAATCTCCCCCGACGGCCAAACATGGAAGGCGTCCAGCCCGTAATCCGGCTTGCCGGCCGGTGGTTGAAAGTGCGCCAGCAACTCCGCCTGACGCCGCACCACAGCGCCCTGACTCGAAAGCAGATCGCCGCGGCCGATCGTCACACCGAGTCGCTCGGAAAACGCCGCCCGGCGCGTCGAAAAGAGCCACTCTTTCGCGGACCGCTGAAAAACCGCGTCCAATCCCAGGTCGGGCACCACCGGCATGAAGCCAAAGGCCGACACCAAGGCGCCATTGCGGACGCGCACCGTACCGTCGGAACCCAAAAGATCCCCTTCACCCACGCGCCCGAGTTGCGAGCTGATCGCCTCGCGGTCAGGCGACACCGCAATCACTCCCGCTCCCCCGGGGACCACATCAAACGCGTCCAACCCGACGTCCGCCGCCAATCCCGTCGCCATCAACCACGAATCACCCGGCACCACCACCCGCCCCGAGTCGCTCAAGATATCCGCCGGGCCAAGATGCTTCGTCGAGCCCCCGGCGGCGCCTGGGGTCAATCCGTGGGGAATGCCAAACCACAGTTCCCGAAACGGTGCCGCGGCCAGCGTCAGAAAATATCGCGATAAAACCGTCCCGCCATCCTCCGCCAAATCCACCCGCAGCATGGGCCAGAGCCGGCCGACGCGTGAATCTTCATTGCGCAGCGTGATCGTCCGGCTCTCCGTCGGCGTGCGAATCGTCAGTTCGAGCGTCCACTTCTGTTGCAAAGCGACTTCGCCACCAACCTCCAGCGTTCCTTCACCCGTCACTTCCAAGCCCACCGGATCCGCCGAATCTCTCAACTGCAGATTGAACACATGATACCGCTCAAACAGCGGATTGCCGCCCGTGTGCACCAAATCAAAACTGCCCGCCAGCGGCACGTAGCGCGCCAACCGATCGCAGATCGAGCAGTCATCCAGAATCGAGGTCCCCAGAACGGTGGAGTAGCGCTGACGCGATAATTCGGGCACCGCGCGGCAGTGGATCGCCGGTCGCAGCGGAGCGTCGCCGAACAGCGACAAATCCAATTCCGGAAAGGCGCCGTCCGCCGACACCAGACCGGAATCAAAATGCCGCGAAGCCTCGCCATCGGTGAGATCCAAAACCAACTGCTGGGTCTGGGCTCCCCGACCACCGAGGGAATAGTATCCCCCGCCCCGCAACACCGTACGAGCCCCCGCGCCGCCCCCGATTTCCAAACGCACGCCTTCCACGCGATAGAACTGCCGATCCAGCGGACTGATCTGCGGCGTCAGGCGAAACGCGCCCCGCAGCGGCACCAGCGGCGCGCGTCCACCGGCGGTAAACGTGCTGCCCTGAATCAGTGCGTAGAGCGTGGACTCCCCCGCCCCGGCTCCCGCCCCGGGTCCCGCCCCGCGAACGGCCAAAGCCATCCAGCAGGCCGCCCAAACGCACCAAAATCGGACGCCAAACCACTCAGCGCGGATCGAACGGAGAGTCATGCCGACAACCTACGCCCACCCGCCCCGCGGATCCAGCCCCCAGAACACTCCACGGTTACCGCAGCCGCACCCGGGGGGAATACCTACGCGAATAGGCGCGATCACCGGACAACGGGATTGGAGAATGGGTCTACGGCTGCCGCGAACTTCCGTGGTTGTCCGGCGGCAGCGCTTCCCCGCGCAACGCCGCCCACATTGCTGCATCGCCCCGCACTTTTCCACCGACCAGCCACGCCGGCTCGACGATCGCCCCCGCGGCGACCAATTGGGTCACCACTTCGAGGTAGCGGGAACCCGACACATCGGGCGGCGGATGCGCCCATCCATGCAGCGCCCAGCCGAGCGGCGTGTCCCGCCACGCCGAATCACGAACCTCCACCGGCGCCGAATGCGCCAGGAGCAGCCGAACGACCTCCACCTGCCCACCCAGGGCCGCCTGATGCAATCCCGTCTGGCCCCGATGCACCACGCCAACCGCAATGCCCTGCGAGAGCAGAAAATCCACCACGTCGATCCGCCCGTACTCGCAGGCCCATTGAAATCCAGAGTTCATCTGGGCCTGCGTGGCGGCGGATTTCAACTGCCCGGATTCATCGAAGTACGTCTTCACCTGCCGCAACCACCCCACCCCACAGGCGGCTTCCAAATCCAACGGCGCGCCCCGTTCCGCCAAATATTCCGCGGCCTGCGGACGCCCGTTCGCCAGGCAGGCGTTGATCAAATTTCCCGAGGTATAATTCGGCGCCACGGCCACCTCGAAACGGGCGCCGTGCGCCAGAAGAATATCGATCAGCGCATTCTGCAAGCCTGCCCGCAGGGGATGAATGCTGGTCGCGACCAGCCCCAAGGTCGTCGATCCGCCATACATCTCCGCCACGGCATCGACATCGGCGCCGAATTGGAACAACAGTTCCGCCACTTGAACCGCATTGGCCGGGGTTCGTTGACGCCAACCTTCCACGCCATTGGCGCCCACATAATGCAACAAGGTGGACCGATGCCGTCGACCCGACCGGAGACGAACCCCTTCCGAATGCTGCTCCAGCAAGCGCTGCAGCGCCATCACGTCACCAGCGACGACGGCATCCACCGCCGCCTCAAACCACGCCTCACTGGAATCGACCAGACGCATCGCCGTCGCGTTCGCTTCATACTCCGCCCAATCCGCAAAATGATGTTCCCGCGCGATAATGGCTCGGGCCTCACCGCCGGCGTAGCTGGGCGCCAGACCGCCGCACCAACTGGATTCGGGAGGCTGTTCCTGAAACATCTTCCCGTGCTCGCGGAGCAAACGCTCGAGGGTCAATACGTCACCAGCAATCACCGCACTCTCCGCCGCGCGCCAGATGGTTTTGGGATCATTCATAAGTGAGCATTCTCGCCACTACTTCATCAACGCGACCGCCATTACACCCCGCGCTCAGACACTCCCAAACTTGGCGAAAAGCACAATGTCGTCGGGCGTTCCGTCCAGTTTTCGCGCCGCCACCTTGACGCCTTCCCGGATAAATCCGTGCGCTTCATAAAGGCAAATCGCCGCCGCATTCGACCGAAACACCTCCAACTCGACGCGCTCCAAGCCCTGATGAAACGCCTGCTCCAGGGCCGACTTCAGCAAGGCTTTCCCGATCCCCTTCCCACGAAAGCCCGCGAGCACGCCCATCCCCAGCCGGCCAACGTGCACCATGCCTTCGAAGGACAGCGGCGTAATATCACACCACCCGACGATGGCCTCGTTCAGGATCGCCACCCGGTGAACCCCTTGGGCGGCCCGGACGCCGGCAATAAACGCCGCCGTCGATTCCACCGAAAACCCAGAGGTGCCCGCCAGGAAGCGTCGTTCGCGAGCCACGGTATCGATCAGGAGGGAAACGGCCGAGGCATCCTCCGGAACGGTATCCCGAATCCGCAGCGCACTCGAACTGAAGGAACCCTCGATCATACCGCCGTCATCGAATGAAGGGCGAGGCAATTGCCCTCCGAATCCAACACCTCGGCGCGAAAGCCGTGTCGACCGATCGAGTGAATTTCGGACTGCACCGTGCCGCCATTCTCCCGCACGGCGGCGACCGCGGACTGCAGCCGTCCGTTGACGCCCAGGTAGATCATCACCCCGTCCGCGGACGGCTTGAAACCCGGCACGACACAAAGGCAGCCCATCATCTGGCCGTCCTCAGTGGGCAGCCATCCAATCGGAACGCCTTCGACCAGATCCTTCAGCACCGGCGCCGCCAGCACCGCCGAATAGAACCGAATGGCGCGATCCAAATCGATCGCCGGGATATCGTACCAAACAATATTAGGTTTCATTTTTCAAAAACTCGCACCGTTGAATCATTCCGGATCTCCCGGCACTAGGGCACGGGCTGTTTATTAATAATTGTGAGCGTAAATTCCGTCCGCGATTTTATAGCAATGATTATTGGTCGGCTCGTCCAACGACACCGCGCCAATGAAGAGATCCTACGAGTCAAAACTGCCAAACGATATCAACCTCAGAGCCGGACGATCGCGGTCAAGACCGACTTACCAGGGCAAAAGGGGCGCCCAGCACACCCGACGATCCTCTCTGGCTGGAACGATGAAGGCAGTGACGGTACAATCGGTGGTTACGTCCTCGAATGGGACGTTGATGCCACGGTCATCCTCTGCGACCGGGACTCGGGTGTGCCCAATCTGGTAATCGATGCCTCGACCCAATGCACCATATCGGATTCCATCGCCGCATTGCAGGCATCGGCCAAGAATCGCGGCCAGTTCGAGAGCGGTTTGGAACGGTTCCTCCGTGGTTTGCGGAAAAGCCGTGTCCTGACGGAGAAGCAGGTCGAAGCCATTCGCGATGCCGCCGAAAAGTGCCACCTACCCTGTGAGTCTAATGACGAACATCACGAGAGGCGCGATCGGTAATCACGACTGAAGCACCGCCCAAAGCCCGCACCCAGTGTCCAAAACCGTCGACTCCGAAACACTTACGGCCCCAATGTTGGAAGTCCTGGGCGCGCCGGAGCTTCTTCAGGCTCCGGCCACTCTGCGGAGGATAGCAATCAACGTCTAATACCGGGGCACTCCTTTGCCGTCCCACTGCGTTCTGGTCGTGAACCGCGTCGGGAAACCGTAACAACAATCGGAACCGTGATGCCGGCCATGATGAACCACAAAATCCCTGCAAAAGCGAGCTGGTGCTGGCGGGTAATACCTCGTTGCCGAGCCAATTCGGCTCGGGTTTCAGCATTGGCGTGGTCGCGCCAGGCGCGGAACGCCCCAACCTCATCGCGTCGGAGCAGGCATGAGCCGGTACCGAAGATGACGGCGAGGAAAAACTCCGCTCCGAGCCAGATCGCCAGTCGGGTCTTCATACCAGCACCAAGGCATTCTCAACACAGCAGCTCCGGCCACCTGTTCGTTGAAGTGGATGGCATGAAGCATCCGCCGCCACCAAGGCCATGCCAGCGGTGAACGTTGACGACTGATTGTGGCCGAGCCGTTTCATGAAGCGCCTGAGTCGAGAGCCTGGTACACGGACTGCCAATTTTCGGCGATCCTTTGCTGCTCCGCCGGGGCCGAGCCCAGAAGCTCGGTATGCGAGCAAACGTAGTCCGCGAGGGCGCGAATGGCGGGGTGGATCGGCGCCAGGTCCGCGGCGGAGGACGACTGGAGCTGTTTCGCAATGCTCCAACCAAGAAGGGCGGCCATGGACTCGTTTCCCGCATCGCTGACCCGAAATTCCTGCAAGAACGCTTCCAATACCGGGAAATAGAAGGCGAAAGCGCGGGCACCCATGAACATAAAATCCTCTTGAGAGTACAGTGGATTCCCGCGGAACCGCTCCAGAGCGTCGGCGATGGAGCGGCCGCCGAAATTACGACAGGCACTCCGGGCGTCGAGGTCGCCACCGTACGGGTCGAAGTCCTGCTCCGTCGGGAGCGAGACTCCCGAAATCGCGTCAGGTACGCATTTTTTCACGGCAAGACCATGGTTGTTGGGACAACACTGACGCCCCATCGCTTCGAAGGAATTGGTGGCGATGGGCCGTACAGCGAATTCCGGCTCACACAATGACGGCGCGATTGGGGGGGAGGCAATCCGACCGGATCGTTGGCGGGCAGGCTGGCGGAGGGTGACTCACAACGTCGCGATCCGTGCCGGGAACACGGTGCCAGGTTCATTGGCCGCCCCGGAAGCGGAAATCGGCCTAGGGCAACGACTTCAACAACTCGCTCATCAGCTTCGCATACTCGTCCTGGGGAAATTGTCGTGCCGTTCTTTCGGCAAGTTTCCGGGCCGTGGTTGAATCGCCGCTGAGGCCGACAAACACGGCTGAAGTGATCAGATAATTGATCCCCAGAGCCTCCCGAAATTCACCATCCGGCAAGGCACTGATCTGTTTCTCGATCTCGGCAAAATTCGGAATCTCACTCTCACTCCCGGCTCCGGGAAAACTGCCGTCGCGAAGATGCAAAGCCATGTGAGCCACGGCCAACCCCGCATCATCCGGCAGCGCCTTCAGGGCGGCATGCGCCTCCTCCAACGCTGGGGCCGGCTTCCCTTGTTCGTTCAAGATCTTCACCAGAAAAAGCCAGGTGCTGCCATCGCGTTTTACCCGCAGGCGCTCCCGGACAATCTCCTCCGCCAGATTCCAATCATGGTTTTCACCGCGCGTGGTCCCCAGCATCGCCACGCTAAATGCTTCCTGGTGCGGCGAACCCAGGCGCATCGCTCGACGCGCGCGTTCCACCGCCCGGGTCCGGTCACCCCGGACAATCAGGTTCAACATCGCCGAATGTTCCAACGCCGTCGCCGCCAGTAGATGATCCGCACTCTCGCCCAGACGATCGAGCGCCGAAATCGTGCGGCCTACTGCGGCTTGCTTCGCGGACGATAGTTCCGCCAGTCCGCCCCCCTCACCCTTCGTCCCGCCGATGGCCGCCGCCGCCAAGTCCGGCAAATCGCCCGCCAGCCGATGCATCAACAAAACCATCAGCAGACGCGGATCGTTGGGTCGCAGGGACACGGCCGTCTCCAGATCCTTGATCGCCACTTCCGGCAGCATCGCCAAATACATTCGCCGCATTCCCTCGGCACCCGCAGACGCCGCCTCCGCCTGGGTGGCAATTCGAATCATCCCCTGATTGGATAACAAGCGTGCGCGCCGGGACCATCCGCGGGGATTCCCCGGATCCGAGGTCACCAGAGCGTCGGCCAACTGGAGGGCCTCCTTCAGGTAGCGCGCGACTTTTTCCCGATCGGACGCCTTCCCCGCCGCCCCCCGCGAAAGCGAATCCGCGTCTCCCGAGGACTTGCCATAGAACTGGCGGAAGGCCAGCTCCCCGAGCGTCGTCGCCAATTCATATTGCAACTCCCAGGAAGGCTCCGCGCCCTGGATCGCTTTCCTTAAAACCGTCTCGGCCTCCTCATACTCCAATTGCAGGCGCAAGGCCTTGGCCAATCCCACGCCGACGGTACGATCCTCCGGGGCCGCAGCAGCCCACTTCCGCCAGGCCGCAACCGACTCCTTTCCGGCGGCCGCGCGGGCGGCCCCATCGCCCAGCTGGACCGTGGCCCGGGCAATTTCCGCCAGAATTACCGCATCCCGCAAATCCCCCTTCAATTGGGAGCGCAGCCGGACAATCTCGGCCGCCGGATCCGCCACTTCGGGCTCACTCAGCCAGTCCTGCGAATTCTCGAAGCCAAACTGGAATGAGACGGTGATGGTGGGCAAGCGCACCGCCTTCCGAATTCGCGCAGGGGGCCCCTCGGTTGCCGCCGCAATGATGCCGGGACAGGCATAAAATACCCCCACCATGACCAACAGAACGACCCACCCCGCGCCCGGCAATCCCCGGCCACCCCGGGCCGCGCCACCCGGCTGCGACCGCCCCGGAGAGCGCAAAACCAAGCATCGGAGTCTCATAAGCTGATTCATTCCCAAAAAGGACCACATCCGCTGCAGTAGCAAGCCTGCCCTTTCGTCGCGATCGATGCTGATTTCGCGTGGGCAACCCTGTGATTCGTACGTGGGGCCTGGGAAAGTATTCACTATTGGCTTGTCCTTACGAGCCAAAAATGCATCCCATTACTTTCCGCCCGCATTTTCACCGAGGCAGTCTCCTCAACGATGGTGGGCCTGACATTTACCTTGATCCAAGTTGGAGGGAAGGTCGCAGCTGCCGATTGAAGCTGGTAATCCGTGGATGCGGCGGGCCATTGGATGAAAACGTCGTGATCCAGACAATTCATCCGAAGTACGGGCGTTTGATCCAGCGGAAGGATCGTCATCCCGTCAACCCGGATGGGCGCCAGAAAAGATCCCACCTCGACTCCTTTTTCATCCAGCTCCACAATTCGGGACGGGCCAAAATAGGGTTGAGCACCACCCGCCTTGGCGTAATAAAGATGTCGTTTGCCCCCCGTTTCAAGGGCCTGGATTTCGAACGAATAGGGTCCCAGCGTGGCCATCAGGTTGCCCTGAGAGTCCGGAATGTTGATCGTTCTTCCCCGGATGTTGTGGTCGAGAAGCAGGGACAGTATTTGACCCTGTTGATCCACACGGATGCCCGTCGACACCACGGAGCTTCCCGAACCGAGCGGGACGGGAAAGGCATCGAGAAAATTAAATGCCGGGCTGAGTCTGAAGATGGTCGAGTAAGTCAGCATCAGGAAATCACCCTCCGATGTAACAGCAATTCCATTCAGGCTGCCATTGAAGGTGGGCGCCGGAATCTTCGTCTTCAACACAACGCCTTCGGTATCCATTGTGCAGATCGCCATCCCGTTGGAGGATGACGCGTTATCAATCCCTTTAGCCAGCAGGTTGCCATTGGCGGCCACCGCGACCGCCGAAAGACTGACTGTTGGGATCGCCAGGAAAGCCCCGTAAACTCTCCGTGGATCCCCCACTCGTGTCAGGCACGGTAAGGTGCGGCGGCGCC
The DNA here is from genome assembly GCA_947471985.1 of Verrucomicrobiota bacterium. GTDB lineage: Bacteria > Verrucomicrobiota > Verrucomicrobiia > Limisphaerales > UBA9464 > CANIZL01. Next base: position 26,917 of record CANIZL010000003.1, on the reverse strand, counting down.
CGGGCTTTCTCCGAGTGGCGCACCGGGGAGGTCGCGTTCTACCATCGTCGCCATCGCCGTGACTCAGCTCAGTAGGATACCCGTCGGTTACCCGCTGGAATGTAATGCCCCGGCTACTGAAATGGACACGTACTGCGGACTGCTTCCCCCCGACTGCAAAGTCGCGACGGACACCTTTGTACCGTTCTTCCTCTCGACACCCGCCGCAGCCCGCTGGGCCTCTGCCCCGCCGATGTCCCCTGCCCTACCCTACCCGCTCTTCCCATGTGTGGCCTAGTTGCCTGTTTCTCCCGCCGTCTCCCCGTCTCCATCGACGCCCTTCGGGCCGCCACCGCGGCCCTGCAACATCGCGGCCCGGACTGCCAACGGCAGTGGATCGCGCCGGATCAACGGGTGGGCCTGGGCCATTCCCGGCTCAGCATCATCGACCTCACCGGCGGGGACCAACCCCTGGCCAACGAGGACGGCAGCCTTCACCTCGTGGTCAACGGCGAGTTTTACGACTTCGAGCGTATCCGCGCGGACTTGCAACAGCGCGGGCACACACTGCGGACCCGCTCTGACAGTGAAATCGTGCTGCATCTGTACGAGGACTTTGGCACCCAGTGCCTGCCCCATCTGCGCGGCGAATTCGCCTTCGCTCTCTGGGACGCTTCGCAGCAAGCCCTTTTCGCCGCGCGCGATCGCTTTGGCATCAAGCCGCTCTATTACGCCTGGCACCAGGACACCCTCTACCTGGCGTCGGAGGTCAAAGCCCTCTTCGCGGCGGGAGTCCCCGCCCGTTGGGATCACGAGTATTTCCATCAGCACGCCACCGGCCCCTCCCTGAACGACCGCACGCTTTACGCCGGCGTCCACCAGGTCCCGCCCGGCCATTACCTGATCGCCACGCAGTACGGCTGCCGCCTCTTCAAGTACTGGGATTTCGATTATCCCACTGCCGTGGAACTGGCCCGGAATCGCCGGGACGATGCGTCTTACATCGAAGAGTTTCGCGCGGTGCTGGACGATTCCGTCCGGCTCCGGATGCGGGCGGATGTGCCCGTGGGCTGTTACCTCAGTGGAGGCTTGGATTCCTGCGCCGTACTCGGGCTCGCCGCCCGCCATGCCAGCCGGCCCATTCAGGCCTTCACGCTCACGTTTGATCAGGCGGCGTATGATGAAGGCGCCATCGCCCGGGAGATGGCGCAGCACGCCGGCGCGGATTTTCATCCCATCGCCATTCATCAATCCGATCTGGCGGATCATTTCGCCGAAGCCATCGGGCACGCGGAAACCCTGTGTTACAACGGGCACGGGATTTCCAAATATCTGCTCAGTCGGGCCGTGCGCGATGCGGGATACAAGGTGGTCTTCACCGGGGAAGGCTCCGACGAAGTCCTGGGCGGGTACGCCCATTTCCGACGCGACCTGCTGCTGCACAATCCGCAGGGACAGGACCTGCAGGAGGTCACCCGGTTACTGGCGGAACTGGAGGCGAACAATTCTGTTTCCCGCGGGCTGCTGCTGCCGTCGGGCGACGCCCTGCCCCTCGACAGCGTGCGGCGCATGTTGGGATTCGTGCCGACCTGGTTCGAGATCGCCGCCAACATGGCCAGCAAACGGCTTACAGTCATGTCGCCGGAGCATCGCGCCCAATTCGCCGGCCGCGACAGCGCGCGGGCGTTCCTCGATCAGGTGGACATCCGCGGCCAATTGACCGGTCGCGATCCGCTCAACCAAGCACTATATCTCTGGAGCCGGAGCTTCCTCCCCAATTACATCCTCGTCCTGCTCGGGGATCGCATGGAAATGGCCCACTCGATTGAAGGCCGGGTGCCGTTCCTGGATCACCACGTGGTCGAATGCCTGCGCCAACTGCCGGTGTCGCTCAAGATCCGCGGCATGACCGAGAAATACGTATTGCGCGAGGCGACGCGACACGTGCTCACCGACACGGTTTACCGCCGTCAGAAACATCCATTCTTGTCCCCGCCCGTCACCACGCTGCCCGGCGAGCGTTTCCACGAACTCCTGCAGGACACGTTGCGCGGCCCCGCCCTGACGGCCCTGCCCTTCTTTGATTCCCGGAGCGTGATCAATCTGCTGGATCGGCTGCCGACGATGACCGAGGGCGATCGGGTCGCGTGGGATCCCCTGTTGATGTCCGTGCTCAGCGCGTGCGTGTTGCAGGAGCGATTCCGCTTGGCGGCTTGAACCCGGTCCGGAAAACCCGCAACAAAATGGCATTGCCGTCGCGGGACGCCCGTCCGCGAGTCAATGGCAGAGCACTGAACCGGCGGCGTAACTGGGGCTGAGGTAGGGAATGCCCAGGCCCAGACCGCGCACGATCAACAAGACGGCCACCAACCCCAGCGCGACGGGCGTCAGGCTTTGCAGGCGCAACCGCCACCGGAACGGCATCGCCTTACCGAACACGGCCAGGCCCAGCATCATGGGCAGCGTGCCCAGACCAAAAACGATCATGTACTCCATGCCCGCCAACCAACCACCGGCCGCCACCGCCGCGCCACCCGCCGCGTAAACCAGGCCGCACGGCAATAACCCGTTTAAGAGCCCCAGCAGCGCCATGGAGGGGAGGGTCGAACGTTTCAATCCTCGGCTCCACGTGCGTTTCAACGCCGCCACCAGCGGCGTCAGGAATCCCGCCCGAAACCGCCCCGCCGGCGCAAAGAGGGCCACCAGGATCACCACCCCGATGGTGATGGAAACCCAACGTTGCACGCCGAAGAGCGCCAAAGATTGCCCCACGAGGCCAAACAATAAACCCCAGACCGCATACGTGGCGATCCGTCCAAAGTTATACGCCAGACACCCCCAAACCTGCGCCGCCCGCAAAACGCTCGAGCCGCAGGAACCGCCGCCGTTCGCCGGACCACAGGCCGCCAACACCAACGGGCCACACATACCCGCGCAGTGCAGACTGCCCGCCAATCCCAGTAAAAACGCGGTCCAAAGCATACTCAACTCCGGCCGTCACCGACCGAGAACCACATTTTCCTCGCGGAAATACGTCTCGCCCCCGGCGGCCCATTCCACCCGAATCCGCCAGCGACCGCTGCCCAAGCCCTGCACATCGATCGTCTGGCGACCGGCGGCATCCAGTTTCAGCGCAAACTCGCGATCCATGTGCGAATCGGACGGCCGGAAAAAGTGCACCTTGCCAACCGCCGCGGCATGCTCGCGCGGCAGCGACACCACCACCTGCGACCCGGCGTAGACCACCGAAACCTGCGAGCCCAAGGCCTGCGTCCGCCGCACGGCGTCCATCCGGCCCTGATACAGGATCTCTTGATCGTAATAGTTGGTGCTCACCAATTCGCTGGGCTGATGCACAGCCATCCAAACCACCCCCACAAGAGCGAGGAGGAGCACGGCGAAGAACGCCATGATCGCGTGGGGCCAGGGGTTGTAGGAAGCGGGGAGCGCAGGAGTGGCGGCGTTCATAAGTTCAATGACGGGGACCGATAAAACCAGTTTTGACGATGCTCACTTGTTTGCCATCTGCCAGCACCCCGATTTCCAAACGTGTGCTCGAATTAGTCAGGGTATTGGCCGCAATATCGACCAGCACCGAGGTCTCAGCAATGCGTTCCTGCAGAGCGACGAACCGGGCGGCGCCGAGGACGCGGACATTGCCTTCGTGGTTCAGCAGGCGGAATTCAATGGGCAGATCGTGGTGCGATTTATTGACCACCTTGACCGTGTAGAGATTGCTCAGTCGCCCTTCGCCAGCGCTCTGGAACATTGCGCCCGGCGCCCGCAGGAAAATGGCTTCCACCTCGGCCTGCGTTCCCACCAGATAGAGAAACAGCGAGATCAGGGCCACGAGCACGCCGGCGTAGAGCTTCATCCGGGCCGTAAACCGCATCGGCTGGCCCGTCTGCAGTCCGCTCAGGGACGCAAAACGAATCAAACCCCGCGGCTGCTTCAGGCGATCCATCACGCTGTCGCAGGCATCAATGCACGCCGTGCAGTTGACGCATTCCATCTGCAGACCGTTGCGAATATCAATGCCCGTCGGGCAGACGGAGACGCATTGGTGGCAGTTGACGCAATCCCCGTTGCCTTCTTCGCGGCGCAATTCAAGACGTTGATCGCGCTTCCACGGCGCCCGCTTCTCGCCCCGGCGGGGATCGTAAGCCACCACCATGGTGTTCTCATCCAGCAAGGCGGATTGGAATCGTCCGTACGGACAAATGAACGTGCAAGCCTGCTCCCGGAAACGGGCGAAGATCAGATAAAACACCACCGAAAACAGCACCATGAAGGTCAATCCACCCAGGTGCCGCAGCGGGTTGTCGACGATGATGTGGAACAGTTGATCGCTACCGATGAGGTAGGAAAGCAGCGTGTTCCCAATCAGGAACGAGATGGCGAAAAACAGGACATGTTTCACCAGCTTGACCCCGAATTTGTGCACGCTCCACGGAGCGGCATCCAGCGCCTTTTGTTGGTGGGCATCACCCTCAATCCAGTACTCCAGTTTGCGGAATACCAATTCCATCAAAACCGTCTGCGGGCAGGTCCAACCACACCACAGGCGCCCGAAGGCCGCGGTGAAGATCATGATGCCCACGAAGAACGTCAGCATCGCCACCGCAAAGATGATTCCGTCCTCCGGCCAAAAGATGTGTCCCAGAATGGAGAAACGCCGCTCCACGACATTCATCATCAGCAGCGGATTGCCGTGGATCTTGATCAGCGGCCCGGAGAACATCACCACCAGGAGCACCCAACCCAACCAGGTGCGCCGATCATACCAGCGGCCGGACGGCTTCTTGGCGTAAATCCATTTCCGGGCTCCATCGCGCTCGGCTGTCGCCAGATGCTCGCGGAAATCCGCCCACTTCACCGCCCGGGTGGCCCGATAGGTGTCCGTGGCCCCGGGCGGCGGCTCCGCCCCCGGAGCGGGCGCTGCCGCCCGCTCCGCGTCAGGAGGAATGGGATTATTCGAACTCATTAGGTCCGGTATTCACCGGAGCTTGATCCTCGCGGATCTTCGGATTCGGCGGCTTGGTGCCCCGCAGCGTATAGACAAAACTCGCCACCGCCTGGATGTCGGAGGGATTCAGAATCCCCTTCCAGGTGAGCATGCCCTTCTCCGGAATACCATTCACGATGGTCTTCAGGTTATCCGAATATTTGTCCCCGTGAATCCAGTAATCGTCACACAGATTCGGACCGACCAATCCGCCGCCGTCCGGGCGATGGCAGGGCGAGCAATAATTTCCGTACAACTGGGCACCCTTGGCAATGACGCCGGGGTCCTTGGACGGTTGCAGGGTCTCCAAGGCGGCCTCGAACTGGGACTGCGCCGCCTGTTTGATCAAGTTGCCGGCCGCCATTTCCTGTTCGTAAGCGGAGATCTGCAGGGTTCCCATGCCGAGCACGTGGTAATACCCCATATAGCTCGAACCAAAGGCGATGGTTATGTAGAACAACCAGACCCACCAGCGGGGCAGATTGTTGTCCAGCTCCTGGATGCCGTCGGCCTCATGGTCCAGCAGCAGCGGATCGCGATCAGGTTTATTTGTCGGATTCATTTTGGTGTTCTCCGGATAAAGTGACGGTGGTCGAGTCCTCCGCGAGCGGCAGGGCGGCAAGCTCGTTCATCAGGGAACGTCGTTGCAGCAGGGCCCACAGCACGGCCACGGTGAAGGTCACGAAGAAGAGCAGGATCGAAATGACGCCGTAGAGACCGACGCCACCGATATGACTCAGAACATTGCGAATCATGGCGATTAATGAGTGGGGTTGAGGACCAGACCGGGGGTCGCCGGGACGAGGACTTCGGCCTGCACCGCGTTGGTGGTCTTGATATCGGTGCCCAGACGTTGCAGGTAGGCGATCATGCCGATGATCTCGGTGTTGGCGGGGGCGTTGCTGACGGAACCGGTCCGCAGGTTCGCGACCACCTTGCGGGCCTGCACCTGCAGATCCTTCAAGGCCTGTCCGTTTTCGTAGCCTGCGGGATACGGCACACCGACTTTGCGCAGGGCGCTGATCCGCGCCGGAAGCGCATTGGTGGCCAGTTCCTGGGTCAGCAGCCAGGGATAACCCGGCATGATGGATCCCGGCGAAGTGGAGCGGGGATTCTCCATGTGGTTGTAGTGCCACGCATCGGGATATTTCCCGCCTTCGCGATGAAGATCCGGACCGGTCCGCTTGGAACCCCACAGGAACGGGTGATCAAAGACAAATTCGCCGGCCTTGGAGTATTCGCCGTACCGCTCGGTTTCGGAGCGGAACGGACGAATCATTTGGGAATGGCACCCCACGCAGCCCTCGCGGATGTACAGATCGCGTCCGAGCAATTCCAGCGGCGTATACGGTTTGACGCTGGAAATCGTCGGGACGTTTTTCTGAATGAGATACATCGGAATGATCTCAACCAAGCCACCCATCGCGATGGCAACAACCGCCAGCGCCGTGAGGATGGCCGGCTTGGATTCCAACCAGCGATGCCCCTTGTCCGGGCTCGCACCCGTGTCGGCCTGCAAGGCGGGAGCCTGAGCTTCGGTCTCGGCCTCGAAATTGCCGCTGCGCGCCGTGCGCCAGAGATTGTAAACACCGACAATCGAACCCACGAGGTACATGGAACCACCGATGGCCCGCAGCCGGTACATGGGCACGATCTGCAGGACGGTTTCCAGGAAATTGGGATATTGCAGGAAGCCATCCTTGGTGAATTCCTTCCACATCAAGCCCTGGGTGATGCCGGCCCAATACATCGGGATCGCATAGAACATGATGCCGAGGAGTCCGAGCCAGAAGTGCCAGGTGGCCAGTTTCTGCGAGAACAGCGGCGTGCGATACAGCTTCGGGAAGAGGTAGTACAGCATCGCAAACGTGAAGAAGCCATTCCAACCCAGCGCGCCGGTGTGCACGTGCGCAATGGTCCAATCCGTGTAATGGGACAGTGCATTGACGGACTTGATGGAGAGCAGCGGTCCTTCGAGCGTCGCCATGCCGTAGGCGGTCAGTGCGACCACGAGGAACTTGAGCGTGGGATCCTGGCGGACCTTATCCCAGGCGCCGCGCAAGGTCAGAAGCCCGTTGAGCATCCCGCCCCAAGAGGGCGCCACGAGCATCACGCTGAAGGCCATGCCGAGGGATTGCGCCCAATCCGGGAGGGCCGTGAACAGGAGATGGTGCGGACCCGCCCAGATATAGAGGAAGATCAGCGCCCAGAAATGGATGATCGACAGCCGGTAGCTGAACACCGGGCGATTGGCCGCCTTGGGTAGAAAATAATACATCAGGCCCAGATACGGCGTGGTGAGGAAGAAGGCGACGGCGTTATGGCCGTACCACCACTGAACCAGGGCGTCCTGCACGCCGGCGTACAGGGAATAGCTCTTGAACCAGCCAGCCGGCACCTCGGCGGAATTGACGATGTGCAGAACCGCGACCGTCAGCGCGGTGGCAATGTAAAACCAGATCGCCACATACAGATGCTTCTCCCGGCGACGATAGATGGTCCCGAGCAGGTTGACGGTGAACGCGACCCAGATCAGGGCGATCGCGATATCGATCGGCCATTCCAGTTCCGCGTATTCCTTGCTGGTGGTGATGCCCAGCGGAAGCGTCACTGCCGCGGCCACGATGATCGCGTTCCAGCCCCAGAAATTTATCCAACTGAGGGCATCGCTAAACATCCGGGCCTTGCAGAGGCGTTGCAGGGAATAGTAGATCCCCATGAACATGCCGTTGCCGACAAACGCAAAAATGACCGCGTTGGTGTGCAGCGGCCGCAAGCGTCCGAAGGTGACATACTGGAAGTTGAGGTTGGCTTCCGGCCAGAAGAGCTGGATGGCGGCCAGAAGCCCCGCACTCATGCCCACGATCGACCAGATCGCCGTCGCAATGGCGAAGGCCCGGACGATTCGATTGTCGTATTTAAAGGATTCAATCTTCATGTGAATTCTCTGCCAAAGGTCTGACTGCACGAACACGGATCGGCTGCGTTTCCTCATCGGTGAGGATCCGCATGGCGGGCGTACAAGTGTCCTCGTATTGACCGGAACGAACCGCCCAGAAAAATGCGCCGAGGAACCCTGCCGCCAGCACCAGACTGACGGGGATGAGTATGAGGATCACAATCATGCGTGCTGCTCTTTCCTTGTCATCGCCAACCCGAAATTTGTCTTTGCCGCCCCCGCAAGATCGCGGGGAACGGTGCGGCCCGCCCAGTGGGTCAAGCCGACGGCAAAGGCCACCACGCTGACGGAGCTCAGCGGCATTAAAATCGCACAGGTGATGGGCTCGAGGCGGCCGCTGGCCGCGATGGCCAGGCCCACGACGTTGTAGGCGGCCGAGAGCATGAAGCTCCACCGGACAATCCGTACGGATTGCCGCGCAAACCGCAGCATGGCGGGAACAATCGCCAATTGCGGCGCATGCAGAATGACATCGCTCGCCGGCGAGAAGGCCCCGACATTTTCCACCACTGCCACCCCGACATCACTTTGTTGCAATGCACCGGCATCATTGAGTCCGTCGCCGACCATCATCACACACCGTCCCGCCTGCTGCCGTGCGCGGATGAAGTTTAACTTGTCGTGCGGACTTTGATTGAAGCGCAGTTCGACGCCGGGGCCGAACAGGCTGGCGAAACGTTGGGCATCGCGCTCGTTATCGCCGCTGAGCAGGGAGACTTCGTAAGCCCCCGACAACGCGTTCACCATGTCGGTCGTGCCCAGGCGCAAGGGACTCGCCACGGTAAAATGCCCGCGGTAACGTCCATCGATGGCCACGCTCACCACACTGCCCTCCGCGTGTCCCCGGCCCGCGGGCACTCCCGCCGCCTCGGCTGCCGTCCCCAAGGAACGACGCAACCACGCAATCGAACCCAGCAAAATAAGGTGTCCGTCAATGGTTCCCGCCATGCCGCCGCCCGCCACTTCTTGAAAGTCGGTGGTTACGAAGGTGGTCGCGGCACCTGTCAGGCTGGTGGCCAGCCGTTCCGCGAGGGGATGGGTGGATTGCCGGGCCAGTTCACGGATCCACGCAGCCTCCGCCGCCGCGAGGGGTTGCCCTTCAAAAGCAATCTCCCCCGTACCCGGAGTGGTCAGGGTGCCCGTTTTATCGAAGACCACGCAATCCACGCGGGCGAGGTTTTCCAGCACCTCCGCCTTCCGCAGAAAAACCTTATACCAACCCAGGACGCGCAGGGCGGTCCCCAGCGTGAACGGCGCCGCCAGAGCGAGGGCGCACGGACACGCCACGATCAACACCCCCACCAAAGCCCGCACCGACTTTGCGGGATCCGCCCACGCCCAGAATGCCGCCGAAACCAGCGCAATCGCCAGAATGCTCCAGGTAAAGCGCTGACTGTAGCGATTGGTTAAATTATTGAAGGAATCGAGCTTTTCCTTTTTGAAAATGTCCTGATTCCACAAGGACGTCAGATAGCTTTGGGAAACGGGTTTGATCAGCTCGAGCACGATGGCCGCCCCGGTCTGCCGCCCGCCCGCGTAAATCGTTTCGCCCGGTGCCCGGCTCACGGGATCCGCCTCACCCGTGACGAAACTATAGTCGATGATCGCCGGCCCCCGGAGCAGGCGCGCGTCCGCCGGAATCAGCTCGCCATTGCGCAGGTGAATCCGATCCCCCACCGCCAGCCGGTCGAGACTCACGGATTCGTCCTGATCGCCCTTCAGTCGACGAACCGACAGCGGGAAAAACGATTTGTAATCCCGGTCAAAAGCCATGCGATCGACGGTCTTTTCCTGAAACAGGCGGCCGCACAGCAGAAAGAACAACAGACCGGCGAGGGAATCGAAGTATCCGTCTCCCCGACCGACGGCGACTTCGAAAAGACTCTGCAGGAAAAGCGCAGCGATGCCGAGGGCGATGGGCACCTCGATGCTCATGCGGCGGAGCTGGAAGCTCACCCAGGCCCGTCGCCAATAGTCACTGGCGCTGAAGACGACCACCGGCACCGCCAGGGCGAAGCTCAGCCAGCCCACGAGATGGCGAAAATCCGGCCCGATGAACCGATCCAGCCCAAAATATCCCGGGAGACTGAGCAGCATGGAATTGCCGAAGGCAAAGCCCGCCACGCCCACTCGCAACCACAGCCCGCGCGGGGTCTTGCGTGCGCCCACGCCAGCTTCCAGATCGGCCAGATTCAGGTCCGGCGCGTAGCCCAGCTGATCCAGCAATTGGGCGATTTCACTCAACTTCACCGCCGCATCCGAGAAGGCGATGGCGATTTGCCGGCGGGGGAAATCGACCCGGGAAACCCCGATGCCGGGGCGCAGGCGGAAGAGATTTTCCAGCAGCCAGATGCACGCCACACAGTGCATCGTCGGCAGGCGGAAGGTGACCCGCGTCTGGAGGCCGTCGGTAAAATCCACAAAGCGCGCCCGCACGGCCGCCTCATCCAGAAACTGGTACCGTTCCACCGCTGGTTCAGCCTCCTGACGCACACCGGCCCGGGGCACCAGATCGTAGAAATGGCCGAGGCCATTGTTGAGCAACATCTCGGACACCGTCTGGCAACCGACACAGCAATAGGCGGGATTGCGACCGGCTTCCACCGTGGGAGGACACGGCAGGCCGCAATGAAAACACCCGGACGCGGTTCCCCGAGCGGTGACACCGCTCGGGGCAGACTGGGGATCCATGACTGATAGAACCGGCACGACGGCCGGAACGCTCTGTGACAAAGGGTCGGAGCGCTTTCCGGATCTTGCCGTGGGCGACCCAAAATTTGCCACACTGCATCATTCAACACCACCCCGGTGAGTCAATAGTGCTCTCCAACGGGCACCCGCACGGTGCGAATCCCCCACGACGGATGCGTTGATTCCCTGCGACCCATCGCCGAAACGCCCCCCCCCGCGCACCGGCACGCCGGTGGCCGCGTCCACGCACGGCAATCCTAGCCCCGAGCGGAGAGCGCCGGCAACGGCACCCGACAGATCACCACCGTACCGCCGGTCGGCTGCGGCTCGATGACCAAACTTCCCCCCACCATGTTGGCCCGGTATTGCATGATGCCGAGCCCCAATCCCGAGCGGATCGGTTGCGCGGGCAGCCCTTGGCCATCGTCCCGGATGGTGAGCACCAGTTCCTGTGGATCGGCGGTCAGGTGAATTTCTGTCCGGCGGGCCCGGCCATGTTTGATCGCATTACTCAACGCTTCCTGGGCAATGCGATAAAGGTTGGTGGCGACGTTATTGTCATGGACCAGCACCGTGCGCGGACACTCGATGACGCAGGTGACCTTGAACATCCGGGTGACCGTTTCCGCCAATTGCGGCAGCGTCGACATCAGGCCATCGGGTTCCACAATGACCGGGCAGAGTCCGCGCGCGATCATGCGGACTTCGGCGATGGCTTCCCGTGTGTAGAAAGCCACCTGCCCCGCCAGCTCGGCTTCATTCTTCGCGGTGGGAGGCAGGGCCTTGCGCAGGGCGTGGCTCATCAGCTCGATGCCCGTCAGTTGCTGGCAGACACTGTCGTGGAGATCCCGCCCGATCCGCTGTTGCTCATGATCGCTGATCTCGAGAATCTCTTGTTCCAGACGCTTCCGCTCCTGGATCTCCTCGGCCAGCGTGGCGGTGCGTTCCCGAACCTGTTTTTCCAGGATGCGATTGTGGTCCGCCAGGAAATCGCTGTACTCCTTCAAACGCAGGAGATTCCGGACGCGGATCAGGAGTTCGGGGCGATCCACCGGCTTGGTGATGAACTCTTCCGCCCCGGCGTTCAAACCGGCCAGACGCGATTCGCGGTCATCCAACGCGGTGACCATGATGATCGGGATGCCCTTGGTGGCGGCGTTCGATTTCAACTGGCTGGCCACCTCGAAACCCGACCGGTCAGGCAGCATGATGTCGAGCAGGATCAAATCGGGCGCCTGCCGCGCCACCAATGCCAAGGCCTCCGCGGCATTGGCGGCCGTCAGCGTGATGTGTCCATCGGGCCCGAGCATGGCTTCGATCAACCGAAGATTCCTCGGCTCATCGTCGACGATCAGTATGCGGGCTTTTTGGTCAAGCATGGCAGAACTGCGCTCAGTCATGGCTTAAAGACGCTGGCCCGGCAATGGTGTCGCCGACCCGGAAGCGGCCGCGGAGGGTGGGGCTTCGGGCGAACGAGACTCAGGCATGGCGGTCGGATCGCCGCGGTTTCCTGCCGACTCGACCCTCGGAGTGCCGGTTTGGATCGCTGTCCGCAGCGCGGCCAGTAGCGGGCCCTGTCGGACCATCGGCTTCGGCAGAAACGCCGTGAAACCGACCGACCGCAAGCGTGCCACCTCCACGCTTTGGGAGCGGGCGAACACATAGATCAGAGGCGTGCCGCGCAATCCGCCGTCGGCCTGAATCTCCCGCGCCAGCGCCTCGGCGTCGGTCACCGGGGGCTCATGCGCCACGACGACCACCTGAAACGGCCGGCCGGCCCGCTGCGCTTCCCGCAGGTGCGCCAGGGTTTCCGACGACGATCCCACGTCCTCGACCTCCATCGCCCAGCAGCGGAATTGTTCCACTAATTTGCGGCGATTGAGTTCACCCGGATCCGCGATCAGCAGCCTTAGCCCCCGGAGCCCCGCCAGATCCGGCGGCGCCTCCCGCTCCGCCGTGGCCGGTGCCACTGGCATCGTAAACGCGAAGGTCGAGCCCACTCCCGGTTCGCTCTGCAGGCCGATCGTGCCCCCCATCAACTCGACCAAGCGCTTGGAAATGACCAGGCCCAAGCCCGTCCCACCGAAACGCCGGGTGAGCGAGTTGTCCACCTGCGTAAACGATTGAAACAAGAGCGGCTGCTTCTCCGGCGGAATCCCAATGCCCGTGTCGGTCACGGAGCAGCAGAGCTGATCTCCCCTCGTGCCCGTTTCGGGGCGGATCGAGATGAGCACGTGGCCGCGGTCACTGAACTTAAGCGCATTGCCCACGAGGTTCAGCAACACCTGTCGAACCCGCCCGCGATCCGCCAGGACATTCGGATCCACTCCCTGACAGGGATCCACCACGAGCTCCAGTCCCTTTTTTTCAGCCTTCGGGGCGAGGAACTCCGCCACCTCCTGGGCCAGCAACAGGAGATCAAAGGCCTCTGCCTGCACCTGGAATTTTCCGGCCTCGATGCGGGAAAAATCGAGCACATCCTCAATGACCCGCAGCAGGGCCTGTCCGCTCTCGCGAACGATCTCCACGTATTCCCGCTGGGGCCCCTCCAACGGGGTGCTGCCCAGAAGATCAGTGAAACCAAGAATGCCATTCATCGGTGTACGGATCTCATGACTCATCTTGGCGAGGAATACGCTCTTCGCCCGGTTGGCGGCTTCCGCGTTTTCCTTGGCCCGCACCAACTGCGCGTTGGACTCCTCCAATTCCCGCGTCCGCGCCCGCACGGCATCCTCCAACGCCCCGATGCTCCGGCGGTTCGCCCGGACGAGGCGCGACTTTTCCGTCAGGGCGCTCGCCAGTTGGAGCACCTCGATATTTTCAAACGGCTTCTTGAGGATCAGCCACCGATCATTGCGCCCCAGCTGCCGGAGCATTTCCCGCCAGGAGTAATCGGCGTAGGCGGTGCAAACGACGACCTGTAGATCGGGATCCGCCTGCCAAAGTTCCTGCACGGTTTCCAGACCATCCCAACCCGGCGGCATGCGCATGTCCACAAAGGCCACGGCATAATTTCGCCCCTCCGATACCGAACGGCGCACCAACGCCAGGCCTTCGTCCCCCTGATGAGCGAAATCCAGTTCACACGAAAAACCGTTTTCCGCCGGCTCCGGTTGGTCAAACAAGAGCGCCTCCAACTGGTTCAAGGCCGCGCGATCCGCCGGGCGGCACAGGATGCGACGGTAATCCTCGTGCAGAGCCACACTGTCGTCGATGACCAGGATACGGGCGGGCGGGGTGTCCTTTTTCATACGGATTCAACGGCGGGTTTCACGGGGAGTTCGAGCGTAAAGGTGGCCCCGAATCCGGGACCGGCACTCTCCGCCCGAAGCGAGCCGCCCATCGCCCGCGCAGCCAGGGCGCTGGAGTGCAGGCCAAATCCGTGGCCGCCGGGTTTGGTGGTGAAGCCGTGGGCGAAGATTCGGGTGAGATTCTCCGGGGCAATCCCCACCCCGGTATCACTCACCTGCACCCGGATCCATTCCGCGCCGTCCCATTCGGTACGAATCGTGACTCCGGCCCCCGGCTCCCCCGGCCCGGCCCGCTCCACCGATTGCAGGGCATTGCGGAGCAGGTTCACGAGGATCTGCAGGACCTGATGCTGATCCAGGGGCACGGGCGGCATCACCGCCAATTCACGCACGATCGCCACCGCGCCGGGCGTCCCGGGCGGAGCGCAGAGAACGTACGCCTCCTCCACCAACTGCGCGAGCATCACCCGCTCCCGAAGGCCCACCGCACCGCGATGGTCCTGCTGCCGGGCCACGATGCCCTTGATGTGTTCCACATTGCGGGCCAGCGATTTCACGTCCGCCAACAGGGCGGCCTGTTCGCCCAGCAGGTGGGTGGACAACTGGCGCAGATACTGGGTGACCTGGACTCCCTTGGGATGACTCGTAAAAAAACCGCCCAGATCCTGCTGATGTTCCTCCAGCAGCGCGACCACCCGGTCCAGGCTCGCGACTTTGGAATCGCGCATCGAGTCGTGGATCAGCGTGGTGGTGACGTTCACGCTATTCAACACGTTCCCCACGTTGTGCAGGACGTTGGTGGCGACTTCCGCCATGCCCGTGCGGCGGGACGTTTCCAGAAGTCGGCGATTCAATTCCGCCAGCTCGGCTTCCGCCTGTTTCCGTTGCGTGATGTCGTGAGCGATGATCTGCACCTGCTCGCCGACGGGACGGCGCAGGCGACGGCAGCTGGAGACTTCCAGGGTGATCACGCGTCCGTCGGCCCGCGGCGGCAGCGACAATTCAAAACGTTCTTCCAAGGGCGTGGTTAACGAAGACTCCAGGATTTCGCGCAAATGCGCCTGGCTGGCCGGGCCCAGTTCGTCCATCAACGGACGCCCCATCAATTCGGAACTTCGTTTACCAAACACCAACTCCGCTGCGGGATTCAAATCCAGCACGGTACTTTCCGCATCCAGGATCAGCAGCGTGTCGGTGGCGTTTTCGAAAAGCTCGCGATACCGCCGTTCCACCACCAGTTCGTTCGCCACCTGCCGGCGAAGCTGCTCGACCTTGGCGCGATTTTGGCCCCGCAGGTGGATCGCCCAGAGAACGGCCCCGATGCTGAACACCGCCACGGCCGATACCAGTAGCCGCAACCGCTTCGGGGTCCACCAATGGGGCAGTTGCACCACCCGCAAATCCGCCGGCGTCCGACACAGGAGCGTGCCCGCCAGTCCGCGCTCGGGGGACAGCCCCACCCAAATCCCGGTCACTTCCATCAAACTGTCCGGCATCCACGGGCCCAGATTCGTGGCCGGATGCTCAAACCGGAGGTCGGCCACAAACAATTCGTCCAGTTCCGGCCGGGCCAGGGTCAGGAGATAATGTCCGGCGGCGCGGTCGCGGACCACCAGACGCCCCTGCACCCGGATAAGCCCAGCCAAATGCGCGGCGCCAAAATGCGTGTCCGATCCGACGAGGATCGGCGGGGGAGCAACACCGGGACCCAGTAGCCGGATCTCCGCCAGCACCAGTCGGGGTTCCTCATTCCGGAGCGATAAAAACCCCGCCACCTCCAAGGCATCCCCATCCTGCACCGACTCGTCGCCCTGCGGATCGACCGCCAGACCGTACTGTCCGTCGCTCAGATAGATCGTTTTTTCCGGATCCACATAGGTCACCGTTGCCCGCACCCGGATCCGATGTGCCGCCTCAAATGTATCGGCCATACCCGACAAAGCCCCCAGCGGCACCAAAGCTTCTTCAAACAACGTCACGGGCGAGGCTGCCAGCACGCGAATATCCGACCGACGGCCACAATAGACGGTCACGGGACGGCCGGGCTCGCTCGCCGTACACACACCGACCACCCGCACCCGGGCGTTGATCAGATCCGCTGCGAGTTGCGAAGTCGCCGACAAAGGATCCACCAGATGCACGGTGACCGACGCCGTGGGATTGCCCAATTCCATCGTCCAGGAGCCGACCTCCGGCAGGATCGATCGGATCACCCCTTCGATGGCCACCCACTGCGCATCGTCATGCCCCAGCACCAATGCATCGAGCGACACCAGGCGCGGCTGGAGCGGCGGGAGGGCAACCTCATCCGCCGGCAATTCCCGGATGTCGGTCACCTGAATGGTGGGGCCGTTGGGCGTGTTTCTCACCTCGCCCGTGACCTCCACCCAGGCACCCACCGGATGGTTGGTGAACGCCGTGGAGCGATGGACGGAGGCGCCGCGGAACGTATCCGCCAGGTAAAGCACGTTCCATTGGGGGTCGTTAAAAGTTACCTGCGCGCGCAGCCGGGCGGACGGTGCGGCCGCGATTTCGTCCGCCGAGAGAGCGTGCAATTGCGCCAGATTGGTGACCAATTGACGGGCCAACGCGCTCCGGGAATTGGCGCTCAAGAGCAGAAAAAGCACTACCAAGCGCATCCAACCGCCCCCTGACAACACCGGGGGCGGCGGCGGGCAGGGCGAGTTTTGCAGCATGGCACTAATCATTACAGCAGGTCCGGACCCATCGGGGTCTTGGCCCCGGCGCCCCGAGACCGGGAACGCGGCGGGCGGAACAGACTTTCACGCCGTCGGTGAAAGAAGCCATTGTGCGGCGGGAGGTTGGGGCGTCAACAGCTCATTCCGGGCGCCGCCACTTGGCGCTTGGAAATGTCGATTCCACCATCACTTTCCGGACATGGCAGAGGAAACCGCGGTCGCCAGTCCATCGGAACCCGTACACCAGTTTTCGGTGTTCGTGCCGAATCGCATGGGGCGCATGTACCAGGTGGTGCGCCTGCTGGCGGAGCGGGAGGTCCACGTGGTGGCGCTGAGCGTGCTCGACACGACCGACAGCACGATTCTCCGGTTTCTGGTGGACGATCCGGACCGGGCCCGGTCCTTGCTGGACGAGCACGCCCTCCCCTTTACGGAAAATCCGGTCGTTTGTGTGGAATTCGACTACGAACACCAGCTCCAGGAGATTCTGGCGGCCTTGTGCGAAGCCGAATTGAACCTGCATTACATCTACCCCTTTCTCATCCGGCCCGGCAGCAAACCCGCACTGGTCATGAGCCTCGAATGTCCCGACACCGCGGAGGAATCCTTCCGTCGACATCAGTTCCGGGTGCTGTATCAAGCCGATATCTCCCGGTAACAACGTCGGGCCATTACCCCAAAAATCCCATGCTGAAACCCAACAAAAAGAAGACCGGGGCAAAATCCGCCGGAAAACGCTTTGTCATCATCGCCAGCCGCTACAACGCCAAATACGTTGACAGCATGTTGAAAGCCGCCGTGGCCACCTTACGCGCCGGCGGCCCCTGCGAGGTGGAAGTGATTCGCGTGCCCGGAGCCTTCGAGATTCCCGTCGTGGCCAGCCAGTTGGCCCACAGCGCACCGGACGCACCCGACGCCATCGTGTGCCTCGGAGTCATCATTCAGGGAGAAACCACGCACGCGGAACATATCGGCCGGGCGATCACCGACGCCCTGATGCACTTGCAGATCGGTTACCGGATTCCCTGCGTTCACGAAGTGTTGCTGGTGCAAAACGAATCCCAGGCCAAAGCGCGATGTCTGGATCCCAAGACCAATCGCGGCGTCGAGGCCGCCCAGACCGCGATGGTGATGGCCCAAACCCTCGGCGAACTGCGCGAGCGCAATCGCCTGCCGTTTTGATTCGCCGGGACAGGCCGAGGGGCGGGGCCTGAAACAAGGCTTCCATCACACCACGTCCGTCCGCCACCCCATCCGTCCGCCACGCCGCGCGTTGCGCCGTGATGCAGCGATCGCGCCCGTCACGGGCGGGACGGAAGACCACTCCAGCGCTTGCCTCCGGGCCGCGGAGGGCCGCACAGTTTGCGGGTGAATGGAAAGCTAATTCCCCGTCGCGAAGCGTGCCGCACGTTAGCCACCGCCGCCGTTCTCCTGCCCCTGGCCGGCACGGTCGCCGCGGCCGCCGAAGCCAATGCCCCGGTGCTCGAAGGTTATGCCGGGCGCGTCAGCTACGTTCCCGGCGAGGAATTAACCCTGCACCTCTCCACCTCGACTCCGACGTGCTCGGTGGAACTTCTCCGGCTCGGGGCGAAACCGGAATCGGTCTGGCGCCGGGACGGGATTGCGACCGAACGACGGGCCGTCCCCCCCACCGCCTCCTCGCACGGTTGCGATTGGCCCGTCAGCGTTTCCCTGAAACTGCCCGCAGAATGGCGGACCGGGTATTATCAGGTGCGTCTTCGGACCCCGGACCATCCCACCGCCAGCGGCACCTGTTTCTTCATCCTGCGCCCGGCTCCCGGAGCGCCCCGCGCCAAAATCCTGCTGCAGCTCTCCACCAACACCTACAACGCGTATAACAACTACGGCGGCTTCAGTCTGTACGCCTACAACGGGCGCGATGGCAATCAGGGTCACCGCGTCTCCTTCCAACGCCCGCCCGCCAGTCAATTCGCCAACTGGGAGGAACCCTTCGTCATCTGGGCCGAACAGAATGGCATCGCCCTCGATTACGCCGCCAACAACGATCTGGAATTCCATCCGGAGATCCTCACCGATCGCCGCCTCGTACTGAGTGTGGGCCACGATGAATATTGGTCCGCGCCCATGCGGGACACGCTGGAGAAATTCATCGCCCAAGGCGGCAACGTCGCCTTCTTCAGCGGCAACACCTGTTGCTGGCAGGTGCGCAGCGAAGACCAGGGGCAGGCCCTCGCCTGCTGGAAACAAAACTACCATTCCGACCCGATTTATCAGGCGCGGCAGAGTCGGTCGACGTTGTCGTCGCTGTGGAGCCATTACCTGGTCCGACGCCCCGAAAACGAACTCACCGGCGTCGGCTTCCTGTGGGGCGGATACCATCTGAGCCACGGCCAATTGATGGACGGCAGCGGTGCCTTCACGGTGCACCGGCCGGAACATTGGCTCTTCGCCGGCACCGACCTGAAGCGGGGCGATGCGTTTGGCGGCAAGGACACCATCGTGGGCTACGAGTGCGATGGCTGCCAGTTGACCTGGCGCGACGGACTCCCCTTCCCCACCCACAAGGACGGCACGCCGGAGTCCTTCGAAATCCTCGGCACCGCCCCGGCGCAGTGGCATCCGGACGATTGCCAATGGTACGACGAATGGGAGAACGGGCGGAAAGGCAACGCCGTGCTGGGCGTCTATACGCGCGGCGGCACAGTCTTCACCTGCGGCAGCACGGATTGGGCGCATGGCCTGCGGGGCGGCGACCCATTCGTGCGCCGGATCACACGCAACATTCTAGAGCGCCTCGGCGCCTGACAACGGCACGGAGGCGCACGTTGAAGTACGACCCGCTGGCCGTCCTTTTTCGTCCCCTCCTCTCTCCATTGTTCAAACGCCCGGCGGCTACTACCGTGCTCCCGCGATGATTTTGGAATTCACAAAGATGTCGGGTGCCGGCAATGACTTCATCCTGGTGGACGACCGCCTGAGTCGGCTGTCGGAACTGAGCCGCGCCCAGGTAGTCCGGTTGTGTCACCGTCAATTCGGCATTGGCGCGGACGGGCTGATGCTGTTGGTGTCGTGTCACTCCGGTAAGGCGGATTTCGCCTGGCGTTTCTGGAACAATGATGGTTCCGATGCGGAAATGTGCGGCAACGGCGCCCGTTGCTTTGCCCGGTTCATCCAGCGCGTCACCGAATGGGTCCACCCGAGCGTCACGTTCGAAACCGTGGCCGGCGTCATCACTGCCGAATTCCATGGCGAACGGGTCACAGTCAACCTCACCCCGCCGCACCAGCTCAAGCTCAAGGAGTCCGTGCCGACGTCGTCCGGGACGTTGGAAGTCAGCTCGCTCAACACCGGCGTCCCCCACGCCGTGGTGTTCGTGCCGGATGCGGACAAGACCCCGGTGCAGCAACTCGGCGCCGAACTCCGCTATCATCCGCATTTCAAACCGCGCGGCACCAACGTGAACTTCGCCCAGATTCAGGGCCCGAATTTCATTCGCGTGCGGACCTACGAACGCGGTGTGGAAGGGGAAACCCTGGCCTGCGGCACCGGCGTCAGCGCCGCCGCCATGATCAGCGCCGCCGTCCATGGCTTCACCTCTCCGGTGCAAGTGCAGGTGCAGGGCGGCGATCATCTAGAGGTCGCGTTCCGCCAGGACCACGGACAGTTCAGCGACGTGCGCCTCACCGGCCCGGCGACGTTTGTCTTCGAAGGCCGGATGCCGTTGCCGTCGTGAAGCCGCCCGGCCGCCGTGCCACCGGAGCGTCCCGCTGGCGATTGCGGCGGTCGGCCGGATGCCGCGGCTGGCTGCTGGCCATCACTATCGTCGGGATCACGTTCGCCCACGGACCGGAGGACGATCAAATTCGCCTACTGACGGCCCAGTTGGAACGCCACCCGCAGGATCTCACCGCCCGGCTGCGGCGCGGTGAACTGCTGCGGGATCATCCGCGTCCCGGCGATACCAACACGGTCGCCATGGCGCGGGAAGATTTTGCTTACGTCTTACGGGCGAGTCCGCACCTGCTGTCGGCGCAACTCGGCATGGCCCGCTTGGAATTGGCATCCGGTGAATTCACCAATGCCCTGCGGCGATTGGACCAGGCCCTGACCGGAACCAACCCAATCGCCACGGTGCACCTCTTGCGAGCGGAGGCCCTGGTCAAGTGCGGCCGCCCGGCGGAGGCCGTGACGTCGTACTCGGAGGCCTTGCAGCGTCAGAAGGATCCCCGGGCGGAAAGCTTTCTCGCCCGGGCCCGCGCTCAACTGGCCGCCTCACCCACCAATTTCAGCGCCGTCCTGGCGGGACTCGACGCGGGACTGGCCCGACTGGGACCCGTGCCGGGATTGCAGTTGCTCGCCCTCGACATCGCTCTGCGCGCCCGGGATTACACCAATGCCCTCGCCCGGGTGGATGCCCTGGCCGCGGAGTCGGATCGGCAGGAGTCCTGGCTCTCCCGACGTGGGGATGTGCTGCTCGCCGCCGGCCGGATCGCCGAAGCCCGGACCGCCTGGCAAAAGGCCCTGCAGGCCTGCCGACAGCTCCCCGAACGCCTCCGCGCCACTCCCGCGCTGCGGGATCTCGAAGCCGATTTGGCCCAAAAACTGGCCTCCAACGCCCCCGGACCGGCTGCTCCTTAGGTCCTTTCCGCCGCTCGCATCCCACCCAACTCGCGTCAGCGGCGCATCGCCCCGACTGCATTTCCCATAGCTACCGGTGGCTTTCGGGCATGGTTGCCAACGGACCATCGGGCATCATGCTCCCAGTCGTACCACGCGATTGTTTCACGACACGTTTTAACCAGTCATCATTGCCATGCCGAATCCCTGGACCGGAAAAGGAAACCCGTACACCCGCAAGGAAGTCTGCGCCCGCCTGCGCGATACCCTCAAACGCGGCGACGCCATCATTGCCGCCGGAGCCGGCACCGGCATCTCCGCCAAGTTCATTGAAAAGGGCGGAGCGGACCTGATCATCATTTATAATTCCGGCCGTTTTCGCATGATGGGCCACGGCTCCACCTGCGGCATGATGGCCTACGGCGACGCCAATGCGATCGCCATGGAGATCGGCGAGTACGAAGTGCTGCCCGTCGTGGAAGAGGTACCGGTGATCTGCGGCGTGCACGCCACCGATCCCCGCCGCCGCATGTGGCACTGGCTCGGCCAGGTCAAGGAGATGGGCTTCTCCGGCGTGAACAATTTCCCGACCCACACCATCGTCGACGGCCATTTCCGCGGCGTGCTGGAGGAAACCGGCATGAGCGTGAAGAAGGAGTACGAAATGATCGCCCTGGCCCGACGCATGGACCTGTTCTCCATCGTCTACGTCGGCTCGCCCGAGGAGGCCGTGGAGATGGCCAAGGCCGGCGCTGACGCCATCATCGCCCACGTGGGCACCACCGTCGGCGGTTCCATCGGCGTCACGAAATCGGTCGTCAGCTGGGACTTCACCTTGAAGCGGACGCAGGAGATTATCGATGCCGCATCACGCGTCCGGAAGGATCTGTTCTTCCTCTGCCACGGCGGACCAATCAATACGCCGGCCGATGCCGAACGCGTGCTCAAAGGCACGGACGCGGTGGGCTTCGTCGGGGCCAGTTCGCTGGAGCGCATGGGCGTCGAGGCTTCACTCACGAATCTGACCAAGGAGTTCAAACGCCTGAAGGCCCCGGCTGCCAAGCGCCCGGCCAAGCGCCCGGCCAAGCGCTGATCCTCCCAGCGGTGAGCCCCGACACCTCGCGTCGTCCCTCCCGGGCACCGCGCCACCTCTTGGTCGTCCCCGACAAGTTCAAGGGGACACTGACCGCCCGCGCCGCCGCCGAAGCGATGGCGCGGGGCTGGAGACAGGTGTACCCCGACGACAGTCTGGAGTTGTTGCCCATGAGCGACGGCGGGGACGGATTCAGTCTCGTGCTGGCGGAACTGTTGCAAGCCGAGAGTCGCACGGTGGAGACGATGGACGCCGCGCACCGTCCCCGCATTGCGGGTTGGGCATGGGATCCAACCACGCGCACGGCCATCATTGAATCCGCCCAAAGCATTGGTTTGGCGTTGCTCCCGACCGGGCAATTTCATCCGTTCGACCTCGATACCCGGGGCTTGGGGGAAACCATCGCCGCGGCCGTGCAGTATGGAGCCCAGCGACTCATCATCGGGTTGGGAGGCAGTGCTACCAACGATGCGGGCTTCGGTCTCGCCCGCGCTCTGGGCGGCCGTTTCCTGGACGCGGACAGACGGGAGATCACCCGTTGGACCGAACTCACCCGCCTGCACACCTGGGTGCCGCCCCTGCAGACGTGGTCCGGTGAAGTGATTGGAGCGTGTGATGTCAGCAATCCCCTGCTCGGCCCCTCCGGTTGTTCGGCCATTTACGGACCGCAGAAGGGCCTGACGGCAGCAGATCAACCGCTGGCGGACGCGGCCTTGGGACGTCTCGCCCAGGTGCTGCGCGAGCAGCTCGGCCATGACTATGCCGTTGATGCCGGCAGCGGTGCGGCGGGCGGACTGGGGTTCGCCCTGCGGGCGTTTTTGGGCGGGCGATTGGAATCGGGCTTTGAGATCTTCGCCGATCTGGCCCGGCTCGAGGCAAAGATTGCCCGGGCGGATTTGGTGCTAACCGGTGAAGGCGGACTCGATCGACAAACGCTGATGGGCAAGGGCACGGGGCGTATTGCTGCCTTGGCGCGGGCGGCGGGCAAGCCTTGTCACGGATTGGCCGGTGTGGTGGAAGCGGTGCCCGACCTCTCGCCGGAACAGCAACTCTTTACGTCCACCCGGGCCATCGTACCGGACCTGGCACCGGCCACCGAAGCGAAGGCGGAGGCTGCGCTGTGGTTGGAAAAATTGACCCGGAATTTGGCGGCGACCCTCTGAAGGACTCGACGGACAGCCGGTCGCCCGGTCACCCGGTCGCCCGTTCAGCGCGGGGTCAATTTCACCACCAGTGATTCGTAGCCCATGACCCGCTGGTAACGCGCCTCGTCCTCCACCCGTTCCTGCGCGGAAAGAATGGTGATGGCGGAAACCCGTTCGAGGCATTGCTGCAGGAGCGTTCGCACCAGCAGTCGCGCGTGGGCGGCCCCGAGACACAAATGCGCCCCGAAACCGAAGGCCAGGTGGGGATTGGGTTTGCGGTCCAGCCGCACCTCGCCGGGGGCATCGAATGCGGCCTCGTCCTGATTCGCCGAAGCCCAACACAAGGAAACCCGTCCCCCGGCTGGGACGGTCTGCCCATGGACATCCGTCGTCACCGGACAAACCCGGCCAATATGCGTCAGCGGGGTGATAACCCGGAAGAATTCCTCGCACGCGTGGACCACGCGGGAGGGATCCTGCCGTAGGAATTCAAAGGCCTCGGGACGCCGCGCCAGATAGCCGAGCACGGAGGAAACGGTATGAATGATGGTGTCGCGGCCGCCGGCGAAAGTGAGGTTGGCGAACCCCATCATTTCCTCCCGGGTCAGCGGCCGGCCCCGGAACTTGGCTTGGGTCAGGGCACTGAAGAAATCCTCGCCTGGTTCGGCGAGTGCCTGATCCAAACGGCCCTGCAGGTAGATCTCCAACGCCTGCCCCTTCTTTTGCCCGTTGCCGCCGTCGCGAAACACATGGGTTCCCCAGCTGATCCAGACCTCCGATTCCGCCTCCGGGACATTGAGCAGGTACGCCAGGGCGCGGGACTGCAAAGGGAGCGCAAATTGCCGGACGATTTCAATCGAATCCCGGCTCAAAGCGTCGGTCAGCAGCCGCTCCATCAAGGTCTCGACTTGGGCCACCACGCCGGGATCCTTGGCGCGTCGGAAGAAAGGTTCGACGATTTCCCGGTAATCGGTGTGGTCGGGCGGATCGGTCTCGACCGGCAGCTGTCGCATGGAGCGGACGTCCTCTTCCGAAGGGATGGGAACGCGAAAAGGAGCGTCGGAGCTGTAAGTTTTCCAATCCTTGGCGGCGCGTCGCACATCTTCGTGGCGGAGGATCATGGGCACTTCTTCGCCTTGGAATTGGCCGGGAAACACACCGGTCGTCGTTCGCTGCTCGCGGAAGGGATCTTGCATCTCGCTCATGGAATATCCTGGTACCCGACAGAAACGGGGACGCCTCCGGGAGTCAAGGCAGGGAACGCGCAACCTCGGTAGGCGATCACCCGCAGGCGACTCGGCTCCTTCCTCAGCGGCTCAAGGAACCAAAAACCGTCTTCAGCAGGTCGGTGGTGCGGGCGATTGGATTTTCCCGGATGCGCTTTTCCTCTTCGGCCACCATTTTGAAGAGTCCATCCAACGCCTTGTCGGTCACGTAACCGTCCAGATCTGGAGCCTTCTGGTCCGTCACTGCTTTCCTCAGGTTTCCGACCAATCCACCGCCCAACAGATCGGCATCGGCCACTCGGTTGGACAGTTTTTTATAGGCTCCGGTCACCCCGGCCTCGGTGGTTGCCTTTTCCACCAGAGGATGGAAGCGGGTGTAAAGATTGGTGCGGGTGGTTCGGGCGAAGAACTGGGTGGCGGAATCGACCGGGCCGGTGAGGATATTCTTGGCGTCCTCAATGGACATTTGCTGAAGCGCCTCGCCAAAGACGGCCGCGGCCTCCGGAACGGCCTTCTCCGCGGCATGATTGAGGGAAGCCACAAAATCGTCGGCCAGTTTTTCCTGTCCGGCGGCCCGGGCGAGACGCTCCACGCGTTTCAAGCTTTCGGGAACCGGAATTTTTACGGCGACGTTGGTGAGAAATCCGCCTTCGCGTCCCAACTGGCTGACGGCTTGTTTCACTCCATTCCCCAAGGCCTCCTTTAAGCCGGCTATCATCTGATCATCACTCAGGGCACCGGCCAGCACTGCGGAGGGTGCCGCTGCCTTGCCCCCTTTTGCGCCCAGAAAATCCAGAAAACCAGCTGACACCGACCCGGCGATAGCGAGCCCCAACCCCAGGCTCAAGTTCACAAGCGGCCGCCGGGAGTGCGATAGGGCCTGGAGAAAAACTGGGCGGGAGGTTGTTTTCATGGTGAACAAGAGTTCCACCCTAGTCCGCGATGGTCCGAATACAACTGGGGTAGCCCGCTCACGGGACCCGGTTATGAAAACTCAAACGCAAGATGCCAGGTTCAATATTCCCAGCCCCGCTGCAAGGCGTGCCAGGTTCATTGCCTAAACCATCGTGCCGGGCTCCCCATTCGATCCCCCTAAAGATGGTGCCAACCTCCCTGTTCGCCCAGCGTAGCGATCGTGCCAGGTTCGCTATCTTCGCCGGATAGGGAGCCAGCCTCAATATCTTGCGGGGGGCATCACCGCTGGTGATGCAACAGGCGGCGGAGTGAACTTTGGGCGGAGGAATTGGACCGGGATGGCTATTTTGGCCGGTGCTCAGCTTACTTTTGTTCCTCGCTATGCACCGGGCGGACCGAGGTTGCCTTCAATGGGCAGAGTTCTCCCTTTCCGGCGCAGGGATTGCGCCGGTTCGGCCTGTTAACGGACCGGTTCTTTGAGCCGTCAGCCGATGGCGTCGACGCGCAGGTCGCGCAGCACGGTGATTCCGGGGAGTGGGACGCCTCGGATGGGGCGGGCCCCATCCTTCCGCTTCGGACTGAAGCGGTCCCGAAACCGAATGAACTGCTGATCCACGAATTCCCGCGAACCCAGGACTACCCCATCGCTGAAATGCCGTATCCGCAGGCGCAGCACTTGGCCCCCGCCCAGCTCGCCCCCACGCGCCAGCTCGGCGCGGATCGTGTCGGGGTCCAGGACCTGTTTGTCGCTCGCATTGGCGGATCCCGCCGTCACGAAGAGCAGGCGCCGGTAGGCGGCGGCTACCGCCGGCCAGTCCTCCGGTTCCAAGAAGCTCATCAATCCTTGCTGGATCATGCGGTTGCCCACCAGCGCGGCGGCGTAGCCGCAGTGCCGGTAGTCCTTCGGATCCGCGACCAATCCGGCCCGGACGGGATTCAGATCAATGTACGCCGCCAACGTCTGCACCGACGTCGGGGAATCCTCCACCAGAAGACTCGTAAAACGTTCGGCCCACAGGGTACCGAAGCGGTCGTTCCGTTCGTTGTACCACCGACTGAAGCTTTGCTTGAACTCCTTCATGAAGGCCGACACATCCCCCTGACGGGCTTCCACCGACGCCCGGATGAGGGGATCGATCTTCCCCGTCTGTTTCAACCCCTCCTGCGCCATCACGGTCCAGACCCCCTGCGGGCCGTAGAATGCCGTCAGCTTTTCCAGCAGGGCCTCCTCGGTGAGTTCGGCCGGTGGGGGAATCCGTACCAGCAGGTGGAAGTGATTGGACATCATGCAGTAGGTCAGCACCTCCACCCCGCAGAAGGCGGCCAGAGGCCAGAGGAGCTGGACCAATTTCTCC
>CANIZL010000002.1 GCA_947471985.1 Verrucomicrobiota bacterium | reverse complement strand
TTTTATTCGATGATCTCAATTTAATCACCTCAGCGCGCATTTTTATCGAGTATCACTCGCGGTAGCCATCCTCGCGCTATTCCGCACAATCTTAATATTTAGTCTAGCTCACGCGCCAGACACCGTTGCCTTTCACGAATTGTGGGTGGGGAGAAGCTGTTGGACGACCTGGGGAAGGAGAAGTTGGTCCAGCTCCTCTGGCCCCTGGCCACCTTCTGCGGGGTGGAGGTGCTCACCTACTGCATGATGTCCAATCACTTCCACCTGCTGGTGCGGATTCCCCCACCAGCCGAACTCTCCGAGGAAGCGCTCCTGGAGAAGCTAACGGCGTTTTACGGCCCGCAGGGGGCCAAGACCGTACTGGCGCAGGAGAGCTTGAAGCAACAGGGGAAGATCGACGCAGGAATCCGGGCGTCGGTGGAAGCGCGTCAGGGGGATGTGTCGGCTTTCATGAGCGAGTTCAAGCAGAGCTTCAGCCGGTGGTACAACGGACGGAACGAGCGCTTCGGTACCCTGTGGGCCGAACGCTTGACGACTGTTCTGGTGGAGGATTCGCCGGCGGCCCTGCAGACGTTGGCGGCGTACATCGATCTGAACCCCGTCCGGGCTGGGCTGGTAGCGGATCCGAAGGACTACTGTCACTGCGGCTACGCCGCCGCGCTGGTGGGCAACCGCAGGATCCAGCAGGGATTGATGAGCTTCCTGGAACCCAAAGACTGGCCGCAAGCGGCCACCGCCTACCGCGGCCTGCTCTTCGCAACGGCCGATTCCGCCAATGCGAGCGACCCACAGGTGTTGGATCCGGAAACGATCCGAGCCGAACTCGCGCGTGGGGGCGAGTTGGGCGGGGGCCAGGTGCTGCGCCTGCGGATACGGCATTTCAGCGATGGGGTCGTTCTGGGCTCGCCGGAGTTCGTGGACCGCCAGTTCCTTCGATACCGGGAGCGCTTCAGTCCGAAGCGGAAGAATGGGGCCCGACCCATCCGGGGCGTCCCACTCCCCGGAATCAGTGCCCTCCGCGACCTGCGCGTCAATGCCATCGGCTGACGCCTCAAAAAGCCCGACCCATAACCGGCCGAACCGGCGCATTCCCTTCGCCGTAAGGGGAGAAATCCGTTGATCGCCGGTCCCCTCGGGCCGCCCAGTGCATCGCGAGGAACAAAAGTCGAGCCAAACCGCCATTCCGGTCCAAATCCACCACGCAAAGTTCACGCCTCCGACCGCGGCATCGCCGTCGGAGGCCGCGGCCCACGAACTGAGGCTGGCTCCCTATTCGACGAAGATATTGAACCTGGCACGATCCCGATGCTGAGCGGATAGGGAGGTGGGCACCAGTTTTGACACCAAGGCCGCCGGGTGGCTCTGCCCCGGCGGCCTTACACCCCACCATTAAACTCCACGAATTCCCGGGTCACCCGCCCGGCCTCGGCCGTCATCAGCCAATAGCCCTTCTCCCGCGACTGATCATGGTTGCCCCGTACCCGGGAACAGCACCGATTCGTGAGAACGTCCGCCGCACCCGACTGGCGAAGCGTATAGGCGTGGTAGTGTCCGCTGAAAACCCCCTGCAGGTTGAAGTCGCGGAAGCGGTTCAACACCGCCTCCGAATTCAACGGCGCCATTTTGACTCCGGCACCCAAGGGAAAATGCGTAAACACAACCGCCGGGCGGCGTCGGTCCAAACGCCGGAGCCGGTCATCCAGCCAGCCCAGCGTGGCTGGCTGGACCTGCGTCCGATCCGCTTGCGTGCCCTCAGTGGAATCCAGTCCCAGGAACTGCCAGCCCTCGTGGTCAAATTGGTAGTTGAGGCGACCCGGGAACGTTTGCTCGTAGCTGGATCGATCCCCCGCCGACCGATGATCGTGGTTGCCAATCTGCACAAAGTATGGATGGCCCAGAGCGCTGAAATGATCACGGATCGCCGCATGACTCGCCGGCTCCGCCGTGTCCGCGAGATCCCCCAAGACCAAGGTGAAATCGATCCGAGCATGCGTCTTCATCTGGCGTACCAGCGCCGCGAACCAGGGATCACAGGCCGCCGACGCGTGATGCAGGTCATTGACCACAATGAAGCGGAAGCGGCGGCCCGCACCCGCATTGGCCCCGGGCGACTGGCAACCGGGCCAAAGCCCCAGGCTCAGCAGGGAGGTGGCACTGAGGCGCAGCAGGGCCTCACGACGGGTCCAAGGGCGGGGTGTCATGCGCCCATCCTTAAGTCGGGAATCTCCGGCTGACGAGGGGAGCGGAGCCCGCCAGTGCATTTCTTTCCGTCCGGAGGGCGCTTGCGGCATGGTGGGGGCATGGATTTGACCACGACGGCTTGGGGCGCGTGGAGCGGTGGCCGCTTCACCTCCTGCGGGGAGCCTCTGCCCGAGGCCCGCTGGCTGGGCTTGGTTCGACAGGCCTACGAATGCGGAATCCGCACTTTCGTCACGGCCGATATCTTCGGTGCCGGGGCCGCAGATTCATTGCTGGGGCAAGCATTGAAAGGTCTGCCGCGGGATTCGTACAGCTTGGTCGGTGCCGTTGGGCACGACATTTATCACGGCACGCAATTGGGCTCCCAGCCGTATCCCCGCTTCACTGACCCCGACCTCCGGCGCCCAGCCGACTACGCCAGCTACTTGCGGATGGCCACCGAGAGATCCCTCGAGCGTTGCGGTGTCAGTCGCTTCGACCTGCTTTTGCTGCAGCACCCCGACCAAACGGGCTACACCAACGATCGGGTCTGGATCGGTCTGCAACGTCTGGTGGAGGCCGGGTTGGTCGATCGCCTGGGAATCGCCCCCGGACCCGCGAACGGTTTCACCCTGGATCTGCTGCAATGCTTTGAACGCTTTGGATCGATCATCGATTGGGCCATGATCCCGTTGAGCCCCCTCGAGCCGTGGCCGGGGCGATTGATCCTGACCGCCGCTGAGGCACACGACATCAACGTGATGACCCGCGGGGTGGATTACGGCGGCTTGTTCCACGACGATCTCCGATCCGGCCACACTTTTGGTTCGGGTGATCCACGTTCCCGACGTTCGCCAACGTGGCTGGAGGACGGACTGTCAAAACTGGGCGCCTTGCGGCCGCTGGCGGGGCGGAAGGGTCGATCGTTATTGCAGCTCGCCTGTGCTTGGAACCTTCAGCAGACCCGCGTTCGGTCCGTCGTTCCCTCGTTCATGGAGGAATCCGGGGACGAGGCCAAATCCATCGAACGCCAGGTGGAGGATTTTGCCGGGGTATCCCCGATCGCCTTCACAGCAGCAGAGTTGGCAGAGATCGAACAAATCGGCGACAACCAAGGCCGCTTGGACCTGCGGGGCGCGCACCGCAGCCATCTCGGTGAGCCCGAGGCGGATCGCTGGGCGTTGAATTCCGACCTGCGGGCCGTGGCCGAGCGCTGGCGGATTGACCCGGACTTTGGTCTGGCCTCCTGATTGGAAGGATCCGGACTTCTTCGCGATTCATTGGCTCGCGCTGCCAAAAAGTGAGCCCTGGAAAACTAAACAGCCCTGGTGGAAACCCACCAGGGCTGGAGAATCAAAAAACCGGGGCGCCAGTCAGAGGATGACCGTACGCCCCGGGGAATAATCAGAATCAGTTCACGTAGGACTTAGTGGAAATCCCGAGTCGCTGAACAAATTCGACTCGGAAAACTGTTGCCGATCTTTCGACCGGCGAAAACTTCAGTCCCAACTACCGTTTAAAGAACGAGGCATGCTTAGCAGCCCCACCCCGGCCGTCAACACCGGCCTTTCTATTCCCATCAGGGCTTTCCTGACAACTTCCAAAGAACTTGAACCGCTTTCTTACTGACACAGATACAGACGGAAAGTTGCGGGGAATGTTCAAACAACTTCGCTAAATCGCAGCAGCGGCCTCCTTCAGGCCACCGGGAAACGGGCAACTAAAGTCCAACGTCCACGACCGAACAGCCTGTGCACCAGCACCAACGGTGCCGGTGAAGCTGCCGCCATTTTTCTCCAATGAGCCCGCCCCAAGCTCAACGCAGCAGCAGCAAAATTGCCCCACCCAACACGATTCGATACCAGCCAAAGGGCCGGAAATCGTGCTGGCGCACATACCCCAGCAGCCAGTTGACGACCGCGAACGCTGCCACCGCCGACACCGCCGTTCCCAGAAGTAGCAGGGACCACGGTTCGTGGGCCGAATGATCCTTGAAGGCATCCAGTAGCTCCTTTGCGGCGGCGGCCAGCAGGGTCGGGATGCCGAGAAGGAAGGAAAACTCCGCTGCGGCCGACCGGCTCAGACCGAGAATCAAGGCCAGAAGAATGGTCGTGCCCGAACGCGACGAACCCGGAAACCCAATGGCGATCAATTGCCCACCGGCCACGGCCACGGCAATGGGCCAGGTGACGCGATCCGACCCGGGTCGCCCCTTGATCATCCCCTCCACCACCAGAAACAACACGCCACCGATCAAGGTGGCCCACGCGATGGGATGCACCGCTTTCTCGAGTTTCACGTTCAGCTTCTTCATGATCAGTCCCCCGATGGCCGTAATCACAAACGCCGTGGCCAATTTCGCGAGGTAATCCTGGTTTTCCGGTTTGCGCCATTGTCCCAAGAGTTGTTCGACGCGGGTGCGAAAAACCGCGAGAACGGCGAGCACCGCGCCCGCCTGAATGACCACATTGAAGAGTTGCGATCGTTCCCCGAGCCAATGCTCGGCCAGCAGGAGATGGCCGGTGGAGGACACCGGCAGGAATTCCGTAATTCCCTCAATCAGACCCAGAAGCACCACCGCCAAC
The DNA here is from genome assembly GCA_947471985.1 of Verrucomicrobiota bacterium. Classification (GTDB taxonomy): domain Bacteria; phylum Verrucomicrobiota; class Verrucomicrobiia; order Limisphaerales; family UBA9464; genus CANIZL01. Next base: position 148,280 of record CANIZL010000002.1, on the reverse strand, counting down.
CAATCAGGCATCTCCCAACAAGCCAGACCGACCCGGTCCGGGGCAAGGTCATTAAGGGAATCAATGGATGAAGGTCGGTGACATGAAGTACAACCGGCCCTGCGGCAACCGGGGCATCAAGGCCCCGAGATCCCCGAGATCGATTTTCACGGACTTGACGTCCGTCTGCCCCAGCAACCGCAAGAAGCCCGGGAAATGGGCCGGCGGATCGTAAGAGATCAGGTTCGCATTCTCGATCCCGGCCAACCGCTCGGCGCGATCCACCGCAACCCGGAAATCCCCCACCTCATCCACGAAGCCGTACTCCAAGGCCCGGGTACCGCTCATGACCCGGCCGTCGGCCACAGACTCCCAGTCCTCACCCAATGCCCGTCCCGCATCGCCTTCTTCCGCAGACTTGCCCGCGGCTTCGAGGTCCTTCAACCAGGACTTGTTTTCCTTGGCGGCCCAGTCACGCCCTTCCCGGATGACCTTCTTAAAGCGATTGAAGCTCTCCTCCACCATCTCCTGCATGATGGCCTTTTCCTCGGGTAGTTCCTCCTCCGGCAATTTGTCCGGACTCCACATGTCCTTCAGTTTGCCGCTCTTGGTGACTTTCGGCCGCACTCCAAGTTTATCCATCAATCCCCGGTAGTTGTAGCCGTGGAAAATCACCCCGATGGAACCGGTAATGGTGAGCTCATGGGCCACAATCCAGCGACAGGGAGCACTAATGTAATACCCCCCGGAAGCGCAGATCGACTGCATGGAAACCACCACCGGCTTGCCCGTGGGGCCGGCTTGAAACTCCCGCAGGGCGTCGGCGATCTCGTCGCTCGCGAGCACCTCGCCGCCCGGGGAATCGATGCGCAGGATGACCCCTTTGACGTGATCGTCCTCCGCCGCCCGCTCCAACTGGCTCTTAATCAGTTCCACCAGGCTCCCGCCTTCGCCACCACTGGAGATCACTCCCTCCACGGGAATCACCGCGAGTTTGTTACGGGAATTGTGGTGTTCCACCACGGTCTCGGTCAGTTCACCGGCGCCCGCCGTCCGATACGAACCGAGATGCGTCATGCGATCGATCGCGGAGACCACGGTAAACGCCAGCACTCCGACGATCACCAGCACGGTGCTCGCGAGGGTCCACCAAAGCCAGGCTCGACTCCGTCGGCGCGGAGGATTGGCGTAGGACGCCGGCGCCGGGGGCGGCAAGGCTGGGGGAACCGGAGGCACGGCCGGCACCGGCGCGTAAATCGGCGGCGGGGGAGGCGGAAGGGGCGAACCGGATTCACTCATCAGCGGCCATCCTATCCGGGGTCTGCCTGACCGGCAAGCGCTCGCCGCCAATAGTGGCGGACCCGGGCGACTGAGCCGAGCCCGAATACCCCGTCACGATCCGGCAGTCCGTCTGCAATTACCCAAGGCCGCCCTTTCCTGCGCCTGAGGACCACCTAGGGTGGCGCCCGTGAAAACCCCGTCGTCCCGCCTCTCCTGGATGGCTGCCCTCTGCACCACCCTCGCCGCCGTAACCTCCGGTACCTTCACTTCCACCTTGGCGGCCGATTGGCCCCAATGGCGCGGTGCCGATCGCCGCGATCATTCCCCTGATACCGGTCTGCTCAAGCAATGGCCCGCCGAGGGTCCCAAACGCCTCTGGACCTATGATGGCGCCGGACTGGGCTACAGCGGCTACTCAATCGTGGGCGGACGGCTGTACACCATGGGACTCCGCGGTGAGGAGGAATTTCTGATGGCTGTCGATGCCACCAATGGCAAAGCCCTTTGGTCCGCCGGCGCCGGTCCCCGTTACGCCAACAACTGGGGCGACGGTCCGCGCTCGACTCCAACCGTCGATGGCGATCGAGTCTACGGTCTGGGCGGCCAGGGTCTTCTGATCTGTGCCAGCACGAAGGACGGCAAAATCCTCTGGAAGAAATCTCTGGTCACGGATCTGGGCGGCAAGTTGCAGGGCTGGGGTTACACCGAATCCCCGCTGGTGGTCGGCGATCTCATTCTGGTGACTCCCGGTGGCGGCGATGGCACCATGGCCGGCCTCGACAAAAAGACCGGCGACGTTCGCTGGCGGACCAAGGACCTGACCGATGACGCCCAGTATTCATCGGCCATCCTCGTCAATGCCGGCGGCCGGCAGCAGGCCGTGCAATTGGTTGGAAAGCGCTTCTTTGGTTTGGATCCGGCCACCGGTGCCGTGGCTTGGCGTCAGGACTTCCCTGGTCGCACCGCCGTGATTCCCACGCCGGTCGCCAGCCCGGGCGGACAGATCTTCATCACCGCCGGCTACGGTGCGGGATGTCAGTCCGTGCAGCTGGCGGCAGATGGAAAATCAGTCACCCAACTCTACGAAAACAAGGTGATGAAGAATCACCATGGCGGCGTGGTGCTCGTCGGGGAGCATATCTACGGGCACTCCGACGGCTATGCCTGGGTCTGCCAGAACCTCAAGACCGGTCAGGAAGTCTGGGCCAGCAAGAGTCTCGGCAAGGGCGCGATCCACTACGCAGACGGCATGCTGTACTGTCTCGACGAGAAAACCGGCGAGGTCGCGCTCGTGGAAGCTTCACCCACCGCATGGAACGAAAAGAGTCGCTTCAAGCTCAGCCCTCAATCCGCCCAACGCAGCAAATCCGGCGCCATCTGGACGCACCCGGTGGTGGTGGACGGAAAGCTCTACCTGCGCGATCAGGAGCTGCTGTCGTGCTACGACGTCAAAGGAAAGTAACCCCCCCGCCGGGACCACCACGGCGCCCCGCGGTCGCATCAAAGACCGCCGGGGCGCGGTGGGGAGGCCGTTCAAATCTCCACCATCTGGCCGGGACCGGGTGAGTGCACCTTGATCCGCGGCCAGTTCTTTTTGATCTGCTGACCGAACCAGGCCCGAGCTGCGGCATCGCCGTGGCCCAACAGGACGACCTTCGGCCGTACCTGACCCACGAACTCCAGCAAATCCCGCCGCTGCGCATGAGCCGAAAGATCAAATTGCTCCACCTGGCAGGAGCGGCTCAGCGGGGGCAGATCGGCGCTGAATTTGAACTTCGAGCCGTGCCGCGCCGCCCGCAATTTACCCGCCGGCGAGTCCGGATCCGCATAGCCGACAAACAAAATCGAATGCTTCGGATCGCCCACCATCCGGGCCGCCAGATCATGGGCCGCCGTGTGCTCCACCATCATGCCCGAGGTGATCACGAAGATCCGACCCGGTGACAGCTTCAGATCATTGATCTGCTTGGGCGACACCACCTGGAGATCCAAGGCCTCCGTGAGTTTCAGGCGGGTCAGGTACCGATTCGCCCGATGGGATTCAAGATCGTAGATCTCCGTGAAGACCCGACCCAACCCGCCGATGTAGACCGGCTGGCGGCGAAGGGCGCCGGAATCCATCATGAGTGCCAATTCCGCCAAAATCTCCTGGGTGCGACCCAAAGCGAAGGCGGGAATCAGGACCGAGCCCTTGCGGCGCAGCGTCTCCACCACGATTTCACCGAGCCGTTTCAATTCGGCCTCGCGCGACCAGGTCTTGGGCATTTCCACCGCGCCACGCGTGGTCTCCATGATCAGCACGTCCGCCTGGACGTCGCCGAAGTCGGCTTTCCGAAGAATCGTTTGATCGTGGAAGGAAACGTCACCGGTATAGAACAACGTTTGCTTTTGTCCCCGCAGCTGCACCCCCGCGGAGCCGAGCGCGTGACCGGCGTCGAGGAATTCCAACGTGGGCGATTGCACACCGCGACGGGTCTTGTGCGGGGGCGCAAATTCGATCTCGCGGCCGTACTTGAATCCCTGAAAAACCGGCGCGTAATCGTCGACTTCTTCGTGGGTGAAAAACGGGTAATCGCGGATGCCCAGCTCCGTCCGCTGGCGCTCCATCACATTGACGGAATTGTGCAGGACGCGCTCGACCAGAAAGTAGCTCAGCTCCGTCATCAGCACGTGCGCCGACGGAAAATGCTGCAACGCCACCGGCAGGGCACCGACGTGATCGTGGTGACAATGCGTGATGACAATCGCATCGAGATCCTCCTTCTCGATCCGGTGGAACAACGGCAATCCAGCCCGGCCTTCCCGCTTGGGGTGCACACCAGCGTCCAGCAAAACGCCGTGACCTTCGAGGTCGACAAACCAGGAACTGGCACCGATGTCAGCATCTGGATTCAGATTGATGATTCTCACAGCTCATAGGGAGACACGTGAAACGCCTCCGGGAAACCCTAATTGTCGGACGGTTTCCGGCCCGTCCCGGTGCCCCCGATCCGCCGGCCCCGGAGCTGGATTGACACTTTTATCGGTGAGTCTGGCGCCCTTCCGGGAGCCTCCGGCCCCTCCCGCGACAGCCGTCCGGACTCCGGCCCGCCGCCGGAGTGAAGTGCAAGCCGTCGGTTGCCCGATGGGGAAGCTGGGTTAGCCTGAGAGCCATGACGACGACTGCGAACACGGCCACTCAACCCAAGATTGTGGCGTATCTCAAACCCTCCTGCGGCTGGAGCCAGGGAGTCCGCGCGGTGATGCGGAAATACCAGCTGCCCTTTGAAGACCGCGACATCATCAACGATCCCGCCCAACGGGCCGAGATGATTGAGCGCTCCGGCCAGATGCTCAGCCCCTGCGTCGAGATCAATGGCCACATGCTGCCCGACATCAGCGGTGAAGATGTCGAGGCCTGGATGCTGAAGAACGGCGTCGTGCGCGACAACAACCGCGGGTACGAAGCCCCGATTAATCAACCGTGCGCCCATGAAATGCCGGGTGCGGCGAATGCCGCCCCGTCCGGCATCGGCTTCCGCCGCTAAGCGGAGCCGCGGGGCGACCGGCCCAATCCCCGGCCGGCGCCTCCCCACTGCGTGCGCCCCTCGGTACCCACTTCCCGGCGCCGGCTCAACGCGGCGCCAGCCGGAACCAGCGGGCCGGGCCCGTCAGGGGCACCGCCACCCGGAGTTCATCCTGAACCGGCACGGGTACATCCGACACCGGGCTCCAGAGAAACGGTTGCAGCGCCGGAGCACTCTCCAACACGTAGTCCACCGCATGCGTGGACCAGCCCAAAACCAGCGTGCCACCCTCCCGCCCGCGCAGATTCAATTGGGGCCGCACCACCTGCACCGTCAGCGATTGCTGATTATCCGTCGACACCGGATCCGGAGTCGTCGTGGCCGCCGTCGCCACGACGGGAAAACTGCCAATAAAGCGGGGCTTCATCCGGAGATAGCCCAGAATCGATTGATTCGCCGTCACGGTACCGATGTCCCAGACCAAGCCGTCCAAAAGCAGACTGACGCTGCCACTGGTTAACGTGCTGTCCACGTAGTCCAGCCCATCCGGCACCTGAAGCGTCACCTTCGTACCGGCAGCGGGCAGAGGCCCCTCGTTTCGAACCTCCAGGTTGAGCACCAAGGGCTCCCCGGCCAGGACCGAGCTGGGATTGGCCGAAAACGTCAGGCTCAAGCTCGCATTCGTACCGACGATGAAATTCCGCGTCGTACGCCCGCTGCCAAAGACATTCTTCACCACCACCGGCCCCGTACGTGCCCCCGCCGGCACGGTGACGCTCAGACTGGTGTCGGACTTGATGACAAAGCTGCTGGCAGGTGCATTGCTGAACTCAATGCCCGTGGTGCTCAGAAAATTCAGGCCGGACAGCGTCACCACCGTACCAGCAATCCCGAATTCCGGCGTGAAGGCATCAACGATCGGCTCACGACCCAGGACCGTGAATCCCAAGCCGGGAATGCTCGTGCCACCCGGATTGCTCACCACGATGGCCCCCGTCTGCCCGCCCTCCGGAACCGTGGCGGAGAGGGTGGTATCCGTGATCGCCACAAAAACCGCCGGAGTCCCGCCAAACCGCACGTCCGTGGCACCCGTCAGACTCGATCCCGTCAACGTCACCACGGTACCCGGCTTCCCGCGATTGGGCGTGACCGACGTCAGCTTTGGCGGCAGAAAGAAGTTGGTGCTCGTGATGTTGGTGCCCCACGGGGTGATTACGGTGATCGGGCCCGTGATGGCCGACAACGGCACCAGGGTCTCCAACCGGCCTACGGCAGCACTCACAACGGGGGCATCCAGATTGCCAAAGCGGACCTTCGTGGCACCCGCCAAACCGGTGCCCGTCAACGTCACCGGGGTTCCCGCGATCCCGCCGGCGGGCGTGAAGGCCCCAATCGTCGGCGCGAGGTTGAAATTCGTACTGGTCAGGTAAGCCCCGCCCGGCGTGAACACCGTGAGGCGCACCGGCGTGGTGATCGGCGGCACCTTCACAAAGAAATTCGTCGGGGTAACGGAAACGGGCGTGGCCGGTTCAGCCCCAAACAAAACCTGGTTCGCTCCCTTCAGGCTCACACCCACGATTTCGATGAGGGATCCAGCCGCCGCCGTGGGCGTGAACCGGCTCACCAGCGGTTGGTAATAGACGTCCCCGGGAAAGGTTACCGAACCCACCGGAGTCACCACCGTCAGCGGGCCACTCACCCCTGTGTTGGGAGCCTGCACCTGCAGCACCGTGGTACCCACCGTGGTGGGCACCAACCGGACGGCGCCGGCATATCCGGTGAAGTCCACCCGCACCGCCGGCGCGAAGCCGGGATCCGTAAACGAGAGATAGTTGGCACCGGTGATCTCGATGATGTTACCCGGGGCGATGCGCACTTCTTCGGCCGGCGAATCCGCCGGGGGCGAGACGCGTTTGATCGAGGTGATGCGGGGGGCCGCCAGGAAATCCACGAGGAGCGCCGCACTGGTGTCATACGTGAACCCCTGCGTATCCCGCACATAGATGGGTCCGGTGATCGCATTCGGCGGTACAATCACCTGCAGCGTATTCGCGCTGGCGAAAATGATCGTCGCCTGCGCCCCGTTGAAGTTGACCGCGTTGACCGTCCCCAACCCGGAGCCGTTTATCGTCACCGTCGTCCCGGGACCGCCAAGCCGGGGACCAAACCCGGTGATCTTCGGGGCCGCGGCTACCGGGACCGCGCCGGCGATACCCAACAGCAGAATCCAAAAGAAACGCACAGTTAACATCGATCCGCAGCGTGAGGACATCATGGTCAGGTAGCAAATGGGGTTCCGACCGCCCTTCCGGACATTGCTCACGAGCAATCGCCCCAACAATCCCCGTAAGTCACCACCCAATGCCGGCACAAACAGCTCGATAGTCGGCGGCTGAGAATACCTTTATCGGTATTCCTACATAAATTATGGAATATCGAACTGAATTGTCCCCCGCTCAGCGACTGTCCTTCTCCGGATGGTAGTCGCCATCTTCCGGCGGCAGGGGCTCGGCTTCCTGGGGCACTGAGAAACTGCGCTGCCCCCGACGACGACCCGCCTCCACAAACAGGGTATAGGTGCGACCCGGCAGCAATTTCTCGGCCCGACGGCCCTCCGTCGCCGGCTCCAGAGTATCCGGAGCCCGGCCATAGAGAACGTTGTCGGTCGGCGGCGAACCCACCTTCGAGCGGATCCACCAGGTAATGGGCGGTACCCCATTTGAACTGCTGGTCTCCACCACCTTCACGGAGGTCAACCGGTACTTCCCATCCAGACTGAAGACAAAAGGTTGGATGTCGCGGGGATTCCGACCGCCCCGGAGGGAATTCAGACTGGCCGGACCGCCCGTGGGCTTGGCGGGGGTGGAGCTGATCGTCTCCATCTTGACCACACTCTTCTCCGGGGGCTTGGCGCCTTCCGGGGTCGGTGTCCCAGGGGTTCCGTCCGGTTTCGGGGTCCGGGGCGCCCGGGGCGGACGATTCCCGGTGGTATCCGCCGAAGCCCGCTCCGCACGACGGGCCGCGATCTCCTTCGGCAAGGGCCGAAATTGGGCAATCACTTCAATCGGCTCGGGCTTCAGCCATTCCGTGTAGGCGGATATATATCCCACGCCCAGCAGGAGCACGACCACCAGCAGGATCCAGATGCGGGGCGATTTCATTGGGGAGCGAGGGCGACGTTGCGGTATTCCGGGAGGACGGCCCAGAGGTTGCGGGGCGACATGGTCCGGCCCCATTTTTCTAGGCGCACACTGCCATCCAGCATGGTGTAGTTGGAACCACCACCGCGACCCGTCTTCACCGAGGTCCCGTGACGATTCTGGTCAATCTGGAGCAAGTCATCGAACTGCTGGAAATCCATGTGGAAATGCACCGAGCCCGCCGCGCGCTCACCAAACACAATGGTATCGCTGGGCTCGGTGATCGCATGCTCCGGCATCGGATGGTCGCCCGTGCCCAAGAGGCGCATAAAGTTCCATTCCGCCTTCGTCAGATTGGCCTCGTACCAATCGTTCCAGCCATTGATAAGATAGGTGCGCGCCGCGAAATCCGCCGGATGCGTGGCCGGAGTCACCCCGGACGTGGCCGAGAAGTTGGTTCGGCCCTTCGGCGGGTCATTGGGGCAGCGCAGCAATTTCAGGTCCTGATAATACGGACGCAACATCGTGGGCCACCGATTCGTCGGGACCCGCGGGGGGACCATCTGGCGATACTCTTCGATGTACATGCGAAACGCCATCCCCAGCTGCCGCGAATTGTTCAGACACGCGATCTGGTTGGCCTTGCCCTTGGCCTGCGACAAGGCAGGCAACAGCATGCCTGCCAGAATGGCAATAATGGCGATGACGACCAGCAACTCGATGAGCGTAAACGCGCGCTGCCAGCGGCCGGCGACGATTGCGGAATCGTTTCTCCCCGTATTCTGAGCACTCATGGCAAAGGTATGACCCGGATCCCGGGACGAAAGTTACGCTTTTATGCCCGACTCACGGGGGAAGGGCGGCGGAGGGTGGCGACGCCCGCCCTTCAATGGAACGGCGAAAGCACGGTGCGCTCCTCCTTTTCCGTCAGGGTGGAACCCCGAAACCGGAACCATGCCCGGATGACGAATTTGGCCGCGATCATCCCAAAGACATACGCCAATCCACCCCCCACCAAGGTCATAAACATCGTCCCCATATGGGGCCGCAAATCCACCCAGGAGGTCTGTAACGCTTCACGCTGCAACTGTTGCAGCGTCCACCGGGACCACCGGGGCTGTTGGTGCACCACCCATCGTCCGGCCAAAATGCCCCCGTAACTGGCGAAAAAGCCGAAAACCGAACTCAAGGCGTTCCCCCGCCAGGTGGGCAGGCACCACGCCAGAATGGTGAAGACCAGGAAGATCGCCATCAGCAGCGGCACCCAAGCCACCGGCAGCAGTTCTCCCACCATTTTCAAGAAGGCATTCATAGGTCAATTCAACCGGTTTCGGGGGGCCCCACCGTCAGTTGAAGTCCGGTCCGAGGTAAATATCCCGCGCCTTCGGATCGTTCAACATCTGGTCCGCCGTGCCGGTGTACAACACCTCGCCTTGATGGATCAAATACGCCCGGTCCACCAGACGCAGCATCTCCCGGGCATTGTGATCCGTGATCAACACGCCCAGCCCGCGATCGCGCAGGCGGGAAAGTATCTTCTTCACCTCATGCACCGCGATCGGATCAATGCCGGCAAAGGGTTCGTCGAGCAGCAGTAACTTCGGCGAAGTCACCAGCGCCCGGGTGATTTCCAGCCGGCGCTTCTCGCCGCCGGAGAGCTGATAGGCCATCGCTTGGGCCCGGGCCGTCAGATCCAATTCCTCCAGCAGGTACTTCAGCCGCGTCGGCCGCTCGCTGGAGGGTACGTCCAGCGTCTCCAGGATCGCCAAAAGGTTCTGTTCCACCGTCAGTTTGCGGAAGACACTCGGCTCCTGCGTCAGATAACCGATCCCCTGGCGGGCCCGTCGATGCATCGGCAGGGACGTGATGTCCTCTCCCAAGAGCCGCACCGTCCCGGCGTCCGGTCGGATCAAACCCACGACCATGTTGAAACTGGTGGTCTTGCCGGCCCCATTCGGGCCCAGCAGACCGACGATTTCGCCCGCGGCCACGCGGATGGAGACCCCATTGACCACCGCCCGGCCGCCGAAGGATTTCTTAAGTCCGTCAGCGGTCAGCAGCGGGAGGGACGCGGGAGTTTCGCTGGCCATGGGGAACGAGGTTCCAGCCCCTCACTTGGATCCACTGCCACCCGGACTGGTTTTCTGCCGCGCCCGGTCCAGCAGATTGGTCAGCAGGGTGGCATTCGGCACAAACCGGTAGTTCTCCGCGAAGGCCTTATTGGCACCGACATCGTAGCGAATGATGGAACCGGTCAGGGTGCCAAAGGCGCTCACCACCTTGGGATTGCCCGTCAGCACAAACATCTCATTGGTGCCCGTATACACCGCTTGATCGGCCATCGCCAGGAGCTGCACGGGCGCATTGGTCCCCTTCGGCTTGCTGGTCAAATGGAGACGGACCTGTCCCGCGGCCGTCATCACCGCGTTGGTCGCCTCGGCGCTGCTGGCCGGGACCAGGCCGCGAAAGTCATCGCACTGCAACCGCATCAGGCCGGGCACATTAATGTCCACATTGCCCATCAAATGATGCAGGCCGGTGGTGAAATCGTGTTCGGAATGATCCGCGGTGAAGGGGGTCAGGACTTCGTCCGCCCCCTGGAGTCCGGGAGCGAACGCGGCGCCGGTCAGCAACAGGGTGGCACAGAAGGGGCGGAGCATCCGAGAAAGGGAGCAGTCGGGGAACATGGGAATTCAGGGAGTAAAACGCTTGGGAAGGCGAATGGGCAGGAGGGCCTGGACCTGATTGGAGACAATCATCTGGCCGGCTTCCAACCGAAAATGGAACCCGACGCCGCGCAGTTGCAATCGGCCACCGGAGCTGTTGGCCGAGAACGGCCCGGGCGAAGAGACCTCCTTGGCCCCCATCAAAAAATGAAACCCCTCGCCCTCGAGGCGACCCCGATTCTCGGCCAGCTGGATGGTAAAGGTGTTGGTGGAATCAACGATGTCGTCGCCCTGCCGGTATTGGCACAGAGGCGTCGTCAGGGTGGCTTGCAGTTCCCCGTCGCGGTAGGTCTCCACCTTAAGCTCGCGAATCTCCCGGGCGCCATTCGGCAGCGGTAGCGCCGAGGCACCGTACAGTTTGGCCTTCAAATCGCCATCCTTGTGATACGCCACACTCCAGCCGCGGATCTCCCCGGCCGCCGCATTGGTCCGGCTCGCAGCGGGAAGTGCTGTCGCGGGCTTCTCCGCCCCGTTCACCCAACCGGCCGCCAGCGCCGCAACCACTACAGCGAACACACCCCGCCGACCGGCGGTCCCGCGTGATCCGTGAGTGAAGAGCATCCGCCTGAAGTCTGCGATTTCACCCGCCCGGGGCAACAGAGGATTCAAGCGAACTCATCCGGCCGACTCCCCCCCGGGAATTCGGATGACGCTTGACCCGGCGCGGGAATTGCCGGATGGGTTGCCTGTCCCCCCGGATTTGGTTCGCCATGACTGCACCTTCCCCTGACCCGGTATCCCGTCCCGTCGTGCTGCTCACCGGTGCCAGCAGCGGACTCGGTCTGGCGGTGGCCCGGCAGCTGGCCGATCGGGGCTTTCGACTCGTATTGACCGCCCGGGCCGATTCGCTGTCGCGTTTCGACCGGGAAGGAGTCCACGAGGACGAATTCACCCATCTCCGCCCCTTGGACGTGTGCGATCCGCAGCAGCGACGGGCGCTCGTCGACGAAATCACCACGCGATGGGGTGGTGTCGACATCCTGATCAACAATGCGGGCGTGGCGTATCGCACGGTGGTGGAGCACTGGGATGACGACGCCTGGACCGACATTATGGAAACGAATGTCCGCGGTCCGTGCGAGCTGATCCGACTGGTGCTACCCGGAATGCGCGCCCGCCGGCAGGGGCGTATTCTCAATGTCTCCTCGGTGGGCGGCATGATGGCGATGCCCACGATGTCCCTTTATTCGGCGGCCAAATTCGCCCTCGAAGGCGCCACCGAGGCGCTGTGGTACGAAGTACGCCCATGGGGAATCCATGTGACCCTGATCGAGCCCGGATTCATCCGCAGCGATTCCTTCCGCAACACCCGCTTCACGGCGCGCAGCTTTCGCGGCGCCATGGCGGAGGATGATCCGTATCATCACCAGTATCTCCACCTCGCCGCGTTCATCGAGCGGATGATGGATCGCAGCCGGGCCACTCCGGAAAGCGTCGCCCGTTGCCTGGTGGCCACGATGTACCACGCGCGGCCTCCATTACGCCAATACGCGACCCCCGACGCCCACCTCTTTGCCTGGCTCCGCCGCCTGTTGCCCCGGAATTGGTATCACGCGGTGTTGTACCGATTCCTGCCGCACGTGCGGGCCGGGGCGGTGCCAGGTTCATAATCTTCGTGCAACACCGCACCCGGCGGCGTGCGAAACCCCCGCTTCCCGTCGGGCCCACCAATCTGGTGGCCCCGCGCGCGGCTTCCCGTATCGTCCCGCCACCCGATGAACCTCGGACCGATCCTCCAGCGCGAGTTGCGGCGGCAGGCACGGCAGTGGCCAACCTACTGGCTCCGCGTGCTCGGCGGGGCCTTGGTTCTCGTGGGCTGCACCTGGGGATTCGCGGTCACCAACTCGCTCTTGCGCCAATTGCCCGCCTTTGCCGGAATGCCCAGTCCGACCAGCGGCCGAGGACTCTTCGTCGGTCTAAACAAATTGATGGCGGGTCTGGTCTGGCTGATTGGCCCGCTTCTGACCGCCGATTGCCTCGCCCGGGAGAAGCGGGACGGCACCCTGGGGCTCCTCTTTCTGACGCCGCTCCGCGCGGTGGACGTAGTCGTTGGACTGGCCCTATCGCATGCATTACGCGCCTTGATGGTGCTGCTGGCCGCGTATCCGGTGCTGATGCTTCCGGTGCTGTTGGGGGGAGTGACGTGGGCGGATGCCGCCCGCATGTTTCTCCTGCAGCTCGCCGTGCTCGGACTGGCGCTGGCAGCCGGCGTCACCGCCTCGGCAGTTTCCCGTGAGTGGCTGCGCACCCGTTTGCTGGCCTTTCTGCTCACCCTGGCCGCCTCCGCGGCCTTCGTCGCGATCTATATCGGGATCTGGACGCTCTGGCACCGCGTCCACGCTCCCGCCGGGGTCGTCCGACCCGGCGGCGCCGTCGTCAGCCTGCGCACCTTGGAATATTCCGACACGCTCTGGGGCTCCTTCCAATGGGCCCTCTTCACCTGGGTGAATCAGAACCTCAACCAAATCTCCAGTCCCGTCGGATTCTGGTCCGGCGGCAGCATGCCCGGCAACAGCAGCACCGTCCTGCTTGCTCTCGCCGCACTGTGCTGTTGCAGCCTGCTGGCCTGGCTGGCCATCCACGCCGCGGCGGTGGGTCTCCGCCGGACCTGGCAACGCGAAACCTCCCCGCCCGCTCCCGATCTGCTCAGTCGGACCGCCACCTCACTCACCCGGGATCGACTCGGCACGGCTTGGCGGCAACGGCGCCGGCGCCGACTGCTGGAACTCAGTCCGGTGGCCTGGTTGCAGGGAGATCGCTGGTCCTCCCGCCTGGCCAAATGGTGCTGGGCGGGCGTGGCCAGCGTCGTGCTGGTGATCGCCGGATTTTGGTACCCGGACTCCTGGTGGGTGGCCAGCTCGCTGTACCTCGCCCAGGGGCCGCTGGTGGTGGCGGTCGCCTTCAGCGCCGCCGCCAGTTTCCGCCGGGAACGCGAATCCGGCGCCTTGGAACTTCTGCTCGTCACGCCCCTCACCCCCCGAGCCATTTTGGCGGGACGCCTGCGCGGACTGGCTATCACCTTTGGACCGGCCCTCCAGTTGCTGACGGTGGCCGTGCTGCTGGGGTTGATCGGGGAATGGGCCCATCCGGAATCACCCAGTCGGATGGGGACCATCCTTTGGATTCAATTCCTGGCGCTCTGGACGGCTCCGCTGGGCGTGGCGGTATTGGGCTTGGGTTTTGGTCTGCGGTGGACGGGATTTCTGGCCGCGTGGTACCGGGCTATCGCCGCCTGGTACCTCATCCCGTATGCGGCGGGTTTTGGTCTCTTTGCCGTGGCGGCACTGACCGATGTGCTGTGGCAGACGGACTTCAACCCTTGGGACGCGTTTTCTACCTGGGGTTGGCCGGATTCCGGGCGCACCTATTATCCCACGCTCATGGGGTCGATGGTCTCGACCTGGTGGTGGCCCTTCATGGGCTTGACGACGATCGTCCGGATCGGGTTTTTGTGGCTGGCGTGGCGAATGGGGATCCGGGCCCTCACCGAGCGACTCTTTCTCCCCCGTCCCCGGCAAAGCGATACCTGAAACCAATGATTTTTCTACCCATCGTGGAGCGCGAATTGCGCGTCGCCAGCCGTCACCGCTGGACCTATTGGGGTCGCGCCGTGGTGGCCCTTGGGGCGATGGGGGTCATGGGCTGGATCATTGTCATGGTGGCCGAGCCGGGAAATTCCGCGAAGTTGGCCCAAGCCCTTTTTTCCACGCTCTCGGGACTGTGCTTTGGATTGACCTTGTTCGCGGGGATTCTGTTCAGTGCGGACAGTCTCTCGCGGGAACGCCGGGAAGGAACCCTGGGACTCTTGTTTCTTACCGACTTGGGCAGCGTCGACATTGCCTTGGGCAAGCTCGCGGCCACGTCCCTGAACAGCATCTATTGTCTCGTCGCCGTGCTGCCGGTGCTGGCGATTCCGCTGATTCTGGGCGGTGTGACCGGAATGGAGTATCTGCGGGTGGTGGCCGTGCTGCTCGTCACCCTGTGGCTGGCCCTTACCACCGGCCTGCTGGCATCCTCGCTGGCACAACGGGCGGGGTCGGCCAGCGGGTGGGCGGCTCTCCTTATGATTCTGGCCTGCGGGGGTCTGCCCACGCTCGCCGCCATCTGGCAGTACGGTCACGGTCTGAACATTTCCCCGACGGAAGGCCCGCTCCTCCGACTGTTTTACCGATCGACGCCCTTTGTCGCTTTCTGGCAGGCCTTTGGCATCAGCCCCTCTGCCTCCACCACGGCCTACACGTATTCCTTGGCCTATGTGGCCGGCACCGGGTTGCTGGCGTTGATCTGGGCCACCGTCCGACTCCCGGGACTTTGGCAGGACACGCCCACCGCTCGGCCGACCCGCGCCGCCGACGCCGCTCCCGACGCCACCCGGGCGATCCTGCTCGCACTCGGTCCCGTGGTGTGGCTGAGCAACCGGTCACGATCCCGCCGCTGGCTGCCCTGGTTTCTCCTGCTGGGTCTGGCCACCATGTGGTTGCTGATTCGCTTATTTGCCGGTTCCGATTGGAATCAACCGGCGGGCTGGATCACCACGTCCCTGGTGGTGCATTTCTGTTTTAAGATCTGGCTCTCCGGCGAGGCGCCCCGGGTTTTTCATGAAGAGCGCCGATCCGGTGGCATGGAGTTGCTGCTCACCACCGGCCTTACCTCCACCGACCTCATCGCGGGCCGTCTCAGCGCCGTCCGCCACCTGTATGTCGGCCCCTGGCTGGCAATATCAGCGCTGGATCTGGTCATGTTCGGCGGCAGCCTCGGGGAGATGGGTTCCAGCAACGATGATCGCACCCTGATGGCCGCTTTCTGGCTCGGGCGCATTGCCATGCTGTGGTTGGATGCGGAGGCCCTTGTCGTTACCGGCAGCTGGATTGGCCTTTCCACCATGGGGCAGCGAACCACCCTGCCCACCTGGTCCCGGATCGTAGCCCTGCCCTATCTGCTCTGGATGCTGGGCCTCCTGGTCGTTGGCCTCGCCGAGCTGTCCCACCTCGCCATCTTTTCCCACCTAACCACGGGCGTCCGGGACGTCCCAATACTGGCGATGCTGGTGCTCTCGCTGAATTTTGGCGTCTCGGGTTTTTGGTGGTGGCGGTACACCACCCGGCTGCGCGGGGAATTCCGCGAACGGGCCAATCGATCCCCGGGTCGGGCCGCGTCCGCCTGAAAATATCCGACTCCTGCCGCGCACCCCTGTGCTGCCAGTTTTGAGTTTTCACACGACACCCCGTCACCTACTCCCCAACGTCGTCATATGAGTGAGATCCTCGTCATTGGTCATCGTAATCCGGATACAGATGCCATCTGTTCCGCCATCGCCTACGCGGATTTCAAGCAACGCATCGGCATGCGCAACGTGGTGGCCGCCCGGTGCGGTGAGCTGAATGACCGGATTGAATTCGTGCTGCGCACCTTCGGCCTGCCCGCCCCGCGCTTCGTCACGGACGTCGCCCCCCGGGTGCGGGACGTCATGCAGTCCAACGTCCTCTCCGTGCCGCCGCGCACGACGGTGGTCGAGGCCCTGGCGCTGATGGATGCCCGCAATATCCGCGTGCTGCCGGTGCTGGATTCCGAACGCCGCTGCCTCGGCCTGATGTCGGTGTTCAAGGCCAGCAAATTCTTCTTCCCGTCACCCAACCGGATCTTTGATTCCCGCCGCGTCCTCGCCAGCGTCCGCAGCCTGTCCCGCGCCCTCAACGGCAAATTGCTGTGCGGTTTTGAACCGGACCGGGAGGAGGATCTGGTTTTGATGATCGGCGCCATGAAGCCGGCCTCGTTCGCCGCCCGTCTCAATAGCTACTCCCCCGAGAAACTCATCGTCGTGGTCGGCGACCGCGAAGACATCCAAAGCCTCGCCGTCGAGGGCCGCGCCCGGGTGCTGGTCATCACCGGCGGCTATGACATCTCCCCGGAGATGCGGGCTCTCGCCCAACGCAATGAGGTCTCGATCATCCTGTCCCCCCACGATTCCACCACCACGGCCATGCTCGCCCGTTCGGCCATCGCGGTGGAACATCTATTGCGCGATGACTTCCTCTCGTTTGGCCACGACGAGCCACTCACCGAGATCCAGAACATCGCCGCCGCCTCGCAATTCCAAGCCTTCCCGGTCACCGACGATCAGAAGCGCGTGGTGGGCATCCTCACCAAGTCCGACTTCCTCAAGCGCGTCGAACGGCAGCTGATCCTGGTCGACCACAATGAACTCGCCCAGGCCGTGAGCGGTGCCGATAAACTGGAGATCCTCGAGGTGATCGATCACCACCGCCTCGCGCCCTTCACCACGAGCCAACCCATCCTCTTCCGCAACGAGCCCGTCGGATCCACGTGCACCATTGTCGCAGACTACTACCTGCGCCACGGCGTGGAGATCGTACCCTCCATCGCCGGCTGCCTGCTGGCCGGACTCGTCTCCGACACACTCAATCTGACCTCCCCCACCAGCACGGCTCGTGACGCGGAAATCCTGGCCCGCTTGGAGAAGCTCGCCGGGGTCGACGCCACCGATTTCACCGAGAAGCTCTTCCGGTCCGGCTCCATCCTGACGTCGCGGACCCCTGATCAGGCGGTGGCCGCCGACTGCAAGGAGTACACCGAGGGGCCGTACCGCTTCAGTGTGGCGCAGATCGAAGAGTTGGGTTTCGACAAGTTTTGGAAGCGCCGGCAGGATCTCGCCGACGCTCTGGAGGCTCACCGTGCCTCGAACGACTACTTTCTCTCGGCCCTGTTTGTCACCGACGTGGTCCAGCAAATCTCCCTCTTGCTGATCGCCGGAAACCCGCGCGTGCGCGGGGCCATCGACTATCCGGAAAAGGAACCCGGGGTCTTTGAATTGTTGGGCGTCGTCAGCCGCAAGAAGCAGCTGCTGCCGTATCTCTCCCAATTGCTAAAGTCGTTGAATTAAAGTCCCTGGGACGACGGCGGCGGTCTGTCCACGTCCGGCTCGGCGAGCCGTGCGCCGGCCGGACGCTTCCCCGATTGACGCCCCGGGCAAGTCCCTCAGTGTTGCGACCGCCGACATCCTTTCATGAAACTGAACGCCATTACCGTCACCGCCCTGCTCCTGCTGGTGTGGGCACCACTCGGGACGGCCGCGGACAAGCCCAAACCACCGAGCCGGGAATTCCGCGAAACCAAGGCCAATGCGGAAAAGGGCAGAGCCCCCGACCAACTGCGACTCGGTGAGATGTTCGAGGCCGGGCAGGGTGTACCCGCGGACCCGGCCCAGGCCGCCGAATGGTACCGCAAGGCGGCCGAGCAAAACCTCGGCGTCGCCCAGTTCAAACTGGCGTTCTTATATTTCCGGGGCGAGGGCGTCGGCCGGGATTTCGCCGCCGCCGCCAAATGGTATCGACAGGCGGCGGAGCAGGGCAATGACCAAGCCCGCATCAATCTGGGCTACATGTATGCCAACGGCCTGGGCATTGAGCAGAACTATGCCGAGGCGCTTAAATGGTATCAGCAGGCGGCTGACCAGGGACAAGCCACCGCCCAGTTCAATCTGGGCTTTATGTATGAGAACGGCCAGGGGGTGACTCAGGACTATGCTGAAGCCGCCAAACGTTATCGCCAGGCCGCGGAGCAGGGACACGACGGCGCCCAGAGCAACCTGGGCTTCCTGTACGCCCACGGTCTGGGCGTCGAGAAGGAGGATGTCGAAGCCGTAAAATGGTACCGGAAAGCGGCCGATCAGGGCAACGACAAGGCGCAGAGCAGCCTGGGCTATATGTATTATCTGGGCCAGGGTGTCGCGCGAAATTACGTCGAGGCCGCCAAATGGTACCGCAACGCAGCGGGCCAGGGGAATGCCAACGCCCAGTTCAACCTCGGCTTCCTGTATGCCAGCGGTCTGGGATTGGAAAAAAATTACGCCGAGGCCATAAAATGGTATCGCCGGGCGGCGGAGCAGGGGCACGACAAGGCGCAATGCAACCTCGGGTTCATGTACGCCCGGGGCCAGGGGATCGAAAAGAACTACACCGAGGCCGCCCAATGGTATCGCAAGGCGGCCGATCAGGGGAACGAAAAGGCCCAGGAGAATCTCGGCCTCCTGTATTTTCAGGGGAACGGCGTGGAGAAGGATTATTCGGAGGCGTACGCGCGACTCAACCTGGCCGCCGCCAGCGACGAAAGCGTCAAAAAGACCCGCGACGAAGTCGGCGCCCGCCTGTCCGACGCGCAGGTCGCCGCGGCCCAACAGCGGAGCGAACAAATACGCGCTCAGCTCGCGGCCCGCTCCCCGGTGGTGTCCCGAGCGAACCCAGCCCCCGACAGTAAATAGTCCCTCACCGGGCGTCATCTCCCGCCCGAAAGCGGGCCCGGTTCGGCCCCGGCCGGGAAGCATTCCGGGACTGGCTCTTGCCTGATTGCCTCAAGGAAGCCGATGGTGGCGGCATGAAAACAACCCCTCTCGTCGGGATCATCATGGGCAGTCAATCCGACTGGGAGACCCTGCAGCATGCGGCGCATCAGCTTACCGATCTGGGGGTACCCTTCGAGACCTCCGTGGTCAGTGCGCACCGCACGCCGGATCTGCTTTTTGAGTACGCCGCGACCGCCGCTCATCGCGGACTCCACGTGATCATCGCGGGAGCGGGCGGCGCCGCGCATCTCCCCGGCATGTGCGCCAGCAAGACCTGCCTGCCGGTTCTGGGTGTGCCGGTCCAATCCAAGGCCCTCAATGGACTCGACTCCCTGCTGAGCATCGTCCAGATGCCAGGCGGCGTACCAGTGGGCACGATGGCGATCGGCAAGGCCGGAGCGATCAATGCGGCACTGCTCGCCACGGCCATCCTGGGGACTCAGTTCGCGCAATACCGGCACGCCTACGAGCGCTTTCGTGAGGAACAGACCGCCACGGTTCTGGCGCACCGGACTCCGGGCGAATCCACTCCCTGAGATCCGCTCCCCGCCCTCCCGGCAACGCCTACTTCGCCGGCTGTGCCGCCACCTGCGCGCGGTATTTCTCGAACGCTTCGAGCAACTCCTTGTAGTCCGCCGCGTACTTGTTGGCGGTGGCGGTGCGTTCTTCCGCCACGGTGGCGATCCGCTTAATCTCGGTCTCCGCCTGCGCCTTCAGTTTCCGGGAAGCTTCGGTCGCCTGGCGGGTGATCTCCGCCTGCTCCTCAAACCGCTCCTTGAAGGCGTCCCGGCTCCGGGACAGTGAAGCCACCGAATTGGTGGCCTGCCGCAACTGGCCCTTCAGCGCCGAAATTTCCGTTCGATTGGTGCGGGCCAGCGCATCGGCCTCCGCGAATCGCGTGGTGATATCCGTCACCTCGCCCTTCCAGCGTGCGCCCTCCTTCCGGGCCTCCTCCAATTGGCCGGACAGGGCTCCGTTGGTGCGGCTGAGGTTTTCCAGTGCGCCGCGCAATTCCCCTTCGCGCTTGAATTGAAAGGTGCACAACCCGCACAAGCCCAGCGCCAGGATGGCGAAAATAACCTGGGCGGTCGTACCGCCCCGGACCTTCGCTTGGTGGTGGAAAAACTTCATACGCACGAATCCCGCCGAATCGCGGGGTTCCAGTCCAGACTGGCCGCCGACCCGCAAATGTCAACGCACCACCCCTTGCCGCACCGGGCCCGGGCGTCATTCTGCCCGGCACACGATGGTCGCACTTTTTGATTTCCTCTGGTTCGACGGAAAGCTCCTGGGGGTTGAATGGAGCGCCTGGAAGGTGGTGGGCTGGCTCGGCAACGCCGTGTTCACTGCCCGCTTCCTGGTCCAATGGCGCGCATCGGAGAAACGGAAACAGGTCGTCGTGCCGTCGCTTTTCTGGTGGCTCAGCATCATCGGCTCGCTGTTGCTGCTGGCGTACGCCTTATTTTACCGCCGCGATTCCGTCATGATCGCCGCGTACGCTTTCAACTGGATTCCCTATTTTCGCAATCTCCTGCTGCACCACCGCAACAAGCTCACCCGCCAGTTCTGTCCGGCGCCGGATTGCGGCGTCGCCAGCCCCGCGGACGCTCGCTTTTGCGCGACGTGCGGCTGCAAACTGAGCTGATCCCGCTCCCGCACCCACTCATGCATGGTTTGCTCTGCGCCCCGGATGACACCGCGTTCCTCGCGACGGAACTCCGCGCCCTTCAGCACACCCCCGAGCAACCAGCCCCGGGCCTGCTGACCACCACCACGGCGTTTCCGCCACCGGGACCCCGGCTGATCTTCCTGCGGCAATTCCTCCCGGACGTTCAGGCCGTAACCGCCAGTTCCATCCGGCTCTGGGCCGAGCGGATCGTCGAGGCCGTTCGAGCAGGCGTTCCGGCCGATCGTCCCTGGCGTCTGCACCTCGTGCCGCACTACCAGACTGTCAATTCCACGCACGCGGGCGAGAATCGGTGCCGGCTCATTGCCGATGCCGTGGGCGAGCAACTCGCCCGCCACGGTCGGGCCTGGCGGCAACAACTCCAGAAGCCCCGGACCGAACCCTTCCTGCCGTCCGAATCCCTGGTCCAACTCATCCTCACCCAGCCCGAAACCGGCTGGCTCTCCGTTAGTGTCGCACCCCATCCGGCCGACCTCCGGCACGGAGTGTCGCCGTTTCCCGCCGGCGAAATCCCCGTCGCCAGCGATCAAACCGCCCCCAGCCGGGCGTTTGCCAAATTGGTGGAGGCGGAAGCGCGATTGGGAAAACACATCGCCGCCGGGGAAACCTGCGTCGATCTCGGGGCCTGTCCCGGCAGTTGGAGTTACGTCGCCCTCGCGCGCGGGGCCCGGGTTATTGCCGTCGATCGCTCACCGGTTCGGGACGATCTGCTCCGTAATCCGCGCCTCCAGTTCGAAGCCGCGGACGCCTTTAAGTTCCAGCCGAAACAACCCGTCGACTGGCTGATCTGCGATGTGATCGCCGCCCCCGAACGGAGTGTGCAACTGGTCCTGGATTGGGTCCGCGCCCGCTGGTGTCGGAACTTCATCGTGACCATCAAGTTCAAAGGCCACGACGAATACGGGAAGCTCGAGCGCCTTCAACAGGAGCTGCCCGGGTTGGCCCGTGATTTCGCCATTGCCCGGCTCTGTGCGAACAAGAACGAAGCGTGCGTCTTCGGCACGGTCGATTAGGTCCCTTCAATTCCCCACCCGATCCATCCGCCACAACAGCCCCGCACCAATTCCGATGAACAGGAAATTGGGCAGCCAGAGAATCAGGTGTGGATGCAAATGGGTGCGGGTCTCGAGCGCCTGGCCGAGGATGATGAAGCTGTAATATCCGAGCATCAACAGGAGGGCCACACCGATGCCGATGTTCGTCTCCCGCCGGTGCCCGCGGAGTCCGAGGGGAATGCCCAGCAGGGTGAATCCGAAGCAGGCAAAGGAGAACGCCGCCTGCCGGTGCAATTGCATCACCACCGGCGCCGGTTCACCCCGGCGGGCGAGGATCTCCCGGCGCTCCTGCCACAATTGGCCGAAGGTCATGTCGCTGTACTTCGGCTTCCCGGTCATCGCCCCGGAGGCGATCACCAGATTGGTGCTCGTTTCCTGAAAATAAAACGGCACGAGACGCAGGTCGTTGGTTCCCTCAACCTTCATTCCCTGAACCTCCCGCAGAATGAGTCGTGCGCCCTGGCCGGAAGCATCCGGAATAATCTCGCCGGACTGCGCATGGGCATCGAGCAGGCGATGACCATTCGCCAGTTGGTACACCAACACGTCTTCCATCTGCCGGCCGCGGGTTTTGTGGGCATAAATCGTGAACGAACCGAGTTCCACATACTGCCCCTCGGTCACGACCGCCGTATTGCCGGCTTTCAAGCCCAAACCGGCCGCCTGTTGTTCCAGCGCCTTGAAGGCCACCCGGCAGCGCGGTGCCACCAGCGTGTTGAACAAGCCGCACAGAACGCACATCGCCACGCTGAAATACAACACCGGCGCCGCCAGGGCTACCAGGCTCCAGCCCCCCGCCCGCGCCGCCGTAATCTCCTGGTCGGCGCTCAGGCGCCCAAAAACCAGCAGCGCTCCCGTCAGCATTCCGATGGGCAGGGCAAAGGCGAGGACGAAAGGAATCAGGTACAGCACCGCCTGCGCCACTTGCCCGATCGTGAGAGTTCCGGCCGCCAGCAGGTTCAGGACATCCTTGAGCACGCTGCCCAACAGCAGCAACGCGGTGAACACCGCCACCGTCAGTGAAACGGTCGCGACGGTCTGCCGCAGGATATAACGGTGCAGAGTGCCCATGAACCGCGCCGAAGCTCGTCGAGATCCCACCGCAGGTCAGGCAAAAGTATGACCTCAACTCCTCACGGTGGGAAAACCGGCGCTACCCGTACCGCAGACTCAGTACCGCTGACGTTCCAGTCGGGGTGCCTGGCCTCCGCCCCACGTTCGGTCCCCTGCCGCTCCCCAAAGAAAAAGGCGGCCGGGGTTGCCCCGACCGCCTTCAAATCCCGGCATTCACCCAGGAATGCCTGCACCCCTCAGTAGCGGTAGTGCTCCGGCTTGTACGGACCGTCGGCCGCCACGCCGAGGTAGGCCGCCTGGGCCTTGGTGAGCTTGGTCAGCTTCACGCCGATCTTCTCGAGGTGCAGGCGCGCCACTTCCTCGTCGAGCTTCTTCGGCAGACGGTACACCGTCTTCTCGTACTTGTCCTTGTTCTCCCAGAGGTCGAGCTGGGCGAGCGTCTGGTTGGTGAAGGAGTTGGACATCACGAAGCTCGGATGACCCGTGGCGCAACCGAGGTTCACCAACCGGCCTTCCGCCAGCATGTAGATGCTCTTGTTGCCCGGAATGTAGTACCGGTCGTACTGCGGCTTGATGTTCTCGATCCGCACGCCCTTGGTCTTCTTCATCGCGTCCACCTGGATCTCGTTGTCGAAATGCCCGATGTTGCAGACGATCGCCTGGTCCTTCATCGCGAGCATGTGCGCCACCGTGATGATGTCGCAGTTGCCCGTCGTGGTGACATAGATGTCGCCCGTGCCGAGCGTGCTCTCAATGGTGTTGACTTCGAAGCCTTCCATCGCGGCCTGCAAGGCGTTGATGGGATCGATCTCGGTGACCACCACACGGGCGCCGTAGGCGCGGAGTGAGTGCGCGGAGCCCTTGCCCACGTCACCGTAACCGCAGACCACCGCGACCTTGCCGGCGATCATGACGTCGGTGGCGCGCTTCAAACCGTCGGCCAGCGATTCGCGGCAGCCGTACAGGTTGTCGAACTTCGACTTCGTGACCGAGTCGTTGACGTTGATGGCGGGCACGAGGAGCTTCTTCTGCTCGGCCAGCTGATAGAGGCGGTGCACGCCGGTGGTGGTCTCCTCGGAGACGCCGCGCCAGGCCTTGACGATCTTCGTCCAGATGCCGGGCTTCTCGACCGCCACCCGCTTGAGCAGGTTCTTGATGACCTGCTCCTCGTGGCTGCCGCTCTTGGTGTCGACCCACTTGGAACCCTGTTCGAGTTCAAAACCCTTGTGGATGAGCAGGGTGACGTCGCCGCCGTCATCGACGACGAGTTCCGGGCCCTTGTCGCCGGGATGAATTACGGCCATCAGGGTCAGCTCCCAATACTCCTCGAGCGTCTCGCCCTTCCACGCGAACACCGGCGTACCGGTGGCGGCGATGGCGGACGCGGCGTGGTCCTGGGTGGAGAAGATGTTGCAGCTCGCCCAACGCACCGAGGCGCCGAGTTCAACGAGGGTCTCAATGAGCACCGCCGTCTGGATCGTCATGTGCAACGAGCCGGTAACGCGGACGCCCTTGAGGGGCTTGGACTTCGCGTACTTCTTGCGCACGGACATCAGACCGGGCATTTCGTGCTCGGCGACGGCGATCTCCTTGCGGCCCCAATCGGCCAGGGAGAAATCACGCACGATGTAGTCCGCGCCACCCGGGGTCTGGGCGGCGAACTTCGCCAGATTCGGGAGGGCCGCGTTGATCTCGGCCACGGCGGCCGAGGCGCTGGTTACTGCTTTCTTTGCCATATCAAATTCTCAATTTTCAGTTTGCTGCACGCTGACGGGTTCCCGGATACCGGCTCCGCGCCCCGGCCTTTTCAGCCGGGAGCACGCAGCAACGGGATCCAAAATCCCCGGTCAATTAACGGACCGCCTTCTGCAGGGCGCCGACCTTGTCGATGGCTTCCCAGGTGAGGTCCTTGTCGCTCTTGCCGAAGTGGCCGTAGTTCGTGGTCTTGCCGTAGATCGGCCGGAGCAGGTTGAGCTGCTTCACGATGTCCGCGGGCTTGAAGCTGAACACGGATTCCACCGCGTGGGTGATCTGCGCATCGGTGAGACCTTCCTTGGCGGTGCCAAAGGTGTTCACATAAACGCTGACGGGGTTCGGGTAACCAATCGCGTACGCGAACTGGATCTCCGCGCGGGACGCCAGACCGGCGGCCACGATGTTCTTCGCGACATACCGACCCATGTACGCGGCGGAACGATCCACCTTGGACGGATCCTTGCCGGAGAACGCCCCGCCGCCGTGACGGCCGTAGCCACCGTAGCTGTCGACGATGATCTTGCGGCCCGTGAGACCGGTGTCGCCTTGGGGACCACCCACCACGAATCGGCCGGTGGGATTGATCAAGTACTGCGTCTTCGGGGTCAGGAGGCTCTTGGGCAGGACCTTCTTGATGACTTCCTCGATGCAAAACTCTTCGATCAGGGAGTGCGGCGCGCTCTCGGCGTGCTGCGTGGAGATGACGACGTTGGAAATCGCGATCGGGCGGTCGTTCTCATAAACCACCGAGACCTGCGACTTCGCATCGGGCCGCAACCACGGAGCGAGTTTGCCGGCCTTGCGGATCGCGGTGAGCTTGCGACCGAGATGGTGCGCGAACATGATCGGCGCGGGCATCAGCTCCGGCGTCTCATCGCTCGCGTAACCGAACATCAAACCCTGGTCACCCGCGCCCTGCTCGGCGGTCTTCTTACCCTTGACCTTCCGGGCGTCAACACCCTGGGAAATGTCGGGCGACTGCTGCGTGACATAGACGTTCACGAACACGCGGTCCGCATGAAACACGTCGTCATCATTCACGTACCCGATCTCGCGGATCGCCTCACGCGCCAGCGCGACGAAATCCAACTTGGCCTTGGTCGTGATCTCGCCGCCGACGATGGCGACGTTCGATTTCACGTAGGTTTCGCAGGCGACGCGGCTGTACTTGTCCTGCGTCAAGCAGGCGTCCAGAACGGCGTCCGAGATGGTATCCGCAACTTTGTCGGGATGCCCTTCGCCGACGGATTCGGACGAAAAAATGAAACGGTTGCTCATGTGGGTGAGGACAGATTTCGGTGTAACTTTTTGTTCGTGAATCAGGGGTCCGTTCGCCCGGGAGGCGGCGAATAAACCATCGCATTCACATATCGAGATACGAGGATACGTTCATTTCGCAGAGGGTCAACCGCGAATTTTGGGCCGAAACCGGGCCTTCGGCGACGGGATGACCCGGTATTTTCGGGATTGGGTCCCGTTTTCGATGACGGAACGTGGGCCTCCCCGCTTGCGCCGGGAGTCCGTCTCTCTAGTCTGCGGGCCATGAAGCGTGCCGCTGTCAGTGTCCTGCTTGCCGTCGGAGTTTTCCTGCCCATCGCCCCCGCCGCGGGGCGTGCCGCCGAGGTGGATGCCCAGGATATCCTCATTCTCCGGCAGAACGTCGAAAACCAAGCGGAAGCGATCGACCTGCTCAAACGACGGGTCGCCGCTCTGGAATCCCGCCTCGCCGAGGCGCAGCGGGATACCGAATCGCTGAAACGCGCCAACGGCGCCCTCACCCGCGACCTCGTCACCCAGGATCAACTCAAGGTTCTCAATAACAAGGTGGAACAAGTCGACAACAGCCGGGCGAGCGACAGCAAGCGGATCTTCGAAACCCTCAAGAAGTTCGCCGATGCCCCGCCGGTGGTGATTCCGCCCCCCGCGCCAACCTACCCGACGGAACGTCGCAGCCCGCGTCCGTCCACCGAATCCGGCGAGTCCGGCACCAAGACCGAGCCCAAGACTCCCAAAGGGGAAACCAAAACACCCAAGCCGGAATCCAAGGCGACCAAACCCCCCGTGGATCTCCCGGCAGATTCTTACGAACACGTCGTCAAACCCAATGAGACGGTCAGCGAGATTCTCATCGCCTACCGCAAGCAATACGGGCTGAAAACCAGCATGGCCCAACTCGAGGCTGCGAATCCCGGGTTGAATCCGAAGAAGCTGAAGGTCGACCAGAAGATCAACATTCCGATCGTCAAGTAACCCGATCGGAACCGCCCGTTGTGCCGTCTGGACGTCCCCTGGTTTTCGGTCATCCGCCCGGCGTCATTCCCGCTTGGCGCGCCCGGGTACGGGAGGCGCTTACCGCCGGGGCCACCACGCCGTTTTATCTCTTTTCCCCGGCCCCGGTGGCCGAAATCCTGCAGCGATTTGAGGCGCTGAATTTTGGTCGCCCCGCCACCCATTGGTATTCCACTAAAACCCAGCCGCTGGCGGCTCAGCTCCGTTGGTGGCGAAACCAGGGTCGGCCGGCGGAAGTGGTCAGCGAATCCGAGTGGCGACTCGTTCGGGAATGCGGTTTTCCCGTCGACCAGGTCCTGATCAACGGCCCGGCCAAGCACCACTGGTTGCCCGCGGTTTGCGCCGATGGGATGCGGGTGAATTTCGATTCCCTGGCCGAACTGACCGCCTTGCTGCCCTACGCTCGCCGCCATCGCTGGCGCACCGGCCTGCGGTTGCTGACCGCCGCAGAGTTTGATCCCGAGCAACCGGATTTTCCCACCCAGTTTGGCCTGACCCCGGACGAGGCGGCGCTGGCCCTGCGGCGACTGCAGCGGGCGGGCTTGACGCCGGAGGTCCTCCATTTCCACCTGCGCACCAATCTCTCCGACACGGCCGCCCACCGACAAGCGTTGGCGGAAGTCGCCGCATTCTGCCGGTCCGTCCAATGGTGGCCCCGGTGTGTGGACGTCGGCGGCGGACTGCCACCGGCGCACACGTTGGGGCGGGGTGGGCGATCCCTCTCCGCCGGACACAATCCCGCCACCTATGAACCGTTGGCTCGCATGATGCGCGAGGCCCTCGGTGAATTCTCCGGTCTGGAGGAAATCTGGCTCGAGAATGGCCGGGCCATACTGGCCGGTTCCGGAGTGCTGGCGGTGCGGGTGCTGGACGTCAAGGAGCGCCGGGGAGTCCGGCAGTTGATCTGTGATGGCGGTCGCACCCAGCACGCGCTGCTCTCCGTCTGGGAACAGCATGAATTGGTACCCCTCGCCCAACGCCGAGGACCGGTCACCCTGACCGCGATCCACGGGCCCACCTGCATGGCCTTCGATCAGCTCACCCGGAAACCGTTTCCCCGATCGGTCCGTGCTGGCGACGTCCTGCTCTGGTTTGAGGCGGGGGCGTATCACCTGCCGTGGGAGACCCGATTCTCCCACGGGCTGGCGGAGATCTGGTGGGAGGAGTCGCCGGGCCAATTCGAGCGTCAACGCGGACCCGACCCAATCCGTCCGCCCGCCACCCCGGCCACCCGCTAGGTCCCGCCCCGGCCGGAAAAACGCCCCACCCGCAGCAGCAATCGGCCCAAAGATGGCCACGTATGCCTATCGGCCTTATCGACTTACATGGTGCCAGACTCACTATTCCGGCGTTTGCTACCACGGACCAAGCTCAAAGTTGTGGGACCCGAGTGCACTTTCCCCGGGCCGAATTCGGGATCGCAGGGTCGGCAATGCGTCGCACGGCGGCCCATCCGCCCGCGTCCCAGGTTCAGAGTTCCCGTGGGCGAATCCGTCGGGGAGTCCGACGTAACTTTATTAACATAAATTACTTATACGGTGCCAGGCTCGCTGTTTTCGCACCGTTCCAATACGGACCGTGAAATACGGGAGGCGCACCCGCGGCATCGCGATGGGATGGCGGGGTTCAAGACGGCCGGCTCAGTTTTCCACCCGCTGTCTCCCGCCCCAAACGCGTCCACGCGTTGTTCCGAGGTCCGGTCGGGACGCTCGCCCAACGTCGCCTCACGACCCGCACGGGTTGGTGAACCTGGCCTCTAGTAGGCGTTCTTCCGCTGGAGAAAAGTCATTACCAGAATCTGCAGATCCAACCAGAGGCTCCAGTTCTCCAGATACCACAGATCATACCGCACCCGCTCCGCCAGATCGGTGTCGCCGCGCAACCCGTGCACCTGGGCCCACCCCGTCATACCGGGCTTCGCATTGTGCCGGGCCTGGTAGTGCGGGATCTGATCGCTGAGCTTTTCCGAATGGTACGTCCGCTCCGGCCGCGGGCCCACCAGGCTCATGTCGCCCTTCAGGACATTCCAAAACTGGGGGAGCTCATCAATGTTCCAGCGGCGCAGAAACCGCCCGATCCGCAGCACCCGTTGATCGCCCCGCAGGGTGGATTGGCTCAAGTGATCCGACTTATCCGCCCCGTTCTGCATGCTGCGCAACTTGTACATCCGAAAGCGTCGACCCAATCGGCCCACGCGCTCCTGACCAAAAACCACCGACCCCGGACTCTCCAGAAAAACCAAAAGGCCACCGATCACCAGAATCGGAGCCGACAGCAGCAATCCCACCAATGCCCCCAGGATATCGACGCCCCGCTTGACCAGTTTGTTATGGATCCGATCCAACGACAGCTTCGAAACCCCCATGATGGGCACGCCATTGACCGTATCGAGCTCCAAAGCGGACACGAGGATCTGGAAGTAACTGGCAATGACCTTGAACTGCACGTGCGTGCGCTCGCAGAGATTCGCCACCGAAAGGACTTGGGCGGTGGTGGGCTCGGGCTCGGCCAGGATCACGACGTCGACGTATCCCGTGGCGAGCAGACGTCCCAATTCCACCCCGCTCGCAATCTTGGGAGCCGCCGCCGGGGGATCGGCCGTGAACTCCGTGCCCGGCACCGGCATGCAACCCAGCAGTCGATAAGGCTGGTACGGATCCGTGCTGATGGCTTCAAACAGGCGACTGGCATCGGAACTCCAACCGACGAACAAGACCTGGTGCCGAAGATCCCGGGCAATGTTCTCCTGTTGCAGCATGCGATGGAAGATCCAGCGCCAACCGAGCAGAGTCACCCCGCACGCCGCACACGAGGCGAGGACGTAAATCCGCGAAATATCCGGGGTGAACTTCAATACCTGCGAAATCCCCAGATAAGTGAAGAACCAAAAGATCAATGCCCGGGCGATCAGGCTCATACTGCGCCGGAATCGCAGCAGGTTCTGCCGATTGTAGACATCCGTCGCAAAGAACGTCACGAGCAACAACAACGTGCCCAGAAAAAACAAGCGGAAATAGGTCGTGATCGGGGTGCCGGGGTCGGCCGGGCCGGAGCTCCACCAGGGAATCTGCATGGGAATCCAATCCGAACGAAAACGAATCCAGAAGCCGAGGAACATTCCCAGCACGATCATCAACACGTCGCCAATCAACGCGATGGTATTGGCCGCGTCCGGAAGCTGGGACTTGGCCCGCAATCGCGCCGGGTCGGCCCGGAAGCCGGTCAGGGCATCCGGATCGGCCGTCAATTGTTGCAAAATGCTCGTATCTGTCCCCACGCACCCACCCCGATTCTTGCCGCTTGGACCCGCCGCCCACGGTGATATCGGGAATAAATTGCGGGGTGAATGCCCGCCGGGCAAGGCCGGTTCGGCCATGGGCCGGATCCTCCGGGATTCCCTTGGCGTCCCGCTCCCATCGGCTTCGCTTCCCCCGTGCCGCGCCAGCAGCAACTGCTTTTTCCCGATCCCCGTCCGCTCGAGGCGACTCTCGGCCGGGCGTTCTTTCGGAATGCGCCCACCACACCCGGCGTGTACCTGATGCACGATGCCCAAGGAGCGGTCGTCTATGTGGGAAAAGCGCGCAACCTGCGTCAGCGACTCGCCAGTTATCGCCTGGCCAACCCCGAACAAGTGCCCGCCCGACGCCTGCGCCTGCTCAATGCAGTGGCGCGCATCGAGATCGTGGAATGTGAGGATGAGGCGGCGGCCTTGCAGCAGGAAGCCCGCTTGATTCGTTCCCTGCAGCCCCGTTTCAATCGCGCCGGGGTCTGGCCCGCGCCCGCCCGGCATTTTTATTGGTCCAGCGGCACCGGACCTCTGCAATTGGGGGTGGGTGAAGTGCCGCCCGAGGATCGTCCGTGGCGCGGTCCCTACGGCGGCGGCGTGGTCGAGTTCATGCAAGCACTCAGTCGCCTGCTGTGGTGCGCCCTCCATCCGGAAGCTGGCATGGTGGCCCTGCCCGCGGGCTGGATCCACGGCCGCGTTCCCGCGGCCGTGACCTTGGCCACACCGGATACAGGAACGTTATCGACGGCCGAAATCAGCACCCGGCTGGCCACCGCCCTCGACGGGGAAGGCGTGGTCCTGGTGGACTGGATCGCCACCTTCCGTCCCCCGGCCGCCACCCCATTGGACGTCACCTTCTGGGCGGAGCATCTGGAATCCCTCCAACGTTTCCTGCGCAAATCCGCCGCCCATCGTCAACCCACGGTCACGTCCGCATCCGCCCTTCCGAAGGCGCCCGGGTCCCCGATGGATCCAATGAATCTCCATCGAGCGGTAGAAGTTCCCGCGCGGTGAGCCGGATGGCCTCGAGCAACTGCGACCAATCCGCCGGTCCGGTCTCCCAACCCGCACTAAAACGGAGCATCCGATCGCTTTCCTCCGCGCGAAAGCCCATCGCCGCGAGCACGTGCGACGGCTGTTCCTTGCCACTGGCGCACGCACTGCCGGTCGATACCGCAAAGCCGAGCTTGTCGAGTTTCACCACCCAACGGCGGCGGCAATCCGCCGCAGCGGGCATCAACACCGCCACCGTATTCCAAAGACGTGGAGCGGCCTGTCCGACCACCACTACCGCCGGCAGGGCCCGCTGAAGTTCCGCGATGAACGCATCCCGCCACGCTCCGCGAAGGACCCCTTCGCCGCGGGCCATCGCCGCCTCGCGCTCCGCCAGCGCGGCGATCATGGACAACACGCCGGGAACATTCTCGGTGCCCGCCCGCCGGCCGTCCTCTTGGGGTCCGCCTACAATCAGCGGTTGGAATCCGGGCGGACATTTCAGGAAACCTACCCCCGGCGGACCGCCAAACTTGTGGGCGCAACCCGTGACAAAATCGCACCCGCCCAGCCCCTGCGCCGGCAGCCGGCCCAACCACTGGGCGGCATCACAAAAAAAAGCCGCCCCGTGCCGCCGGGCCAATTCCCGGATCGCCTCCCACGGTTGCTGCACCCCGGTCTCGTTGTTGGCCGCCATCACCGCAATCGCCTGGGGTGGATTTCGTCGAACCGCCTCGGTCAACCAGTCCCATTCCAGGACCCCCTCGCGGGTGACGGGAATGAACCGGTGCCGACCGGGCAACCAGCGTCGGGCGGCCGCGAGGACGCAGGGGTGTTCGATACCCGACAGCCAGACGTCCCCGTCGCCCGACTGCGCCAGGTGGTGCAGAACGGCGTTATTGGATTCCGTCGCACCGGAGGTCCAGACCAGATCAAAGGGCGAGCAACCCAGCCACCCGGCCAGTTGCTCCCGGGCGCCCCGGAGGGCGGCCTCCGCCCGCGCACCCAGTCGGTGCGGGCTCGACGGATTGGCCGGGAAACGCTCCACGGCGTCGATCCAGGCAGTTCGTGCCGCCGCCGACACCGGATGCGTCGCGTTGTGGTCGAAATAGCGCACCCGGCAATCTGTGGGCCGGCGGGTGTGGCCGGCGAGATTTTTATGGCGACAGAATAAAGCGCCCCTTAACTCTCCACTCCTAAAACTTTCAGCGTGCCCGCCACAATCCTCTACAAGCGCGCGACGTTCGTGACCCAGCTACCGGTGGGGCACCTTTATTCCCCATCCCATTGCTGGTTGGCACCGGCGGCGGCGGGGCGATGGCGGGTGGGCTTCACCAAATTCGCCCTGCGCATGCTCGGGGAGTTGGTCGATGTTCAATTCGAGAAACCCGTCGGCGCGCCCATTCAACCGGGGGAAATCCTCGGATCCATCGAGGGCTTCAAGGCCTTGAGCGATCTCTATTGCGTGGGACAGGGCACCTTCGCCGGGGGCAATCCGGCCCTGCGGGAAGATCTTGATCGCCTTGCCCGCAGTCCGTACGAGGACGGTTGGTTATACGAATTCGATGGCACCCCGGATGTCCGCTGCCTCTCCATGGAAGGTTATCGGGACTTGTTGGATGTGACCATTGACCGTATTCTGGAAAAGCAGAAGTCTGACGAAGCCGCCGTATGAAGCCTCCGACCCACCCGCCGTCCCCCACGGACGCCCGCTATTTCATGATCGGCGGCTTTCTCGGAGCCGGCAAAACGACCGCCGTCGCCGCCCTCGCGCAACGCCTGGTCCAGTCGGGGTTGCGCGTCGGTCTGATCACCAACGATCAGGGCAGTGACCTCGTGGATACCGCCATGCTGCGCGCCCGGGGATTTGTCACCGAGGAAATTTCTGGCGGCTGCTTCTGCTGCCGTTTCAATTCGCTCGTGGACGCCGCCAAAAAGCTCGATGCCGCGACCCGGCCCGATGCCTTCGTGGCGGAACCGGTGGGGAGTTGCACCGATCTGGTCGCCACCGTCACCTATCCCTTGCGCCGGATTTACGGGGATCGTTTCCGCATCGCCCCGCTGAGTGTCCTGGTGGATCCCGTCCGCGCCGAACAGGTCTTCGGTCTGGCCCCGGCCCGAAAATTCTCGGACAAGGTTCTCTATATCTGGCGCAAGCAGGCCGAAGAGGCGGACCTGCTGGTGATCACCAAGTCCGATCTTTTGGACGCCCCGCGCCTGGAGCGACTGCATCGGCGCTTGAGCGAGGAATTCCCGGGCAAGGAGATCCTCGTGGTCTCCGTCCGCACCGGTGCGGGCATGGACACGTGGTTCCAGCATCTCCTCGCCGCCCGCCCTGTGGATCGGCCCATGATGGCGGTCGACTACGATCTTTACGCCGAAGGCGAAGCGCTCCTGGGCTGGCTGAACGCCACCATCGAATTGAGTGCTCCGGAGAGCTTCGATGCCAATGAACTGCTCCGCGGTCTCGCCGAGGATATCCGGCAGCGCGTCGGGGACGCGGAGATCGCGCACCTCAAGATGACGTTCAATCCGCGCGAAGGACTGGGCGATATCGCGGCCGTCAGTCTGGTGCGCAGTGATTACGTGCCGGAATTGAGCCTGACCCTGGACGGTCCGGCTGATGCCGGGCAGGTCATTCTCAACCTGCGCGCCGAAGCCGATCCCGCCGAACTCCATGCGGTGGTGGTCGCCGCCGTGCAGGCGCTGCCGGCGCGGCACCCGGGGCTGCAGGCCCGCTTGGAACACGCTGAACATTTCCGCCCCGGCCGCCCGACCCCGACACACCGCGTGACCAACGACGACCTCGCCCACGCATGAATCCGCCCCCCTCTGGAGCGCCATCGATCATTTACTGTCACTGCCAGTATGCCCAGGTGGTGCCCCCGGACGTGAAAGCCGCGGTCTTGCGCCAATTGTGCGACTCCGGGCTGCCCTTTGAGGCGGTGCCGGACCTGTGCGAACTTTCCGCCCGGCGCGATCCCTCGTTGCGTCGCCTGACGTCGGCCGGACCGGTGAAGATTGCGGCGTGTTTTCCCCGAGCCGTAAAATGGCTTTTCGCCGCCGCGAACGCCCCGCTGCCGCTGGATTGCGCCGAGGTTTTGAACATGCGCGTCCAGTCCGCGGACGAGGTCGCCGCCGGGCTGATTTCTCCGGTATTGAATCCCAACGTGCCGTTGGGCAAAGTCACCGCGGCCGACGCGCCCGCACCAGCTCCAGCTCCAGCTTCCTGATATGGCCCTCACCGATCTTCCTCTCCGCGTGGTACTTTACGAAGGCCCGGGCGCGACTCCCCTCGCGACCGACGACCGGTTTGCCGCCGTCCGATCGCTTCTCGAAGGCGGCTTTGGCGTGACCCGTTCCGGGGCCGCCCGGCCCGTGCCACCGGTGGACGCCAGCCCGCTGCTGGTCCTCGGGCGCTGGGACGGAGCGACGCCCGTCACGGAATCCGACACCCGGCTGCGTTGGGGCGCCCTCGACACCGCGACAGTCACCGCGCAGGCCGAAGCCACCCGCGCCGAGTTCGGTGCCCCGGCCACGGGACCCTGGAAACCCTGGTTTCCAGTGATCGACTACGACCGCTGCACCAACTGCATGCAGTGCCTCAGTTTCTGTCTGTTCGGCGTGTACGGAGTGGATGACGCCAAGCGCATCCAGGTGCAGAACAATGATAATTGCAAGACCAACTGTCCCGCCTGCTCCCGCGTCTGTCCCGAAGCCGCGATCATGTTTCCGAAATACAAGTCGGGACCGATCAACGGGGATTCGGTCAGTGACTCGGATTTGAACCGGGAGAAGATGAAGATCGACATCTCCGCGCTGCTGGGTGGCGACGTCTATTCGATGCTGCGCACGCGCAGCGAGCGGGCGACGTCGCGATTTTCCAAGGAGCGGGACGCCGACAAGGCGCTCGCCGAGCGTCAGAAGTGCCTCACCAAACTGGCCGCTTTGACCAGTGACATTCCGCCCGAAGTCCTGATGAGCCTGCCGTCACCGGACGAAATTGCCCGCAGGGCTACCGAGGCCGCCGCCAAGGGCCGTGCCGCTCTGGCCGCCCAATCCAACTGATCATGCTTCCCGCCCTCGCCTATCGCACCCTGCGCAGCGCCAATTTCCGGTGTGTCCGGAAATTTGCGTGGAACTTCGGGGTGAAGGGCCTGTTGTCCGTCGAGAAATTCAAACGCCGCATCAAACGCGGCGAGTACTTCCCGCCGTTCCTGTATCTCTCGATCCTCAATTCCTGCAACCTCCGCTGTCAGGGTTGCTGGGTGGACGTCGCCGCCGAACGGACCGAAATCGACCTCGCCACACTGAACCGCACGATCAATGAGGCCAAGGCTCACGGGAACGCCTTCTTCGGCATCCTGGGTGGCGAGCCCTTCATGCACCCGCAGCTGCTCGACCTGCTCGCGGCGCATCCCGACTGCTATTTCCAGGTCTTCACCAACGGCCAGTTCATCACCGAAAAGGTGGCGGCCCGATTGAAGGAACTCGGCAACGCCACGCCGCTGATTTCCATCGAAGGCCGGCAACTGACGAGCGACGAGCGACGGGGCAACAAGGACGTCCTCAATCGCACCCTGCGCGGCCTCGATCACTGCCTGCGCGCCGGGTTGCTGACCGGTGTGGCCACCAGCGTCTGCCAAACCAACATCGATGAACTGCTGACCGAATCCTGGTTGCGGGAACTCGTGGAGCGGGGCGTGCATTACGTGTGGTATCACACCTATCGCCCGGTCGGCCCCAAGATGAATCCCGCCCTCGCCCTGCGGCCGGATCAACTGGTGCGCACGCGAAAGTTCGTCGTGGAAATGCGCAGCCGGGTGCCGATCGCAATCATCGACGCCTACTACGATCATCAGGGCCAGGCGTTGTGTCCGATGTCCACCGGCATCAGCCATCACATCGGTCCCACCGGCGGCATCGAGCCGTGTCCGATCATCCAATTCGCCAAGGAAGAGATCGGCGATCCCCGCGGCATTTTTGTGACGATGCGGGATTCGGCCTTCCTGCGCGACTTCCGCGAATTGAGCGCGCACCACACCCGTGGTTGCGTGGTTCTGGAGCGGCCGGATCTGGTCAAGGATCTGGTCGTCAAACACGGTGCTCGTGACACCACCCTGCGGGGGACCGCCATGGCGGAATTGGATGCCATGACCCCGCGCTTCAGCCAGTGGCTTCCCGGGGAGGAAGTCCCGGAAAAGCACTGGATGTATCGAATTTCGAAAAAGTATTGGTTCTCCGACTTCGGCGCGTACCGCAACGTCGCCCATGATGCCGCCGGCAAGGCTCGCGGACTGCAGCAACAGCTCGCCCCAGCCGGCACCCAATCCCAACCGTCCAAGCTCACCGCCCGTTGATTATGACCGCCACGCCCATCCAGTTCACCGCCAGTTCGCCTGTCGGACTGCCCCGCCTGGTGCCCCAGCAAAAATGGCGGCCCGCGAAGAAGAACATCCCGCCCACGCTCGCGCAGCGGCAGCATTATCTTCAGGCCGTACGGAATTACGTCGCCGAGTTCAATCCGGTGCCGCCGCTGCCCGCCGCGGACCTCAAGGTCCACGCCGACCGCATCGTCACCCAGCTGCAGTGCGATCCGATCTTCCGCGATTTCCTCGGCGTCCTGCTCAACAACGAAATGTGGCGCGAACAACTCGCGGGCGTGCCGTTCGAGCGCCGGCTGTTGCTGCTGCCGAAGTGTCTGCGGGTCGAGGCGAAGTGCCCGGCACCGTTCGACGAATTCGGCCTGCTCTGCAAACAGTGCGGTCTTTGCTCCATCCAGGATCTCACCAACGAAGCCGAGAAACTCGGCTACGCCGTGCTGGTGGCCGAGGGTTCGGCCATCGTGATGAGCCTGATTCAAACCGGCAAGATCGAGGCCATCGTCGGCGTCAGTTGCCTCAGCGTGCTCGAACGGGCCTTCCCCTACATGGAGGCCGCCGCCATTCCCGGCGTCGCCGTGCCGCTGCTGCAGGATGATTGCATCGACACCAACGTCGACCTCGACTGGGTCTGGGAGTACATCCATCTCACCGCCGATGATCAAACGCGGCGCCTCGACATCGGCCGGCTCCGTGACGAAGTGGATTTCTGGTTCACCCCCGCTTCCTTGGAATTGATTCTCGGCACCGCGCAGGGCGAGTCGGAAACCATTGCCCGGGATTGGCTGATGCGCGCCGGTAAACGCTGGCGCCCGTTCCTCACTGTGGCGGCGTATCAGGCCTTGAGCGGACGGACCGATGCCGAACTGCCCGAAGACCTGCGCAAGGTCGCCGTCGCCGTCGAATGCTTCCACAAGGCTTCACTGATTCACGACGACATCGAGGACAACGACGCCACCCGGTACGGCGAAAAGACGTTGCACGAAGAACACGGCGTCGCCGTGGCTCTGAACGTGGGCGACCTCCTGATCGGCGAAGGCTATCGGCTGCTCGCGTCCTGCAAAGCCAGCGCCGAGGCGAAGGTGGAAATGATGCGGGTCGCCGCGGAAGGCCAGCGGGAACTTTGTCGCGGCCAGGGCGCGGAACTCCTCTGGACGCGTCATCCGAAAGTGCTCACGCCTCTGCAGGTCGTGGAGATCTTCCGTCAGAAAACCGCGCCCGCCTTCGAAGTCGCCCTGCGACTAGGCGCGCTATACGCGGGACGGCATGACGAATGTGACGAGGTCCTCGGCACCTACAGCCGCGCCCTGGGGATTGCGTATCAGATCCGCGATGACCTCAGTGATCTCGGCGAAGGCGGCGAGACCAACGACATCGCCGGACTCCGTCCCAGCCTGTTGCTGGCCATCGCCCGCGAGCGCGCGAGCGGTGAAAAGCGGGAATTGCTGGACCGTTTGTGGCGGCGCGAAATCACGCCGGACTCCGCCCAGATCGAGGCGCTGTACCGCGAACTGAAGGCCGACGAACGCTGCCAGCACCTGCTGGAAAGCTATCAGGAAGAGGCCATTCGTTCCCTCGCGGCCCTCGAGCATCCCAGCCTCAAGGGCCTGCTCCGTCGCGTGATTGGCAAGATCTTCAACGACGTCGAGATCCAGGGTTGGTGCAAAGAGCAGGAGCAACGGAATGTCGACGCCCGTCTGGCGGCCGTCGGCGCCCCCGCCCCGAACGCGAGCGTCGCGTGAGTCTGCGGCTGCAATTGCTCCAGATCGCACGGCTGGCGCCCCGCCTGTTGGCGGACTCCACGCCACTCGTCCGGGATTTCTATCATCTGCAGTTCAATGCCGATGGCGCCGCCGGGGACCGCTCGGGCCGGCCGGACCTGTACTATACGATCTTCGCGCTCGCCGGGGCCCAGGCCCTTGATGTCCCGGTACCGGTGGCGCGGACAGCGGCGTGGCTGGCTTCGCACGGCGACGGCGCGGGCCTGGACTTTGTGCATCTCGGTGCGCTCGCCCGCTGCTGGGCCGCCATTGGTTTGGACCGAATGCCGCCGCGACTCGGACGCACCCTGCTGGAGCGGATCGAGCAATTTCGCAAACCCGATGGTGGATACGAGGGCGATGCCCGAATGGCCCACGGCACGGCCTACGGGGCCTTCGTCGCGCTCGGCGCCTATCAGGACCTCGGCCACACGCCGCCCCGCATTCTCGAATTGGTCCGCAGTCTCAAACGCCTGGAAACCACCGACGGCGCCTGGAGCAATGCGCCCGGACTCCCCACCGGTTCGTTGAACGCCACCGCGGGGGCCGTGACCTTGATTCGACACCTCGGTTTCCCGGTCAATGCCGCCGTGGGCGACTGGTTGCTCGCGCAGGCCCATCCCGACGGTGGCTTCCTGGCCGTGCCCGGAGCACCGCTGCCGGACCTCCTGTCCACCGCCACCGGCTTGCACGCCCTTTCGTGTTTGGAACGGCGCATCCACAGCGGCATCCATGAACGGTGTCTCGATTTCATCGACACCCTGTGGTCGGCCGACGGCGGGTTCCACGGGAACTGGGCCGATGATCATCTGGACGCCGAATACACCTTCTACGGGCTACTGGCGCTGGGTCACCTGAGCCTGTGAACGCAACGCTCCAGGAGCGGATTGCGGAGGCGCATCGGTCCGTCATCGCCGGATTGCGGGCGGAGCGGGTGCCCGCCGGCCACTGGGTGGGCGAACTCAGCAGCAGCGCGCTCTCCACGGCCACCGCCATTTTGGCCTTGGCCACCGTCGACCGGGTGACGCACGCCCGGGAGATCCGCGGGGGACTGAATTGGCTGGCCCAACACGTGAACGCCGACGGGGGTTGGGGCGACACCGTCCGCAGCCGCAGCAATCTGAGCACGACGGCGTTGGTCTGGGCCGCCTTCGGCGCCGCTCACGCCGATGACGCATTCCCCGGGATCATAACCAACACCCTCGCTTACATCGCCCGCGTGGCCGGTTCGCGGGAGCGGTTGGTTCCCGCCATCGAAGCCATCTATGGCCAGGATCGCACCTTCAGCGTGCCGATCACCATGACCCTGGCGCTGAGCGGACGCCTGGGTCCCGACGGCTGGCGGCGCGTGCGACCGCTCCCGTTCGAACTGGCCGCCCTGCCACGCGGCGTCTTTGGTGCGCTCCGGCTGCCGGTGGTGAGTTACGCCCTGCCGGCACTGATCGCCATTGGTCAGGTCATTCAGCATCACGCACCGCGTTGGAATCCCCTTCGCCGCCTCACCCGCCGTCGCACCCTTGAGGTGCTGTCCACGTTGCAACCCGCGAACGGCGGCTTCCTGGAGGCCACGCCGCTCACCAGCTTTGTGACCATGAGCCTCGCAGGCATGGGCCGCTCCGACCACCTCGTGGCCCGGCGCGGCGTCGAGTTCCTGCGGAATTCGGTGCGGTCCGACGGCAGCTGGCCCATCGACACCAATCTCGCCACCTGGGTTACCACGCTGGCGATAAAGGCCCTGCGTCATTCCCCGCAAAGTTGGACGCCCACCGAGCGCACCGGCCTGCGCACCTGGTTGCTCGGCCAACAATACCGCACGGAACACCCGTATACCGGAGCGGCGCCCGGAGGTTGGGCCTGGACGGATCTGCCCGGGGGTGTCCCGGACGCGGACGATACCGCCGGAGCCCTGCTGGCGCTCGACGCGCTGAAAGAATCGGGCGCCCCGCCCGATCTGGAAACCCTCCGCGCCGTGAACGCGGGTGTGGAATGGTTGCTCAACCTGCAAAACGGCGACGGCGGCATGCCGACGTTCTGTCGCGGCTGGGGCACCCTGCCTTTTGACCGCAGCACCCCGGAACTCACCGCCCACGCGCTGCGGGCTTGGTCGGTCTGGTTTCCACACCTGTCGCCACGCCAGCAATCGCGCGTCCACCAAGCCGCCCGGCGCGCGCTCGCTTCACTCGCCCGAATGCAGGCCCCCGAGGGCACGTGGAATCCCCTATGGTTCGGCAACGAAGCCGCACCGGGGCAGATGAATCCGGTCTACGGCACGTCCCAGGTCCTGGTGGCCTTGTCGGATATCCGGGCCACCGGATGGTCGCTCGCTCCGGAGCGGGAGGAGACCGCCCGCCGCTGGCTGCTGCACGTGCAACACCCCGACGGCGGCTGGGGCGGGGCAGGGGAACTGCCGCCCACCCTCGAGGAAACCGCATTGGCGCTCAGCGCCCTCGCCGGCTGGCCCCCCGCGGAAGCAGCGGTCCACCGCGGAGCCGATTGGCTCGTCCGCCAGGTGCCCGCACACGGCAACATTTCAGCCGCGCCGATCGGATTGTACTTTGCCCAGCTCTGGTATTTCGAGCGGCTCTATCCGTGGGTCTTCGCAGCGGAGGCCCTTGGTCGTCTGAACTCCCGAAAGTAGCGTCCCGCGTTTTCTGCGGCTCCGACCGGACTCCGCCGCTGCTTCTGTTCAGACCAGCGTGCTGTCGTCGCGCTTCTCCAGTTTCAAAAGGTGCTTCTTGATCACCTCCACCTGCTTGGTGAGTTCGAACAGCGCTTTGATTAATTCATTCTGCGTCGGCGGGTCCGCGAGGTGCGGCACCAACGGGTGAATGGCGGTGACGTTGCCGGCGATCTGCAACGTGCGTTGGCGAATGTCTTGGAGGGCAGCGAGTCGATCCACGGCCGCAGCCTAATTGGCTGCGAACCCTCCTGGCAATCTCGACCCTGCCGACGACGTCGCCCGCCGCACCCTGGCCCACCGGCTCGCTACGCGATCAGCGACTTCACCAATTCTCCCGCCACGTCCGTCAGCCGGTAATCGCGGCCCTCGGAACGATAGGTGAACTGGAGATGATCGATGCCCAGCAGGTGCAGCAGTGTGGCGTGCAGATCATGCACGCTGACCGGGGAATCCACGATGTTGTAGCCGAAATCATCGGTCTGTCCGATCACCGTGCCCGCCTTGGTGCCGCCGCCGGCCACCCAGAGCGAGAAGCATCGGGGATGATGATCCCGTCCGAAGCTGGTCTTGCTGATGTCGCCCTGGGAATACGCCGTGCGGCCAAACTCGCCGCCCCAGATCACCAGCGTGTCGTCCAGCAATCCCCGTTGCTTGAGATCCTTGATCAACGCCGCGCTGCCCTGATCGGTGGCGCGGGTCTGCGCCTTGATGCCGTCCGGCAGCCCGCCGTGATGATCCCAATCGCGATGGCACAACTGGATGAACCGCACCCCGCGTTCCGCCAGGCGACGCGCCAGCAGGCAGTTGTTGGCGAACGACGATTTGCCCGGCTCCGCGCCGTACAATTCCAGGACCTCGCGCGGTTCCTTCGCAATATCCATCAGCTCGGGCACGCTCGTCTGCATCCGGAACGCCAGTTCGTAATTCTCAATGTGCGTCGCAATCTGCGGATCCCCGAGCGCGCCCAGTTGTCGCCGATTCAACTCCTGCATGGCGTCGATCAACTGCCGTCGGCCGGTGCCGCTCAGTCCCGGTGGATTGGAAACGTACAGCACCGGATCGCCCTGGCTGCGCATCTGCACGCCCTGATAGTTCGCCGAAAGGAAACCATTGCCCCAATAACGCGCCTGCAGGGATTGCCCCCCGCTGCCGCTGGTGAGCACAACGTAGGACGGCAGATTCTCGTTCGCACTGCCCAGGCCGTAGGCGAGCCACGCACCCATGGTGGGTCGACCCGGCTGCTGGCTGCCGGTGCCGAAATACGTCACCGCCGGATCGTGATTGATCGGATCCGTCACCATGGAACGGATCAACGTGATGTCGTCCACAATGCTGCCGGTGTGCGGCAACATCCGGCTCAACTCCACGCCACTGCGACCATACCGCTGAAACTCATACGCTGAGCCGACACATTTCAGAACCGCCTGCCCGGCCGTCATGCCGGTGATGCGCTGTCCCTTGCGCACGCTGGGCGGCAGCTCCTGACCGGTCATCTCGGTGAGCTTGGGCTTGGGATCGAACAGATCGAGATGCGACGGTGCGCCGGATTGAAAGAGGTAGATGACGCGTTTGGCCTTCGGGGCGAAATGCAGCTGTTTCAGCGCGCCGGTCAGACCGGTGGTGTCCGCCGCCGCGGCGGCGAGCGCCGGCCGGGGATTCAACAGGCTCGCCAGCGCCATGGTTCCCAGGCCCGTGGTACTGCGGGTGAGAAAGGCGCGACGGGTCAGGGCGGCATCCACTTCGGCGCGAAACGGGAAGAGATTCAAGGCGGACATGACAGAAATTCCGTTATTTGGTGATCGTCTCGTTGAGGTTCAGCAGCACGTTGGCCACGGCTGTCATCGCGGCGAGTTCCGCCGAGGCCACCGCGTCGCCGCCCTTGGATTCACCCACCTTCAGGAGACTTTCCGCCGCGGCGGTGTCGGCCCGGAAGGTGGCCAGTTGCTGGTCGTACGTCTTTTGCAACACACCCACTTCGTCGTCCTGCGGCGGCCGGCCCAAGGTGTGCCGAAACGCCCGCACCAAGCGCCGGCGCACGTCCGTCGGTTCTTCGCGCGACACCCGTTGGGCCAACCCACGCGCCGCTTCCACAAAGGCCGGATCGTTCATCAGCACCAGCGATTGCAGGGGCGTCTGCGTCCGTTGCCGCTGCAGCGTGCAAACTTCGCGGTTCGGGGCATCAAAGGTAGCGAACGCAGGGTAATGCGCCGATCGCCGCCAGAAAACGTAGAGTCCGCGCCGATACAACAGCTCGCCATGATCCTGCACAAACGGCGAATCGGTGCCGTCCCACAAACCGGCCGGTTGATACGGCTTCACACTCGGACCGCCAATCTGCGGGTTCATCAACCCCGACACCGCCAGCGCCTGGTCACGAATAAACTCAGCATCCAATCGCACCCGCGGCCCGCGGCTCAGCAGGCGGTTGTAGGGATCGCGCTCCAATTTCTCCGGGCTCACCGCCGCCGATTGCCGGTAGGTCGCACTCGTCACCAGCAGGCGCATCAGCGATTTCACATCCCAAGGCTTCACCGTGACCCCGCCCACCGTCCCGCCATCGCGGAATTGGCAGGCCAGCCAATCCAGCAGTTCCGGATGACTCGGCCAATCACCCTGCGAGCCAAAGTCATTCACCGTCTTCACAAAACCGGCACCAAAGAGCATCGCCCAATAACGATTCACGGTGACCCGGGCCATGAGCGGATTCTCCGGCGCCACGAGCCAACGGGCGAGGTGCAATCGATTGCTCGAACCCGGGGGCAGGGCGGGCAGGAATGCCGGGGTCCCCGCGGTGACCACTTCACCGGGATTGCGGAAATCCCCGCGGATCAGCACGCGCGTCGTGCGCGGAGGATCCATTTCCTCCATCACCAGCGACGTGGGTATCTGACCCATGATCGCGTCCTTTTCCCGACGCGCCTTTGTGAGGGCGGTTTCCGAGCGAAGATAATCGACGGCGTAATTCTCCTTGTAGAACCGCGCCAGATCCCCGCGTTCCTCGTCGGAGCGATTGCCGCGGGACTTGGCCACAATCGCCGCATAGCCCTCAAAGGTGAGCCGCTGCACGTCCTCGGCCGAAAGCACCCCCTCCACAATCCGCAGGTCATCCAGTTGGCCGGTCAACATCGAGTCGCCATT
The DNA here is from genome assembly GCA_947471985.1 of Verrucomicrobiota bacterium. GTDB lineage: Bacteria > Verrucomicrobiota > Verrucomicrobiia > Limisphaerales > UBA9464 > CANIZL01. The sequence goes on along the minus strand of CANIZL010000002.1, from coordinate 104,191 downwards.
GCGGGCACCCAATCGAAGGGGTTCGCCGTTGAGGATCGTCTCGCTCAGCGCGTCCTTCTCCGTATCCAGCTCGCGCCGCACGCCATCGACATAAATCCGCACACCGGCCGCCTTGCTCGAGCCGTCATAGCTCACCGCCACATGGAGCCAGCGGCCCGGAGTCAGCGCCTGTTTGGTCCGCACCTTCACGGCATTGTCCGGCCATTGGTGGATCAGGTGCACGGACAGAATCTTGTCGCTGATCAGCAAATCCATTCCGCGGTAGCCCGGGCCTTTTTCCATGCGGCTCAGGATTGCCCCATTTCCGTCGAAGCGGACCCAGGCGGACACCGAAAACGCGTTCGTCCGCTCGAGGACGGGCGCTGGCACAAACTCCGCTGACACCTTGCCGTCGAGCTTCCAAGCCTGACCGAACCGCCCGTTGACGAACTCGGCTTTCTCCGCCCCTACCAAGCGACCCTCCACCTCCGCTCCCTTCACCGTGCCGCGCAACGCGCCGTCCAATTTGATCGAGGCGATCTGATTGGACACTGCGGATCCTGCCGGAGACCGCGCGGAAAGTTCGCGCTCCCATTTCTCCTGCGTCTCACCCAGTTCGTTGATGCGATCCTGCAAGGTCTTCTCCGCATCGCGCAGGCGGAATTCCGCCTCCACCAGGCGCCGCGCCTGTTCCGCCGTGGGCACCGGAAGTCGGGGCGGCGGATTGTCGGAGCGGATCCGGTCCAGGCCCTTTTCCGGTACGTTGTGGAAGAAGGCGTACAATCGGTAAAACTCCTTGGTGCTCATCGGATCGTACTTGTGATCGTGACACTCCGTACAACCGACGGTGAGCCCCAACCACACGGAGCCGACGGTGTTCACGCGATCCACGACATACTTGTTCAGGTACTCGTCCGGATCCGCCCCGCCTTCGTCATTGGTCATGTTGTTGCGCACGAAACCGGTGGCGAGGCGCTGTTCCGGCGTGGCCCCCGGGAGGAGATCCCCGGCCAGCTGTTCGACCGTAAACTGATCGAAGGGCACGTTTTCGTTGAAGGCATTGATGACCCAGTCCCGCCACAGCCACAGGAACCGGACGCCGTCGAAGTGATAGCCGCTGGTGTCCGCAAACCGCGCCACATCCAGCCAGTTCTGCGCCATCCGTTCCCCGTACCGTGAGGACGCCAGCAATCGATCCACCACCTTCTCGTAGGCTTTCGGGGAGGCGTCATTCAGGAAGGCGTCGACCTCTTCAATCGCCGGCGGCAGTCCGGTGAGATCCAGGGTCACCCGGCGCAGGAGCGTCGCCCGATCCGCTTCGGGATTCGGCTGAAAGCCGGCGGCATCCAGGCGCTTGAGGATGAAGGCATCCAGCGGGGACTTCGCCCAGGCGGAGCCCGCCGCGGCGGGCGTGGCGGGCGCGGCCGGCCGCACCGGCGGGACAAACGACCAATGGTTCTGCCACTTGGCCCCCTCGCGCACCCAGCGTTGGAGCACTTCAATTTGCACCGGCGAGAGCGGCTTCTGGTGCTTCGGCGGCGGCATGACCTCTTCGGGATCCGTCGCCACAATCCGCTGGGCCAAGGTGCTCCGGGCGATATCCCCGCCCACCAGCGCCGCGTGTCCCGATTTCAATTCCCGGAAGGCGTCCTCCTGCCGATCCAGCCGCAGTCCACCCTTCCGTTTGCTTTCATCCGGCCCGTGGCAGGTGAAGCAATGCTCGGAAAGGATGGGGCGGACCTCGCGATTGAAGTCCACAGGGGCAGCGGCACGCGCCGCCGGCAGGAAGGCGATTCCCACCAGCCAGCCCAGGACGACCCAAGGCCGGGCAAGGATTCCAGCAAAACCGGGAGACATTTCAAACCACTATGGTCCGTGATTCCCAAGGGTTCAAACGGCTATCGCCATTCCCGCACCCAAAGGGTCCCCCACGGTAACTTTACTCGCCCGGACCGAGTGGGTCGGTTCCCGTCCGCAAGACGCCCTCCCCCTGGGCCGCCCCGCGTTCGCCGATCCCCCATAACTTTCTTTGCCGGGTTACCCGTCGACGTGTCTTATCACAAGGTTTAACGAGTACTCGCAATGCCTAAGCGTACGGATATCCACAGCGTCCTCATCATCGGGGCCGGGCCCATCATCATCGGCCAGGCCTGCGAATTCGACTATTCCGGTACCCAGGCCTGCAAGGCGCTGCGCGAGGAGGGTTACCGGGTCATCCTGGTGAACTCGAATCCGGCGACGATCATGACGGATCCGGAGTTCGCCGAACGGACCTACATCGAGCCCATCACCCCGGAATGCGTCGAGAAGATCATCGTCCGCGAGAAGGCGGAAATGGCCCGCATGGGGGCGACCGGCAAGCTGGTGTTGCTGCCCACGCTGGGTGGCCAGACGGCCCTGAACACCGCCATGACCCTGCACCGCCAGGGCGTCCTCGAGAAGCACGGCATCGAAATGATCGGCGCCAAGGCCGAGGCCATCACCAAGGGTGAGGATCGCGAGACCTTCAAACAGCTGATGCTGACGATCGGTCTCGACGTGCCGATCTCCGGCACCGCGCATACCATCCAGGAGGCGCGGCAGGTCGCCGAACGCATCGGCCGGTATCCGTTGATCATTCGCCCCGGCTTCACCCTCGGCGGCACCGGCGGCGGCATCGCTTACAATCGCGAAGAGTTCGAGGAAATCGCCAAGCGCGGCATCGATCTCTCCCCGGTTTCGGAAATCCTCGTCGAGGAATCCCTGCTCGGCTGGAAGGAATACGAGATGGAAGTCATGCGCGATCGCGCGGACAACTGCGTCATCATCTGTTCCATCGAAAACTTCGATCCCATGGGCGTGCACACCGGTGACTCGATCACCGTGGCGCCCATCCAGACGCTCACCGACAAGGAATACCAGATCATGCGCGACGCCTCGTTCGCCGTGATCCGTGCGGTCGGCGTCGAAACCGGCGGTTCCAACATCCAGTTCTCCGTCAACCCGGAGAACGGCCGGATGATCGTCATCGAGATGAATCCGCGCGTGTCGCGGAGTTCCGCCCTGGCCTCCAAGGCCACCGGTTTTCCCATCGCCAAGATCGCCGCGAAACTCGCCGTGGGGTACCTGCTCGACGAGATCCGCAACGACATCACCCGCGAAACGCCCGCCAGCTTCGAGCCCACGATCGATTACGTGGTCACCAAGATTCCGCGGTTCGCGTTCGAGAAGTTCCCGCAGGCCGATCCCACGCTCACGACCCAAATGAAGAGCGTCGGTGAGGCCATGGCCATCGGCCGCACGTTCAAGGAGAGCTTCCAGAAATGCCTGCGTTCCCTGGAGATCGGCCGGAGCGGTCTCGGTGGCGACGGCAAACCGTGGCGAATCGGCGCCGAGATGATCGATGACCGGGCGATCTTCCCCCGCGAACTCATCAATCGCCGCCTCAGCGTCCCGAATGCCGAGCGGGTTTTCTTCCTGCGCCATGCCTTCCGCGCCGGATATTCCCTCGAGGACGTCTTCCAGCTGACCAAGATCGATCGCTGGTTCCTGATTCAAATCGAGGAGCTGGTGAAGTTTGAAGAAGAGCTGGCCGCGCTGAAGAACTAGCCGGCCCCCCGCTGCCACGAACCTGATGAACCGTGGCGCCGGCAATTCGATAGCGAAACCGGAGCGCTCGCGAAACTCACTCCGAGGATGGCTTCCTGCCGCCCTCGGCGTCCTGATGCTCGGCTGCGTCCAGCATGAGCGCCGTGCCGCTGCTGATCCGGAGCGGCCCCCCATCCGGCTCTTCCGTACCGAGTCCCTGTCCGGCTGGACGCCGCGGGGTGACGCCGGTTCGGCGGGCTGGGAATCACCAGTGTGGACCCCCGGCTTCGCGTGGACCGAAGCCGTGCCGTCGTGGAACGTCGCGGCCGGTTCGGCATGGACGATCGAATTGCGGGCCATCGGCCGCGACCAAACCGAGGAATGGTTCCCGCTGGGCCAATGGTGCAGCGACACCAATCGCGCCCCCCGCACCAGTTGGACGGGCGGAACGTTCCGGGGCGGCCGCGTGTTGACCGACACCCTGCGACTCCGCCAGCCGGCGACCGGCGTCCAAGTACGGCTCACACCGGGTCCCCGGACCACAAAAGCCGATTTATTCCAGATCGCCGTGAGTCTGCTCGATACCCGCGCCACGTGGGTCGAGCCGGAGCCGTGGCGGGCCGCCTGGGGCAAGGCCCTGGCCGTTCCGCTCCACTCGCAGGCCGATTTCCCCGAGGGCATTAACACGTGGTGCAGTCCGACCAGCGTCACCATGCTCCTCGCCTGGTGGCAAACCCAGCAACCCTTGCCCCACGATCCCGTAACCGTACCGCAGACCGCGCGCGGGGTCTACGATCCCGGCTGGCCCGGCACCGGCAACTGGGCGTTCAATACGGCTTATATCGGTCAGACCCCAGGCCTGCGCAGCGCAGTGGCCCGTCTCGCCGGTCTGGCCGACCTGGAGCGCTGGCTGGCCGCTGGTTTGCCGGTGGCCACGAGCGTCTCCTACGCCCTGCTCAAGGAACGCCCGGAGGTCGAACCCGGCGACGGGCACCTGGTCGTGGTGCGCGGATTCACCGACACCGGAGATGTCCTGATCAACGACCCCGGCGTCCGACTCAGTCGCGGTCAACGCACCGTGCCCCGGGCCGCCTTTCAAAAGGCGTGGCAAAGCTCGCGCTGCACCGCGTATCTGGTATGGTCCGCCGTAACATCGCCACCCACCGGCGGCGACGCTCGCTGGTAGCTGGTTCCTTCCCCGGCTCCGTCCGGGCACCTATATGATGAATCGACCCAACCCCATTGCTCTGGTCACCGGGGCCGGATCCGGAATTGGACGCCACACCGCCCTCGGGCTGCTGAAACACGGCTATTCCGTGATGCTGACCGGTCGCCGGGTGGAACGTCTGGAAGAGACCGCCCAACTGGCACACGGGCACCGCGACCACGTGGAAATCTGCGCGGCCGACGTCACCGATCCCGCGGACGTCGCCCGTCTCTTCGCCCGCATCGATGCCCGCTGGGGTCGGCTGGATCTCTTGTTCAACAATGCCGGTGTGAGTGCGCCCGTGATTCCCTTCGAGAACCTCACGCTGCAACAGTGGAATGCGGTCGTTAACACCAGCCTCACCGCCGCCTTCCTCTGCAGTCGCGAAGCCTTCAAACTGATGCAGCGTCAGCAACCGGGCGGCGGGCGCATCATTAACAACGGCTCCATCTCCGCCCACACCCCGCGACCGCTTTCCGCGCCCTATACCGCCGCGAAACACGGCCTCACCGGCCTGACCAAATCCTTGGGCCTCGACGGTCGGAAATACAACATCGCCTGCGGCCAGATCGACATCGGCAACGCGGCCACGGAAATGACGGATAAAATGTCGGTCGGCGTGCTGCAGGCCGACGGCTCCACCGCCATCGAACCCCGGATTGATGTCGCTCTCATTGTTCGCGCCGTGCTCTACATGGCCAGTCTGCCCCTGAACGCGAACGTCCCGTTCATGACCGTCATGGCGAACCAAATGCCGTACCTCGGCCGCGGCTGAATCCGCCCGAAGGCGCTCGCCCCCGACTTCGGTTTGCCCCCGGCGGCCGCTCCGATTATTCCGGCAAGGTGATTCAACGAAGCTGGCGCAAAACCGGCGCCCTCCTGCTCTCGACGCTGCTGCTGACGGGTGGAGTGCGCGCCGCCGAGGACGAAGCCCTGGCCAAAGCCCGGAGCGCGCTGGAAGCCGTACGCCGTCTAAAAGACGTCGATCTCCAGGCCAAGCCCGCCCTAAAGGCGGCCATCGATCGTCTCGCGGTCCAATTGCAAGGGCAGCCGGAATTGGTGGAACTCACCCGGGACTTCCATCTGACGAACCAATTTCCGGCGGTCTTCCGCTTCGTCATCGATCATCCCACCGATCCCGCCACCGGCGACGGTCTCCGCCTCCTGCTGGCCGAACAACCCGCGCTCATCACCGCCGGACTCGGGGACACGAATCAGGCGCCGTCACTCCTCACCGGACTCGGCAACCTGGCCCAGCGCGACACGGTGCCGCTGTTGCTGCCCTGGCTGACGGACAGTCCCGGCCGATCCCTCGCCGCCCGCCGCACGGCGTTGCGCGGATTGCTGAAGACGCCGGAAGGGGCGACGGCGCTGGTGGAATCCGCCGCTGCCGGTTCATTGCCGGCGGATCTGCGACCCCTCGCCGCCACGGAACTGCAGGCTGTTCGCTGGCCCAAGATCAAAGCCGACGCCGCCAAAGTGCTGCCGCCGCCCCCGCGTAACGACAAGGCACTCCCACCGATTGGCGAACTGGTCCGTCGCAGCGGGGACGTCGCCAACGGCGCCCGGATCTTTCGCCGTCCGGAAGTCGCCTGCAGCACCTGCCACCAGATCAACGGCGAAGGGATTGATTTCGGACCGAAGCTCTCAGAGATCGGCGCCAAGCTCGGCAAAGACGCGCTCTACGACGCCATTCTGGAACCCAGCAGCGGCATCTCCTTCGGGTATGAAGCCTGGATGTTTACCTTGAAGAACGGCGACGACGCCTTCGGCCTGCTGGCCAGCGAAACCGAGGATGAACTCCTGGTGAAAACGCAGGGCGGCACGCTCACCAAATACCGGAAGGCGGACGTCGCCAAACGGGAGAAGCAACCGCAGTCCATTATGCCCGAGGGACTCACCGCGACGCTCACCGCCACCGAACTGGTGGATCTCGTCGAGTACCTGGCCTCCCTGAAGAAGGCGACCCCCTAATTGGACGGGGTGGACTGAAGGATCACCAACTGCCGCGCCAGCTTGGACCGGTTGAAGGCCTCGAGGTACCGCAACGCCGCTTGGGAATCCTTCAAGCGAGCTTCAAAGCGCGACCGGCTTTGCCGTCCCACCACCCGCTGGAGATCCCTCATCGCCGGCAGAAATTTCCGCAGGCCGGCAACGACGTCGCGGGCGCGGGCATTGGGTTTGAAATTGTCCAGCGCTTCCTGATTGGCCGTCGTGTCGTCCGCCTCGACGGCGGCCTCCAGTTCCAAATACCGGAGAAAATCCTGACCCCAGGCCTCCGCCAGCAGCTCATGACACAAGTGGGAGGCCCGGCGGGTATCGCTGATCGGCTGCCCCCGATCGTACTCGGAATCGATCAACACGGCCATCGGAGCAATCACGTGAGCAAGATCGGCGTACGTCCGCGGCGACGCCCCGGCGGCGCGAACGGGGGCCGCCCCGCAGAACGCGAGGAGCAGAGCGAGCAAACCAGGGATAAAATTGAGGCGCATGAAAAAGGAATCGTTGGGGCGACGTTGCAACGGAACACGTCCCCACCCCTCCAGCAACGGGGAAGTTTTTCCGGCTAGGTCGGGGAGCCTCGAGAGGTCGCCGGTATTATTTGGTGCGCGAATGCTGCGCCCGGGCTGGGATCCGAGCTGACGATCCCGGGGCGGTTCGAACACTGATTCCGATTCAACGCTTCAATTCGTGCCCCCCCATCCGGATTCCGAATTCCCGTTCACCGGAAATGATGAAACACGCGCGGAGATCGCGCTCGCGATGACGAAGCCAGTCCACCACGCGAACATTAGGTATTGGTTTGGTCGCGTCGCTCGGGACGTTGGCGTCCACGCGGTATTTCACAGCGAGACGGTGGACTCTGACGTGATGGGCTGGAACCACCCCTTCACCGGGCAGGCCAGCAACCTGTCCACAAGACCTGCATTGTCCGTCACGGGCTGCCGCTTAAGGAGATACCGACCGGCGTCGAGGCGCTCGATCTCGAACGTCTGCCCGATGGTGATACGATCTTGGTGTCGAAGCTTGGCCGGGAGAACTACCTGACCTTTCGATGATACAACGGTTTGCATGCCGGTAAGACGCTCCACTTTCAACGGTAAGCATCGGCGCCGTTGACCGCAATCCCCGCAACGTCCGGTTGAGATTCTCTCGTTGCGGTATTCATCGCCTAAAGATGGGCGATGGCCGGTGGCAGGCGGGTGACCAGCGTCCTGATGAGCGTGTCGCCCGGGAGGTCGGTCGGTAAACCGTATTCGCCACTGAGTCCCTGACGGTGTATCGCTTGCAGGGCCGGTGTGACCGCTTCCCGGAGGTGCACGGATTGGGCAGGTGCCGAAGCGGCGGGCTTTTCACTGGCGAGGCAGTCGAGGAGCTGCTGGCAGAGGAGGAGCAGGGGGCCCGTTGGCTGGAGCATGGGGAAGCCGACCGGCTGCTCCCAGGTGCCCAGAAAAGTCCACTCCTCGCGCCGCAGTGAGTAAGTGAGCGAGGGCCCACGGGTGCGGGCAGGTGCGGGTTGCCCGCGCTGCGACCGACTTCGGACGGGCCGCGGCGGCTCGTAGAGGTGTCCGGAAAGGGCCATTTCCCGGAGCGTGACGAGAATGGATCGGCCCGTGAAACCACTGCGGCGGGCGATCTCTCCGGCCGTGGCCGGACCGGTCGTGAGGAGTTGCAATACGATCTCCGCGCGGGTGTTGGTCCCGAAGAGGCTCCGAAGCTTGAGCCAAAGATTCGGCGCCGCACCCGGCGCGGGCGGTTGGCTCATCTGGCGCAACTCCAGCCGGCCACGCTGAAATCCCTGCGAGGCAAAAAGTGGCTCGGCCTGCCCCCAGACCGCGTTGCCTCCGTCCAGACGCAGAAACAGGGGCTGAAGCGGTGGCTCCTTGGTGCCTGGGCGGATGACGGCCTTCCACTTGGTCTGCGGGGAGTGCTCCTGAATCACGGAGGCGATGCCAGAGAGCACCGCGGCGTCTCCCAGACCGGTTTGCTGAAGATTGCGAAGACGCTGGAGATTAATCATCGAGCCGTGCCGGCAGAGCCAGTCGAGCACTTCATCGAACAGTCGCGGGTCATAGCGGGCCCAGAGAGTGGTGGCGAGGAGGAGGGCCTCCGGGTCAATGACGCGATCCACCCGCGCCCGGCTGCCGTGACCGGCGACACCCAGAGAAACCCAGGAACGCCAAAGCCAATCGAGCAGCGGCTCAACGAGTTGGTTTTTAAAGTGCGCGGGCAACATGTGGGTATCCAAGGTGGGTTAGCGCCTCCTTCACCAGCTGCGGAAACGTCGCGCCCGCGTCCTGGGTGACCACCCAACGGCTGGCAGCGACCAATTCCTCATCCGTCGGAGCCAGCATCAGCAGGTCGTTCGCATGCCGCCCAGGCCCCTGATCAACGACTGCAAAAAGCTTGAGATGGATGAGATCGTAGCGATCAGAACCTCGGGCGGCGCATCCAGATCGCGAAATCGCTCTGCCGTAAGTTGCAGCGCTTCATCCAAGAGTTTCGGGGAAAGGCGATTCACGTTTACCGAACCATTATAGCGTTACAAAAACGACATTAAGTATCTTTTATGGATACTTAATGTCCCCATTTCTCACATCTGTAGCTGTCCAAATGGGACCGTGGCTCTTCCAGAAGGTGAGCCTCCCTGATGACTGAGTTTCGATGCTTGAACCTTTCGATAAACAGCTTACGGCCAATGAGCTGGCCATTGGCATCAGCAAATCCAAGCGGGTTGGCCCCCTCTGCCCACCTTCCACCAAGCGCATCCTACCCCGGCTCCCCATGCACGCGGAACCCGACATTTCCCATGCCCTCGCGGTAAATGACACTTGCCGGGACGGCGTCTGCCCGCCGTTTACCGCAAAACATTTTATCACCGGGCCTCACCAAGACGCGGCACTATGGGCAACAAACCGAGAGCGAAGCTCGTGCCGGTGCCCCTGAAGGCGATGCCACAGCCCGAACCGGACCATCGGGCACGACCGCGGCATCTCGCCCCCCCATCCCAACGGGATACAATCAACCAGCCCGGGGTTACCCGTCACGGGTTACCCCGGGTCGCCGTCCCCTTGAATTCAACAACCCTGACGCGGTTGAATTGCGAGCCCGGAGCAGGAACCGCGGATGTAAGCATGGACGCGAATCGGAAATCGTCGGAAAGCCACCAGGGGCACTTGGCAAATACCGGTTCGTAAAGCACCACGAACCCCCCGCCGAAGCAATTTTCCCAGAGGACCAAGCTTCAACCTGCGCCTTCTTCCACCCCCCGTAAATCGACCAACCCGGCGCCCACCAAAAATTGCACCCTTGGCGCTTGGCCTACTTCGCGTTTGTGTTGGGCCCGGTCACTCGCCGCCGAGAGATCTCAGGATCTTCCGTGCGAGTGGCTCCTTCACCTCACTGTGTCGGGGAACCGCCTCTACAACGCCGGTGCGAGGATTCATCCAGAGTGAATGGGCCGCTCCTTCTCGCTTCAAATAGCATCCAGCATGTCGAAGCCTACGCTCCAAGTCGCGTCGCTTCATTCGGAGGTGACGACAGTCTGGATCGCCTCCGCGGGTAAACCGCGGCACATATCCTCAAGCCGATCCTCCAGGATGAGCCGGATCCCATCACGTAAGCTAAGCTTTGCGTCGTCGACGGTCTCGCCTTGACCGTTGGCGCCCGGCACCTCAGGGCACACCGCCCAGTATCCTCCCTCGGGAGCAGCCTCCACGATTGCCGTAAACTCAAACTTCATCGTGCTGGAAATTACGCCGTCCGGCTCAGAACTCAACACCGGCGTTCCAGGACAACGGCCCAGACCGTATGGTTTCGGAGAGCTGGCGAAACCAGGGGTGATGCGTTGCGTTGGCGTGGATTGGGATCGCCAAAGGTGTAGCCCACCGGATTCTGCCTCGCCCACGAGCACCCCAAATCGAACGGCTGCCGCGCCGACTCTCCAATCATCTGCAAATTGAAGCGGTATGCCGACAAATCCTCGGGCCGCTACCGGATAGGCAACACGCCTCGGCGAAAATCCCATGGCGCAATATTTAAGGTGCTCGGAGACCTTCATGGTTCGCGAGGGCTAACGACCAAGCTCAGCAGCGGCTGGTTCGGCGTCGAACACTAAACCAAATCAACTTATTTTATCCACGCCAGGGTCTCGAATCGGCCTCGCGCCCTGGATCGCCCTCCGCGTCCGGCGCCAGGCCGCCACCCAGCCCAAAGCCCATTGCTCCCCCGGCGGCGCTACCTCCGCCGGCCCCCGCCCCCTTGCCGTCCTGCTTCGTGCCGGCCCAGTCACCACCGCCTGTATCCCCGTTGCCCTTGCCCTTTCCGCCGCCGCCGCCGCCGCCGGGGCGAGTCGGCCCCTGCTTCGGGATCGCCGACTTCGTTGGCACGGGCTCCAGGTCAAGCACCTTGCGAATGAAGTCACGTAGCGAGACCACCAGTTCATCGGTGTGGACCGGGCGTCCCGCGACCAGATCGGTCGCCGCCCGCGCTGCTAGCAGCACCTGCTGCTCGGTGCCGAGTAGGATCACGTCCGACAGCGCCCCTTCAACGGCATCGCGGATGCGGCGCGAACGATCAAAGGAGACGGAGGCCAGGACGTCCTCTGCCGCCTTTGTGTCTCCGCCCCCGGCGGACGCCAGGAGATCGCGCAGGTGCGTCGGATCGACCGCCAGTTCGCCGGTGAAGGAACCTCCCAGCGTCTTGTAGGCGGCGATCAACGTGCGCAGACGTTCGTTGATCTGACGGTTCTCGCGATTGCGGCGCTGCTGCACCGTCTCCATCAACAGCAGGCGGATACCCACCATCATGACGGTAACGACTATCAACCCGAGCGATGTCGTGATCACCGCCTGCCAGGAACTGAAATCTAGATTGCGCATCTTGGAATTCGATCTTCGGGTGTCTGGACCTCAAACTAAATGGGGACTTCTGCCTCCACGGAACGGTGAAACCACGCCGCCGAACGCCGGAACTCAATGACCGGGCCTGGAAAGGGTAACGATTGGAAGCGCGACGCCAAGGCCGGGTTCACCCGAGTGATCTTGGTCGGGCAGGCAATTGCCATATCTCTGAATCAAATTCAGGCAGCTTTGAAACGTTTGTTCACGGAAGAGCAACTCGCACTCCCGTAATTCCAGGTCCTTGCTTCGTAGCGCATCCGCAGCCCAATGCCGGCGAACCTCCCCGACGGGCAAATGGTCGGTCTCAGAATCGACGCCGAGGAGGAATGCCATGTCCGGATCGCGTTCAAATCCAAGTGCGTGACCCAACTTGGCAATGAACCGCGCTCCTTCGATAAAACCTACGGCTCCAGATAAGATGCCGCGCGCTAGGGACACAATCTCCTCATGCGCTCGAAGACTGTCTACGCTGCTGGAATTCCGCGCGGTCCTGTGCGGCGAACGGACGATCAACCCAACCTCGCCGACCCGGAGCAGAGGACGCCACGCTGACAATCGCGGAGCTCAACCCGGGTTCGCAGCAGCTCAAGGCAGGGCAACGTGGTCATCGCATCCCCGCCAGTGTCCAATCGGCCGTGTCGCAATACCGACCGTTTCAAACCCATCACGTGTTCCATCTCAACATCATTGCTGTCTCAATGCGTCCCATACGCGTCCTGCAACCAACCCCAAAACGACCGATCGGACAAAATGGCCCCGCCCTTCTTCTCGCTGGCCGGCACTGAACTGTGGCCACTTGTGGCGCAGCCAGACGTGACACTGATGCTCATCACAAGCCAACAAAGGAAGGAAAGATAGCCGGCGTCTCGGCGGGGCGACGCAAAACAAGACAGGTCAGCAACCGCCGAGACCAGCGACCGCAGCGCGCATCCTGCGCTCCGCAAACTCCGCACGGCGTCGCACGGAACGGCGGGCCGACGGCTCGTCTTCCCCGAGCCTTTCGGCGGCGTTGCTTCAGCCGCCATGCTCGACATAATTCCGCCTGAAGTAAGTTCCCGAAGCTTTATCGACAGACACGATTTCATAAACGTCTGGTGAATCAACGGGGTGAATGATGAAGGGCTGCATCAGACGGCCACTCCGAGCGCTCCTTGGCTGCGCTCGCATCATGCATTGGTGTGTCCAGAGAGAGAGCGCCAGGCCCACCACGAAACTCCCGAGGATGCCGATCGCAAACCCCAGCATCTCAATAACGCCGAAGTGGAATAAACCCTGGGTGCCTGCGCACCCACCGAAGGCCAGTACGCCACCGCCAAGCAACCCTCGTGCAAAGCGTCGCTCGAAGTGCCTGGCAGAATCCGGATCGAGCTGGAGCCCGGATAGCTCTGCGGCACCGATTCTGGGATAATCCGGCAAGTTGTTCGTTTTGCCGGGAGACATCCGATGTCGCCTAACGGAGATAGCTCAGCAAAGGCGGCACCGAGAGGCCCTAATGGCAACCGCGACGATCCGCCGCGGTTCGCTGGAGCGTCTTGTTGTTGGGCAGTCTGTTCATCGATTCAAGTCAAGGTCCTTCTGGTGTGGAATGGGTGCGGGATGTGCCATGCACCAGTCCACGACTCGCTCGCTGATGATGTAATAGCAGCATCCTTCACCACTTAAATCCGGCGCTTCATTATCGCGGACGATCTCCTCAATTTTGTCTCGGATGACTCGTCGCTCCGCCTCGCTGAATGTCTGCGGATCGTCGAGATGGCGGCCGACGAAACGCCACATCTTCTCATGCTCAGCATCCCAATTCAGGTTGCCGTTTCGGAATGCTTCATCAGTCAGCTTGCCCGCGATGCGTATGAGCTCGCCCTGCAACGTGTCGGCCTGACCCTCCGCTGGAACGAGCGACTCCCACAACCTGGTGTGCTCTCTCTTCCAGCTGTAAGGTTTCGTCTTTGGTCGTCGGAAGAGGCTAAACATAGCTGCATGTATTCAAGCAACCTGACGACCCAAGCCCAGCAATCCGGCGCACGGGAGGCAACACTTGCAAACGCGACGCCATCGCCGGCTTCGCTGGAGTGCCTGCTTGGGCCGCGTCGTTGTTATAACATCATTCGACCGGCCGCTTCATGACGACCACGACAAATTTCGACCCCCGCTGCACCTTCTCAATATCAAATACCGATACCAACTCCCAGCCTTCCGCTCCATGGCCGTTCAGCAACTCGGCAAGCCGAACGGCATCAAAGTCAGTCCCGGAGAAGAAGCCGACGTCCGTCAGAATCTTCAGCGTCTTGTACTCCCATTTTAACCTCATAATTCAAAAACTTTCACGAATGGCTTCCTGGCTGGGTCAGTGTCGCGTGCCAGCCGCCGATGGCCTTCCAATCGTCACTGAGCGTGACACCTGGGTTCCGTCCACTGGAGCGCGTCCGTAGGCCTCGTCGTCTTCATCTCAGTCAGGTCCCGACTGCGGGCGAGCCCAGGATACCTCCGAAGGTATTGCCTGCCAATCGAACTGCAGACCATCGTCGTGAACATTGTCCTGTGGACAACCTGCGACTGCCTCACGACACCGGTCAACTTCCTCAGGTGTCTCGGGTTGGCGAGCCACGTACGAAGTGCCGTGGTCCTCATCGCGCTCGAAAATACCAGGTGCGAGCGACCGGCACAGGTTGCAATCGAGGCAGCCTGGATCCACGTAAAATCTGCCCGGCACATGACGCGGCCAGCGGTTTCGGAATGTCTCGCGTGGCATGGCGTTGGGAATGGCTTACCGACAAACCCAGGCGTGTTGGGTTCCTAGCGTCGAGTGGAAACGAGAGCGCTATCCCGGCGTTCCCTGTGGTCTCCTGCTGGGCGCTCTCACGAAAGCTCTGGTTTGGCTTCGACGAATCCTGAATCCCGGATGATGTGGCACGGCACTCAATGGTATTCAATCGGTGCACTTGGCGGAGCGGGTCGATTGGAAATGCGCACACCGCACTCTGGGCAGTGGTAGCGTCGCCCGCTCCACTCCTGGAAGATCAGACCCACCCAGGCCAGTCCGCCAAAAACCAACGCAACCGGCCAAAAATAGGCAGTCAACCCTGCACCACCGAGGCAGATCCCCATCGGATCGGCGAAGAGCGTCGTCGTACGGGGGCTTCGAAACCGGAAGGCTCGCTCCTGTTTTCGCATAGCCCTGGCTCGGTTGACTACGCCCAGTGAACCAAAGTCATCGGCCCAATACACGGGCCGCCTGAATTCCAAACCACAACGCCATGCCGGGTCTGCCGCTGCGGATGGTTACGCCCACCGTATATAGAATCGACCCAGACTCAGATGCTTCGCATTCCGGAGATTTTCGTAGAAACTCGATCAACCCGCCAACAGCCAACAGGGCATCTGCTTGTTCGCCGATTTCGGCTACTGCGAGAGCGGGCAGCTCGCGCGTGGCGCCTCAGGTTCGGTCATCTCTGGTCGGTACACCTCGAACTCGGAATCAGCGCCTCGTACTTCCGTCAATCCGAACTCCGCCGCCTCACTCAACAGCTCCGCGGACCGACGGGCGCCAATCACTCGTAACACGTCGTACGGCGGCTGGTGCGAATACACGCCATGGTGCAGGTCGATATCGGCCAGGACGCTGATGGCCAGCATCTCGGGTGCGGCACTCAGATCATCTTCAAATGCCGTAATTCCAGTCAGGTGACTTGGGTCCGGCCGAACCCGCCAGAGCTCCGCAATGTCCCCATGATTCTTTGGAGAATCCACGATCCACGCTGGCTCGCCCAACGGCAACGCCTGAAGGCGCTCACCCGCCTCACGATCCACGACTAGATGAACGCGATAGTTACTCATGACTTCCAAACGAACAACGGAACTCAGTAACCCCACCTGAATAAAGTAGCGATTGGAAAAGGGACGTCCGGGCCGGCTTCCCAGGAATGACCTTGTTGGGCAGCCCACCCGGTGACGGCCAGTCGTTCATCGGTGGATCCCACCGGCTGCTGAAACGTGGACGAGAACAAATGCGGAAACCGACATCAGGTAAGCCACGACCCACACCAGCATGACGCCCCAGTACCTCACCGGTTGGTTAAGACGCGTGTAGACGCCACTGTTGCACTCCATACGGCGTGAAGTCAGGCCGTGACTGACAAACCAAGCGAAACCCATTGAGATGAGGAACCCCACGGCACCCCAACCCCAGTCACCGAAGGTTGCACCCCGCCAAACGTAGCCCAAAACAGGCGGGATCAGGAGGCAACCAAAGAGCCAAATGCAGGAACGCCCCCCGTCGTGATCTGTCACGCCGTGCGGACGCTCTTCAGGAAGACTATAGCGATGCCGACTCATACGACTTGGGGTACATCTGCCGAGCGCGAGGTTGAACGACTCCCGGGAGAACGGTGTCCTGAGCGCAAACAAAGGAAACGAATGGGGAGAAACACGGAACGGAAGGGTCTACCGGTGGTTCATTGGATCGATAAGTTAGGCGACCCGGTTCATAATTCTACGACGCGTCCTATCAGTTAGTTTCGCTGCGGCCCAAGTGTGTAGCCACCGAATGATGAAATCCAGTAGGAATGCGATCACAACGCCGGCCACCGCGCCACCAACGGCTCCATAGAGCGAGATGAGCCACCCGGAACTGCCGGTGGCCAACGTGTAGGAAACAAGCCACGCACAAAGAACCCCGGAAGGAACCCCGGCGAGCAAAGCGCACTGAAACAGAAGTACGCGAACCGCAGCCAAGGGACGACGTGTCAGCAACCCAACAACGATGGACGAGGAAAGGACGCCAACGGCCACGAGAACGGCGGCCAAACCGCACACCATCAACCCGACAACGATGCCGACGCCGATAAGAATCAGCGCAACCACAAGAAAGATGAGGGCGAAGAGCGCCATAACGCGGCGGGCACCTAACGTAAAGCTGAACTATGGCGTCGAAGCAATGCCGAACTCGTCATAAGGGCTAACGCCAGGTTAGGTGATTTGGGTTGGTTTGCCGGTGATAAATCCAATGACCTCAGTGCCATCTTTGAACACCACATTTGTCTCGACAGCGACCGTTTCGTGAAAAGTCCACCGAACCTCCTGTCCAGCGGAGTTACTGTACGCTTGGGGCGCCTCCGCCCGCAGTCGCGAGAAAACCTCCTCGATGAGATCGGATTCGAAATACCGAATCTGGTAATCCACGCTGGCAGTGGGCTTGCCGGCGACCTCGCAATGATACGCGGCTATGACAAGAAGGGGCATGCGTGTTTGTTCACCTTAGACCGTAAGGCTTTGGAGTGAGTCTCAAAGAAACCTCCAAATGATCGGTGGCAGAACCGAACATCGGAACCGATAAACGCTGGTAGCCGGCCGCAGTTACCTCCACCGAGTATCCAGCACCACCGCGTGGTAGTCCGAAACCCCCAGCCCGCGCTACGCCTCGCTTGTCGGTGGTGTACGCTGCTCCTCTGAAGGAAGGATAAACCGGAACAACCTGAGCACCGTGAATGGGAATGCCCGAAACCGCATCTCTGAAGGTGACAGTGTCCCGCGACATCGCGGAACCCGCGATAACAGCGAACACGACAGAAACAACCGCTGAAAGAGCATAGACGATGCGTATCTTCATGCGCGTTCGCGGTCGCCTAACGCCGCTGCTCAGCAACACGCGGACGATCCTGCCCAGAATCGAGCCGAGGCGTAGTCAGACCGTTCACCGGAGCAACCTGATTTGGCGTGTTCATTTCAATCGTTTGCCGTCCACTCCACTTTCACATGTGTCCCTACTTTCTTAAACTTCAGCCGGATTCGCTCAATTAAATTGGAAGCCATTTCTGGATCGGAACAACGCCCAGCACAGATCTCTCGCGCATCGAGATAGTCGGTAATGAAGACCCCTTCGAATTCACCGCCTTCGCCTCGATCCGAGGCTGAACCAGGAACGATCCACACGTCGACTTTAGAAGGCTGCACATGGACATCGATCATGGCAATGACTGTTATCATTCTCGTGGGGTCGGGAATCAAAAGGTCAACGACGCAACGCAGCCACCCCTGGCGATGGCATCACCTCAGGGCGAACCGACCGGTTCCCGTAGCCTGGTCCGCCTGATGAATGAGCCGGCAGCGATGCCACAACTCCCGCCCGAACACCGCGGCGACGCGCTGCAAGATGGCCTCCCATTCAGCATCGGTGACACGAGGTGTGAAACCTTTCCTGGCAATGTCGGCTTCAAGGAATGTCGGCTCAGTGACCGGCCGCAACGAATACCGGGCACCGCCTCGAAGCGGAGTTCCGAACTGAGACGCGCCAGCCATTTCAATGAAGCGCCGGGTTCGGGCAAAGCCGGCGGCGGCGGCTCGGGGAATCTCGGAGTGAAAATGGAAACGCTGTCGCCCCGTCGCCTCGCACCAGAAAAGTGGCGCTGCTCTCATAATCTGAAAAATACGGCGCACAGAGGAGGCGTAGATACGAAGCCTCTGGCAACGGAGGAGCGCACCAAAACTATCCTTGCCCCGGTTTGACCGAACGTCATAACCCAGCCAAGCCGGGCCGCGGGTGCTCGATCTGGAATGAGAGTGGTCTCCCGGCTTTCGCTGCCTTGATTTGGTTTGGCATTATGTGCCATCCCAATCAGCATGCTGCACCCAGGGAGCATTCCCATGTGCTCCAATTGATTCTGAAGCTGCATTCTGCCCGCTGGCACAGCGCACCATGCATCTTGGGAGGTATCGTGCGTTCAAGCTGGATTGTGCCAGTCGCCTCGTCCCAGTGAATAAGGACACGATCCTCTGTTCCAGGCGTGTAATCAATGCCGACGTACACCCGTCGGGCTGGATTATACATTAAAGGAGACACCTGGGTCTTACGCGAATTATATCGCCAGAGCAGCTCGCCATCTGTGCTAAAGCAACGGACTCCAAACTCGCGATCGGTATCCCTCGCCTCCGAAATAGCCACGGTGTCTAGAGACCAGGCCACATCCAAGACGGCAAAACCCTCCCGTGAAACACTCCAAAGCTTACTACGCGTGCCACGCCAAAGACTCAAGGACTTCTTGTCCCCGAACAGCACCAAATCATTGATCGGGCTCGCCACCAAATCTGTCGTCCCGCGGAAGCTCTGCACGGTTTGACCGGTCTCAGGATCGATTTCCAGTGCACCCTTACCGTCGAAATAGCCGAAGAGCCTGTGGAGCTGAGGCGAGAATGTCAGGCCGCGAAAACGCCTCAAGTCATCCCGTTTCCACTTACGTTCCCCAGTGGAAACGGTGAAGCAAGCCAAGCCCCAGGCGTAATAACTGCCCAGGAAGCAACGCTGATCATCCGCAGAGAGTGCGACGCTGACTCCCCCGGAATCCTTATGAGTGAAAAACTCCCTCAGGAAGCAACGGTCCGCCAAACTGAACAATCGAACCCAACCGTCCCGAGAAACCACAGCGCAATAGTTGGAACTGTACCAGCAATTGACCTGGCAAACCGGGTCCTCCGGCCCTGGTACCGCCCGCTGCGCTTGATCATTCATAACGTCTGGATCTCCGCTGAACATCAATTGGGCCAAAGAGGGCTTTGTCCTAGGGGCCAAATTTCCGCGTAGAGACAAAGAACTTGGGCATAGGGCGGAGACGGGGGGGACCATTGCCCAAGTTCTTGGGCATAGTGCCCGTTTTGGCGGGAAATGACTAAGTGGGCGGTCATGGCTTTTTCCTCGGAACGATTGGTTGGCTTTTATCCAACATGGCTTCAACGGCTTGTGAACTCAACTCCGTTTTGAGATGGGGGGGGGCGGGGAGTGATGGAGTGATGGAGTGATGGAGTGATGGAGTGATGGAGGGGTGGGGGCGGGGAGGCGGGGTGGGCGGGGAGGCGGCGGGTCCAGAGTTCTTGGTTCTTGGTTGGGGCGGCGACGGTTGGGGCTTTGTTCGTTGGGACAGCAGCCGTCGAGACTGTCGCTCGCATCCCGGCTACTTCCTGGCCTGGCAGACCGGGCTGCGGGCGGCGTTTGCCGGGCTCCGGATTACACCCGGCTTCCAGGACGCTGGAGCCGATGGAATACTCCTTCGATCTTAACGTCCGGTACTGCGTCTGATCCCCGTTTTTCCGAAGCGAGGGTCGTGATGGGGTGAATCGGGTTTGAGAAAGTAATCTTCTGCTGAAGGAGAGTGACGCGATCTGATCGAGGTTGGTGTTTAGGAGGCCTCGCTAAAAGGGCGACGGACGGGGTCACGCGGGGGCGGGGAGAACGCGGAGGAGTCCACCGGAAATTATTCATTTTCCCTCTCCGCGCCTCCGTGCCTCCGCGTGACCTTGCCTACCCTCAGATGAATTTTGTCGCACCCCCGGGTGAATCACCCTACCACCGTTCATTTGACGCCATGGGGCGCACCGATAGGGTGGCTTCGACCACATCCCAGCATGAAATCCATTTCGTCCAATCCGGACCCGGCCACGCCCGCCGCGGCGACGTCCCCGATTCCCGCCGCGGCATCCGCTTCCGTCGCCGTGGGCTCCGGGGGTACGCGGCTTAAGATCACTTCGTACGGCGCGGCCCGGACCGTGACGGGATCCAATCATTTGCTGGAGATGGGCGGGCAACGGGCGTTGCTCGACGCCGGTGTGTTTCAGGGCAGCCCGGCTTTGGAGGATCTTAATCGCCTGCCCTTCGCCTTCGATCCCCGGTCCCTGAACGCGGTGGTGCTCTCCCATGCGCATAATGATCACACCGGCCGCCTGCCCAAACTCGTGAAGGAGGGGTTCCGGGGACCCATCTATGCCAGCCGTGGTACCCGCGCCCTCGCCGAGTTCATCCTGCTCGACGGGGCCAAGCTGCAGCGGGAGGAGTACGAGCGGAATCTCCGCCTCGGGCGACCGGCCACCCCGCCCCTCTATGACGAAGCGAACGTTGCCCAGACTCTCGCCCAGGTTCACATCGTCGAATTCGATCAGCCCTTCAGTCTCGGCTCCGTGCAGGTGCGGATGCAGCGGGCCGGGCACATCCCCGGCAGTGCGAGCCTGGTGTTCGATGCCGACGGGGAGCGCTTCGTCTTCAGCGGCGATGTGGGCAACATTCGCAAGGACGTGCTGATCGATCCGGTGCCGTGTCCCAACGCCACCACGGTCCTGATGGAAAGCACCTACGGCGACCGCGACCACCGGCCTTACGAACAGACCCTGGAGGAGTTTGCCGCGATTCTGCGGGAAGCGTTGAAGACCGGCGGCAAAGTGCTGATCCCGAGTTTCGCGCTCGAGCGCACGCAGGACGTGCTGTATCAGATCGCCCGTCTGGAGGAGGCCGGGGGAATTCCCGGCATTCCCGTCTATGTAGATTCACCGCTCGCCACCAAGGTGGAGACCGTGTACTCCAGTTTGCCGGGCGAGTTTGATCCCCGGCTGCAGGAGTTCTTCCGTCGCGGGGTCGATCCATTCCGACCCAAACAACTGCAGTACACCCGGACCATTGATGACTCCAAGAAGCTCAACGCTCTGTCCGGCGCCGCGGTTATTATTGCGGGCTCGGGCATGATGACGGGCGGACGGATCCTGCATCATATGATCAATCAACTCGGCAAGCCGGACACGACCCTGATGATCGTGGGCTTCCAACCGGAAGGCGGCCTGGGCCGGGCCTTGGTGGACGGCCAGCCCGAGGTGCGCATCATGGGACAAACCGTCCGGGTCAACGCCCGCGTCAAAACGGTGAACGGATTCTCGGCCCATGCGGATCGCACCGAACTCCTGCGCTGGAGTGCCGCCGTCACGGGAGAGATCCGGCTGGTCCACGGTGAAGTCCCCAGCATGGAGTCGTTGCAGGCCGCCCTGCGAGCGCGCGGTCAACGGTGCCTGATCCAGGAACCCACGGGCTACCGGCCGCAGGGCGGTCGGAAGGACGAGGGCGCGGAATAGCCGGACGGCGAGTCGCGGCGTTCGCGGCTTCAGACGGTCGTCGGCACCATCGGTGAACCGGATGCGGGAATCCGATTCAATCCCGCCAGCCAGCGGACCGAGAAGCCCAGGCCCACACCGAAAATCGCGTGGGCCGCGACCGTCACCATCACAAACCGCGCCGTCACCGGAATATTGAAGACCTGCGGGTACGGCGTCAGCAACATGCCCAATTCCAATCCGAGGGCCATCAGCACCGCCCAGGCCCAGTGACGGCGTCGGGCGTCCCCCACCAGCGCGACGTACATGACCCCAAACGTCGCCCCGTTACTAAAGTGATACAGCCAGCCCACCAGTTGGGTCACCGGCGCATAGATGGTTTGTTCCAGCGGCTCACCCAGCACCATGGCGCCAAAGCGGGGGAAGACCTTGAACAGGTTCATCGGCGGCACAATGCCGGCCAGACCCCATTCCCGGGCGAAGACGAAGGGCAAACGGAACACGTCATACGCCACCGCCGCCAGGAGCCCGCCCAACAGGCCGATCCACACCGCCCGCCAAACCTGTCCGTCACCCCGCAGGCGATCCCCCACCGCCAGCGCCAGCAACGCCAAAAACGCCGGCAGAAAGATGAACGGGGTGAAAAACCGCATCGGACACCACCCGTAAAAGTCCGCCAGGAGGCAGGCGATGGACGACGAGGCCAGCACAAAGACCACCCCCCGGCTGGCTGCCGTCCAGGGGGGCGGCGCCTCGACGATGGCTCGGTCCGCGGTCATGCGGGGTGGTATATCACAGCCCGGGGGAACGATCCAAAGCAGTTTGGCCACCGGAGGTTCTTCATGGGTTAGGCGGGCGCAAGCACGAGCACGCGAACACGGACAACTCCGGTGGGGGTTTGCTCACGGCAATTTACGTTTATCGCCGCCGTTGTTCCCGACTCGGCGTCCAGCGGACCGACCGCCAGGTCACCCACCGTGCCTACCCCCGGACCCATCCGCGCACACGAAAGAAGCGCTAATACTTATTATGGATGAAGTCAATCTAATACACAAATTGATAGTTGACGCACCACCAGCAGACTCCATTAGATTTTCAAATTCTGAACCGGGTTGTCCCGGAAACGAATAGCGCGCATGAATCTGTTGTTACGCCTGTGGCGATCGTCACTGGGCAAAAAGTACGTGATGGCCCTCACCGGAGCCGCCTTGGTGGTGTTTCTGGTGGGTCATTTGGTGGGCAATCTGCAGGTGTTCGGGGCTCCGGACCTGATCAACCAGTACGCGCACTTCCTGAAATCCAAGCCGCTGCTGCTCTGGGGCGCGCGGCTCGGTCTGCTGGCCACCGTGGGCCTGCATATCGCCGCGGCGTTCACCCTGTTGAGCCTGAATCGATCGGCCCGGCCGGTCGCTTATGCCACCGGCGGCGCCTACGCGGCGACCAGTCGCTCCCGCTACATGGCGGTCAGCGGCTCGGTGATCCTGGCCTTCATCGTCTATCACCTCCTGCACTTCACCGCGCTGAACCCGGCGGTCAACGGGGTGGGTGACTTCACCAAACTCACCACGGATCTCCACGGCGAGACGGTTCCGGACGTGTATGCGATGATGATTCTTGGATTCAACGTCTGGTGGGTCGCTGCCTTCTACCTGATCGCGCAGGCCCTGCTGTTCATGCATCTCAGCCACGGTCTGGCCGCCATGTTCCAATCCCTTGGCCTCCGGAATCATGTCTGGTGGCCCCGGGTGCAGTTGCTCGCCCGGGTGGTTTCGGTCGCTCTCTTCCTCGGTTACGCCTCCATCCCGCTGGGCATTCTGGCCGGGATCGGTTCCCGGTACGCCGCGGATGCCCGGGCCCGCGCCCACCTCGCCGCTGCTCCCTCTTCCGCCGCCACTGTATTGGCCGTCGGTCCCGCCTCCGCCGGAAAGGAGGTCGTTCGCTAACATGGCCACGCTCAAATCCAACATCCCGTCCGGACCGCTCGCCACCAAGTGGGAGAACCACAAGTTCTCGTCCAAACTCATCAACCCGGCCAACAAGCGGAAGTACAAGATCGTGGTCGTCGGGGCCGGTCTCGCCGGCGCCTCGGCTTCGGCCACCCTCGCCGAGCTGGGCTATGAGGTGCACAATTTCGTTTTTCACGACAGCCCGCGTCGCGCCCACTCGATCGCCGCCCAGGGCGGGATCAATGCGGCCAAGAATTACCAGAACGACGGCGATTCCGTGCACCGGCTGTTCTATGACACTATCAAGGGCGGCGACTTCCGCGCCCGCGAGGCCAACGTCCATCGGCTGGCCGAGGTGTCCGTCAACATCATCGATCAATGCGCGGCCCAGGGCGTGCCCTTCGCCCGTGAATACGGTGGGTTGCTCGACAACCGCTCCTTCGGTGGCGCCCAGGTCAGCCGGACGTTTTACGCGCGCGGTCAAACCGGTCAGCAACTCCTGCTCGGCGCCTACTCCGCGCTGAACAAGATGATCGCCGCCGGGGGCGTGAAATCCTATACCCACTCGGAGATGCTCGATCTGGTGGTCGTCGACGGCCAGGCCAAGGGCATCATTGTCCGCAATCTCCAGACCGGCGAGATCACGCGGCACAATGCCGACGCCGTCGTGCTCGCCACGGGCGGTTACGGCAACGTCTTCAATCTCTCCACCTACGCCCGCGGGGCGAACGTCACCGCCCCCTGGCGCGCGTACAAGCGCGGCGCCTGCTTCGGCAATCCGTGCTACACGCAGATCCATCCGACCTGCATCCCGGTCTCCGGCGATTATCAGTCGAAACTGACGCTGATGTCGGAATCCCTGCGCAATGACGGCCGGATCTGGGTGCCCAAGCGGAAGGAAGACTGCGGCAAGGAACCGTCGAGCATTCCGGAGGACGCCCGCGATTACTATCTCGAGCGGATGTATCCCGGCTTCGGCAACCTCGCCCCGCGCGACATTGCCAGCCGCGCCGCCAAGTATGTTTGCGACGAAGGTCGCGGCGTCGGCCCCACCGGATTGGGCGTCTATCTCGACTTCTCCGCCTCGATCAAACGGTTGGGCGAGGACAAGGTCCGCGAACGCTACGGCAATCTGTTCGACATCTATCACGAGATCACGAACGAGAACGCCTACCAGACGCCGATGCGCATCTTCCCGGCGGTGCATTACACGATGGGCGGCCTGTGGGTGGACTACAATCTGATGTCCAACGTCCCCGGGCTCTTCGTCCTGGGCGAAGCGAACTTCTCCGATCACGGCGCCAACCGCCTCGGTGCCTCCGCCCTCATGCAGGGTCTGGCCGACGGTTATTTCGTGCTGCCGGCGACCATTGCCACCTACCTGGCCGGTGTGAAGCCCGATCAGCGGCCCAAGGCGGAATCCGCGGCGTTCAACGAGGCCGAGCAATCGGTCCGCGGCGGCGTGCAAAAGATGATGTCGCTCAAGGGCAAGCGCACCCCCGGCCATTTCCACAAGGAACTCGGCAAGATCATGTGGGAATACTGCGGCATGGCGCGCAATCAGGCCGGACTCGAGAAGGCCATCCAGTTGCTCGGCAGTTTGCGCGAGGAATACGCCAAGAACCTGCACGTGATGGGCGAATCCAATGACTGGAATCAGTCCCTGGAACAGGCCGGTCGCGTCGGGGACTTCATCGAGCTGGGCGAATTGATGTGCCGCGACGCCTTGATGCGCGAAGAAAGCTGCGGCGGACACTTCCGCGAAGAATACCAGTACACCACCGCCGATCAGGAAGTCCGCGATAACATCGTGAATCCCGGCGACGTGAAACGGCGCGACGACAAGTTCGCCTTCGTGGCCGCGTGGGAGTACACCGGCACCGGCAAGACCCCGACCCTCAATCAGGAACCGCTCGTCTATGAGGAAGTCAAGATGAGCACCCGCTCGTACAAATAACCGTCCTCCCAACCATTTCCCGAGATGAAAGTCAAACTGAAGGTCTGGCGGCAGAAGAACCGGACTTCCGCCGGCGAATTCAAAACGTACGAATCGCCCGAGCTGAATCCCAACATGTCGTTCCTCGAGATGTTGGACGTGTTGAACGAGCAGCTCGCCGTTCGCGGCGAGGAGCCGGTGGCCTTCGATCACGATTGTCGCGAGGGCATCTGCGGCACGTGTTCGTTGGTCATCGATGGCAAGCCCCACGGACCCCACCGGGGCGTGGCCACCTGCCAGACCTACATGCGCTCGTTCAAGGACGGCGACGAGGTGGTCATCGAGCCTTTCCGCGCCGCGGCGTTTCCGCTGGTGAAGGATCTCGTCGTGGATCGCCAGGCCTTTGATCGCATCCAGCAGGCCGGCGGTTACATCAGTGTCCGCACCGGCAGTGCGCCCGACGCCAACTCGATTCCGGTTCCGAAGGAGGATTCGGATCTGGCCATGGATGCCGCCCAGTGCATCGGCTGCGGCGCCTGCGTCGCCGCGTGCAAGAACGCCAGCGCGATGCTTTTCGTGGCCGCGAAGGTCGGTCATCTCGGACTCCTGCCCCAGGGTCAGCCCGAACGTTACAAGCGGGTGAAGGCCATGGTGGAGCAGATGGACACCGAAGGTTTCGGCGCCTGCACGGTCACCGGTTCCTGCGAGGCGGTTTGTCCGAAATCCATCAGCCTGGATTTCATCGCCCGTTTGAACCGCGACTACGCGGTGGCCTTGTTGAAGGGCGACCCGAAGAAGGCCGCGAGCGGCGGCGCCTAATCGCCCGCCACCAAGCGATACCCCACTGCGGGTTCCGTCGTGATGAGTTCCGGCCGGGCCGGACTCTCGCTGCGCCGCCGCCAGCCGGCCGTCGGTGGTTCCAACGCCGGGGCATGGGCCGGGAGAGATCTTCATCCCCCCGCGCGGGGCCATTACCACAGCGCTTCCGGGCGCTTTCCGCTACTCCTCCGGATCGGGTCAGTGAGGATCGATCCCAGCGCCTGTGCCCTGAATCCAAGGTCGGGCTGAGCGGCAGCCCGTTGACCTTGGGCCTCCCTTGAAGCCCGATCCCATTTTACCGCGCCCTCCTCACCTCAGGTTCCATGACCGCCGAATCCAACCATGATCCAAACCGCCGGCGTCGGGGTATAATTGGATAGTTCACCTATTTCTCCGCCCGGGCGCATCTGAATGGGTACCTCGTTGCCCTTTCGAGGCGATCGCCTGACCGAGAACCCGTATTGTAACAATACAGGACTGGTGTTGGTCGCTGGTTCGCCGAGATTTTCCGCGTGATAAGGGAGTCGCTTTCGACTCTAAGCGACGTGGATTCAGCACTTCCGCGGTCTGAATTTTTTCCGTAACAGGACTTGTCAGATGGGCGGTCGTCAGGAATCGTGACTGCCGTCCCCAATGTTTTTGACACGCCCGTGTGGGCGTGTCGGCGGTCTTGGGCGGTGTAAACCGTGTGTCACCCCCAAGGCCGCCTTTTTCTTTTCCCCCTCCAACGGCCACCGACTCACCGACTCACCGGCCCTACATCTCAACGCTCCACGCGTTCCGGCCGGGGTTGAAAACAGATCCGTCGCACCGCGTCATCGAATCCCTCGGCGCCGCGAACGATCTTGATCTCCACCCGCATGAAGACGACCCGCAGATCGCGCCGATCCAACTTCGGAAATCGCACGGCATCTTTCTGGGTGGTCACCACCAGTTCCGCGCGGCGTTTGATTCCGCGATTGATGGCCTCCAGCACTTCCTGTTGCGTAAAGCGATGGTGATCGGCGAAACGCCGCGCCAACACAATCTCCGCGCCGAGTTCGGTCAGCTTATTCTCAAAGCTCTCCGGCTGCGCAATGCCGCTGAGGCTCGCCACCTTGCGACCCGCCAACAGATCCAGACCGTGCTGCTCCCCGGTAAACACATCCTCGAAATACAGCGGATGATGAACGCACTCGATCAACTCCGCGCGCGGATTCAACTGCTGCACCCGGATCCGGAGATCATCCATCGCCCGCACCCGGTCCGGCGTGGAACGATCGACCTTGGTCAGAAAAATCACATGTGCCCGGCGCAGATGCGCGGGCGGTTCCCGCAGCGTGCCCCGCGGCAGGAGATAGCCGTTGCCGAACGGTTGTTGGGAATCCACCAGCACGACATCCGTGCGCCGCCCCCGGAGTTTCCAATACTGGAACCCGTCATCCAGCAGCAGCGTGTCGCAGCCAAATTTCTCGACGGCGTACCGGCCCGCCTTCACCCGATCCTTGTCCACCAGCACCACCACGTCCTTGAGATTGGACGCCAACATGAACGGTTCGTCACCGGCGGAATCGGATTCCAGCAGCAGCGATTCGCCGTCACTGACAATACGGGGCGGGGTCGTGTCATCGCGCAATAGCACCTTGTCCCAAATCCGCTCGTGCAGGGGCTTCGGCTTGGATCGATACCCGCGCGACAGGATCGCCACGGTGCGTCCGGCCTCCTGCAGGGCGCGCGCGAATTTTTCCACCACCGGGGTTTTGCCCGTGCCGCCCACCGTCAGGTTGCCCACCGCGATGACCTGCACGCCGAGCGTGGTGTCGCGCAGGATGCGGGCGTTGTAGAGCACGCGACGCAGCTTGACGATCCCGGTGAAGACGCGGCTGAGCACGAGCAAGAGGAAGCGGACGGCCTCGGCTTTTTTGCCGGGCCGTTGCTGGAAGATGACGTCGAGCAACCACGTTTCCGCCTCTTCCGTGAAGCGCTGCCATCGTTCACGCATGGACCGCCACCATGGCGGGCGGCAACCCTCCCACCAAGTCGAAGGACTTCCCGATCACACGGAGGGTGTGCGACAAAATTCTTCTGAGGGTAGGCAGGGGCACGCGGAGGCGCGGAGAGGGAAAAAGCATCATTTCTGTGGAACTCCTCCGCGTTCACCGCGCCTCCGCGTGTCCCCGTCTGTTGCTTTTTTTTGGCGACGCCTCCGAGACACTAAACACGGACAGATCGCGTCGTTTTCCTTCAGTAGAAGATTTCTGTCTCACACCCTCACACGGATCGCCGCCACCGCCCCGGCAGCGGGCCGCATCGTTCCCCTGTACCAACTTCCCCCCAGCCGCTAATCCTCTCCGGCATGGCTGATTCAGCACCCGCGGAGAAACGCTTCATTGAGCCCGATTTCCCGGCGTTTTCCGGCTTCATTTTCAAGATCCAGGCCAACATGGATCCGAAGCATCGTGACCGGATCGCCTTCGTCCGGGTGGTCAGCGGCCGGTTCCAACGCGACATGACCGTCACCCATATGCAATCCGGCAAAAAGGTCCGGCTCAGCTCCAGCCACAAACTCTTCGGCAACGAGCGCGAGACCGTGGACGAAGCGTATCCCGGCGACATCATTGGATTGGTCGGACACGATGGCTTCGGCATCGGCGACACGCTGACCACGGACGCCTCGCTGCGGTATGACGAGATTCCGCGGTTTACGCCGGAAGTCTTCGAGTATTTTCACAATCCAAACACCGCCAAATTCAAGCAATTCCGGCAGGGCCTCGATCAATTGCTGCTCGAAGGCGTGGCGCAGGCGTTTCATTTGAAGGACACCGCGAGCCGGGTGCCGTTGCTGGCCGCGGTGGGTCCGCTTCAGTTCGAGGTGTTGCAGTATCGTCTGGAGACGGAATACAACGCCGAGATCCGCCGTGAAACCGCGCCTTTCACCGCGGTCCGATGGTTGCCCGAGGGCACCCCGGCCGAGCTGTTGGACACACTTTCGCTGCCCACGGGCGGCCGTTTCGCCTTTGACCTTGCCAGCAACGCCGTGGCGCTGTTCCCCTCGGATTGGGCCCTGAGTTATTTCGAAAAGAACCATCCCGACCTGCCGCTCGCTCCCGAGCCGCCGATGAAGGGTTAACGCCCACCGCGGCGGCCCCACCGCCGGCTGGCATTCCCGGTTAGACATTCCCGCCGGTCTGCCTAACCTGCCGGCCGATGTCTGAGCTCGTCATTGCCGGTCGACGGTTTACCTCCCGCCTCTTTTTGGGCACGGGAAAGTTTCCCTCACCCGAGTCGATGCGCAGCGCGCTCGCGGCCAGCGGAACCGAAATGGTCACCGTGGCGCTCCGGCGGGCGGATCTCACCGGGCGGAAGGATCCGTTTGCCAACATCCTCGAGTTCATTGATCCGAGCCGCTATCTCCTGCTCCCCAACACCAGCGGCGCCATGACCGCTGAGGAAGCCGTCCGGTTGGCGCGACTGGCTCATGCCGCGGGATTGCCCAAGTGGGTGAAACTCGAGATCCACCCCGATCCGCGCTACCTCCTGCCCGATCCCATCGAGACCCTGCTCGCGGCCGAGCAACTGGTCCGCGAAGGCTTCGTGGTACTGCCGTACATCAATGCCGATCCCGTCCTGGCCAAACGGCTGCAGGAAGTCGGCACCGCTGCCGTCATGCCCCTGGGTTCCCCCATCGGCTCGCATCGCGGCCTTCAGACCCGGGATCAACTCCAGATCATCATCGAACAGGCGATCGTGCCCGTGGTCATCGACGCGGGGATCGGCGCCCCCAGTCATGCCGCGGAGGCGCTGGAGCTGGGAGCTGATGCCGTCCTGGTGAACACCGCCATCGCGGTCGCCTCCGATCCCGACCGCATGGCCGCCGCCTTCCGGCAGGCTGTGGAGGCCGGCCGTACGGCCTTTGAACTCGGCCTCGTGCCGGCCACCCGCGGCGCCAGTCCGACCAGTCCCCTGACCGGCTTTCTCGACGGCCCCGCGGCCTGATCCCTTTCGTCTTCTTCAAACCGGCTCTGTCCGATCGATCGACTGATTCAAACCATCCTGCATGGCTCTCACTGCTTTCACCCCACTCGACGGCGCTTTGCTGATCGATAAACCGGAAACTTGGACCTCCCACGACGTCGTGGCCAAGGTGCGCAATACCTTTCGCCTCGAGAAGGTCGGTCATTGCGGCACGCTCGACCCCATGGCCACCGGGCTGTTAATTCTGGTGCTGGGCAAGGCCACCAAACTTTCGGAGCGGTTCATGTCCTCCGACAAGGTTTACGAAGGCACGATGCGCCTGGGCGAAACCACCGATTCCTACGATGCCGACGGGGAGGTCACCTCGGAGAATCTGATTCCCCTGATGTCGGTGGACGAGCTCAACGAGGCCGCGAAGCCCTTTCTTGGGGATCAACAGCAGATCCCGCCGATGGTCAGCGCGATCAAAGTAGGCGGCAAGCCGCTGTACAAGCTGGCGCGGCAGGGCCAGGACATCCCGCGCGAGCCCCGCCTGGTGCACATCTACACCTACAAGTTCAGCGAATACGAAGAACCCTTCGCCTATTTCCGGGTGAGTTGCACCAAGGGAACCTATATCCGGAGCCTGGCCCACGATCTCGGCCAGAAGCTCGGCTGCGGCGCGCACCTGACCCGCTTGCGCCGACTCGGTTCCGGCCGTTTCGACGTGGCGGAAGCCACCCCGTTGGCGGAGGTTTTGAAGTGGGATCTGGCCGAGCTTGAACGGCGCATCATTCCGTTCCTCAAGCTGAAGGCCTACGAATAACGCCCCCCGCACGTGACCCTGCTGTCCTCGCCCTCGCCCCTGAATCCACACGGGGTGTGCCTCGCCATGGGCATGTTCGACGGCGTGCATCTCGGGCATCAACACGTCGTTCGACAGGCCTGGCTCGATGCCCGCGCCTGGGGCGCTGCCAGTGTTGTCCTCACGTTTGATCCCCACCCGCTGGCGGTGGTCGCCCCCGACCGCGCGCCGAAACTGCTCCAGTCCGTTCCGGAGCGGGTGCGCGTGCTGGGCGAACTCGGCGTCCATGCCGTGCTGCTGATGAAATTCACCCGGGAAACGAGTGGAGTCTCCGGCGAAGAATTTGTCCGTCAATTGGCCCGGGGCTTCGGACGCATTCGGAGCTTCACCGTGGGCGATGGCTTTCAATTCGGCCGCGGACGGAGCGGTGACGTCCCACTCCTCCATCGCCTGGGTCAGGAGATGGGCTTCGAGGTCCATCCCACCGCCCCCATTCGCATCGGCGACGAAATCGTTTCCTCCACGCGCATCCGGGGCGCGCTGCGGGCGGGCGATTTGAGCCTCGTGGCGCAACTCCTCGGACGTCCCTATTCCCTGGCTGGCATCGTTCAGAAGGGGGATCGGATTGGTCACCAATTGGGCTTTCCCACCGCCAATCTCGACGTCAGCGGCCTCGAACTACCGCCCTTCGGTGTATACGCCGTGCGGGTCCGGCATCGGGATCGCGAATGGCTCGGGGCCCTGAATCTCGGCTGTCGCCCCACCCTCGGTCACACCGATCCCCCCGTCCGCTGCGAAGTGCATCTGCTCGATTTCGACGCCGAGATCTACGGCGAAGAGTTGCGGGTGGAGTTTGCTTCGGCCCTGCGGCCTGAGCAGCGATTTGCGGGACCCGAAGCCCTCCGTCAGCAGATTGCCCGCGACATTGCCGCCGTGCGCGCCTTGCTGGCCTGAAGAACCGACCGCGGATCCCGCCGCCACCCGGCTCCACGAATTTACTTTCCCGACTTGCCAGCGTGCGGCCCGTCGGCACACGATTGGTCATGGCTAACTTTTCCCGGCGCGATGTGCTGCGCGGCTCGGTGGCGCTCGCTGCCTACACGCTGGCCTCCCGGCCCCTGTCCGCGATCGGCCTCCAGCCGGCCGCCAACGAGGAGCTGATCCCCTGGCTCGACGCGCAACCCAAGGGACGCGGAATTCAATGGCAGGACCTCACCACCTGGGTCACCGCCAATGAGCACCTCTACGAGGTCAGCCACTACAACAAGCCCAAGATCGATCCCGCCAAGTGGCAACTCGATGTCACCGGGTACGTGAAGCATCCCCGCACCTTCACGCTGGAACAGCTCAAGCAACGCCGACACAAAAGCATTCACGCCACCCTGGAATGCGGCGGCAACGGCGCCGGCATCGGTTTCATGGGCGCGATCGGCAACATCAAGTGGACTGGCACCCCCCTCGCTCCGCTCCTGCGCGAATGCGGATTGGTCAAACGCTCGCGGGAAGTCGTCTTCTACGGCGCCGACGAAAAGACCGAGAAGATCCGCGACCAGGATTTCACCCAGAATTTCGCCCGCAGCCTCGCCCTGGAACACGCGCTCGCCGACGAAGTGCTGCTGGCTTGGGACATGAATGATCGACCGCTCGAAGAAGCTCACGGTGCGCCCGTGCGACTCATCGTTCCCGGTTGGTTCGGCATTGCGTGGACCAAGTGGCTCACGCGCATCGATCTCTTGGATCGTCGTTTCATGGGCAAATGGATGGCCCGCGAGTACGTCACCATCCGCGGCGAGGAACTCGGCGCGGATAAGGTCAACTGGCGCGAAACCTCCGTCTGCAACATCAACGTCAAGTCACTGGCCGCCCGCGCCGTTCGCCGGCCCGATGGTTCCATCCGCATCTCCGGCGCGGCCTGGTCCGACGGAACCGCGCTGCAATCGGTGGACCTGCGAATTGATGATGGGCCGTGGCAAAAGGTGACCCTCGCCGCCAAGCCCCGTTCCGCCCGCTACACCTGGACGCTCTGGCACTACGACTGGACGAATCCCACGCCGGGCGAACACGCCATCGTCTCGCGCGCCAGCGACGTCGACGGCCGCGTCCAACCCCCGTCGGAGGATCCGCGGATCAAGCTTAAGAAGACCTTCTGGGAGGCCAATCAGCAGTGGCCCCGTAAAATCCGCCTTTGATGCGGCGGCGCTTCAGCCGCCGATCAATTGCTGCAGCTCGGTGAAGACATCCGTCGACGCCAGCGCCGCATCGGTGCCCGCGGCGCCGGTGGTGATCGCCTGCGGACTGATGAAGATCGGCCAGTCCGCCCGGTTCCTCGGACGGCAGCCGTGGGAACCTTTCACCAACTCGGACTCCAGCGGGATCACGTCCATCAACATCCGGAAACCCAGTTTCTTCTTCAACAAACGCCAGGCGATCCGCAGCGGCATGGCGGATTTTTTTGGGTCGAGAAACAGCTCCACCGGATCATACCCGGGTTTGCGATGGATATCGACGCACCGCGCGAAGTCCGGCGCCCGCTGGTCGTCCAACCAGTAGTAATAGGTAAACCACGACGACTCCTCGGCGATGGCGATCAAATCGCCCGCGCGGACGTGATCGATTCCGTGCGCCTGCTTCGCCGCCGCGTCCCAAACCTCCGCGACGCCGGGCACCGCCGCCACCACCGCCTGCACCTCGGCCAACAGCGACGGATCGTTGACGTAGATGTGAGCGACCTGATGGTCCGCCACCGCGAACACGCGCGAGTTCCCGGGATTCAACAGTTCGGATCCCAGCTCTTCCTTGATCACCAGCCAACCGCGTTCGCGGAAAATTCGGTTGAGGTGGATCGCCCGATTCACCGTGGTGATGCCGTATTCACTGAGCAACACCACCTGCACTCCGCGGCTCGCGTAAAAATCCAGCAAGCCCCCCACCAGAGTGTCGATCGCCCGCAGGTCCGGCACGATCGCCGGATTGAGCTGTGCGCTCCCCGGGAGCGTGGGACCGTGGCGTTGCAGGTTGTAATCCAGATGCGGCAGGTAAACCAAACTCAACGTCGGTTGATGCCGCTCCTCGGTGATTCGGGCGGAGTCCGCGATCCACCGGGACGCACAATCCGGCCCACCCTGGGGCGATGAAACGCCGGCGGCGGGTCCCCAGAAACCGGCGAAGGGAAATTCCCCCAGGACCGATTTCAATTCCGTCCGCAATTCATACGGCCACGTCTGAACATCGAAAAATTTCCGTCCGTCCGCCGGATACATCGGCCGCGGCGTCACGGCGAAATCCACCGCCGCGTAAAGATTGTACCACCAGAACAACTTCGCGCAGGTGAACGCCGGATTCTTTGCCTTCAGCACCTCGAACAATTTGGGCGCCGTTACCAGGTGATTCGATTGCTTCCAGAATTGCACCTCCGCCAGCTCGCGATGATACCAGCCGTTGGCCACGATGCCGTGGCGGTTGGGTCGTTGACCCGTGAGGTAATCCGCCTGCGCCGTGCATGTTAATGCCGGCAGACCGGGATCGATGTCGCGGCTGTGACCGCTTCGCAAATAGGCGGCGATGCGCGGGGTGTGTTCCCCGATCAAGCCCCGCGTCAGCCCCACCACGTTCAGTACTGCCGTCCGCTTCATGTCGGAATATACCATTGAAATCCACCTGCGTTCGCCCGCCCGTTCGCCCGATCCATCTGCCCGGAAAATGGGTTTATCACAACAACGTTCCCTTCAGGATTTGGAAGGCGATGGTGAAATAGATCACCAGGCCGGTAACGTCGACCAGTGTTGCCACGAGCGGCGCGGAGGCCACCGCTGGGTCCAGGCGACAGGCCCGCAACAGAAACGGCAGCATGGCTCCGGCGAGACTGCCGAAGAGAATAACGCCCACGAGGCTGGTCGCCACGGTCGCCGCGATGAGACCGTGATGGATTCCGTAATCCTGGAAACCCAGGAGTTGCCAGATCCAGATGCGGCTGAAACCGAGAACCGCCAGCGTGCCGCCCAGCAGCAGACCCGCCACCACCTCGCGCCGCAGAACTCGCCACCAATCCGACAGCGCCACATCACCGACCGCCAGCGATCGGATGATCAAAGACGTCGCCTGCGATCCCGAGTTGCCGCCGCTCGAAATAATCAACGGCAGGAAAATCGAGAGGACCACCGCCTTGGAAATCTCATCCTCAAAATGTCCCATGGCCGTCGCCGTCAGCATCTCGCCGAGAAACAGCACCGCCAGCCAGCCGGCCCGCTTTTTGACCATCGAGAAAAGACCGATCTGCAGATACGGTGCATCCAACGCCTCCATACCGCCGAGCTTTTGGATGTCCTCGGTGGATTCCTTTTCCGCCACATCCAACACGTCATCGACGGTCACGACGCCCAGCAAAACCCCCATGGTATCCGTGACCGGCAACACCGTGACATCGTACTTCTGAAACGCGCCGACCGCGGTCTCCTGGTCCTCGGAGGCTTTGAGGGAAAGATCGATCCCCTCAAAAAGCTCCGCTACCGGACGTTCGAGGTCCGCGGTGACCACCGATTGCAAGCGCACCCAGTCCACCAGGCGTCCGGCGTTATCCACCACGTAAAGTTGATTTAGCACCATCCGGCCGCGTTGGCGGGCGCCCTCCCGCAGATGCGATAGCACCTCGGCGATCGTCCACGTGTGATCGATGGCGACATAATCCGGCGTCATCCGCCGACCGACCGATCCCTTGGGATAGCCCAGCAATTGCGAAGCCACCTTGCGCTCGGCGGGGCTGAGCAGTCCCAGCAACTTCTGGGTGACCTTGGCGGGCAATTCTTCGAGCAGCGCGGTCCGATCATCGGCCTCGAGTTCGTTGAGGATCTTGGCCACGTCCGCATCGCCCAACGCGTGCAAAAGCACCTCCTGCGCCGCCAGCGGAATATACTCGAACACTTCCGCGGCCAGCTCCTTCGGAAGGATCCGGAGCAAGATCGCTGTGTCGGCTGGTTCCAGGTCGCCGAGGACCTCCGCCAGATCCGGCGGGTGGAACTCGGAGAGGATTTCGCGCAGCTGTGCAAAATCGCGCTGACGGATCAACTCCTTCAGTTCGGGTAGCAACAGCGCTCCAATCATTCCCGCGTAGGCTAGGCGGCCCTCGCTCAGAAAGTCCAACGTCCCTTCGTTTTGGTCCAGTGACGTTTCGCCGTCAGGCTTGCGCCATGCGCAGTGTGCTTATCACGGGTGGCAACGGGGGACTCGGTCTCGCCACCGCCCGTACATTTCTTACCCGCAATCCGGAGGATCGTGTCTGGCTGGGGGTGCGGGGCCGCCGCGAGGACGCCGAGCGGTTGGTCGCCGAGTTCCCGGGGCGCTGTGAGTGGGTAACACTCGAAGTGACGGAGCGGCCCGCGTGGGATGCAGCCGTGGCGGCGATTCTGGCGGCCACCGGTCGGCTGGATGTGCTGGTCAACAATGCCGGTGCTCATGAGGATGCCTTGCTGGCCACCATGCCGTTGAGTGCCTGGGACCGGGTTTGTCGGGTCAATCTCGACGGTGTGTTCCACGGGTGCCAGGCCGTCCTCCCCACGATGATCAGCCAACGCGACGGCCGCATCGTCAATGTCGCCTCGTTGAGCGCGTTGCTCGCGCCGGCCGGGCAAACCAATTACGCTGCCGCCAAAGCCGGAGTGGTGGCGCTCACCCAATCCCTCGCCAAGGAGGTGGCCCGAATGCGCATCACCGTGAACGCGCTGTGTCCGGGCTACATCGATACCGAGGCCCTCCACGGGATGACCCCGGAGCGACGGCAGGCCGCCGTAGCTCAAGTGCCCATGCGTCGCTTGGGGCGCCCGGAGGAAGTCGCCGCCGTCGCCCATTTTCTCGCCAGCGCGGAGGCCAGTTATGTCACCGGCGCGGTGGTCAAGGTGGACGGCGGAATTTTCTGAACGGTCCAGCGGCTTGGGAGGCCGCTGCCCTCAGCGCGACGGGCTTGCCTTCACTTCGCGGCGGAGGTGTCGTTTGGCCAGATCGCGCGCCACCTCCACGAGATTGCGATCGGAATGCAGGTTCCCGAAGCGGAAGCCCGCCGCCCCGCTCTGCGCATGACCGACCAATTCACCCGGTCCCCGCAGACGGAAATCCGCCTCGGCCAGGGCAAAGCCGTCCGCGGTTTCCTCCATCACCTTCAATCGCGCCACCGCCGCTTCCGTCCGGCTTTCCGCCACCAGGATGCAATGGGATTCGTGGGCGCCCCGGCCGATGCGTCCGCGCAATTGATGCAGTTGTACGAGACCGAATTGTTCCGCGTTTTCGATCAACATCACCGTCGCGTTGGCTACGTCGACGCCGATCTCGATTACGGTCGTCGCCAGGAGCACCTTGATCGCGCCGGTGCGGAAGGCCTGCATCACCGATTCCTTTTCCTCCGCGGGCAATTGGCCATGCAGCAATCCCACCGCGTGCGGCTTCAAGGCGGCCTGGACCCGGGCAAATTCCTTGGTGACCGCCTTGATCTCCTTCGCCTCGTCCTGCTCGGATTCGTTGACCCGCGGGTAGACCACATATGCCTGGCGACCGGCCGCCAGTTGCTGGGTGATGAATTGCCAGACCTTCGGCAAGGCCCCGCGCTCCCGCACGTGCGTTCGCACCCGCCCGCGCCCGGCGGGAATTTCGTCCAGGACACTGACGTCGAGATCCCCGTACAAGGTCAGCCCCAGCGTCCGGGGTATGGGTGTGGCGGTCATCACCAGCAGGTGGGGCGAATGCACCCCGGTCCGTCCCTTCCGCACCAAGGTCTCGCGTTGCGTGACGCCGAACTTGTGTTGTTCGTCGATGATCACCAGGCCGAGCCGATCCATCACCACGCCGTCCTCCAGCAACGCGTGCGTTCCCACCCACATCTGCGGTGCATCCAGGATGGCCCCGGCGGCCCGCTCATGCTGCAGGCGCGTCGAGCCGGTCCGCAGGTGCACCGCGAATCCCAACGGAGAGAACCACCGCTCGAAATTTCTCCTCAATTGTCCGGCGAGAATTTCCGTCGGCGCCAGCACCGCCACATTCCAACCCGATTCCAGCGTCATCAACGCCGCACACGCCGCCACCAGCGTCTTCCCGGAACCCACATCCCCTTGCAGCAGACGTCGCATCGGTACCGACGCCGAGAGGTCGGCGCGGATTTCCCGCAACACCCGTTGCTGAGCGCCGGTCAGGGGAAAACCCAGCGACGCCAGAAAGGGCTTCATCCGAACATTGGTTCCACCACTGGGGCGGGCGGTCACCGACCGCTCCAAATTCTGTCGTCGACGCTGAATGGTCAGCTGCAGCTCGATGAATTCATCGAGTGCGAGGCGCTGGCGGGCGAGTTCCGCGGATTCCGGATGCTCGGGAAAATGAAGCGCTTGGACCGCCGCCGCCACGGTTGGCCAGACCCGCGTCGCCGGTGGCTGCATCGTTGCCAGGGGATCCTCCGCCTGTGCCGGCTGGATGGAAACCAGTCCGGAATGGGGTTCGGATACCTGCGGGGAAAACTCCTGCACCGTCCGGTAAAGCAATCCCCGCAGCACCCGTTGCGGCAGGCCCTCGGTCAGCGGATACACCGGCACAATCCGCCCCATATGAGCCGATGGATCCTCGCCGGGCTCGGCCTTCTCGGTCTCCGGATGATCCATCGTCCGCGGCTTCAACCCGTTCGGTTTTCCGTAAACCGTAACGCCATCGCCCACGGCAAATATCCGTTCGAGAAACGGCAGATTCCACCACCGGCAATGCAACCGGCCGCTGTCATCCTCGAGCACAAACTCGTACACCGACTTGGTTCCCTTGCGGAAGGTTTTCACACCCGCCGCGACAATGTGGCCGTGGACCGTCATCGGGACGCCCAGCTCAAGATCGCGGATGCGGGCCACCTTTCGGCGATCTTCGTAGCGGTGCGGTCGATGATACAGCAGCTCGGCCACGGTTCGAATGCCGAGCCGTTCCAGTTGGCGCTGACGTTCGGGACCCACACCCCACAAATCGGTCACCGGGGAGGCCAAGTTCCGGGGCGCCGCCACGGGCGGTGGTGCCGAGGGTGGACGGGAGCGGGTTGGATCCTGGCTGGCCATGGGTCGGCCCGTCGACTCACTCAAGTGAGACGATGGTGGAAGATCGGGACGCAAGACTGCCTCGGCGACGCAGCATAAGGCTATCTATGACCCTCGGGGAATCCTCGTCAAGCTGGCCCGGACCTGCCGAAGAAACCGGGAGCCGCGCAGCGTCGGAATTTTTTAGCCCTGCCCCGGGTTCCCCTGCTGGCCGCATCGAAAGGTCGGGTTGTCCATCACTTATTGCGATTTGCCCCCACTGTGGGTATGGCCAAGGCTGGTCGTGGTTTTCCGCGGTTTCACTGTCATCATCCGGTGTCTCCGCCGCCAAATGTCCGTCGACGACGCCACACCAACCCGCAGTGAAAAGCCGAAACCCTCCCGGTTACGGCGCTCGGTGCGTTGGTGCCGGCGGGCGGGGATCTTCGGTTTGTTGGTCTTGCTCTACACGGCGGTCCACCTCAATCAAATCGGCCTCCCCGACGTGCTGAAGCGTCCGTTGCTGGAGCAACTCCAGGCCCGGGGATTGTCGCTCGATTTTTCCCGCCTGCGGGTCCGGCTCACCCGCGGCCTGGTGGCCGAGCATGTCACGGTCGACCGGCCCGGCGAACAATCCGGCGAGCATTTTTATGCCGACGAGATCCAGATCAAGCTCGATTGGCGGCCCCTCCGGGATTTCGCCCCGCCGGTGATTCAGGCCTTGTTGCTCCGGGGCGGTCTGATCCTGATTCCGATTCCCGCCGAGGCCGCGAGCGCCCCCTACCTTTTTAAGGTCACCGACGTCTCCGGCTTGCTGGTCTTTCTGGGGCCCGAGGAATGGGAACTCCGCTCCCTGGAGGCGGCCTGCCACGGCGGTCAATTCCGGGCGTTCGGCAGCCTGACCAACGCCTCCGTGCTCCGCCGCAATCGCCCCCGGACCGATCAATCCTCCCTCGTCTGGAAACGCCAACTCCGTCGCTTGGGTACCGCGCTCGATCACGCCCGTTTTACCCGCGCTCCGGTCCTTTCCGTCGCCTTTCACGCCGATCTCCGGGCTCCCAACCAGACCACCGTCGACCTGGAATTTCGCGCGGAGAGTCTGAAGTACGACGAGCACGCATTCTCCGGGATCGTCGTTTCCGCCGGCCTGAATCAGCCGCCGGGCACCAACGGCGTCCTCCCCGCCACGCTGCGCATTGAAGCCACCCAGGCGTTAACCCGCTGGGGGGCCCTGACGGATTTCACCTTGGATGCCACAGGCGATTTGTCGGCCACCAACGCCCTGCCGGACCTCATCGATTGGTCCCTGCGGGCCCGGAAAATGCAATCCCGCTGGGCCACCGCCTCCAGCCTGGTCGTTCGTGGCAACACGGTTTCTTCCAACCGCTCCCTGGCCTCGCAGATCACGGTGGAGGCCCGCAATATCGAATCTCAGGCCACCAATGTGCCGGGGCGTCTGGGCCAGTTGGAGCTGCGCTTGAGTGGGCGGCATTCCTGGTCCAATTGGCTGAGCGGCTCCGCCGATCTGACGGTGAACGGCCTGTCGAGCCGGTGGGCCGATTTGGGCAAGGCCGAGCTACAGATCACCGGCCGCCGCTCGGAGACGGTCTCCGACGAACCCGCCCTGACCGATTTCTGGCGGTCGCTTCGCGGTATCCAACTGGAGGCTTCCGTTCGCGGTTCCCAACTCGTGGCTCACCTGCCCGATCGTGAATTGGATATCCCGGTCGATTCCCTCGCCACCTCCCTCGTGTGGACGGACGCCGGCGGCGGTGCTCTCACCCTCACCAACTTCGCCGCCACTCTGCCCACCGGAACGGTGCAACTGAGCGCCGCGCTGAATACGCTTTCCCGTCGAGTCTCCGCCGATTTCGGCGGTTCCTTGGATCTTCAGGCCTACCGCCCCCTGCTGACTCCCGCCGCCCAGCATTGGATCAGCCAATATGGTTGGGCCTCCAACAATCCCCCCGTTCTTTCCGGTTCGGTCGCCGTGACGCTGCCCGCCTGGACCAATCGTCATCCCGACTGGCGCGCCGAGGTGGTTCCCAGCCTCACCCTCAAGGGAAGCGTCGCGGGGACCAATTTCTCGTTCCGGGGCATCCCGGGTGACACCGCCCGCGGCGACTTTGCCTACGCCGATCATGTCTGGCGGATCCCTTCGATGACGGCGACGCGTCCGGAGGGTGCCATCACTTTTAGCTACGAGGGACACGACCAAACCCACGAGTACCATTTTAAGCTGCGCAGCTCCCTGGATCCGATGATTGTGCGGCCGCTCCTGGAGCAGGATAAGATTCGGGAGGCGCTCGCGGAGGTCGCGCTGCCGATCGCGCCGGTGCTGGCAGGGGACGTTTGGGGTGTCTGGAAGGAACGGGAGCGGACGGGCGTGGATGTGCAGGTCGCCGCCACCAACGTCACCTTCCGCGGCGAGTTGATCGAGTCGGTTACCGGGCGGGTCCAATTCACCAACACCACCGTGTCCTTCTCGGACGTCGCCCTGCGATCCCAGGGCGCTGCTTTCGTACCTAGTGGCGCTTTTGAGGCGGCCACTATGCGCCTGAGCTTCTCCAATGCGACCGCCACTTTGGATCCTTTGCGGGTGGCCCGGATCATCGGTCCAAAGTCGGCCCGGGTGATGTCGAACTACCTGTTTGCGATCCCCCCGGCCACCACCATCCATGGCGTCATCGGCGTCGGCACGAATCGCACCGGCAGCGACATTCGTTTCACCGCCATCGCCCCGGTGTTTCACTGGTGGCGCCTCGGTTTAACCAATGCTTCCGCCGCGCTGCATTTTGTCGGTGAATCGCTTTCGCTGACGGGGCTTAAAACGGATCTCCATGGCGGCTCCGCCACCGCCGACCTGTTTTTTGACTGGTCGCAGGAGGAGCCGGGATCGGTAATCCGCGGACAAGTGGCGGTCACCAATGTCCAGTTGGCCGGGTTGATGCACTCGGTGGTTTCCCCCTCCAACCGTCTGGACGGGCTGCTTTTTGGCCACGCCAGTTTCGACGGCAATTCCGCGCACACGAATTCCTGGTCGGGCTCGGGGACGGTCAATATGCGGGATGGATTTCTCTGGGACGTTCCGATGTTCGGCATCTTTTCGCCCCTCTTCGATGTCATGATCCCTGGTGCCGGTCAAACCCGGTTCAAGGAAGGCAAGATGAGTTTTGTGGCGACCAACTCGGTGCTCACCACCCGTGATTTGGAGGTCCGCTCGGCCACCATGCGGTTGGCTTATCGCGGCTCCGTGGATATCTCCACCCGACTCGACGCCCGGATGGAGGCGGAACTTTTTCGGGATGCGCCGGTGATCGGGCCCCTGTTGACGTTTGTGTTGAGTCCGTTCACCAAACTCTTCATCTACGACGTCAAAGGAACGCTTAAAAAGCCCCTCGCCGAGCCTCGCTACGTGCCAAAGTTGCTATTGGCGCCCCTGCGGCCGTTCAAAACGATTCGGTCACTCCTCCCGAAGGATGACCCTTCCGAGGCCGGCGCGGTACCGCCAGCGCTTCCCAAGCCGTAAGTGGGGCTTCCGGCCGTTCCACCGTCTCCGAGCACCTCAGCGCTCCACAGCGCCTCTCCGGGTCCCCCGCCTTCGGGAGACCCCGGAACCTCGGATCAGCTCATCCGCATCGGCATGATGACGTACAGGAAGGGCTCGTTGCACTTCACCACGCCGGGACTGAGTTCGTCGATCAATTCAAAGAAGATCTCGTCGTTGGTCAACGCCTTCAACGGATCCATCAGGTACGTCGGATTAAAGGCGATGGCCATCTCCTTGCCGCTGTAGTTGATCGACAGCGTTTCCCGCGCCTCGCCGACCTCCGGAGTGTTGCCGGTGATGACCAGTTGGTTGCGGCCGAACGCCAGTTTCACCGAGTTCGACTTGTCACTGGTCATGATCTCGGCGCGGCGCAGAGCCTGCAGCAACTCCTCCCGAACCAAGGTGATGCGTTCCTGCGGTGCCTGAGGAATCACCTGCCGGTAATTGGGATAACTGCCATCCACTAGTTTGGAGATGATCAACACCCCGGTGCCGCCTTCGGTGGCGGCGGTGGTGCGAAACGCCACCAGATTCTCAGTGAACTGGATCTCCACCGGACCCGCCGTCAGCAACCGGTTCAATTCGCTGATGGCCTTGGTGGGGACAATGAAGTCCGCCTGACTGGTGGGCGCGATCTCCGCGTCCTCATCCGTCAGCGCCAGCCGGCGTCCATCGGTGGCCACCAACGTCGCCTTGGAATCCTTGAAGCTGAAGAAGATGCCGTTCAGGACGTAGCGGGTTTCATCGGTCGACACCGCGAAGCTGGTCTTGCGGAGCATCGACTTCAGTTTTTCCTGGGTGAACGTCACCGACTTGGCGTTCTGGAAGCTTTGGAGGGGCGGGAACTCATCCGCGGCCAACCCATGGACTTTGAAATACGAAGCCCCGGCCCGCACCATCGCCACGGCTTTTTCATCCACCTCGATCTCGATTTCGTTGGCGGCCAACTCGCGGGTGATGCCAACGATCTTTTTCACCGGCAACGTCACGGTTCCGGGGATTTCGACGTTGGCGGGAACCGCGCAGGAGATGG
Organism: Verrucomicrobiota bacterium; assembly: GCA_947471985.1. Taxonomy (GTDB): domain Bacteria; phylum Verrucomicrobiota; class Verrucomicrobiia; order Limisphaerales; family UBA9464; genus CANIZL01. The sequence continues at coordinate 60,632 of CANIZL010000002.1, read as the reverse complement.
TGACATCGAGATCGGTGGCGGTGCAATGGAGCTGCCCGCCCTCCGCCCGGAGGAGGACGTTGGAGAGAATGGGCAGGGTCGAACGAGACCCCACGACGTTCTGTACCGCCTGGAGACCGGTCAGCAATTGATCCTTAGCTATGGTCAGCTTCATCAGGGACTACTGTAGTCTGTAAAAGATAAGAAAAGAAAGCCCGTAGTAGGGTGTGTGAATAACCTGTACAACCTGTGGTGGTGTCGCCCGGCACTGGCGCAAAGTGAGGTGGCGGGGGCCAATAACTTTGTGAAGCCGCCGGAAGGGGAACCAAGAAGTGGTTGGAGGGGGAGTTGGCGGGGAGGTTTGGGGGTAAACCCGGGGTTATTGACACGTAGTTCCAGGGTTCGGCTCAGGGCAGCGCTTTCCGGGGGAGGGTTCATCCAGGACCCGGGAGTGCGTAAAGTGGCGCAAAAACCTCTTCCACGAGAAGCCTTGAGCCGCTAGATGGTCCGCTTCTGTGAGCATGAGTGCTGTATCGTATCCATGGCCCGGGGTGATCCGCCGGTACGCTGAGTTTTTGCCCGTGACGGCGGAGACGCCGGTGGTGACGTTGCTGGAGGGGAATACGCCGTTGATTCCGGTTCCCAGCTTTGTGGCGGCCATCAAGGGCCGGTTCGACCTGTACCTGAAGTACGAGGCCTTGAATCCGACGTGTTCCTTTAAGGATCGCGGCATGACGATGGCGATCACCAAGGCCAAGGAACGCGGGGCCAAAGTGGTAGTCTGCGCGAGCACCGGCAATACGTCCGCCAGTGCGGCAGCCTATGCGGCGCGGGCCGGGCTGCGCTGCGTGGTCCTGTTGCCGCAAGGCAAGATCGCCGCGGGCAAGATGGCCCAGGCTCTGTTGCACGGGGCCACCACGGTCAGCATCGAGGGCAACTTCGACGACGCCCTGCGGATTGTGAGGGAATTGGGGGAATCCGGCCTGGTGGAGGTCGTGAACTCGGTGAACCCGGTACGCATTGAAGGCCAGAAGACGGCGGCGTTTGAGATCTGCGACACCTTGGGGGATGCCCCGGATTTCCATTTTCTGCCCGTCGGGAACGCGGGAAACATCACGGCGTACTGGCGCGGTTTCAAAGAGTACCATGCGGCCGAGAAGGCCGATACCCTGCCGCGCATGATGGGCTGGCAGGCCGCAGGAGCCGCTCCCTTGGTCCTGGGCCATCCGGTGGAGAACCCGGAAACGGTGGCCACGGCGATCCGGATCGGGAATCCGGCGAGTTGGCAGGGCGCCATGGACGCCGCCCGGGAGTCCGATGGACGGATCCGCAGTGTCACGGATGAAGAGATATTGTACGCCTACAAGCTGTTGGCGCGGACCGAAGGTCTCATGGTGGAGCCGGCCTGTGCGGCCGCCTTGGCGGGGTTGATTCATTGCGTCGGGACCGGCGAGATTCCGGACGGATCCTTGATCACTGCCACCATGACCGGTCACGGGTTGAAGGATCCGGACATTGCGGTTAAGGTGGCGGGATTCAGTCCGATCGTTGTGCCGGCCAACCGGGAAGCCGTGATGGCGGTGATGAATCTTTGAGCGGAGTGCCACCCGAAACGGAGGACGACCAGAAATCGCCGGTGGGCGAGGACGAGCAGGCTCTGGCCCGAGCGCTGCAAAGGTCGCTTCTGGCGTTGATCCTGCTGGGGCTGGTGGCGGGAGGGGTGATCTGGTGGCTGACGCGAATGCCAGGAACCCGACCAACCCGGGTCACCGCGTTGAGTGAGCCAAAACTGCGGGATCATTCAAAAAATTCCGCTCCTCAGGCTTTCTTTATCGATATAACTAAAGAATCCGGCCTGGATTTCCTTCATTTTAATGGGGCGACCGGGGAGAAGTTTTTGCCGGAGACGATGGGGGCGGGCGTAGCGGCGTTTGATGCGGACGGTGATGGGGATGCGGATCTCCTCTTGGTCAATGGAACGGACTGGCCAGGGTCCCAGGCAGCGCCGAAGCGCAGCACCCCGGGCTTGTATCGCAACGACACGCAACCCGGCGGTCCGATACACTTCACCAACGTCACCCGAGGTTCGGGTCTGGACGTTGCATTCTACGGAATGGGCGTGGCCTGTGGGGACTTTGACGGCGATGGATTAGTGGATGTCTTTTTCACCGGGGTCGGCGGCAATCGGCTATTCCGGAATGAAGGTCCGGATGCGCAGGGTCAACCCCACTTTCGGGATGTCACCGGAGCCGCCGGCATTCCCGCGGCGGGCAAGGAGTGGAGTACGGCTGCGACGTGGATCGATATCGATAACGACGGTGATTTAGACCTATTTGTCGGCAATTACGTGGGTTGGTCACCGGAATTGGATCGAGAGGTCAACAACCAACTGACGGGGATTGGCAAATCGTATGGCCGTCCGTGGAATTTTCCCGGAACCCTGCCCCACCTCTATCGCAATGACGGCCCGGTGCTGCCGGGGAACCTCCCGGCGGGGACCCGTTTCACCGACATCACCGCGGCGAGTGGCTTGCAGCAGCGCAATCCAGCGACGGGTCTTCCGATGGCCAAGACGCTGGCGGTGGGTCCGGTGGATTTAAATGGGGACGGCTGGATGGATCTGGTGGTGGCGAACGATACGGTGCAGAACTTTGTCTTCACCAATCGGCATGACGGAACGTTTCGGGAGGTGGGGGCGGCGATGGGGGTGGCGTTCGATTCGTTTGGCCAGGCCCGCGGGGCGATGGGGATCGATACGGCGCGGTTTCGCGACGATGATCCGGCGTTGGGAATAGCCATCGGCAACTTCGCGAACGAGATGAATGCCTTGTATGTGGCCTCGGGTCGCAAGGATGAACTGGTGTTTGCCGATGAGGCGATTGCCCAAGGCCTGGGTCCTTCCAGCCAGCTTTACCTCAAGTTTGGCCTCTTCTTTTTCGATTATGATCTCGATGGGCGGCTGGATGTTTTGACGGCGAACGGTCACATCGAAGAGGACGTGAGCAAGGTGCAGGCGGGGGTCAGCTATCGCCAGCCGGCCCAATTGTTTTGGAACGCCGGCGGCACGGGCGGAGGTGGAACGTTTGTGAGTGTGGGCACCAATCAGGCGGGGACCGATATCTTTCAGCCCCGGGTCGGTCGCGGGAGTGCCTACGCCGATTTCGACGGAGATGGTGATCTGGATGTGGTGATCACGCAGGTGAACGGACCTCCCCTGCTGTTGCGCAACGATCAGCACTTGGGGAATGCCTGGTTTCGCCTGAAACTGGTGGGAACCCGTTCCAATCGGGACGCCATTGGAGCGTGGATCACGGTACGCAGCGGCGTTCGGACGTTGCAGCGACAGGTGATGCCGACCAAAAGCTATCTGTCGCAGAGTGAATTGCCGGTGACGATCGGGTTGGGTAGGAACGGTCGGGTGGACGAAGTGATGGTGACCTGGCCGGGCGGACGGCAGCAGCGACTGGGAACGGTGCCGCTGGGACGGGAAACGGTGGTGCGCGAGGAGTCCGCGAAATAGCCGTTGGTCGGGGGCCGGCACTACTCGCGGGAGATCACGCCCGCGGCCTCCAGGGGGTGGAGCCCGGAATGATGCAGGGCAGGGGCCCCCGCCACCGGGAACATTTTCCCCGGATTGGCAATGCCCAAGGGATCGAAGGCGGCCCGGATGCGTTGCAGGCAATCCATCTCATCCGGATTAAACATCTCCGGCAGGTAATCGCGTTTTTCAACACCGACACCGTGTTCGCCGGTGATTGATCCGCCGAGCTTAATGCAGAGCCGGAGAATCTGGCCCGCCAGCGCCTCGGCGCGTTCCAGTTCACCCGGTTGACGACCCCGGTAAAGGATCAGTGGATGCAGATTACCGTCGCCGGCGTGGAAGACATTGGCGACGCGCAATCCGGCGGCGCGGGAAAGCTCTCCGATCTGGCGCAGCGCGGCGCCGAGATGACGGCGTGGGACGACCCCGTCCTGAACAATGAAATCGGGGGACAACCGGCCCACGGCGCTGAAGGCGCTCTTGCGTCCCTTCCAGATGGCGGCGCGCTCGGCGGCGTCGCGGGCGGGACGGGCTTCCACGGGCTGGCTGGCGGCAATGATCGCCTCCAGTCGCAGGCGATCCGCAGCGACTCCTTCACGCGGGCCTTCCAGTTCGACGATGAGCACGGCCTCGCAATGGGGAGGATATTCGGCGTGAACGGCGGCCGACGCTGCTTCGAGAGCCAGAGCATCCATGATTTCGATCGCCCCGGGAAGCAGTCCGCTGGCGACGATTGCTGACACGGCATCGCCCGCCTGTTCCAAGGTCCGATAGCCGGCGAGCACGGTGTGGTAGCTCTCGGCTCGGGGCAGGAGTTGCAAAGTGATCTCCAGCGCGATGCCGAAGAGGCCCTCGTTGCCGGTGAAAAGTCCGCACCAATCGGGGCCGATCTGTTCGCGACTCCGCCCGCCCCACGAGACCACTTCGCCGGAGGCGAGTACGGCTTTGAGTCCGAGCACATGATTCGCCGTCATGCCGTACTTCAGGCAATGAGCGCCGCCGGAATTGAAGGCCACGTTGCCGCCGATGGTGCAGATGGACTGACTGGAGGGATCCGGGGCGTAGTGAAGACCGTGGACGGCGGCGGCAGTGGTGACCTGGGTATTAATAACCCCGGGTTCTACGACGGCGAAGCGTTGAGCCGGGTCGAGGTGGAGAATCTTATTCAGCCGGTTGAGAGCGATGACAATGCCACCCTCGACGGGCAGGGAACCGCCGGAGAGGCTGGTACCGCTCCCGCGCGCGACGAAAGGCAGTCGCTCGTCATGGCAGAAGCGAACCAGTCGAATGACCTCTTCGGTGGTTTCGGGTACCGCGACTGCCAGGGGACGGGAACGGTACGCGGTGAGCCCGTCGCTTTCGTAGGCGGAAAGTTGTTCCGGCCGGAGAAGCAGACGATTCGACGGCAATATAGCCGCCAATCGGGTCATGCGGTTGCTGCTGCTGCTGCCGGCCGGAACGCTCATGGATCGAGACTACTTCTTCTTAATATCCAGGACGTCAAAGAGGCGTCCATCAAGGTCAAACGCCTGCAATTGCAAGGTCTTATCGTGGACGGTGACGTAGGTGATATTATGTCCGCGATAGGACCGCTTCTGGAACCACGTCCGAGAGGGAGCCACCGATTCCAATCCAGCCCCACCGCCGCCACTGGTGATATAAATCGTTCCCAGCTCCTCATTGACCTTTTCCTTATAGATCGGCCAGGTGCGTTCGTAGGCATGGACATGGCCATTGAAGGCGATGTCGACGTGGTGCTTCTCGTAGAGCGCTGAGAGATGCCGATGCCGGGGATCGCCCCAGGTGGATTTCTCCTTGTAGGTATCACCATAGTCGTCTTCGTCGGAGCACCAGATGGTGTGATGGTGATAGCAGAATTTCCAGGTGGCGGTGGATTTGCCGAGTTGCTCGTCCAGCCAGCGGTATTGGTCGCTGCCGGGGGCGACGGATTTATTGGTATCGAGCACGAAGAACTGGGCGTTGCCGTAGGTATAGGTGTAGTGGTACTCCGGTTCGGGCAGGGAGAAGTACTGATAATAGAGCGAATGATTCTTCTCGTGGTTGCCGATGCAGGGGAACACGGGAACTCGGCTCATCAAGGTCCAGGACGCGGGCAACATCTCCTTGATCCATTCATTCTTGTTGGGTCCCTCGTCGACGACGTCGCCCAAGTGAATCTCAAAGTTGGGGCGGAGCGAATAGGCGAAATCCTGGAGCTTCTTGATGACGGGTTTGTTCTTTTGGGTATCGCCGATGGTGACGAAGGCAAACGGACTCTCGGGATTCACCGCAGTTTGCAGCGTGAGGGCGTCGCCGACCAAGTCGGATCCGTCGGCATTAAGGGTGTGAACGCGATAGAAATACTGCGTCTCCGCCTTGAGTCCCTCGATGCGGATCTCATGCATGATTCCCTCGGCGGCGGTGGGAGTTTTGTGGTCATAGGGCAGTTTCTCACCGTATTCGACCCAACCGCGTCCGGGGCGGGCGGTCTCCCAGACGATGGTCATGCCATCGCGGGTGGCCCACTGGAGAAACGGCCGGGCGATGAACCGCTGACTCTGAGCCAGGGGTAAATCATAGCTAATCAGGCGTGCGCCGGCGGCGGCCTCGGTGGTGAAGGCGGATTGGGGCAGCGCGCGCGAATGCACCTTCACTTCCAGGAGGGTGCCATCCATGGGCCGCTGTTCATTCTTGTCCTTGAAGCAGGCGATGGTGAAGGGAGCGTGGAGCGGGTAAAAGATGTCGCCGGATTGTTGCTGACTTTCGCCGTCGGGCTGGCCGTTGACGAAGAGGCGCATGTTTAATCCATCATAGGTGGCGGCGACGTGATACCACTTGCCGGTCATGACCTTGTTGGTGCCGTGCAGATAGGTGAAGCGACCCTTGTTGGTGCTGGCGCCCTTGGTCGATAATCCGAAGACGAAGGATTCGGAACTGTATCCGAGCATCCAACCCTGCTGGGCATCGGGGTTGTCCTGCACACAGCCAATAATGGAGCCGCGCTGGGTGGTGTCGGCGAGGCTCACCCAAGCGGAGACGGTGAATTCCCGCGATGGCATCGGGGGGGGATTGGTGGCGATGTCGTCGGCCACGATCCACCACTCGTTGGTGCCATTAAAACGAAATCCCTCACTGGGCCCGAGAGTCTGTTTGTGGGGATGACCGTGGCTGCGAGCGGTGACCTTGCCGGAGGCGTCGGTGGCGATGCCGTTTTCGAAGGATCCGACCGACACACCGAAGTGGAGCAGCAGGCCGGGATCGGTGGATTGCCCGAGGGTAGGGCGGGCTAAGAGGAGGGCGAAGAGCGCCAAGGCGGTGAAGGAGCGCTTCACAGAATGGAGGGACGGGAGCATGGCTAGGGTTGGCTGGGGCTGAGGGCTCGTTTCAGGGTGTCGATGTTCTGGAGCATCAAAGTTAGATAGTTCTCGCCTGCCGGAGTTGTCTCGCAAGGACGGAAAACCACCGCGGTGGTGTGCAATTCAGTGGCCAGGCGATGGCGGATTGGGGCGAGAGGTTCGCTCTCAAAAAATAGGAGGCGGGGACCGTCTGAAGCCTGTTCGAGGGCGCGGCGCAGATGTTGCCAGGTCTCCTCGGCGGGGGCTTCATCCGGTGGCAGGTTCACGTTGGTGATCGGCCAGCCGTAACGGCGAGCCAGATATCCGTAGGCGGGGTGGGAGGCGAAAAGAGTGTGGCCGGTAAGGGCGGGCGATAGGGCGCGCAGCCGTTGATCCAGAAGATCGAAATCGTGGGTCAGTGCGACGAAACCCTGTTGGAAGTCCGGCGCGTGTTCGGGCCAATGGGCGGTGAAGGCGGTGAGGATCTCCCGGGCTTGTTGTCGGGCATTCAAAGGGTCCAGCCAGGTGTGGCCATCGAGACCGGAGTGCGTATGCGATCCTCCGGGGCCGTGGGCATGCGTCTGGGTCGGCAGTTGGAGAAACTCCGCGGCGAAAGGCTGCGCGGTTTCCACGGTACGACTGACGGGAAGCGCGGCGCCGGCGGTCCAGTGTTCGTAGCCCGCTCCATTCAGGAGGATCAGCGAGGCGCTTTGGAATTGGAGCAGATCGGCGCGGGAGGGTTTCCAAAGGCTGGGATCGACAGTAGGAGGGCAGGGACAACGGATCGTCAGGTGAGTGCCGGCGATGCGCTCCGCAAAATAGGTGAGCGGATAAAAGGAGGTGAGAACTATTCGCGCCTCTAGGGGATGAGGAGTCGACGCGGCGGGCGCCGGGCGATCGCAGCCGGCGAGGAACAGGAAAGCGAGAGCCAGCAATGCGGCCAGCACCGGCCCCGAGGTCGGTGCGGCGGATCGGGAGGGCATCGCAGGCATCCGGAAATGGCTTTAGCCCGGGCAATGAGAACGGCCATTCCAAAAACAGCAGTTCACAGTAATTTAACCAAATCGGGTGCGCCGAGTGAAATCAAACCCACAGCGAGTCCGGCGGCCGCCGCACCGAGACCGATGAGGATGGCTATCTCCCACGAAAAGAGGGCGGCGATGGTGAGACGGTCCACACCGATGCGGCGGAGGGTCTCCAATTCACGGGATCGGACGCGGATGGAAAGAGCGGTGATCATGCCGATCATGGCGGCGGTGAGCAGTCCCAAAACCACGGACACGGCGTCGAACAGAGAGCGCAGTCGAAAAACGTACGCCAGGAGATCTTCCACCACCTCCATCGGGGAGACGGCCTGCCACAGTTTTCCGGCGTTGAGTCGGGAGCGAAGCAGGGTGCCGGATTTCTGGGAGTTGGGGGCGAAGATCAATCCGGTGAGTGGGAGATGCGCTTCGTCGGTGTGGAGATGATATTCGGAAATATTGGCCGGGGTGACCTCGTTGTAGTCGATGAGTTCCTCACTCAAGGTCAAACGCCCCGGGGCGCGGTTCAAAACGAGTCGTTCGGGCACCTGATTCGCCGCGGTATGGGCGTGACACAGGCCTTCCAGAATCCAAGCGGACTTGAGATCGGTGAACACCGCATCGTCATCCGGACCGCCGGAAGGGGCCAGCACTCCGGTGATATGGAGCTTCAGCGATTGGGGTTTCGAGATGTCGAAGAGCTCGCGTTGGTCGGAGAAAATACTGTCGCCGACACCGAGCTTAAGTTGGCGAGCCAACCGGGCGCCGAGTACCGCGTCGCCGAGGAGCAAGGGCAGGGTGCCAGCGGCGGGTCGGAGACCGCGAAGTTCGAAGTAATCGGGCGTGGTGGCCACCAGAGCCCGATGGCGGGCGGTGAACCGGAGATTGAGCGGGATGAAAACACCACCGCCGTTGGTGGCGAGTTGGCGGAAGTCCGCGAACGAAAGCGTCGGCAATTCCACCTGGCGGAAGTAGAGCAGGGCCATGGTGAGATCGAACCGGTTGCCCTTGGAGCCGATGAGCTGGGGCGTGGCGCGGGCCCGGGTGATCAGGGCCTTTTGGAAATCAGCGGTCAGGACGCGGATGAGCAGCGGAATCGCACAGGCGGCGGCGACACAGGCCACGATCAGGAGGGATCGGGTGCGGTGGTGGCGGAGATGCCGAAGCGCGAGAACGAGGGAACCGGTCATGGCAGCGGCGTTCATTCGGCGGCCGGGGAACGACGGGTGAGATCCAGTACCCGGTCGAACCGCGCGAGGAGCCCGTGATCGTGGGTGGCCATGATGACGGCGGCCCCGTCGCGTTTGGCTTGGTCGAGGAGGAGAGTCAGGACAGCGGCCGCGGATTGCGGATCCAGGTTGCCGGTGGGTTCATCGCAGAGAATCAGCGGTGGGCGCGTGAGCAGAGCCCGGCAAAGGGCGACGCGTTGACGTTCTCCCTGGGACAAGCGGGCGGGTGCTCGGGAGAGGATTTGGTGGATGCCGGCGGCGCGGGCGAGGTCCTCGGTTCGTTGAGCCAGGGTGAGGGGCGATTCGTTCGAAGCACCGATGTAGCGGGAAAGGAGGATGTTTTCGCGGGCCGAGAGATAGTCGAGCAGCTCGAATTCCTGAAAGGCCATGCCGATGCGGCGGCGCCGGATTTCGCGGCGGCGGTTTTCGGGAAGCGTCGCCCAATCAACGCCGAGGACTTCCAGTGAGCCAGTCGCGGGGAGATGAATGCCGGCGATGAGATCAATCAAGGTGCTCTTTCCGGATCCACTGGGTCCGATCAGCGCGAGGCGCTCGCCGGCTTGGACGGTGAGCTCCGGGAGGTGCAACGAGAAGGAGTCGCCGTGATGGAAGCGAACCTCGCGTCCGATGATGAGGGGCCCGGTGTTCACGGGGGATCGCTCTTGGGGAGGGCAGCCGGTGCCTCGCTCTCCACGCGCCGCTGCTCCATGGGTTCGATCCCGGTGATCCGCCAGCCAGCGGCGACGGTGGCCACTGTATATCGGGCGCGGTATTCGTTGATGCGGGAGTGGGAGTGTCCCCAGTGATAGACCACACCTTCGACCCGCCAGCGGGCCTGGAGGGTCAACTGCGGGGCGTGGCGATCGGGATCCACCGCGATGGCTTCGATCTCGGTGGACACCGGGTGTACGGACTTAACGCGGCACAACGCACCCCCTTCTTCGTGGAGGATGAGGCTGCGGTAGATGTCGTCGTAGGTCTTGGCGAGCAGGGGGCCGTCGACACTGCGGGCGAGGGCGTCGTAAATCTCGCTCTCGGCGGTGTAGTCGAAGGCGCGGTAGATGTTGGCTTGCAGGGGCTGGAAGATGGCCAGGGCCTCGGAGGGACTCGGGAGAGGGGGCCGAGGATTCAACCACCCAGGCAAGGCGGTGCGACCGAGGGGCCAAGCCCAAACAGCGAGGAGGCTGGCGCTGAGAACCGTGGCGAAGAACACAGTCCGGCGGCGGTGAGTGGGAGCGCGAAAATACAGTGTGGCCCCGGCCAGAATTCCTACGGCGATCAGGGAGAGGGAAAGCGCCGGGAGGGTACGAAGGGTCTGGGCGGAGGCGGAGGGGACTTTTTGAAACCGGGCCTCAAGGGGAGTGGCCGAGGCGTGCCAGACATACTCCGGCTCGTGCTCGCGAAAAGTGATGGGGGACGTCTCACCTTCGGCGATCAAGATCGCCTCGACCTCCGAAAGCGGGGCCAGATCCCGATCCGAGGCCAGGAAATCCCGCGGATAGGTTCCCCAGACCAGGCCGACGGATCGGGGTGGGGTTTTGCACGGGTATTCAACGACGACGAGGACTTGCTGCCATTGGGCCTGGGCAACTTCGACGAAACCAGGCCGGGTCTCCGGGGCGGGACGAACGACGCGGAATTCCACCAGCAGCGGTTGAGTGGGGATGCCATCGATCGTGACGGAGTTGGGCCGATTGACCACCACGGGGGCGCCGCCGGGTCGGGGACCGCCAAAATATTCCAGCAGCGCAGCCCGCCCGGCGGCCTCTTCCTCAAGCGCCACTTCGTCGCGAACGCTGCGGGACCAATTCACCAAGCCCTCGGCGAAGCGAAGATTCATCAATGCTTCCATGCGGACCGCCGAGCGGGTGATGCTGAAGCGGACGTCGGCGTGGGCGCCGGGCTTGGCGTGGCCCAGGACCCGCGTGGCGGACAGAAAGATCAGCAGCCCGAGGAGCGTGGGGCCGAGGCGAGACAACCGCATTGGGGCTATTTGCCGGCCAATTTGTCGGCGAGGAACTTCTCCAACTTGAGGGAATCGGCGGCAAAGAGCCGGATGCCGTCGCTGAGTTTCTCCGTGGCCATTTGATCCTCGTTGTGGAGCCAGCGGAAGGATCCCTCATTCAGGGTGACCTGTTCCAACGCGGCATCGCGGGCGAGGCCGGGCGAAAGCTTGCGTTCCACGGCACCGGTCCCGTTCTGCAGTTCCTCGAGCAGTGCCGGGCTGATGGTGAGGAGATCGCAGCCGGCGAGTTCGAGGATCTCATCCCGGTTACGGAACGAGGCGCCCATGACTTCGGTATTGAACCCGAACTTCTTGTAGTAGGTGTAGATGCGGGTGACCGACCGGACCCCGGGATCCTCCGAGGGAGCGTAGGCGGTGATGCCGGTGGCCTTTTTGTGCCAGTCGAGGATTCGACCGACGAAGGGTGAGATGAGTTGGACTCCCGCCTCAGCGCAGGCCACAGCTTGGGCGAAGCTGAAGAGCAACGTCAGATTGCAGCGGATGCCATCGGCTTTAAGGAGGCGGGCGGCCTGAATACCCTCCCAAGTGGAGGCCAGCTTAATGAGGATCCGCTCGCGGGCAATTCCGGCCGTAGCGTACTGGGCGATGAGCTGTCGGGCTTTGGCTACGGAGGCAATCGTGTCGAAGCTGAGCCGGGCGTCGACCTCGGTGGAGACCCGGTTGGGGACGATCTTGAGGATCTCCAAGCCGAATGCCACCGCCAGACCGTCCATGGCCAACGTCAGGGCCGCGGAGGCATTCGGCGCTGCCTGACGGGCGTCGGCGACGACCTTGGTGACCAGGTCGGCATATTCCGGCATGGTGGCAGCCTTGAGGATCAGGCTGGGATTCGTGGTGGCATCGCGGGGCTGATACTTGCGGATGGAGGCGAAGTCGCCGGTGTCCGCCACCACGATGGAATGCTGCTTGAGTGCGGAAAGTTGATCGTTCATAAGCGGAGCGTCCGATCACCGGACCCGTTAACGCTACGGGGCACAGGGACGAGGGAAAGCGAATCCTTGTAGCGTTGGGGTGAAGGCGACATGTCGGTGGATGGGAGACCTAGGGACAAAGGGGGCCGGCCGCGGTAGGTGTTAATATAAGTAATTGTAGCAGAGGTTGTTATGTAAATTTCCTGACACATTCTCTGCGTAAAATGTGTATGGTTAACAGGTTATGGATATTTCCGTCCGGGCTTTCACAATCGGATAGTAAAGCGTCGGGGATTAGGGATGAAAGAGATCTATTTCGGTGGGTGGACGGAGGAGATTTGAGGCTCTCCAGCGGGTTTTTGTTCCACGTGGAACAATTCGGTAGGATCTTAAGGTCGGGAGGGGTGATTTTGGCCGTGGTTAACTTGAAATCCACGGCCACCCCCAATCAGTTTTCCCTCTAAGCACCCTCGGTGGTGGTGCGTTAGGGCGATTTCTCACCGGTAAAGCGGGCAGGTTCTTCCGGGAATTCCCCTGCGAGGTGGCTAATTCCTGTTAATATCCCCAACATGTTTGTCTATCCGAAGCGCTATGACGTCATCGTCATCGGCGCGGGTCATGCGGGAGTAGAGGCGGCCTTGGCGGCGGCGCGAATGGGTTGTTCGACCCTCCTGCTGACCATCAACCTGGATACCATTGGGCAAATGTCCTGCAATCCGGCCATTGGGGGTCTGGCCAAAGGGCATTTGGCGCGGGAGATCGACGCCCTGGGTGGCGAAATGGGCAAGGCGACGGATATGGCCGGGTTGCAGTTTCGGATGCTCAATACCAAAAAGGGTCCAAGCGTCTGGGCGCCGCGCGCCCAATGCGATAAGAAGGCCTACCAGTTCCGCCTTAAGTGGATCTGCGAACGGCAGTCCAATCTGGATTGTAAGCAGAGCCAAACAGTTCGATTACTGGTGAAGGATGCTCAGGTTTATGGCGTGGCGACGGCCTTGGAGGCGGAGTATCACGCCACCTCTGTGGTAGTGACTACTGGTACCTTCCTGCGCGGACTGATGCATATTGGTTCCAATCAACAATCGGGCGGACGAGCCGGGGAGGCGGCGGCGCAAAGTCTGTCGGGGTCGCTGGAGGCGTTGGGGTTGGAATTGGGTCGACTCAAAACCGGCACCCCGCCCCGTTTGGTGATGGGCTCCATCGATTTCTCTAAACTTGAGGAGCAACCTGGGGATGACCCGGTGCCGTGGTTTACGTATTGGAAGGACGATCTGTGGGAGGATGAATTGTTCCACGTGGAACAATCCCGGGCGTTGGGGACTCCCTCTGTCACCAGTCGGAGCACCACCCCCTACCCGCCAGGTTCCATTCTGGCCCGTCGGGGGTCCCAGATGAAGTGTTGGATCACCTACACCACCGATCGTACCCGGGAGTTGATCCTGGCGAACCTGCATCGATCTCCCATGTACTCCGGGGTCATCGAGGGAATTGGGCCGCGCTACTGTCCGAGTATCGAGGACAAGTTTGTGAAGTTCGCTGAGAAGGAACGGCACCAGATTTTTCTAGAGCCGGAGGGGATCGCCACCGATGAAATTTACGTCAATGGCTTCAGCACTTCCCTGCCCTACGAGGTGCAGATAGGGATGGTGCAATCGATCCTGGGTTGCGAGCGCGCGGAGATCCTTCGGCCGGCTTACGCGGTAGAGTACGATTTCGCCTATCCGACCCAACTGTTGCCGAGCCTCGAAACCAAGACCTGTCGCAATCTATTCCTAGCCGGACAGATCAATGGCACCTCCGGATACGAGGAGGCGGGGGCCCAAGGATTGATGGCGGGCATCAATGCGGCCCGTCGGGTGCAACAGAAGGAGGCGGTCGTGCTCCGACGCGATCAGGCGTACATCGGGGTTTTGATTGATGACCTGGTGACCAAGGGCACGGTCGAGCCTTATCGGATGTTTACCAGCCGGGCGGAACACCGACTCCTGCTGCGCCAGGACAATGCGGATCAAAGGCTGAGCGCCCTGGGCTTCGACATTGGTCTCTTGCCGGAGCGAAACTTCCGTCGGTTCGAGGCCAAACGCGAGGCGATCATCCGGGAGACGGAACGATTGGATCGGACGCGGAGTGGACAGCAGACGTTGGCGGATTGGTTGCGCCGACCGGAGATCACCTACGCCACCCTGCCCGGCCGCGACGAATCCCTGGATGCGGAGGTGGGGTTGCAGGTGGAGATCGCCCTGAAGTACGCTGGCTACATTGAGCGGCAGGAGTTGGAGATCGCCCGCTTTCGATCTCTGGAGGATCGGGTAATTTCGCCCACCTTCGATTACTCGGTGGTGCCGAGTCTGCGGATCGAGGCCCGGCAGAAGTTGGAGAAGATCCGACCCACGACCGTGGGCCAAGCCACCCGGATCAGCGGCGTGACGCCGGCGGATATGGGGGTGGTGATGGTTTGGATGAAGCGCCTGGGGGAATCGACGAGAGCGGCCGAGGCATCAATGATCGAAGAATCAGCAGCCGACGAGGTCTGCGCGGCCGAGGAGAATCTAGATATCGCCTCCGCTCACAATCGCTGCTGCGGGGATCTTTGAGCCACTTTCCGGAAAGGAAAGGCCGTTGGTTTGAGCAAACCAACGGCCACCGAACGCATCCCGGAGGACGCCCCTGATCGACCCACATCAACGCCGCGGGGCGGGTGGGTTGGTGGGATTGATCTGCTTCAGGAAGCGGAAGAGATCGCTGTCGGTGCTCAACATCAGGGTTGTGTCCTTTCCCAAGGACTTCTGATACGTCTCCATGGTCCGGAGGAAACTGTAGAATTCCGCTGCCCGCTCGTTCTGGCCATAGGCCTCGGCGTAGATGGCGATGGCCTTGGCATCGGCCTCACCCCGAATGCCCTGGACGAGCCGATAGGCCTCGGACTGCAGACCCTTCAGGTCACGCTCCTTATTGCCGAGGATCACGGCGGCCTCTCCCTCGCCCTCAGAGCGGAACCGGGAGGCGATCTGCTGGCGTTCGCTGACCATCCGTTCGTGAACCTTGGCACTGACGCCCGAGTTATAATTGAGCCGCATGAAACGGACGTCCAGCAACTCGATGCCGAAGTCCTTCAGTTTGGGAGCGGCCGCGGCCATGATTTCCTTTTCGATCGCTCCTCGGCCATGGCGGATCGGCAGCAAAAGACCCACGGGCGGCCCATTGGTCGTAGCGGCGGGATCCAGATCGGGTTTGCGATTAATGGTGGTCCGGACGATTTCGATCAGGTCATTCTTGGCGACGGCATTGCGGAGTTCGCTGCCAATGATGTCGTCGAGCCGCGACTGGGCGCTGCGCTCATCCCGGAGGCGGGTGAAATACTGGGCGGGATCATTGATCCGCCACCGGCCGAAGGCGTCAACGACGATGTAGAGTTTGTCGCGAGTGGGCATCTCACTGGCGCGGCCGTCCCACTCCAGAATCCGTTTATCGATCAGATTGACGGTCTGGACGAACGGCATCTTCCAGTGAAGGCCGGAATTGGTAATCGGTCCCCCAATGGGTTTGCCGAACTGGGTGACAATGGCCTGCTGGGTTTCCGGCAGCGAATAGCTGCAAAGATTAAACCCGATCCACAGGATAATGACGCCAGCGACGGCGCCCAAGGAGCTGAGTAGGGAAGAGAGTTTCACGGATTGCCCTTGTCGGTTTGGAGTTGGAGGAACGGCAGGAGCGGCTGGGAGTCCTGATCGGTGATGAACTTGCGGCCCAACTTGGGAAGGACCTCACTCATGGTTTCGAGATAGATGCGCTGCCGGGTGACGAGCGGCGCCTTCTCGTATTCGGTGAAAACCGCCTTGAAGAGCTGGGCATCCCCGAGCGCTTCATTCACTCGCTTCTGGGCGTACCCTTGGGATTCGGCGATCAGCCGGGCTGCTTCACCCTTGGCGCGGGGCACCACTTTGTTGTAGTCACCGTTGGCGACATTGATGGATCGTTGCTTCTCCTGCTGAGCCTGGTTGACCTCATCGAACGAGGCCTGGACTTGTTTGGGCGGATTGACGTTTTTCAGTTGGACCAAATCGACCGTTGCCCCGAGCGCGTAATGTTCCGTCACTCGGTGCAGCGCCAATCGGGCCTCCACCTCGAGTTCCTGGCGCCCGAAGGTGATCACCTCGTCGACGGTGCGGTCACCCACCACCTCGCGCATGACGCTCTCGGCGGCAGCGCGAAGGGTCTCCTCCGGGTCCCGAGCTTCGAACAGGAATTGCTTCGGATCACTGATTCGGTACTGAACAACCCACTCGACCAAGGTCTCATTGAGGTCGCCGGTGACCATGGACTTCTCCGACTCGGGCTCCTGGCTGGCCTGGTGAGGATTGCCGGCGCCGGGAGTGCTGAAGCCAAACTCCAGCTTCAATTGCCGACGGAAGGGAAGCAGCGTCACCGTGTCGATACCCAAAGGAAGCTTGAAACGCAGCCCAGGATCCTCCGAGCGGAGGTATCGTCCAAAGCGTTGGACAATGCCCACGGAATCCGCGGGCACCGAATAGAAGCTGGTGGTGAGTAGAAGGAGCGCAGCGATGCCCCAAAAACCGGCGATGAGCCAAGGCTTTGCCTGGCGGAAGGCAGCACCGGCGCTGCCGCCGTTTCCCGGACCTTCCGGAAAAACCTGACGTATGGGAGGAGGGGTCATAGAAACCGGCGAACAGGATGGCGGGTCGCCTCTCCGACGCAGTAGGAAACTTAAGAGTTAATTCCTTCCGAAGGGCCGAGGAGGATCGAAGTGACTTCTACCAATGGCCTCCGAGTAGAGCGTGAAATCGGGGATCGAGGGAATTGGAAAGCAAAAGACCCAGCTGAAGTCAGCTGGGTCGGGGAGCGACTGGAAGATGTCGACAATTGGCCGGCGATGCTGGGCCAGTCGCTGAAGCCAGCTCTAAGGCTGGTGGGTGGCTTGATGAAAGCGGCCCAAATCCCGGTCACCCGCCTTGACGGCTTGGTCGGTGCCCTTGAGGCGGGAGGTGTGCGGCTCGTACCAGCGCCATAGCTCCGAGTGGCCATCCGCAAACGAGAGGACGGTACCATTCCCGTGGCGACTGGCGGCGGTGTTCTGCCACACCCAGCGGGGCGGATCCGCTTGTACGGCGAAATATCCGTCATCGATGCTCTCGGCATTCTCGTCGACGAAGACATTGGCCTCGGCCGGGGAGGGACGAATGATGTCAGAGAACTTGGCCCGCGCCTTGGCACCATTGACGAAGGTCACATCCAAGCCGCCCATCTGGCCATTCATGGAATAGCTACGGACCCGTTGCACCAGTTTGGTGGAGAATTTGAAGCCCGGATCGGAGGGGCACTTATAGATCTCGGTACTGGTATTGTACGAATACAGGCGGCCGTTGGTGATGAAAATCTTGTTGGTGGCCTCGGTCGCGTTGTTGACGTTACCGCCGATCCAGGAGTTGGTGGTGCCCAGATTGTTTTCAATCAACCGGTCCCGGTTGTCGCCGAAGTACATGTACCAAGCAAGAGTCAGCTGTTTGGTGTTACTCAAACACCGAACACCCGAAGCCTTTTGCTTAGCCTTGCTCAAGGCCGGCAGGAGCATGCCGGCCAGAATGGCGATGATGGCGATGACCACGAGGAGTTCGATGAGCGTAAAAGCTCGTCGAATATTAGGTGCAGGAGACGGCAATATAGTCTTCATGAGACGGCAAGGTGCGGGCGGGAAATACGTGGTTAAGAAAGCAACATCCACCGCCGTGCCAAGGTAAAATGTCAGGCAATCTCCGGATTGAGATGACAGCGCAGCCGGGCTTTCCCACCCTGTTGCATGCCTTGCGACAGACTCAAACGCCTCGTTCTCCGCGCCACTTTGCTACTGGCGGCAGTTGGTTCGCCGGCGGCGGACCTGGATCTCGCCGTCCGGGAGCCACAACCGCAGGTCTATAGGATCTCGGTCCCTGACCGGGTTGGTCTGCCGGCGGGAACGGGCCGCGACTGGGTGCTGGCCCGACGCGAGGGATCGGGTGATGCCGTGGTTCTGGGGCAACGGGTGGTCGTGCAATTCCAGCCGGGAACCTCCCCGGACAAAGTGCTACCCGACGATTTATCGCGGAGGCAGGTTGGGGAAGATCTGTGGTTGGTGGAAACGCCGGATGTCGCCGGGGCCTTCGCTTTGACGCAACATTTGGTGGATCGCGCGGAAGTGCTGGCCGTGCATCCGGATCGACGTCGTCTGCACCTTCGGCAGCGGGCTTACGCGGCGCGGCCGAACGATCCCCTGTATTCGATTCAATGGCATTTGGACAATCGGGATCCCGTCACCGGAGTTCCACGGGGCATCGATCTCAACGTCCGTCCGGCCTGGCCGTTGACGCGGGGCGCGGGAGTTACGGTGGCGGTGGCCGATGGGGGCGTCACCACCGATCATCCCGATCTGGGGAACACAGCGGGCGCACCGCATTATGATTTCTTCGGGGATCGCCCCGGGGAACCCATGAGTGATGGCTATCCGGACCATGGTACCGCTTGTGCCGGGTTGATCGGTGCGACGGGGGGGAATGATTTGGGCGTGGTGGGTCTGGCGCCGGAGGCCCGGCTGGCTAGTTGGGCGATCTTTGGTCTCTTTGATTTTGGCAACGGCCCCGAGGATGTGATTGCCGAGGATTCGGCGCTGGCGGCGATGTTCCAGCACGACAAGGATACGGTAGCCGTCCAAAATCACAGCTGGGGCAGCTACAGTCTGTCCCAGAGTGCGATCGATGTTCTGAGCGAGGCGGCGATCGAGACGGCGGTAACGAAAGGTCGATCCGGTCGCGGAGTGGTCATGGTGCGGGCGGCAGGCAATGATCGGGAGGACTTGGTCAATTCCATCGACGATGGCTTTGCGGCGGATCCGCGGGTGATCGCGGTGGCGGCGGTGCGGGCCGATGGCCGGGCGACGACCTATAGCAGCCCGGGAGCCAATATCCTGGTCGGTGCGCCGAGCGGGGATTCTCCGTCCGACTTTGAAGAGGATCCGGCAGCGCCGAATATTGTGACCACCGACATGGCCGGATCCGACGGTTATAACACGGCGGGGGGAACGGACGGGGATTATGCCCAGGGGGTCAGTGGCTTTAACGGGACATCCGCCTCCTGCCCACAGATCGCGGGGATCTGCGCCCTGATCCTCGCGGCCAATCCACAGCTGGGATATCGCGATGTTCAGCAGATCCTGGTGCAGAGCAGCCGCCACTACGATTTTGCGGACTCGGACGTGCGCACCAACGGCGCGGGTTTTGTGGTCAGCCACAATGTGGGTTTTGGCGTGCCGGATGCCGGACTGGCGGTGCAGCTGGCGCGGCATTGGAGCAATCGGCCGGCGCTGAAGATTGTTAAATCCAGCGTGAACACCACCAGCCGTCCGGTGGTGGATGATTCACTGCGTTTGGAGCTGCAGGGAACGGGATTGCCCGGCAGCCTGACGTCGATCCACTGCCTGCCGGCGCAGGGACCGCAGGTGGAGGCCGCGACCGCCCGGCTGCCCATGGTCTATGTGGGATTGGGCAATACGAACATCGATCTCGATCTCCACGGACGGGCGGCGTTGATCCAGCGGGGGGACAATTTCTTTTCCGAGAAGATCGATCTGGCGGCACGCGCTGGGGCCGAGTTTGTGGTGATCTATAACAACGTTGCCACGGATCCGCAGTTGCTGGTGATGTTTGGTACTGGATTTGCGCCCATTCCGGCCATCTTCATCGATAAGGCCAATGGCGATGCCCTACGGAATTATGTGGAGACGCATCCGGCCAATACCGCCCGGCTCAACCTCACCCCTACCACGACCAAGTGGACCATCAATGATTCGATCGTGTGCGAACAGGTGGGTGTCCGGCTGAACACCACACATCCGTATCGCAGCGATCTCCGGATCACCCTGGTGTCGCCGTCGGGCACGCGAAGCATTTTGCAATTCATCAACGGGGATTATTCCCCGGGTCCGCAGAACTGGACGTATTGGACCGCTCACAATTTCTACGAGAGCAGTGCCGGCGAATGGCGTCTGGATGTCACCGACGAGCGACCCTTGGACTCCGGCAGTATTACTTCCGCCCAGTTGATCCTTCGTGGCACGGCCATCACGGATGAAGACAAGGATGGCCTGGACGATGATTGGGAACGGCAGAATTTTGGCGACCTGCGTTATGGACCCAAGGACGATCCTGATGGGGATGGTCTCAGCAATGCCCGGGAACAATGCCTAAATACGCAGGCGAACCGATACGACCCGATCGTACCAATGGAATTCCTGCCGGTCGCGAATGGTTTGACGCGTATCACTCTGCCGGCGGGGTTGGGTCGATATGTCCTGGATTCGGCGAATCAGGTGGAGGGTCCCTATACCGCGTTGGGGATGATTACCAATGGCGCGCCATATCTGGAGGTTTTCGCGCCGACGGTTCCGGCGGGAGGTCTACAGCAATTCATCCGCACCCGGGCGCAGCCCTGAGATTAAGACCGAGAGGGTCGATGGTTTTGCTTGTCGGCGGGTGGAGTGCCTTCGCACTCTTGCACCCATGCCCTCCATTTTGACCGTACGCTGCGGAACCATCGGACTTTGGTTAACGGCCCTGCTGGGCACCGGTCTCACCGGCCAAGCGGCGGCGGCCCTGCGCCTGTCCACTCCGTTGGATTATCAGGTGGTGCAACGGCGGGCCGACGAGGGTTTCATTCCGGTGAGCGGCGCAATCACGGACGTGGATCGATTGCCCGATGTGGTGGAGGCCCGCTGGGTCGCCACTTCCGGTCAGGGTGAATGGCGCACGCTGCGGTTGCGGGGCGGGGCGTGGTTTGAGGGTGCGTTGTTGGCCCCGGCGGGCGGATGGTATCGGATCGAGGTTCAGGCTCGATCGGCGAACGTGGTCACGACCGCCACCCGCGTGGAACACGTGGGTGTGGGCGAGGTGTTCGTGGTGGCGGGTCAATCCAATTCGGCCAATCACGGTGAGGAACGCCAGGAGACCCGGACCGGCTTGGTATCGGCCCTCGCCGACGGACACTGGCAGCTGGCGCGGGATCCCCAACCGGGAGCGAGTGGCGGAGGTGGCAGTTTTATACCGCCGTTGGGGGATGCGTTGGTGGATCGGTTCAAAGTTCCGGTGGGATTCGTTGCCACCGGTGTGGGGGCCACCAGCGTCCGGGAGTGGCTGCCGCGGGGGATTCATTTTCCCAATCCACCGACACTCACCGGAAATGTCACGCACCTGCCGGGTGGCGATTGGGAAAGTACCGGTGAATTGTTCCGTCGCTTTGTCGCCCGCCTGCAACAGGTGGGTCCCCGGGGTTACCGGGCGGTGCTGTGGCACCAGGGGGAATCGGATGCGAATCAAAGTGACACCACCCGGACGCTGACCGGCGGGTTGTATCGACAATATCTGACGGAGGTGATTCGTAGTTCCGGCCGGGCTTCCGGCTGGGAGGCGCCGTGGTTTGTGGCCCAGGTGAGTTATCACACGCCGGCGGATACGGGATCGGCGGATATTCGGTCCGCCCAACAAGGTCTCGGGAGCGACGGAACCGCGCTGGCGGGACCCGACTCGGATGCCCTGGCTGGGGACTTGCGGGATGGGGACGGCAAGGGCGTTCATTTCAGCGGCAAGGGATTGCGCGAACACGCCGCCCGTTGGGCCGAGAAGGTGGGACCCTGGGTGGAACAACAGCTTTCCGTTGGCAAGAAGCCGGCGTCCACCCCGGCAAGTGCCCCTTCCAGTCGTTTGGCGTTGCCGGGCAGCCAGGCGCTGACGGCCGGTGGTCGGCCGGGCTTTCTTTATATGCCGCGGGAGGCGCTGCGGACACGGCCCCAACCCTGGATCTTCTATGCGCCCACTCTGGCTCCGTTGCCGGATGAAGCCGAACGCTGGATGCACGAACAGTTTCTGGCGGCCGGCATTGCCGTGGCCGGAGTGGACGTGGGAGAGGCCTATGGAAGCCCCGCCAGTCATGCTATTTTCGATGCCCTATATCGGGACCTGGTGGTGCAACGGGGTTTTGCCCCGCGTCCGTGTCTTATGGGCCGCAGCCGCGGCGGTCTGTGGGTCGCCAGCTGGGCGATTCAACATCCCGAACGCATCGCCGGGATCATCGGTATATATCCGGTATATGACTTTCGCACCTATCCCGGTCTCAGCAATGTGGCGCCGGCGTATGGACTCACCCCGGAGGCCCTGGGCCCCTTGGTGGCCAGCTTGAATCCGATCGAACGAATGGACGTGCTGGCCCGGGCCCGTGTCCCGGTGGCCTTGATCCACGGGGACGTCGACAAGGTTGTGCCCCTACCCGAGAACTCCGGCCGGGTGAAACAGATCTATGAAGCTGCCGGAGCCGGCGATCTGGTGAAGCTCACCGTCCTCCAGGGACAGGGGCATAACTTCTTCGAAGGATTTTTCCACTCCCAGAGCCTGGTGGATTTCGGTATAGCCCGGGCGCGGGCGGGAGTGAAATAGGTTGCCGAACCGGTCAAATCTGCTCGAAATAGCGGTGTTTTTCCCAATCGGTGACCGCATTGCCGAACGCCTCCTGTTCAAGGCGGGCGTGGTGCACATAGAAATCAACCACCGCGTCGCCAAAGGTTTGGCGGGCCAGCTTGGATTCGGACAGCAGCTCCGTGGCGTCACGGAGAGATGAGGGGAGACGGGCGAGTTTGGGATCGATATAAGCGTTGCCGATATAGGGATCACCGCAATCGAGGCCTTCTTCCATGCCGGCCAGTCCGGCCGCGAGCATGGCGGCAAAGGCGAGATAGGGATTGGCATCCGCGCCCGGCATCCGGTTTTCCGGGCGATAACCGTTGCCGTGACCCACGACGCGGAAGCCGGTGGTACGGTTGTCGGTAGCCCACGCCATGCGCGTGGGGGCCCAGCTGCCGGGTTGGTAACGCTTATAACTATTAATGGTGGGAGCGACGAACAGGCAAAGTTCGCGGGAGTATTTCAGCAGGCCGCCAAGGAATTGACGGAAGTGCTTGGAACCGGCCTTGGCCTTGGGGTCCCAGAAAATATTACGATCGCCCGCCCAAAGACTCAGGTGCAAATGGCAGGAACTGCCGGCCTCGCTGGGCGCGTATTTGGCCATGAAGGTGACCGCCTTGCCGTGTTGCTCGGCGATCTCGCGGACGCCCTGCTTGAAAAGTCCGTGGCCGTCGGCCATCCGCAGGGGCTCGCCATAGGTGAAATTCAATTCGTGTTGTCCACGACTCCATTCGCCCTTGCTGCTCTCGATGGGGACTTCGGCGGCGGTCAGTCCGTTGCGGATGGCCCGCATCAGCACTTCGTCGCGGCCGGGTTGCATCAGATGGTAATCGATGCGGTAATCACTCGACGGTTTCAGTTCCCGATACCCGGCGGTGAAGGCGTCGTGGTAGGTCTGATTGAAGAGATAGAATTCCAGTTCGCTGGCGCAGTAGCAGGTGAGACCGAGCGAGCGCACCCGCTCGACCTGACGCCGTAATACTGAACGCGGAGCTTCGGCGACCATCACGCCGTCCGGACGATGCAGATCGCAAATCACCAGGGCGGTGGCGGGCTGCCAGGGAATGAGGCGGAGGGTGGAGAGATCCGGACGGAGTTCGAAATCACCGAAGCCGGAGGCCCAGTTGGCCAACTGGAAACCGTCGAGGGGATCCATGTCCAGGTTGACCGTCAGCAGGTAGTTGCAGCCGTGGGTCCCGTGGGAGGCGACGGATTTGAGAAAATAATCGGCGCGAAAGCGTTTGCCGATCAATCGACCGAAGGGATCGGGAAAGGCCACCATGACGGTGTCGATGGCGCCGGTTTTGGCGAGGGCCGACAGCTGCTTCAATGTCATGTGGGCAACCTACGGCGAAGATCGGCTTCGGGGAAAGGATCTGTGGTTTGCAATCAAACCGGGGTCGGGCTCGACATGGTGCGGGGCTTTGCCAGCGTGGTGGGATGATGCGGAAGATTTTGGCGGTACTGTGCTTGGGTGCGGTGATGCAGGTGGATGCGGCGTCCGTACCGGCGGCTACCACCAACGCCCTGGCGGCAAAATTGCGGACGCTGGTTCGCCTGCCTCAAGTCTCCTTCAATCTTGAGCCCACCTTCGGACGCAATTCGGGAATCACCGCTGAGGAGGATGTGGCCGATCCGGCGGGTGAACTCGCCCGGGTGACTCCGACCCTGACGGGAAAACCCACCGAGGCGGCCGAACGTCTGCGCCTTTATCGCCTGGCCATGAATGTGGGGGACACCAATGCCCTGGTTCATCGCCAGGAAGCGCTGGCGGGATACCGGGCCTGGACCAACACCGCCGGGGCGGATGTTGCGGTGCGTCTGGGGATGGCGAAGGCGCTGTGGTTGTCCGGCGAAGAGGTCGCCGCGGAGGCGCAGCTTCGGGAGATCACCGACCGGCAGCCGGGAAACTGGGAGGCTTGGGTTTTGCTGGGTGATGTCCTGGGAACCCGCAGTCTGGCGCTGTTCACCGGGTGGGGCGATGAGGCTCCGCCGAACGCGATGGGTGCGTACGTCGTCGGCAGATTGAAGCCGAAGGGCGATGCCAAGGCCGCGGCCGCGTTGTTCGAGGAGGCGGGTCGATGCCAGGAAAAGGCCCTGCAGGCGGCTCCGGATGAGCCCCGCGTGTGGGCGGCGCGGCTGCCCTTTTTCCTGGATCGGGAAATGCGCCGCCGCGTGCTCGCGAATCCCCCAACCCCCGGTGAGCGACAGGCGGCGGTCTCCCTCTTGAACCAGGCGGCCGCCGCCCCCGAGGTCGAGGCCGCTTTGAAAAAGCTGCCGGATGATTACCGGTTGCAGGGACTGGCGATTTACGTGCGCATCCTGCCCGAGTTGGCCGAAGCCAGGGTTCGTTTGGGGATTAATCCCGACGGACGGCGGGCGATCGATAGTTTGCGTTCCGATACCCGGACCTGGGTGCATGAACGAATGGATCGTCTGGAGGCTTTGGTGACGAATTCGGTGCCGGGAATCACCAGTGATCCGCGTCGGCGGGCGGGCGCTGCGGAACTGGCGGCATCCTACCAGTATGTCCTGATGGGAAATGGTCCGGCGGCAGTCCGGCTGGCGCGCCGCGCGTTGGAACTGGATCCGTCCCGCCGCCGGGCTTTCGAGTTGGTGATTGCCGGAGTGGTCAATGAGCGACGCTGGTCGGATTTGGAGACGATGTGTACCCAGCGGATCCAAAGCCACGACAGTCCCTTGTCGCGCCTGCTGTTGGCCAAGGCGCTCTATAATGGCGACCGTCGCGAGGCGTCCTTCGCGGCCCTTTCCGAGGCGGTGCAGAAATTCCCGCAGGATCGCCTGTTGCAGGCCGCCTGGCTGGCGGCCCGCGTTGCGGTTCCGGGTGCGCCCGAAGATCCGCGCATGTCCGCACGGCTGCACCAGATGTTTCCGGATCCGGCCAATACCCCGGATGACACGGATGCGAACCGGTCGGTAGTTCTTTCCGCGATCATCGCGCAGGCCATGGAGGGCGAATTGGCCATGCCCAAAAAGGTGCTTCGGTCCTTGTTGGGTGCGGATCCGGACGATGACTATGCGCGGTCGGTTCTCCTGGCGCTGCCGTAATTATGTCGCGGGATTCAGGGGGCAGGATTTGAGGTGGAACGGGAGCGGAAGAACCGCACGTTGGCCGCGCCGCCGGAGACCAACCGGCTTTCGAAACCCCGGAAGTTGGGGGCGGGTGACAGCACCGGTTCCCAATGCACCAGATCACTCGAAGCCTCCACCTGATACTTGAGGTTGGGCAACGTGAAGAGGGTGAGCTGAGCCGCGGGCCGGCGGGTGACGGTGCCGTCCGGCGCCTCGGTGGGCGCCAAGGGATCAAATCCACCGGCAAGCTCCGCGGCGTCCTCCAGGCCATCCCCATCGGTATCGCGACGGGTGGGATCCAGCAGATGGAGCCGCTCGTAGTCGTCATCCACGGAATCTCCGTCGAGGTCCTCGTAGGAATTTATGGCATAGAAAAGATTCCCGCCCGCGGCGAGGGCCAGAGGATGCTGCAGGCGGCCGGGCAGCGTCAGTTGCGGTCCGGTTTCGCCCCAGACCACCACCGAACCATCCTGACGCAAGGCTGCGGAATGGCGGAAGCCGGCCACCACTTGGACCACCTTGCCGAGTCCGGCGGGAGGACGACAGGCGCCGGTATCGTCCGCGCCCCAGCAGCGGACGGAACCATCCGCGAGGAGGGCCAGCGTGCGGAGATCGGCGGCCACCACGGCGACGGCCTCCGTCAGTCCGGCGGGTACCGTGCATTGGCCGAACCGATTGTCGCCCCAACAGACCACGCGTCCGTCGGCCAGCACGGCCGCGGCGTGGGTACTGCCAACGGAAACGCGGTGGACGCGGGCGGTGCCAATGGCCGCGGTGGCATTGAGTTGCCCGAACTGGGGATCACCCCAAAGCGCCAGCTGGCCGGTGATCAGTACGGCGGCGCTGACCCCACCACCCGCCGCGATGGCGGTCACCGGTCCGAGTCCTTTGGGTACGTTGGCCTGTCCCGAAGTGTTCCGGCCCCACGCCACGACCCGCCCGTCCGGTTGCAGCGCGAGCGAATGCGCGGCCCCGGCCGCCACTTGAAGGACGCCGGCCAATCCCGGAGGAACGTTGCCCTCGCCTTCTTCGGAACGTCCCCAACACCTTACGGATCCGTTGCTTTGACGCGCCACGGTGTGCCGGGGGCCCGCGGCAATTTCAACAATGCCGGGGGCGTCCAAGGGCGCTTGCCCACCTGCCAGGGCATCGGCGGCGCCCCACACAAGAATGTTACCCACCACGCCCGGGGCCGGCTGCGGACGCGCGGGTGGAATTAATTGGATCACCGTATCCGTGGTGTCTCCTGGGGTGAGCTGCCGGGTATGACCCGCCGGCAGTTCCAGAGTCACCGACGAGCCCGGACCCGTGGCACCATTGGTGTGAACCACCACTTGGTAAAAGCCCGGCGCGGCGGCGAAGTAGTCGCGCTCCTGGGCCAGCTCCAATCGGAAGGAGCCCGGCGCGGCGGCATCGTTCACCAACGGATTGAAGCCTTCTTTCACCTCGAGGAAATCATTGAGCCCGTCACCGTCGGTGTCGGCATTCTTGGGATCGGTACCGAGATGAATCTCATTGAGGTCGGAAAGTCCGTCGACGTCCGAATCCGTCGTATTGGTGCCGAGACCCAGAGCGGTCTCCGTGGCATCATTGAGCCCGTCGGCGTCGGCATCGGGAAACGGCTCCAGCGCCAGGACGTGGGAACGTCCAGCCACCAACGCAAAACCATCGGTAAGGCTCGGGGGTATTTGATCGGCTACTTCGGTGCCCGCGCCGCCCCAGACCACGGGCTCGCCACTGGCCAGCAGGGCGACGGTGAAATTCTCTCCGGCGGCCACCCTGAGCACCGGGCCGAGATCCTCCGGTGGTGTGCACTGTCCAGCAGTGGCATCACCCCAACAAAGCACGCGACCATTGCGGAGTTTGGCCACCGTGTGGGACGTACCCGCGGCCACTTGGGTGACGTTGGTGAGTCCCTCCGGAACCGTGCATTGACCGGCGGAATTGTCGCCCCAGCAAACGACGGTTCCATCGCGCGTGACGACGGCGGTGTGAAATGAACCGGCGGCGATCTGGCGAGCGAGGAGGTTGATGGGCACGGCGGTCTGGCCGCGGGAATCGTCCCCCCAGGCAAGCACCGAGCCATCGTGGCGGAGCGCCACGCTATGGAAGGTTCCCGCGGCGACTGCGGCCACGTCCTGGACGGTGCCGGGGACGTTGGTTTGCCCGGCGCGATTATCTCCCCAGGCGGTGACGGTGCCGGTTCGATGCACCGCCAGCGTGTGGCCGCCACCGGCGGCAATCGCGACAATGTTGGTCAGGCCCGGTGGTTGATTCGTTTGCCCGAGTTCATCGCTGCCCCAGACCGCAACTCTTCCGTTGGCGAGCAACGCCGCCGAATGGGCAAACCCCGCGGCGATGTCCCGCACCGGTGTGTCCACCAGGTTGGTTGGGACACGGCCTTGCAAAAATCCGGAGCCACCCCAGGCGACCAACCGGCCAGCGTTCGCCGATTGCGGATCCGCCCCGGTGCCCGGGTTCCCATTGGGATCCGTGGTGATTTCGGTCCCCGGGGCGGGCGGAATCGCCTCCCGGGGAAGGATTTCAATGTGAATCGGGCGGCCTACCTGCAGCTGTGATTCCAAGCGGGCCTCGAGATGGTACTCCCCCGCATCCGCCAGCTGTGTGACACTGAGAAAGAAGATGGAATTGGTGGCTCCCTCCACCAGCAAACCCTCATGAAACCATTGGAACGAAACGTAGTTCGTCACAATGACAATGTTGGTCCGCAACGTAAATGGGGTTCCCGGCGGATCGTCCGGCGCGGGTGGCACCACATCGACGGTTTCGTTCCGGATCAGTCTTCGGGTGAGGTATAGCGTGGGCCGGAGCGATAAAGTGTCTGACAACAGCAATTGGCGGTCTTTGACATCATTGCGGAACAGGGGGAAGACCGCGGGATCCCGGAATGGGGTCCCGGCATCGACCTCCAAGGCGTCGCTAAAGCCGTCGCCATCGGTATCCGCCAACAAGGGATCACTGCCAACGCGGAGTTCTTCGAGATCGGACAGGCCATCTTCATCCGTGTCGTTGGCGGGGGAGACCTCCGCCTCGAGCTGCTGGAGATCGTTGACGCCGTTACCATCGGTGTCGGCGATATCCGGCCGGGTGCCGAGACGCAGCTCATTGGCATCCTCCAGACCGTCCCCGTCGGTATCCGGAGAGTCCGTCCGCAATCCCAGGGAGACTTCCAAGGAATCGTCGAGATCATCCCGGTCGGCATCCGGATTGCGGGTTAGTGCGGCGAGATGATACGGGCCGGCGGCGAGGGCCAGAACGTTGGTCAGGGTTTTGGGTATCAGACTGAGGGCGGGAGCGGTGCGGTTGCCCCACGCCACGAGGCGATCGCCGGGCAATCGGGCGGCGGTGAATTCCAGACCGGCGACCACGGAAATGACGGGACCGAGACGCGGCGGGGGTGTCGATTGTCCGAAGGTGTTGTCGCCCCAGCTCTCCACCGTGCCGTTGCGACGTATGGCGATGGTATGATTCCCTCCGGCGACGATGAGCTTCACCTCCGACAACCGCTCGGGAACGTCGAGCTGATTGAAATCATTCGCTCCCCAGCACACCACGCGTCCGTCGCGGGTCAGGGCCACGGAGTGACTGGCTCCGGCCGCAATGCGAACCACGTCGGTCAGCCCGTTGGGCGGTCGCGCCTGCTGCCGCGTGTTGCTGCCCCAGCCGATGACGCGTCCGTCGCGTCGCAGGGCCAGGTTATGGAAATCCCCGGCGGCGATGGCGACGATGTTGGTCAGACCGGCGGGTGGATTTAACGCACCGTCCAACAAACTTCCCCAAGCGACGACGCGTCCATCCGCCGTCAGAGCCAGAGTGTGGGCGGCCCCGGCGGCGATGGCGATGACGTTGGACAGCCCCGAGGGAACACTGGCCTGACCCAGGCTCGTTGCGCCCCACACCACGACGGTTCCCTGGGCGGTGAGTCCCGCGGAGTGAGCGAAACCGGCCGCAAGGGCGACCAGATTTGTGGCGCTTTCGGGCGGCGCACCCAAGCCCAGGGCGACGCTCCCCCAGGCGGAGCCCCGACCGGTTGGTTGGGTCAAACGCACGCGGGGAAAGATGTTGGGCACCTGGATTTTGATCGGCACCCCGACCTGAACATTGGATAGCACCGAGGCTCGAAGCGAATACGCCGCGGAATCGCCCGGACGGGCACCCTGCAGCACGAAGCCCGCGGCGGTCTGATCCGGAATCGGATGCCCGTCGCGCAGCCACTGATACGCGACATGGTTGGTGATGCGGTTGGTGATGGTCAGGATCTGCGGGCCCGGCGGATCATCGGGCAGAGGGTCCACGGGCGGATCATTGGTAATCTTTTGGATATCCAGGGTGACGATGAAGTCCACCAAGGTTTGGGGACGGAACGTGAGCAGATCGCCGCGCAACCGCTGATGATCGCGGACGCTGTTGAGAAAGAGCGGAAAGGAATTGGTGGACCGCGGATTCGTGCGGGCGTCGAATTCCGCCTTGTCATTAAATCCATCGCCGTCGGTATCCGCCTTGGTGGGATCACTGCCGAAGCGCAGTTCATCCAGGTCAGACAATCCGTCGCCGTCGATATCGGCGGAGGCCAGCGGCGGCAGGATGGGAGGGGTCGCGGCGGTGACGGGAGCGAGGGCCGCCCAACCGGCGAGGAGGCCGGTAAGAAGTCTGCGCGCGAGCCGGAAATGGGTTGGGATCATGATTGCGGGCAGCAAGACCACGGGAAGTGTGGATTCGTCGGGGCCGGTGCTGTTCCTGAGCAGTATAGCAAGTCCCCTGCCGACTTGAACGCCAAATTAGCCGGCGCAAGGCAACGTTTTCGACACGGGACAGGGCGTGAGACTGCGCCGTTCCCGTTTGGGGCCCATCGTCAGGTTCACCACGTCGGCCGCTTGACGCTCATCGGCGATGCTCCTAGCGTGCGAGCTGGTTGGTGGTCGTAGATCAATGGTAGATCCCCAGATTGTGGTTCTGGTTGTTGCGGGTTCGAGTCCCGTCGGCCACCCCAACCTCCCCTCAGTAGCTTTCGTTCTTCCCGCAGTATTCCCCATGTCCAGCGGTGTTGCCTCGCGGTGACGTCGTTAGGTCAGGTCGCCGGATGGCGACGGGGAAATAATCAGACGACCGGCAGGGTGCTCAGCAGGCGCTCCAAGGCGGACTTCACCGACGCGGTGGGCAGCGTGCCGAGATCCGCCCCGGCGTGGATCAGTTCAAAAAGGGAACTGCGTGGCCGCCAGACGGGGGCGTTGGTGGCGCCCCACAAGGTGATTCCAGGCAGGCCCAGCGCGGCCGCCAGATGTCCCGGCCCGGTGTCGTGGCCGAGAAAGGCCTGGGCCTGCACGAGCCGGGCCGCCAGTTCCGGGAGCGGTCGGTGACTCCAGATCTCGCGTCGATCGCCCGGGATCACCGCGCCGAGACGTTCCAAGCGCTGTCCCTCGGCCTCCCCGCCGAGCAGGAGGAAGCGCAGATCCGTGGTGCGGACGAGATCGGTGAGTAATTCAACCCAGCGCGCCTCGGGCCAGTTCTTCCGCTCACTGCTGCTGCCGGGATGCACGGCCAGCTCCCGGACGGGCGGGCGGGCGGCGGCAGCGGGCGGGGCCAAGCGCAGTCGAGGCTGCGGATCAGCGCCGAAAATGGCGAGACGCTCCAGTGGTGACAGCAGCTGTTCCGTGATGTGCTGAGTACCGGATTCGTCAGGCCGATGCGGTCCCTGAATGAATTGCGCACGGGTGACGCTGGTGACGTTGGTCTGGAAGAATCCGTCGGGATCGTAGAGATAGCTAAAGATGACGTGGAAGCCGGCAAAGTAGGCGGCCCAATCGGCATCGAACTCCCCGCGGCGGGCAAAATAGCTGGCCAGGCCGCGGGCTTCGATCGGCCGGAAGCCATCGGCCAGCCCGCCCGCCACCGCGAGACCAGCCGGCCCGGGATAACCCACCACTTCAATTCGGGTGTCGGGAAAGTTTTCCCGCAGGGCCGCGAGAACCGGCAGCGTGACGATGAAATCGCCCATCGCGCCGCCGCGGATGACCAGGATGGCACCTTTGTTCATGGGGCACGCATAGCAGGCGCTGCGCACCGGCAAAAGGTCCGGCCGGCGCGACCGGGTTATTGGGCAGTCGATGCCCGACGCCGCGGAATGGGGGTCAAGGCGGCCCGGGTTCCCTTCTCCCACGTCAAACCCCAATCCCGCAACGCCTCCAAAAGGGGCCGCAATGCCTCGCCCTTTTCCGTCAGCTGATACGCCCGCCGCTTGGATCCGTCGTCCGCGGGGATCTGTTCGATGATCCGGGATCGTCGGAGCCGGACCAGACGTTCGCTCAGAATGTTGGTGGGAATGCCCTCGGGCGAGGCGCTGAACTCCTTGAATCGTGATCGCCCCAACAGGAGATCGCGGATGATCAGCAGGGTCCAGCGATCCCCGACGATGTCCAGCGAGCACGCCACCGGACAGGGCGAACGACGCGTGGACGCCGGCAACTTGGGCGCAGGTTCTTTGGCCATGCGATCAGGCTATCAGGAAAACACTTGCATTCCACCAGTAATAATGGTTGCAAAATGCAAGTAATGAAGCAGGCTGTTATCCATGGATTCGCATGAGGAACCACGGTTGGAACCGCCGGGTGCTGGCCTGCCGAAGCTGGAGTTGGGCATTGCCCGGGTGTTGTTCCGGCTGCGTCGGTGGACGGGAAGCCGGGATTCCTTCACCGGGCACTTTCAGCGGGAGCGGGCAGCCATCCACCAGTTGGTCCGCGCCGTCGACGCGGCGCAGGCCCGGCAGCGGGTTCTGATAACGCGGGTGCGCGGCTTGGAGGACAGCAGTCGCAATTGGTCTGTCTGGATGACGCTGGACCATCTGCGGATCGTGAACGGTCGAATGGCGGAGGTCATCGCGTCCTTGTCCCGGGGCAAGGTGCCTCCGGGTGAGGCCAGCACGGCGGCGGTGAAGCCCCGGCCGGATGTGACCGCCGGGGTGATGGCGGACTACGAGGCATCGTGCGAGGCGGTGCTAGCGGCGGTGGCGGGAGCACCCCGATTGAAGACGCCCGCGCGGTTTGCCCATCCCTGGTTTGGTCCACTGGACGCGTCCGGTTGGCATGCTTTGGCGGGGGCGCATATGGGGATTCATCGGGTGCAGCTCGAACGGATTCTCCAAGGTCTCAAGGCGGCACTTTAATTCTCGCGAGGCCGGCACGTCCGTCGTTTACGTGTCTCCGACTTCAATCAGTCGGACAATTCCAATTCCGCAGAAGTGGCAGTTGGTCCGTGGGGATTGGCCAGACTTGGATCCAACCGGCGGCAATACCCGCGGTTATCAGGTGTTGTAGGGCGCGGTTACCGGATGCCAGTTGTTGGCGGATGGCACCGAGCGCGATGCGGGGATAAACGGCCGCCAGCGGTTCGAAGTCGCCATCAGGGCGTTGTCCAACGACCCCGACGCCGGGACTGGTTCGACGGAGCAAACTTCGCCACCACTCCACGGTCAACGCGGGTAAATCCACGGCGCTAACGGCCACCCAATCCGACGTCGCCGCCGCGATTACGGTTGCCAATACCCCCAATGGACCCGCTGCGTTGGCGGTGGGATCGTCCCAAATCAGGCGCACGTCCGGCGGCAGTGCGGACTTGGGTCGGGGTCGGTCAGGACTTTGACTGAGAAGGACTTCAGTGGCTCCGGCGGCACGGAGCAGACGTACTTGCCGGGCGAGCAGGGACTCGCCGTCCACTTGGAGCAGCGCCTTGTCCCGCCCCATGCGCCGGGACAGCCCACCCGCGAGGATCGCCCCGCTGAATCGTGGCTGAATACTAGGGCTTGCCATCACGTCAGGGATGGGGTTCAATAGAGTTGAATCATCCATTTCGAAAAAATATGAAGAAACTGTCTCTCGCTCTCGCCATCGCCGCCGCGTTCACCGCCACCGCTTTCGCCAAGGAAGTCACCGTGAGCGGCGAAGGTAAGTGCCTCAAGTGCGCCCTCAAGAAGTCCGACAAGTGTCAGAACGTTGTGGAAGTCAAGAAGGGCGACAAGACCGTCCTCTACACCCTCACCGGTGATGTCTCCCAGAAGTTCCACGGCGAACTCTGCCAGAAGACCAAGACCGTCGAAGTGACCGGCGAAGTGTCCGAGAAGGACGGCCAGAAGTCCATCGCGGTCGCCAAGATCTCCGAGAAGAAGTAATTCTCCGGGTCGCCTAGCGACTCAAAGAGGCCGTTCCACGCACTGTGGAACGGCCTTCTCCATTTGTGGGTCCGGTAGTGAGCATTTTCTGTGGGTTGAGGTCGCCAACAGGCCCGGCAGGGGAACCCTCCGGTAGTTGGGAAGTAGAGGACGCCGGAGGTCCGCACGCCGACTGGAAAGTCAGCGGTACTTGTGGCGCCGGCGGTCGAAATGGCGAGGCGAGCCGGAAGATCCGTGCCCCGGCGGCAGGTCCAGCCCTACTCGACGCGCCGAAGTCGGAGCGACGCGGCATCAAACCAGGCCTCGCCCCGTTGCGCCCGCAATTCACACACGAGCTCGACGTCGGCCGAGTCCTCGGTGACGGCGAATTCAAAGGACTGCGGACTCCAATCCAGATCACCGTTCAACTTGCGGCCGAACTTCTGATGAGATTTGCGCAGGCCGGCGCCTGATTTTGGATCATCGCCCCCCGCCTGGACGGCCCGCAGTTTGAGGGAGCCTTCGAGACGGTAGCGTCCCCGTGGCAGCACGGCGTGGGTGCGCCAGGAGCCGGCGCCGCTTTCACGCAGGCCGATGCGGAGCCAGGCTTTTCCGTCGGGCGCCGCCTCCCGCGTGAGGGAGGGACTTCCCAGATCGACCTTCGGTTCCCAGGTGGGCAACGGCAGGATCCCGGAATCGCTCAGGGCGACCGGGGGCCCGGCCGGTACCAACTGACGCTGCAGCAGGCTGAACCGCTGCTGCACCCGGCGCGCCAGGCCCGCGACCCGGTTCGAATAATCGGCCCCGCCATCCGCGTTCACCGAGGCCAGGACCGGCTGGACGCGGGCACCGACTTCACGGATGTGATCGGTCAGCTTGGGCAGGAGGAACACGTTCGTCAGCAACTGCGCCATGCGTTCCTGATAACGGGTGCGGAGCTGGGGAATCTCCAGCACCGAGCGGGCTACCAGACCCTGCATGGGCGGGACGATGGGCATCGTTTGGCGATGAAACGCCTGATCGATTCCTTGCGGCAAAAAGACCATGCGGTTCTGGGTGCGGTCGTGAAACACGCGGTAGTTGTTCCGGTTGAGCGCGTATCCGTCCCAGTGGCCGGTCATGATCTCGACCGCCAGAAAGGAGAGGAAGCGATCCACGTCCAACGTCTTCTGCAACGCGGCCAGCCGCCGGTCCAGGTCCGGTTCCTGGGCGGCCTTCGCCAGGGCCACCAACGCGGATCGGTCCGCCGGGGTATCGCCGGAGTTGATCTGCAGACCGCGGTGCACATCGGTGGCCGAGTGACCGTCGTATAAATTGCCGTCGGGATCCTGAAAGTATCGGCGCAGAAAATGTTTATCGATGCCTTCGATCAGCACGTAGAGACCCAATCGGCGTCCATTGAGCTCCACCACGGCGTGAGCGGCGCGGGGCGCGGGAACGCCGGCGGCTTCGAACAGTTCCCGACAAATCTTCTCGGAGAGATAGGTCGGATCCTGCACGGAATTATTGAGGTGCAGTTTCTTCAGGCCGTGGAATTTTTGCCCGGGCGCTTGTTGGGCGAAATTCACGGTGAAGGCCGGCTGATCGTCGAGGGGACGAAAACTGCCCGGGCCGCCCTTGAGACGGATCTGCACGTTGGTGTAAACGGTCGTCCCTTCGCGGTACGTCGCGTTGACGTAGGTGCGGGGGTGCTGCCGCAAGTGCTCGAGTTCCGCGGCGGTGATCCGAATCTGCAGGCGGGGGATCAGTCCATCGCGGAAAATATCCTCCGCGGGTGGTGGGCCATCGCGGTTGGCGGCGCGGCTGTTGAGACCCACCAGTAGCAGGACGGACCACACGGCGAACCAACCCAATTTGTTCATGCAAGAAACACGGCCAGGGAACCCGCAGAGCCCGATCCGCTGCGGCGGCGGAATTCCGGCGGAATCCGGTTGCTGACTACGACCCCCGAAGGGCTCGGATAGTTTCACTCGTTTCCGCTGAGTTCGTGCTTCGAACCCGGAGGTCCCGCCGGTGATACGCACGGCGGGACCGATTAGGTCGGACAATTCCTGGGTGACTTCGTTGGATCAGCGCCAGAGCGGGCCAACGATCCAACCGACGAGTCTCAATGTTCCAGCACGCGATAGAACTGCCCACTCGCCGGCTGGGTCTCCGTGAATTCCAGGTGGCCGGCACTGAGGGCGTGGGTGGTGGCCACGGTGTGCCAGGTACTGAAATCAGTGGAGGCCTGAACTTCATAGTCGACACCGGCCTCTACTTCGTAGCTCAGGACCAAGTGTCCCTCGGCGGTGATTGCGGTGGAGGAAATCACCGGCGTATCCGGTGTAAATCGCATCAGGCGATGGTTGTTGATGTCCGAAATCCAGAGAGATCCGTGGGCGTCGGCAAAGATGCCTTCGGCCTGGTAGAAGCCGCGACGACTGCGTTGGCTATCAAAGCGGTAATCGAGCGTCTCCGCGCCCAGCACCCCGTTGGCCTTCGCGCCGGTGGAGAGGGTTCCGGCGTGGTCGAATCGTAGCGCGCGGTTGAATCGATCAACGACCCACAGGGCTTCGTTCAGTACCACGAGCGACATGGGGTCGTTCATCCCGGTCGGGGTCACCACGGCCAGGCCGCCCAGTACGGCAGCGGGTGCGGCCAGGCCCGAAGTCGTCAGCGGTGCATCATACCGAACCACCCGGTCGCGATCCGTGTCCGCCACCCAGAGCCGACCCTGAGGGTCGAACGCCAATCCTGACGGAGTCGCCAGACGCGCCGGCAGGTTCAGGGCGGCAGTGGTGACGAAATCCGGTTCACCGATCACCGCGTCGGCATCGGATCCACTCGTCGAGAGGGCGCTCTTCAGAAACCGAAGGACCCGATGGTTTCCCGAATCGGCGACGTAAAGATTTCCGGCGGAGTCCAAGGCGATCCCTCGGGGCTTGTTCATACCGCCCCGCGTCAGGGCGGGAGTCGAGTCGGCAAATGTCGGCTGGCCCAACACGATGGTCATCTTGGCGCCCGTCGGGGCGGTGGCGGCTTGGGCGAACGACACAACGCGATGAGCGTCGGAATCGCTGACCCACAGTTGTCCGTCGGCATCCAGAGCCAACCCCCACGCCCCTTGCATCAGGGTGCGAGAAACCGGGCTGGCGCGGACTTGGTCGGGCTTCTCCTGGCCCAGATACGCCTCCGGAAATTGACCCGCTTCCAACGCGGTGCGGCTGGCAAAGCGAAGTACCCGGCCCTGATCCGCGATGAAGAATTTGCCGGTGAGGGGATCCTCCAAGCCGAGCCGGGGATAGATTACGCCCGCGGCGGGGTTAAACAGACGCACGGTTCCGGGATCCGGTTGACCCACCACTACGTTCGCCGGAGCGCCAAACGGCTGCTTGGCCGCCTCGGTCCAGATGAGGATTCGCTCCCGTCCTGCATCCGTCACGAGCAGGCGTCCCAGATGATCTGCCCAGATCCCCTGCATAACCGAGAAAGAGCCGGCGGTATCCGAATAATCCGCATCCTCAGCCAGACTGGTCCGACCCAAGACACCGTCCGCCGGGGCGCCGTTGGTTTTCGTCGCCGCCTGATCCCAGCGCACCACCCGTTGGGCGCCGGCGTCGTTGACGTAGAGCTGTCCACCCGCTGAGGCCGCAAGACGGATGGGTCGGCTCAGCTGATTCGGCCCGGCGCCCGTTAGGGAACTGTTGAAATCCTCCTGCCCCAGCACACCATCAGCCGCCAGAAAATTGCCGCTGGCGGGGGCATCGAAGCGCAGCACCCGGTGATTGCCGAAGTCGGCCACCCATAGCCGGTCCTGGGCGTCCACCGCCACATCGTGGGGATCACTGAAGGTCTGGGCCGAAGTGCTGTAGGCCTTGGAGACAAAATTCGGTTGCCCCAAGACCCCGTCCGCGGCGGCGCCGTTGCCTTTGGTGATCGCGTGGTCGAAGCGGAGGATGCGGTGGTTGAAGTAGTCCACGACCCAGAGCCTTCCTTGAGAGTCGGTGGCGGCGCTGGTGGGTCGATCAACACCGACGGCGTTGATCCGGGCGATGCGACTTTGGAAATCGGGTTGCCCCAGCACCTGCACGGCGGGCGCGCCGTTGGTGAGGGTGGCCGCGTTGGCGAACCGAATCAGCCGGTAATTGCTCTCGTCGGCCACCCAGATCCCGCCGGCACCATCCAAAGCGAGCCCGTTCGGTCCGTACAACCGGGAATCACCCAAACCCGGGATGGCCGAGTAAAGGTCGGGTTGACCCAGCACCGCCTCGGCCGGCAGTCCCGACTTCAACGTGGCTTCGGAGCTGAACCGAAGCACCCGGTTATTGCTGGAATCGGAAACGAAAACCTTGCCACTGGCGGGATCGACGAGAACTGCCGAGGGATAATAAAACGAACTCGGCGACGGCAGCGACGCAGGTCCGACGACCACGTCGGCGGCTTCGAAATTATTCCAGCCCGGAGTCGCTCCCAGCGCTGGACTCAAAAAACTGGCCGCCGCTACAATGAGCGGACCGATCGCCGACCCAT
This sequence comes from Verrucomicrobiota bacterium, assembly GCA_947471985.1. Lineage (GTDB taxonomy): Bacteria > Verrucomicrobiota > Verrucomicrobiia > Limisphaerales > UBA9464 > CANIZL01. Next base: position 22,327 of record CANIZL010000002.1, on the reverse strand, counting down.
GGCACGGGAGAAATTTCATGTCGGTGGAAATTAATCCCCGCCGGCGAACCGACCATGCGACTATGGATGCACGACCAAAGTCGGATGTTACCCGGCAGGGTGCCCAACCGTCGCACAGCGGGTGCGGAATCTTCCGGCTGGCTTCCCACCGCGATCCCTGCGAAACTGCGCTCCATGAGCGAATCCACGGAAAAATCCATTTGGAAGGGCTGCCCTTCCGCCGCCGTTGATTTCTGGGTCTACCTGAGCTGCCTCTTGGTGCTCCCTATTCCCTACGCGCTCTGGCGATGGCTGCAGCGGCGGTCCCACGTCATCGAGATCACCACCGAACGCATTCGGGTCACCCAGGGAATGCTTTCCAAACGGGTGGATGAGTTGGAGCTCTACCGGGTCCGCGACCACACGTTCATCCAGCCGTTTGCCCTGCGGATTTTCGGGTGTGGTAACCTGGTCCTGAACACGGCCGACCTGACCACACCGGTGGTGACGCTGTCGGCGATTCCGTCGGATCCCCGCCTGCGCGATGAATTGCGGCGGGCGATTGAGGAGTGCCGCGATCGCAAGCGGGCGCGGGTATCGGAGATCGAGGGTTCGTTGGACGGCGGCGCTCCGCACTGAGATCGGTTGGCCGGCAGTGGCGGCGCGTTTTCGGGGCGTCATAGGTTACGCTGCGAGCCGGGACCGAGGGCCCACTTTTCAAAGACTCCGTCTTCCATGGGCCCCGGTCTTCGCCTCAGGTTCCTGCCGGCCTATGAAATTCCAATGGTTGGGCGCCCTTCTCTTCGCAGCGGCCCACGCGTGTGCCCAGGACCGGCTGAACGGGCGGGTCTTTGCCACGCGGACGGAGGTCATGGCTCAGCAGGGCCTGGCCTGCACGAGTCATCCGCTGTCGACCCAGGCCGCAGTGGATGTTCTGCGCCGCGGAGGATCGGCGGTGGATGCGGCCATCGCGGCCAATGCCGTTCAGGGTGTGGTGGAGCCGCACGTCAACGGCATCGGCGGCGATCTCTTTGCGATCATTTACGAGGCCAAGACCGGCAAACTTCACGGGTTAAATGCATCGGGACGATCGCCCTACTCGCTGACGCGGGAGGTTTTTGAACAACAGGGGATCAAGTTCATTCCGCCCTACGGTCCCCTGCCCGTCTCGGTGCCGGGATGTGTGGACGGCTGGTATCAATTGCACGGACGGTTTGGACGTCAGCCGATGTCGAATCTGCTCGCCTACGCCATTGGCTACGCGCGGGGTGGTTTTCCGGTGGCCGAGGAGGCCGCGCAGTATTGGAGAAATGTCGACGCGGTCTACGGGCAATACCCGAACGTGCGGACGGTTTATCTGCCGGACGGTCATGCGCCCAAACGCGGCGAAGTATTCCGCAATCCCGCACTGGCCCACACGCTGGAAAAGATCGCCGCGGGTGGCCGTGATGTGTTCTATCGTGGTGAAATGGCCCGGACCATCGAAGACAGTCTTCGCCGCGCCGGCGGTTTTCTGACGCAACGAGACCTGGCGGAGCACACGTCCGAATGGGTGGAGCCGGTGTCGGTCAATTATCGGGGCTACGATGTGTGGGAACTGCCTCCCAACGGGCAGGGAATTGCGGCATTGCAGATGCTCAACCTGCTGGAGGGGTTTGATTTCTCCCACACCACGTTCGGTTCCGTGGAGCACGTGCACCGGTTCGTCGAGGCGAAGAAGCTGGCGTACGAGGATCGCGCCAAGTTTTATGCGGACATCGATTACATGGCGCCGGCCATGGTCACCCAGTTGCTGTCCAAGAAATACGCGGCCGAGCGGCGCAAGTTGATCGATCCGGAGCGCGCAGCTTCCCGGGTGGAGGCCGGCAATCCCAGCCTGCGGGATGGCGACACCATCTACCTGACGGTGGCCGATGCCGAGGGCAACATGGTCTCGCTGATTCAATCAAACTTCCACGGCTTCGGCAGCGGCATGGTGCCGGATGGACTTGGTTTCATGCTGCAGGATCGCGGCCAGCTCTTCACGCTTGAACCCGGACAGGCCAACAGCTATGCGCCGCACAAGCGCCCGTTCCACACCATCATTCCCGCGTTCGTCACGAAGGACGGGCGTCCGTGGATGTCCTTTGGCGTGATGGGGGGAAGCTTCCAACCCCTGGGTCACGTGGAGATCCTGATGAACATGATCGATTTCGGCATGAATGCGCAGGAGGCCGGGGATGCTCCCCGCATCGATCATCAGGGCAGCAGTGAGCCGACCGGACAGAAGGCGGTGGGGGTGGGCACGGTGTCGTTGGAATCGGGCTATCCCTTCGAGACGATCCGCGCGTTGATGCAACGCGGGCACAAGCTCGGGTGGGCTTCGCCGGGAAGTTACGGTGGGTATCAGGCGATCCGTTTCGACCCCGTCCAAAAGGTTTACTTTGGTGCGTCTGAATCCCGCAAGGACGGTCAGGCCGCGGGATTTTGATGGATGCGGCCGTTTCCTCCGGCCGGTTCAACCGCCACGCTCCCGGGATGTTGACGCTGACAGTGGAAGAGGTCCGCGACGCGGTGCGCGCGGCATTGGCAGAGGATTTGGGCGTGGCCGGCGATGTCACCACGCTGGCGTGCATTCCGCCCGAGGCGGTTTCGACCGCACTGATGAATGCGCGCGAGCCGATGACTGTGGCGGGATTGGACTTCGCGGTGGAAGCGTTCCGCGCTTTGGGTCCGAATCTCCACTGTGAACGGTGCGTGGCCGACGGGGCGGCGGTGCCGGCGGGGACCTTGCTGCTGCGGGTGCAGGGGCAGACCCGGGCGATCCTTTCGGCCGAGCGGGTGGCCTTGAACTTCTCCCAACGGCTCAGCGGGGTCGCGACGGCTACGGCCCGTTTTGTCGAACTGGTGCAGGGGACGCCCGCCAAAATTCTGGATACCCGCAAAACCACGCCCGGTTGGCGGCGCTTCGAAAAATATGCCGTCGCCTGCGGGGGCGGAACGAATCATCGCGTCGGTCTGTTCGATCTCATTCTCATCAAGGACAATCATCTGGCCGCGCTCGCCGGTGCGACGCCCAATCCGGTGGCCGCGGCCGTGCAGCGGGCCCGCCAGCTGTATCCGCAGTTGCGGGTGGAAGTGGAGGCGGATCGACTGGAGCAGGTTACCCAGGCGGTGGACGCCGGGGCGGACATCATCCTGCTCGACAACATGCCGCCCGAGGTGCTGCGGGCGGCGGTGGCGCTGGTGGCCGGGCGGGCCAAGACCGAAGCCAGCGGCGGGGTCAACTTTCAGACCGTGCGGGCCATCGCGGAGACCGGGGTGGATTTGATCTCCATCGGCGCGATCACTCATTCCGCCCGGAGTGTGGACATTGGACTCGACTTCGTCTGAACTCCTTCCCGTGCTGCTCGCCCTCGAGACTTCCTGTGATGAAACCAGCGCCGCCGTCATTCACGACGGGGTGATCTTGGCGAACGTGGTGTCGTCGCAGATCCGTCTGCACGCCGAATACGGGGGCGTGGTCCCGGAATTGGCGACGCGCGAGCACTTGCGCAATTTGCTCCCGGTGGCCCGCGCGGCTCTGCGGCAGGCGGGGGTGACCCCGCGGGATCTGCGGGCGGTGGCGGCCACCCGTGGACCGGGCCTGCCGGCGGCGCTGCGGGCGGGTTTCACGGCGGCCCAGGCGGCCGCGTATGTTCTCGGGGTGCCCTGCCTGGGTATTCATCACCATGAAGCCCACCTCTATTCCCCGTGGATCAGCGGTCCGCCGTTGCGTGCGGATTGGGGCGCGTTTCAGCCCAATGTTTCGCTCATCGTTTCCGGCGGCCACACCATGCTGGTGCACGTCCGGGCAGAACTTGAGCACATGGTACTCGGCTCGACGCTCGACGACGCGGCCGGTGAGGCGTTCGACAAAGTCAGCAAACTCGTGGGCCTGCCGTATCCCGGCGGACCCGTACTGGATCGGCTCGCGGAGGAAGGCCGGGCGGACGCTTATGATTTCCCGCGGCCCTTGCTGTACGAGCCGCACGATGATTTCAGCTTCAGTGGCTTGAAGACCAGTGTGCGGGTCTTTCTGCAAAAGCATCCGGGTCTGGCCGATGATCCGCAGGCCCTCCGCAATCTGTGCGCCAGCGTGCGGGCCGCGATTGTGGAAACGTTGATCGGCAAGACGCTTCGGGCGGCCCGACGCTTGGGCGTCCGTTGTGTGACGGCCTCCGGAGGAGTGACCTGCAATCGCGCGCTGCGGCGTGACCTCGCCACGAAGTGCGCGCAGCTGGGCCTGACGCTGCGGCTGGCGGAGCCCTCGTTGTGTACGGACAACGCCGCCATGGTAGGGATTCTCGCGGAGCGGCAATTCGGCCGCGGGTTGGGCATCAGTGAACGCGATGCGGAGCCCGAGCCCGGCTGGTCGTTGGAGTCGCTGCAGCGGGTGGGCTGACGAGTAGTGCGGGGCTGGGCCGGCCCAGGCGATCGCGCGTGGTGGATTCCGCAACGGGCAAAGGCGGGCTTTCCAGTGGGCGCGGAAGGAACTCTATTCGCCCTCTTTCCATGAAATGTCTCCGCGGCAAACTGGGTTGGGTCGGCTGGGTACTGCTCTCCACGTGGTGGGGACTGGCGGCAGAAGTGCGGCCGGATCCCTCCGCACCCACCAATCTGGTCGCCTGGTGCATCGTCCCCTTTGACACCGTCCGGCGTGGACCCGAGGAGCGCGCGGCGATGTTGGAGCGCCTGGGGTTCAGTCAGCTCGCGTACGATTGGCGGACGGAACACATCCCGAGTTTTGATGCCGAGGTGGCGGCGCTGCGGCGGCATGGCGTAAACTTGCGGGCATGGTGGTTCCCCGCCGCGCTCAACAGCGATGCGGAGGCGATTCTCGCCTGCCTCCGTCGGCAGGCGATTCATCCGGAGTTGTGGGTCATGTCGGGCGAACCCGCCGGTGCTGATCAAGCGGCGAAGGTACGGGCGGCGGCGGACAGCCTGCGACCGGTGGTGAAGGCCGCGGGTGAATTGGGCTGCCGGGTGGGCCTTTACAACCATGGCGGCTGGTTCGGCGAGCCGGAGAATCAACTCGCCATCCGCGCCCACCTCGCCGAGCTCGGACACACCAATGTCGGATTGGTCTACAATTTCCATCACGGACACGACCACCTCGCCCGGTTGCCGGCGGTGTTCCCGCAAATGCTGCCGCACTTGCTGGCGGTGAATCTCAACGGCACCACCTGGGATGGTGAACGCCGGGGTCGGAAGATTCAGCCGTTTGGTTCCGGAGAATATGATGCGGCCATCCTGCAATTGATCCGTCGCAGCGGTTATGCCGGACCGGTGGGGATTTTGGGGCACACCGAGGAAGATGCGGAACTGAAATTGAAGAAGGACCTGGCTGGGTTGCACCAGGTGGAGGCGCGGTTGAACGGCGGCGAATCCGCACCGTGGCCGGCGCCGGGGCCCAAGTCCGAGCCTGCCGCTGCGCCGAGGACGGCGCTGATTCCGCTGGCGGGTGTCGAGCGTTCGGGTGGGGTGTTCGATGCCCGGGCCGGGGCTGGTCGCGTCCTCGCGGGCGACGCCGCGTGTCGCCGTCCGCCCCTGACCTTGGAAGCCTGGGTGCGGTTTCAATCCAAAACTGGCTATAATATTATTCTCGCCAGCGAGTCCAAGGCGTCGCCCACCCATTGGGAACTCTATACGCATGCGGGCTCCGGCTTCCTGGCGCTTTATCTTCCGGGTCGCGTGCCGTCCGGCGCGAACTCCACCGTCGATGTCTGTGACGGTCGCTGGCATCATGTGGGGGCCCAGTTAATGGCGACCCAGGTTCGCCTGTTTGTCGATGGTGCGGCGGTGAGCGACGTCGTCGCGCAACCCGGTGCGGAGGCAACCGGAGGCGCGGCGCGGCTGGCGATGGGCCGCTTGGTGGAGGGTGGGATTGGTTGTGATGGGTGGTTGGATGAGGTGCGCATTCGTCGCGGCGTGCACCCGATCCAGGCGGTTCCCTCGCTCCCGGAGACGCCGACTGCGGACACGGTCGCCCAATGGCGCTTTGAATCGGCCACCGAGCTGGCAGCGATGCCCGCAGCAGACTCGGTACCGGCAGTGGGTCCGTCGCGTTCCCTCTCCGCGCCGCCCGTCTCCGCGGGCGGTGCGGAACCCGGCACGCCCAAAGTCTCCGGTCAGGAACCCGCGGCGCAGAAGGAACAGGATTGGGTCGACAACCGGTGGTCGCAGATGGATGTGGGCCCGGCCTTTGCCTCGAACCTGTTTCTGCCGGATGGCTCGGTGATCGCGAAAGCCCTGACCGTGCAGTTGCCGGGCGAATCCCAAACCTGTGTGGCCTACGACCTCGCCACCGGCGCCTTGCGGGCCGCCTGGACGGGGGGCTTCCTCCGGTTCGATGCCGCCCGCTTTGGTTTGATGGGTGGACAAAAGCCGGCGACGCCGCCGTGGTTTCTCGCCAAGATCCCGGCCGGTTTTTCCCATGGAAAATACCATTTCCGCGGGCTCCGCCAAAAGGGACGCCAGGTGGTGTTAGAACATGAAGTCAACGGGGTGGTGATCGACGAGAGTATTCGCGTCGCGGGTGCAGGCCCCGCGTTGCACCTGATTCGTTCGCTGGGGGTGGCGCCGTCCGATCAGGCGTTGGAAGTCAACCTGGGACCTGCGGCCACCCAAACCGCTGATGGTGGAAGCCGGGATGGCTTGGCCTGGCGCAGCTGGGGTGCGGGCGCGGCTCAGGTGACTGTGGGCATTGATGCGTCCGTCGCGTCGTTTGCGAAGCGGGACGGCGGCGAGATCGGAATCACCATTCCGCGCGGGGATCAACGTCGGGTGGTGGGCATCCGTTTGAGTCCGGGAACACCGCCGTCGCAGGCCGATGTGATGGAACTACGGCGGGATCCGCAGGACGCGCTGACCGGCGCCCGATCAGCTTCGCGCGTGCTGATCACCCGCGGACAGCGGGGTGCCGACACGGAGGTCCTCGCTGTCGATACGCTGACGATGCCCTACGACAATCCCGATCACGCCCTCTTGTTTGCGTCGGGGGTGGATCTGGCGAAAGACGGCACCGCGTACGTTTGCACCATGCATGGCGACGTCTGGCGCGTGACGGGCATTGATGCGGCGCTGCGGGAGTTGAAATGGGTTCGGTACGCGACCGGTTTGTTTCAGCCTCTGGGACTCAAGGTGCGCAATGGCCAGGTCTATGTGCTGGGGCGCGATCGCATCACGCGCCTCGAGGATACGGATGGTGATGGAGTGGCCGATCATTACGTGAATTTTCACGATGCGATCAGCACCTCGACCGGCGGTCATGATTACGTGACGTGCCTGGAACAGGACACCGCCGGCAACTTCTATTACGTGGATCCGGTGGGGCTGCATCGGGTCACGGCCGATGGGCGGTCGACCATGTTGATGGCGGCGGGATTTCGCAATCCGAATGGAATGGGCGTGCATCCGGAGGGTCGGATTCTCACGGTGGCTCCGCAGCAGGGCACCCGCACGCCGTCGTCGGGTATTTGGGAAGTGCACTCGGAGTCGCCGGGTTTGTGGGGTGGCTATTCCGAGCCGCATGTCACGGCGGAGCGACCCCTGGGCTACGATGTACCGTTGTGCTGGATTCCCCACCCCGTGGACAACTCCAGCGGTTCGCAGGTGTGGGTTCCCGGCGGAGTCTGGGGTCCCTTGGGAGGTCAAATGCTGCACCTGCTGTGGGGCCGGTGTGGAATGATGTTGGTGCTGCGGGACGTGGCCGGAGGTCACCCGAATGGCCTCGTGGTTCCATTGCCGGCAAAGTTCCTCGCGGGTCCCAATCGGGGCTCATTCTTCCAGGGCGATCTTTTCGTGGCTGGCAGCACGGGTTGGCAAACCAGTGCCGTGCGGGATGGTTCCCTCCAACGGGTTCGGTGGACCGGCAAACGCTTCCTCCAACCGGTGGCGTGGCGGGCGCGCGCGGACGGTTTGGATCTGACCTTTGCCGAACCCGTACGCCGCGACACCGCGGTGGATGTCGGCAGTTACTCGGTGAAACGCTGGAACTACCGCTACACGGCGGAGTACGGCTCCAAGGACTGGTCGGCCGCGAACCCCTCCCGTGAGGGCCGTGATGAGGTGACGATCACCTCGGCATCTTTGGGCGCCGACGGTCGGACGGTGTCCCTGAACGTCGGGCGGATGGATCCGGTGATGCAGTTCGAGGTGAAATACAATCTCGACGCCGACGACGGAAAATCGATCAAGGGCAGCGTCTGGGGAACGGTGAATCCGTAAGGGCGCGGTCGCTCCGCGCCCGGCCGGGCCTCAGGGTTCAAACTCGAGCCAGCCAAATCGGTCCGGGGTGTGGAAGCTGCCATTGAGGGTGGGATTGGACGCGAGGAAGGCGCGATGGGCGCGGTCGATCCGGTACAGGTTCACCTTCCAGCGCGTGCCCGCCTGCGGGGCCGTATCACTCAGGCTGCTGAGCGGAATCCGAACCTCACAGGTCCACATGCGGCGACGGCGGTCGACCCGCACCTTCCATTCCATGCCGCTGTTCCACGCGAAATTGAAATCCGGTCGACGAATGCGCAGATCCAGGGCCTCATTGTTGGGCGCCCATTCATACTCCGTGTAGTGATCGAGTCGCGTGGGATCCGGCACGACGAAGAGTTCGACGACGTCCTTGTCCCAAAGCGCCGTCCCGGCTTGGATCCGCTCGCCCGGCTGCGCCCGACCGAAATCGGTCACCGTGGTGAAGGGACATTCGTAGCTGAGATAGAGATAACGGTCGGACCAGAGGAGCCGGCAATGGGTGGTGAGCTCCGGATGAGCCTCCCCCGCCTGCGTGCCCCGCTCCAGGTCGAAGGTGCGGGCCATGGACCATTCCTTTTCCTTCAATCGACCGTCCGGATGGAAGTCCCGCGAGATGTGCCGGGCACTCAATCGGGTTGCCGGTAGCGACCGCACCAGCAGTCGACGGGCATTGTCGAAATAGATCTTTCGCAGCACTTCCGGCGGCAGGCCGATGCTGCTGATCGTCCAATCACCCTGAATGGGCGTCATGTGCGGCCAGTCGCGATCCCGCGTCTCCAGCCAGCGCCACTCCTTGTGGAAGAAGGTCACGGCATCGTCGTCGGTGGGTTTCTCGCCGTCGCCGGACGAGCCGAGGATGAGATTTCCGTAAACCTGGAAATCCGTGGCGAAGAGAATTCGATCCTGATGCCGGAGAAACAGGGCGCGGAGTTTTTCGGGGGCCTGTCGACCCAGCTCGGGAATGCGCGCCGCCAGGTCCGCGTGCATGTTGGGATGCAGCGTCAGTTGGCGGTCCACCCAATCGATGTCCTCGGAGTTGTTGGCGAAATGAACGCAGACGAAGGTGGTCTCGGGATGGCGGGCGATGACGCGTTCCAGGGCGGCCAATAATTCCTCGCGCGGGGGATACATCTTGGGATCACCGAACCACCACGGACGATGCCCCTGCAATTCCTTCCAGCGTTCGTTGCTCGCGTTATAGGGCAGCCAGAAGGCGCGTGGATCGGCTACGTGGATGCTCACCGGCAATCCCAGTTCACCGCAGCGCTGCCACACCCCGTCGAGTTTGGGATCATCGATCTCGATCAACTCCCCTTTGCCGTCGCGCAGATACAAACCGAGGCGCTTGTACTCCTTCAATCCGGCGGCACCGAGGCGCTGCGCCGTCTCCACCTGCTGGACGGCTCGCGCAGAGAAATCCGGATTGTCCCAGCCGGTGTAATCGAGATTGAAATACTGCACGAAACGGTCGGGAGCGAGGCGGTCGGCAAGGGCCTTGGTTTTCGCGAAGTCGGACACCTCGCCGGGAGGGGCGGTCACGTAACCGCCGCTGAGATTCGCGGCCACCCCGATGCCGGCCCGATCCAGAATGCGGACGGCCCGCTGGATGTGTTCCTCGGTGCCGTTGATGTGCTGATGGAGATCGATGATCTGCCGGTTCCGGCGCCAGGTGTCGCCCGGCCACGGTGCCGGTGTTTCGCGATCTGCGGCCCGGCTGTTGGTGGCGATGAGTAACGCCCCGAGGGCGCAGACGGTTCGAAGCCGGGCCAGCAAGTGCATCCCGGCAATAGAGCGGCCCGGCGGGGGTTGGCGAGGCTGGGTGTGGACCGCCGGGGGCGGGCGGCGCCCACTCGGGACTATACGCCGGGAACGCGGAGCTGGGGGGCGGGCCTGCGGGTCAAGGGATTGGACGGATCTTGGCCCGCAAGCAGGTCGGCGCGCCAACTCTGCGCGAGCGCCAGAATTGCGGCGACGTCGCAGGCGTCATGCACGGAGGGATACTTTTGCAGATTGGCTTCGGCCAGATTGAAAAGAGCCACGGCCGGGCCGAGGCGATTCTTCTGCAGATGCACGAAGGCGCCCGCCAGTTGAATGAGTCCCTTGTGGTACGCGTAGTTGGAAGCGGTGCGACCGCCGACCAACCAGAGCTCCTCCAAAACGTCGTGGGCCTCAAAGTACAGGCCCTGATTGAAGCAGTCGAAATAGCCCAGGTATGCGGCGGGCCACGCGGCGCCTTGTCGGTGCGCGATCAAAGCGGCGATCTTTGGTGATTTCTTCGACACGCCGGCGAACGTAGCAGGTGCGTGGTGTTTTGCCTTTTGCGACGCGGGGTTTCTGGTTAGGTAAAGGGCCGATGTCAGTACCTGCCTTTGATTTGTCGGCCTGGGTAGCCGCCCGTGCACCCCGGGTGGACGCCGCTCTGGACCGCTTTCTCCCCCGCGCCACGGCCAAGCCGGCCACCATCCACAAGGCGATGCGTTACTCGCTGTTTGCGGGCGGCAAACGCATGCGGCCGGCTCTGGTTCTGGCGGCCGCGGAGGCCTGCGGAGGCACCGAAGCCGCCGCCCTGCCCCACGCCGCGGCGGTCGAGTGCATCCATACCTACTCGCTCATCCATGATGATCTCCCCGGCATGGACAATGACGACCTCCGCCGCGGCAAGCCGACCAACCACAAGGTTTTCGGCGAAGGCATGGCGATCCTGGCGGGCGACGGACTGCTGACATGGGCGTTTGAGATTCTCGCGCAAGCGGACGACACGAAGCGGTATGGTACGCGGGATTACATCCGGGAGTTGGCGCAGGCGTCCGGCTCGCTCCAGCTCATCGCGGGACAAGTGGCCGATCTCGAGGGCGAGGGTCGCGATCTGACGGTGGCTCAACTCCGGTACATCCATGAGCGCAAGACCAGTGCGTTGCTCCGGTGTGCGGTCCGCCTGGGTGGCATGAGTGCCAATTGCACGCCGGCCCAGCTGACGGCGCTGAGCGATTTCGGATATAACGTCGGGCTCGCCTTTCAGGTCATCGACGACATCCTCGACGTCACCCAATCCTCGGAACAACTCGGCAAGACGGCGGGCAAGGATGAGCGATCGCAGAAGGCGACCTATCCACGGATCGTGGGTTTGAAGAAGTCGCAGGCCATCGCGGCGAAGCTGACCCGGCAGGCCTTTGCGGCACTCCGACCGTTCAAGGGTCGGGCCGGAGCGTTGGAGGACCTTGCCCAGTACCTGCTGGAGCGGAAGAACTGAGACTCATTGTGCACACGGGAGGTTGGAGTTCTGGTCCAACTTCCCGTCGGGGCACAACGCGTCCGCAGGGTGTCTTTGCCAACCTCCCTCCCGCGGTGTTCACTGCGGGAGATGAAACTTTCAGAACTGCACCTCGGCCAGCTCGTTTCGCACCCGCAGTACGGCGACGGTGTGGTCAAGGCGATCAACGAATACGCGGCGGAGATCCAGTTCAATGACGGGCGCAAGCCCATCGACCCCGTGGCCTCCGAGGTCGTTCCGGCCGAAGCCACGGCATCGCTCGCGGGCCTCGCGGTGCCCCTGGCCCAGATTATTCGCGAGACCGTCGATGCAACCGTCGATCGGTTGGGCTTGGCGAAACCGGACGGTACGATCGAGGAATTGGGCAAACGGTGGCGCGGCGGGAAGCTCGTCCTGCATTCCGCGGATCCCGGGCTGCAGCCCAAGGAGGTGGAGTTGGAACTGTTCTTCCACAAGCTCGTCATGATGCGCAACCAGCTCCGGGTGCTGGAGCAGAAAATCAATACCAGCGAAACTATCACCAGCGCGGACAAATTCGACTGGCACCAATACATCACCCGCTGCTACGGCTCGATGACCACGTTCAATCTGTTGTTCAAGGACAAGGAATCGTACTTTTGAGGTAGAATGATTCGGGTTCCCGGTTCGTTGGCCGCCCGGTCGCCGAGACACTTTTTCCCCAGCCCCAAGAATCGTTATCCTCGCCGCCAGATTTCATGATTCGCTCCTACGCGTTCACTACCGGCGGCAAGCTGCATTCGAAGGACATCGATATCTTTCTGATGCCGAGTTTGCTGGCGGATACCAACCTGTTCCTGTGGGTGGATCTGGAGAATTCCACGCCGGAAGAGGCGCGGCAGATCCTGGGCGGGGTCTTCCATTTCCACCAGCTGAGCATTGACGATTGCATCCACGACAGTCCCTCGCCCAAGGTGGATGGCTTTGATCCCAAGGAGGATGATCTGTTTGCGTCCTACCTTTTCATGGTGATCCATGCCGTGGATTACAATCGGGCCGACGGCGTCTTTGCGACCAGCGAGCTCAATTTCTTCCTGGGTCGAAATTTCCTCGTCACGTACCACAACGTGCCGTTGCGCAGTGTGACTCAGGTGGAGGAACGGTGCGTCAAAACCGGCGGATTGGTCGCCCGGGCGCCTGATCGCGTGGCCCATGCCCTGCTCGACTCCCTGGTGGACAACTATAAACCGGCGCTCGAGGAACTCGGCGAGGAGATCGCCGGCATCGAGGAAATGGTCTTGAAGAATCCTACCCGACCCACGTTGGAGCGAATCCTGGGCGTGAAGAAGGAGGTGCAACACCTGCGCAAGATCATTGGCCCGCAACGTGAAGTGATCGGGCGGTTTGCCCGCGGCGAATACAAGCTGATCCGTCCCCACCTCGTGCCCTACTACCGCGATGTGTATGATGAATTGTTCCACATTTCGGAACTTGCCCAATCGTACACCGATTCCCTGTCGGTGACCTTGCAGACCTACCTGAACGTCGCCGCGAACCAGCAGGGTGAGGTGATCAAGGTGCTGACGATGATTACGATCCTGACCACCCCGGCCACGATTATCGCCAGTTGGTACGGCATGAATTTCAAGGCGATGAGTGAATTGGAGTGGCAGCACGGCTACGCCTTTGTCATCGGTCTGACATTGGTCACCACGCTGGGGACCCTCTTCTATTTCAAGGCTAAACGATGGCTTTGAAGCGCCGCACTGCCGGATCTTCGCGCCCTGCGCCAGTGCGCTCGTCGTTTCTCGACAAGGTGCTCGGTCGCATTGGCCGTCTGGACGCGGAGGGCTTGCAGACCGTGGTCCAGCGGCTGGCGCGCGAGCGGGCTTTCCTGGAGACACTGTTCGATACGATTGAGGACGGTGTGGTGGTGGTCGATGAGGCGGGGCGGATATTGTATTTCAATTCGGCCGCCGCACGCTTGATTGGTTTTCCGGCCACCGGTGTCGAAGGCGAGCCGATTCGTAAATTCCTGCCCGAGCTGGACTGGGATGCGTTGATCCAGGGAGACCGCCAGGGGGTCGGACCGGTGCGACATGAGTTTGAGATCGGGTACCCGCGGCGTCGGTATGTCCGTTTGTTTGCGGCTCCATTGGACGGCGAAGCGATGGGGAGCAGCGGCTTGGCGTTGATCCTGCATGACGCCACCGAGGCGCGGAAGCAGACCAGCGAAGCCATCGAGTCCGAGAAGGTGCACGCCTTGACGCTCCTGGCGGCCAGTGTCGCCCATGAATTGGGGAATCCCCTCAACGCGTTGCACATCCATCTGCAGTTGTTGGAGCGGGAAGTGCGCCGGCTGCGGGCCCCGGGAGATGACCAGGAGCGGGACACGCGGGTGGCGCGGATGGAGCAGTATCTCGGGGTAGCCCGCGGCGAAATCGTTCGGCTGGATTACATCATCACGGAATTTCTCCAGGCCATGCGCCCGACGCCACCCCGGTTCCAGCAGGTGTCTCTGCACGGAGCGGTGGAGGCCACGTTGAAACTGTTGCGGCCGGAATTGGAGAACCGGCGCGTGGACGTTCGGGAACAGCTCGCCGCGCGGCTGCCGGAGGTCCGGCACGATCCCGCCCAGATCCAGCAGGTGTTGGTCAACCTGATCAAAAATGCGCTGCACGCGATGTCCGCCGGCGGCACCCTGACGCTGGCCTCCGGCGCCACGCCGGACGCAGTGTGGCTTTCCGTGATGGATACCGGGTGCGGGATACCTCCGGATCAATTGAACCGGATTTTTGAGCCGTTCTTCACCACCAAGCAGAAGGGCACCGGCCTCGGGTTGATGATCGTGCAGCGGATCATCCAGGAACACGGCGGGCGGATCGAAATCGAGAGCCGGATCGGTCAGGGTACGACGTTCAAACTCTGGTTCCCGCTGTTGGATCGACCGCCGGTGTTGCTCGAGGCGGCCGCGCGGCCCAAAGCATTGAAGTAGGCGGACCGGCGGAGTTCCTTCACCGCGCGGCTCGCGCCCCGGCCACCGGTCTACTCCAGGACAAACCAGTTCATGCCCTGCGGGGGCAGTTTCACAGTGAGGGGGAGTGTGTAGTCGCGGCCGAGGGTGACCGGGATGGCCGGCCCACCACGTTCGCTGACGCGGGCGGTTTCGGTCAGGCCCGTGTAGTACGCGTTGACGCGCAATTCCCGGGTGACGGGTTCATCCAGTGGATTGAAGACCACCAGCAGACCCTTCTCCCGCAGTTGGGGATTCACATGCAGCATCCAGTCCGGTTCCCGGGCATCAGCGCGGCGCCCGTGGATGAGATCACTTTCGAGGATGTCCCGATGGGCTTTGAACCATTCCACCCAGCCTTTGACCATCGCCTGGGTGCGGTCGGTGTCATAGAGCCGCGGCCCGCGATAGCAGGCCTGTACTCCGAGCGCGAGATTGCTGACCAGCATCCGCTCATAGTGATCCAGATGTTGGTCGAGCGGCTCGATGGTGGCGGCGGCCCCGCCCCCTTGGTATTCCGTGAGGGGCACGAACATCCAGCCCATGCTCGGCAGCTTCTGCCACGTGCCGTCGTAGATATTCTGCCGCGTGTGGATCACCTGCTGGGCGCGGGGTAGCGACCAGTTCACCTCGCGGTAGCCCATCCCGCTCTTGGTGGAACCGGCCATGAAATAGTGATCCGGCACATTGAGGTAATAACCCTGAGCCCGGCACCACTTGTAGAAGTCCGAGATCTCGCGCCATTGATTCCAGCGCGAGTCCGCCAGGCCACGATGGCCGGGATGATTGGTGCTGGCACAGGCGTCGCCGGGATAAGAGCCGTCGTGTTCCAGCAGCGTGAATCCACTGTCGCGATGAAATTGATAGAGCCGACGAAAATAATTCGTACCCCAGGTGCTCTCCAGACAGGGTGAGGCGCCGAAGATCGGTTGGGTGCCGGGAGGCATCACCACATCGTCCTTCGGACTGATCGAGCGGGAGGCGAGCAGGGAATAACTACCGATCTCGATACCGCGGCTGTGGGCGTAGGCGGCATAGGTCTTCGCCCGCTCCAGCGTGGCGGGCTTTTCATTCTCCATGTCGAAGCCGCTGCCAAAGCTGAGGATGAGCATTTCAAATCCCACCGCAGCGCACTGATTGATCGCGTTGGTCACCCGACTGCCATCCGACGCCACCAAGTGCATCATCAAGGGGTTCTCGGTCGTCCACGGAGCGACCGTCCGATAGAGTCGCCGCACGGCGAGACCGCAGCGTTCCCGGTCGGTGCTGTCCTGCGGCAGGACCCACGCGTGAAAGGATTCAAACGTCCCACCCGGTGCGATGTCCTGGTCGGGCCCCAGATCGGGTCCCACTTCCAGCAGACACGGAGTGCGCTTTTCGTAATTCACCTGGGTATGGAACTCCGGATCCGGGAGCCATCGGTAGACCCGACGGTTGGCCCCGGCGGCCATCATGCCGCCAAACGCCATGTCGGTTTCGATGTGCAGATTCGGCGGAGTGCGCCCTTCGCTGAGTTCATCCACTTCGGAGGTCCGCTCCACCGCGGCGAGCAGATCGCTGGTGAAGCGATCCACGCGGACGACGCGATCCGTGGCGTTGGAGATCGTCAGCCATTTGCTGTAGCACGGCAGGCCGTCGTAGAGCTCGTAGTGGACCGATACGCGGATATTGCGCGGTTTCACCCCCAATTCCGTGCGGGCTTTGACGGGATCGAAGGCGCCAAACACGCGGACCTGTTCCACCCGGGAGCGGGCCCATTCCGGTCCGTTGGCTTCACCGTCCCGGCCCTGGCCCTGCCGATCCATTTTGCCGATTCGGAGAGCGGTCGGGTGGGCGCCGTCGTACGGGGCCTCGAAGAGACGATGAAACACCGGCGCCGCCGCGGCACCGTCGGCGACCTCCCAGTGCAACGAGCCAGCTTCCAGGCGGACGCGGAGCCGGTACGAACGGGCGGTATCCAGTCCACGATCGGCCGCGGTGAAATCCGGTACCGTGGCGAGTCGTTCGCCGCCGTTGTCCCGCAGTTCGAATTGCCCGTGGACGCCGCGGTCGCCGGGTCGGAGATTTACCTTGATGACGCGGCCGGGGAAAACCAGGGCCAGACCGGGGCCCCAGCTGGTGTCGCGATCCGTGCCGGGATTCAGGACTGCTTCGACCAGCGTGACGGGGCCGGACAGGGCGCGTTCGGCATAGCAAAACGTACCGCTCGGAGAGTAGATCTCGCCGGCCTTGCCTTCGTTTTGGAAACTGCTTCGGGCGTCGCGGGAAGAAGTGCTGAGCTTCCAGGCGGAGTCCAGGCGGGAGAAGCGATCGTCCCACGTCAACGATCGACCCGCCTCGGAGGGGAGTTCCTGCAGGCGATCACCCGCGGGCCAGTCGAAGTCCAACCGCAGGGCGGCGCCCTTCGGGGGCCATTGAACCCCGGGCGCGTGGTGGCGCACCTGTTTCCAGGTCAGACGTTCCGCCGGTGTGCCGATTTCGTAGCCGACGAAGCGGAAGGCGGCGGGATCCGCCTGCAATTGATCAATCCATTCCGGGCGCAGAAAGGCATAGTTCGGCTGTCCCTTCAGGCCGCCGATTTCGAAGCGTCGACCGTCGAGTTCCACGATGGCCTCGGGCTTCACGCCGCGAAGGATCGATTCCCCCGTCACCAGATTGTCCAACGCGACGGTGGCGGCGTTGGGCTGGAGGCGGAAGATGCGGCGGAGCAGGCCGTTATTCAGCTCCAATTCCCGCCCGTCGGCCCGGGGCGTGACGCGGGCCTGGTAGGGTGCGGGATCCAGCAGCCAGTCCACCGGGGTGGCGGGTGGGGTGGCACCGGCGGCGGCCAGCGTGGCGAGCACCGGGAAAATGGCCGCCCAGAGCGCGGCAAAGCGGGGTCGAATCATGCGAATTCCGTTTTTGGACATCGCGGAAGGTCGATGGATTCACCCGGATTGTCCCCGGTAATCCTTTCGCCACTTCGCTGTCCAAGGGTCCCGGGGGCCGCTACACTGCGCCCAATTCTAGCATGGGAGTCAAAGCCGATATTGGTTGGGTGCGTCCGGACGAGGATGGCGGGAAGCGTCACGTCTATGTGGAGCGGCACGGGGGCAAGTGGCGGTTCTTTCACCGCACCAAACGCCGTGGCCGGGACATCGCCTGGGAGGCCGTGGTGGAGGTGCCGCTCGTCGATTGGCTGGAGCTGATGGACGCGCTGGAGCGCGGCTACGTGCGGCGCCGCTACCAGATGGAGGATATCCTCGCGGTGAAGAAGATCATCCGGGAGACATTCCCGGAACACGTCTTCGAGACCTGAAATCACCGGGGTGGATCGCCGAGGTCGGAGGAATTCCTGCCGCGGTTAGTTGTGTCCGGGGCGATTGCCCTCTTCGTTGAAGCCATGCGTCCGCTGATTCTTGTCACGCCCAGCACGCAGGTTACCGGGGCGGAGTTGCTGGATCATTCCATCAGCGTTGGCAGCCGGTATCTGCAGGCAGTCCTCGCCGCGGGGGGCTTGCCGGTTGCCCTGCCGCTGGTCACCGATCGCGCGGAACTCCGGGCCTATTTGGAGCGAGCCGATGGCGTGGTACTGACCGGGGGCGACGACCTGGCGCCGGCCATTCATCGTCCCAGCGTTTCGTCGGAATTGCTGGCCAAGTGCGAATGTGCCGAGCCGGCCCGGGATTTGATGGAGCTCTCCCTGCTCGACGAACTCTTCAAGGCGCCGAAGCCCTTGCTGGCGATTTGTCGGGGGCATCAGGTCGTGAATGTCGCGTTGGGGGGTACCTTGTACGTGGATCTACCCACGGAACGCCCCGGACACGTCAATCATTCCCAGATCCCCCGGAAGTACGAGACGGTTCATTCGGTGGAGGTGGTTCCCGGATCCGCGATGCAAGCGATCTATCAGCGGGCGTCCTTGGGAGTGAACACCACCCATCATCAGGCGATCCACCGATTGGCGTCTCCGCTGGCCGCGACCCTGCTTGCGCCGGACGGGGTCATTGAGGGAACGGAATTTCGGGTCGATACCACGCCGCTGCTTCCCTGGTTCCGCAGCGTGCAATTCCATCCGGAGCGCCTCTATGACAAACACCCGGAACACGCCCTGCTCTTCCAGGCCTTTGTGGCGGCGGCCCGGGAATTCCACCGTTGATTTTTTTATGAACGCCGACCCGATGCCGCGTGGATTCCTGGCCACCGCTGCGCCGATGAGGTGGGTGCTTTGGGTGGCGTTGGTCCTGCTGACGGGTGTTCGGGCGGCGACCAATGCCCCGCCGGCCTACGAGTTTCATCCGGGTTCACCGGATGGTCTCGGCAAATGGTATCTGGGGCGGGAAATTGCCCACTACATGACCCACCAGGGGGCGCCCTGGCTCGAGCGGCCCGAGCGCGAAGAGGAGGAGCGGCCCAGCCGATTGATGGCGGCACTGGAGATTCAGCCGGGCCAGACAGTGGCGGATGTTGGGGCGGGTTCGGGCTACTTCACTTGGCGCCTGGCCCAGGCTGTGGGACCGCGGGGCCGGGTCTATGCGACCGATATTCAGCCCGAGATGCTTTCCCTGCTGCGCACCAACATGACCCAGCGCGGCCTGACGAACGTCGTTCCCGTCCTGGGGGACACCCACGATCCGCATCTGCCCACCAATGCCATCGATCTGATCCTGATGGTCGATGTGTATCATGAGTTCGATCACCCGTACGAAATGACGGCCGGTTTGGTGCGGGCGTTGAAGCCGGGGGGGCGGTTGGTGCTGGTGGAGTATCGGGGTGAGGAGCGGTGGATTCCGATCAAGCCCCTGCACAAGCTCACGGAATTGCAGGTGCGGAAAGAGTTGGCGGAATCGGCCCTCCATCCGCTGATGTTTGTGACCAACCGCACCGAGCTGCCGCGGCAGCATGTGCTGGTGTTTCGTAAGACGGATTAGGCCGATCGTGCCGCTCCCAACGGAGTCGCAGCAAGGATTGCGAGTGCTGCGAGGGGTGAAACGGAGCGGCGCTGATACCCTTTTGGTGTCATCTGGGCGGCAAAATGAAGCCACTGGCGGGTTGACCCGGGTCATCCCGGACGTAGCCTGCCCGTCGTCCACCGTCGGATATCGCTAAAGTGCCATCGGAATCTCCCGTATCCATTGCCATGAATCACGCCAAATCCGCTCGACGCTTCGGCTCCCCGAGTTTGTTCGCCTTCACGCTGATTGAACTCCTCGTGGTGATCGCCATTATTGCCATTCTTGCCGGCATGCTGCTGCCCGCACTGGCGAAGGCGAAGGCCAATGCCCACAAGGCGCTGTGCGTCGGTAACTGCAAGCAATGGACGCTGGCCATCAACATGTACTCGGGGGATTCCAATAACATGTTTCCCGACAATGCCGAGGGGGTTGGTTTGAGCTGGCTTTCGCCGAAGATGAGCAATTTTTGGAACAATTACCTGCTCAAGAACAAGCGGACGACCAAAACGTCGCAGCGGGCCTTGAATGACGTGCTGTTCTGCCCCACTGACAAGTGGCACCGTACGGCGGAAGCCGGTATGATCTCCACCGACAATACCGCGCAGTTGATGGGGTATTTTTACATTTCCGGCCGGGCCGACAAGGATTCGGATATCACCTCCTTCGCCAAGGGCACGGCCGACTGGTTTTTCCGCAAGAAGCTGGGAGGCGAGTTTTCCGGGGCCCCGGTATTGGTGGACCGGATGCAGGGCATCGGGCCGAGCACCACCAACATGTATGATTCCCGACTGAAATGGGTAACCGACTACGAAGGGAAATCGGTCCAGACAGCCACCCACCGAGGCGGCAACGGGGCGCCGGAAGGGGGCAATTTCGCCTTCGAGGACGGGCATGCCGAGTGGTACAAGGGACAACGGGTTTCCCTCGGTGGCGGTGGTGGGACCATTGGCGATTGGCAGTGCTTTTTCAAAATCCCCATCTCCGGGGTGAACCAGTAGGCGGATCCGCTACGGTCCGGGGGTCGATTGAAGCGTGAACCGGCCGGTTGGTACCGGCGGGGCGGCTTTCCCGACATTTTTCATGACCTTGGCCAGCGATGCGGTTCCGGCAGTTTCCGATGCGAAACGAACGACGGCGGTGCAGGTGGGCGACCGCCTGTCTCTGACGATCCACGATCTTGCCTTTGGGGGCGAGGGGGTGGGGCGCGTGGATGAGTTGGTGGTTTTTGTTCCCTACACGCTGCCGGGTGAAGTGGTCGAGGTGAAGCTCACGGAGGTGAAGAAGAGCTTCGCCCGTGGCGTTTTGGCGCACTTGGTGACTCCGTCGCCCGAACGGGTGGAGCCGCTCTGCCGTTACTTCGGTGAATGTGGGGGCTGCCAATACCAGCACTTGGAGTACTCCGCCCAACTGCGTTGGAAACAGAAGCAGGTGGCGGACTTGTTCCAGCGCGTGGGCGGATTTTCTGCGGCCTTGGTGCAGCCGGTGATTCCGTGTCCGCAGCCCTATGGGTACCGCAATCGGATTTTGGTGCGCAGCCAATGGAACAAACCGGCTCAGAAATTGGATCTGGGCTTTGTCCGGGCGGATTGCGGTTACGTGTGCGATTTGGAATCCTGTGCGATTGCTGAGCCCGGGCTGAATGCCGCTCTGACCCAGTGGCGGCAGAATCCCCCTCCCAAGGGTGGTATCAAGACGCTGCTCCGGATCCCGCCGGAGGGTTGGGAAGTGCCGGAACATTCCTTCTTTCAGAACAATTTCTTTGTCCTGCCCGCCTTGGTGGGCGCGGTGCGGGAGCGCCTCCGATCGGCGGGGACGCGGCACCTGCTGGATGCCTACTGCGGGGTGGGATTCTTCAGTATCGAGCTGGCGGACGCCGTCGACTCCTTCATTGGGGTGGAGTTGGATGCTCCGGCGATCCGGGCGGCGCGGGTGAACCAAGTGAAACGCGGGGCGGCCAACGGTAGCTACGTGGCGGGCGACGCCGATGCCTTGCTGCCCTCCTTGCTAGCCAAGCTCGATCCGCTGCGGACAACGGTGTTGTTGGATCCACCGCGGGTGGGTTGTCGGCCGCCCAGTCTGGAGGTTTTGCGGCAGACTGGACCGGCGCAGATTCTGTATGTGAGCTGTCATCCGGCAACGCTGGCGCGCGATCTCAAGGCCTTGTGTGCGGACGGGCGGTACCGGCTCGAACAAGTGCAGCCGCTGGACATGTTTCCGCAGACGCAGCATGTGGAGTGTATCGCGGATCTGCGACTGGTTTGAGGCGGTGCGCCGCTGTGGCAACGGGTCCTCGGGGAGGATCTAATGGGACCGCTCACGTCAGAGGGGCGGAGGGTCGCCAACTGGATGATTTAGCCATGCCACGATGGGCGCTGTCGCGATGCGGGCCGGCTCCATTTCCTTTTGCCCTGAGCGCCGGTTTCCCTACGGTGGGGGTTCGGATGGTGTGCGCGGGTAGCTCAATTGGATAGAGCGTCGGTCTCCGAAGCCGAAGGTTGTGGGTTCAATTCCCGCCTCGCGCACCACTTCATGCATCCAATCCTTCCAGCCGCCCCCGACCTCTGATCGCTATTATCCTCGATCAGGATATTCGCCCGGGTGGGCTTTGTGCACCGACTGAATTCCTCAGCACATTAAGCCTTGAAGAGCACCAACATCTTTCCTGCGGACCCCGTGCTGTTCAATGGCGGTAATTCCCCTATCGGGCCAAGTTCGCCATTTCCGCTCTATCGTGCCCACCTCCCTATCCGCCCAGCCTAGTGTACTGTTTAACAAGTAACATTACTAACAGCCATTTCCCGAGCCAAAGCTTCACGCGCTCTGGCGATCTTCTCCAGAATCGTCTTTCCATCGGCCCGCCATTCGTACCGAGTCGGATTCAGATTCCACTGCGCGAGGTACTCG
>CANIZL010000001.1 GCA_947471985.1 Verrucomicrobiota bacterium | reverse complement strand
GTACCGTCGAAAGCGCCACTGGGTGGATTCATACTGCCATGATACGAATCATGCTGCGTCGACTCGCGTGATTGCTGGGGTTCGGGGAGTTTTCAGACGGGCTCTTAGGGGGCGAGCCAATCCTTGCCCCAGCGAATTCAACTGTGGCTCAAACCCATCAATGGCGGACGAACTATTTCCCTGTCGCCGGAGTCGGGGGCGCGGCGCGGCGGATTTCGAAAAGATACGGGTACGGCTTCGCCATCGAACGGGCGAGCGTCACCAGCGCGTCATCCGCCGTCTTGGCCTGACGTCGCAGCTTCGCCGAAGACGGGTTATCGGCGTTGAATTGAACGCGAAAATGTTCCCCACCCCACGCTTTATCGCGGGCATCGACCACCTCCCGAACCGCGTCCGACTGCGCGTCCCACGGACCACCCGGCTCCCAGCCATTGGAGGTCGCCGAGGCGATGTTCTCGCCGCGCGCGAGGCGCTCGGCGCTGTATCGGCCGAGCAAACGCCGCTCCACCCGTACTTCATACTCGCCCGGGTCGAGGCCGGTCACCCGGAGACGGTAGCCATTCAGGGTTTCCGGAATCGGGATCCAGCGGAAATTGAGCGCGCCGAAAATGCCGAGATTCATCGGCAATCCACGATCCAGACGGCGGAAGGAGATGCCGTCGGGAAGGCGCTTCAGGGCGGACACCGCGCAGTTCTCCGTCGCCACGGGCTTCAGCGCCGAAGCGTCCAGCGTCAACGACGACACCTCGGCCGGGGCACCCAATCCACGGAGCAACGCGTGGCCCATCGCCAACTGGCCGAGGTCGTTGAGATGAACACCATCGTCCGTATGCAAACGCATGAGATTCTTGGGTTCCTTCTCCGTGGCGTTGGACGCCAGCACGCGGCGCTGCACCTCCCGCATTCCCCGCGAGAGATCGATGGTCTCCGCCCCCAGCGAGCGCGCCAGCGCCAGGCCGTCGTCGACCATAAGCTGGAGATAGCCCTTCTCCGCGGTGTCCGGGGCTTCGGCCGTGATCGCCGGCGAACATATAAACACCCGAATCCCGCGCTGCCGGCTCCGGGTGACGATTTCCCGAATGCCGTCGAGGTAAGCCTTCCGATGCGCATCGTCCGCCTTCGTTCCCCAACCAATGTCATTGATGCCGAACGCGACCGTAAGAACGGTCGCCCCCGGGGCAAACACGTCGCGGTCGAGGCGCTGCAGACAGCCGTGCGCCGTGTCGCCGCCCTGGCCGGCATTGACGAAACGCACGTGCCGATCCGGAAACCGCATCAGCGTGTACAGCTCGACGATCTTCGTATAGCCGCGCGCCGCCGTGATGCTGTCCCCCAGAAACGCCACGGTATCGCCATCCCGCAAGGCGAAATCGCCGGCGCGGAGGGTCATCAGGGTGGCCGTGAGAACCGGAAGGAGGGAGCGAAGTTTCATCGCTGCGCGTTGGAAACCGGACGTGACGTCACTTCGCGGAAACGGGATTCGTAATCCGGGTGATTGGTGCCCATGAGACGATCCCAAATATTGAAATAAAGGCAGTAATTCCCCCGCATCTTCTCATGGTGCATCACATGGTTGGTCGGCGTATTCAGGAACAGTCGCAGCGGATTATTCATTAACCACTTGGGGTGAAACTCGTACCCGGTGTGGCCGGCGACGTTGAAAAGGATCTGCCAAAGCATCACGAGCCCGAACGCGGCGGGATGGATCGGCATCACGGAGACCGCCAGCGGGAAAATGCCGGCCTCGACCACCGCCTCGGCCGGCGCAAAGGAGTACGAAGCCCAGGGCGACGGATTGGTGGAGAGATGATGAACGCGGTGGAAGGTCGGAAAGAGCCACCGCAGGTGCATCATTCGGTGGGTCCAATAGAAATACGTGTCATGCAGCAAGATCGTGCACACGACGCTGCCGAAGAACCAAGCCCGGCTGTGGTCCGAAATCTTCCAATACATCTGGGTCCACCCGGCCCGCGAGGCCGCTATGGTGCCGGCTCCCACCAGGCCAAAAATCAACAGCGTCAGCAGCGAATACCCGATCTCGCGACGGACCTCGGCCGATCCCGGAAAGCGCGCGATAATTTTGCGATGAAACCAGCGATTCCGAAAAAGCCAGTAGCCCAGGACCCACGCCACGCCGGCAAAAAGGAAGTAGCGGATTCCCACTTCAATGGTCGTGTAGAGAGAGCGCTCCACAAACGAGTGGTTGGCGCCAAAAAGCAAATCGAAGACTTTCATTGGGTGAGCGGGCTGGGTAGGAGTCCGGAAACAAGGAGATCCACCGTGGCGTCCTCCACGGACTGTTCCGGCAGGCTATTGAGCCCCGGATCGAAGGGACGCTGCAGGTTGGCCCAGGCGATCGTCTGCGTGAGCACTGCGGCCGTGGCCGCGACACTGGCGAGCGGACGGATCTGGCCGGCACGAATGCGGGATTCCAGGTATTGCGCGAGCCCGTCGAGCAGGCGCTGACGCAGGCCGAGGACAAAGACATCCGCCAGCCCGGGGAATTCCAACGCGGAGCGCATGAGGAGGACGAGGCCGCGACGATGTCGAGCCATCAATTGATACTGCTCGCGTACGACCCCGTCGAGTTCGGCGCGGATGTCGGCCGTCCGCCGTGTGCGCAGGGCCGCCTTGAGGTGCGGCCATTGGCCTTCGCGTCCAAAGACCTCCTGGAGGAATTCCACCGTGGAGCCGATCGCCGGGGTGGGAACCGGGATCTCAATGTCATCCAACCACGCCGAATCCGCCGAGGCCGTGTGGCGCACCACCAGGTCAAACAGCGCTTCCTTGCCTGCGACGTAGAGATAAATGGTCCCAACCGCGACGCCCATGACTTTGGCAACGTCGGCCACTTGGGACCGTTCGTAACCCTGTCGGCAAAAAACTCCCAACGCGGCTTCGACCAACTCCCGCAGCCGTTTCCCGGAAATATCTGCACGCAACCGTGACACCCAAATTTGATAACTGAATGATTCATTCAGTCAAGAGTACGGCGATTCCCGGCTCAGGGCGATCTGCCCGAAAGGACTTCGTTCGATACCTCGAGCCGGTGCCTTCGACGGGACTTGGGCCAGAAACGAACCCGGGGTGTCAGCTGGCCTACAAAACCGACGCCGAGAATCATCGACGCAGCGCCTCGGAAAGAAGTCCCCTGCCCGCTTGCGGGACGCGTCCAGCGACGGGTAGAATGGGCCGCGTCGGAAGCATTCATGAGCGACCCGCTGCTACTCCCCATCCGTCCCCTGCTGCATCGCGCCATCGATGGATTGGAGGCGCTTTACGGCCTGGCCAACGCGCCGCGGAGTGGTCGTCGCGTGCGCGAAACCATCGATCTCACCTCGGCGACACCGCTCCCGCAGGAACTCCTCCAACTCCGGGATTCGACCCACCGCGAAAGCCTGGAAGCGCTGGCCCGCTTCGTTGGGCACTCCGCCGTCGACCAAAAGCAAACCACCGTGTGGTTCCTCCGGAACTATTCCCCGGAGGCCTCGATCCTCTTCCTCTTGTGCGCGGTGGCGGAAGTGCCGTTCGGGGCGCTTTCAACCACCGATCTCTCGGAGAACCAGTTTTATCGACTGATGTCGGTGATGGCGCGACTCACCGTCAGTCCGCTTCTGGTCGCTGAAACTTCCACGGACGCTTCCTTCGGAGAGCGTTTGGCGCACGCCCAAGCGAATCGCCGCGCCGAGGTGGGTCTCTGCGACTGGGTGCTTTCGGCAGTGGAACTCGAAACCGCCCGAAAATCCGGACTCCAGATCCTGGCCCTTGGCGAGATACCCTTGGTGAGCGACTTGTCCCGCTAACCGACGCGAAGTCGCCGCCAACCCAATGATTCCGCCACCGGCAGCGAACCGATTCCGGGCACTTGGTTACCCCCCCCGGTTTCTCTCACTCCATTCTTCTTCTCTTCACCTCATCCCCAAGCGCACCGATACCTCGGGCCATGGCCACGGCGCCTGAACTCACCATCGGGGACCCGCCACGGCAGGAAGGGTTCATCGCACCCTGCCTGGGCGAAAAGTTTTCCGTCCCTCGCCGGCGGCCCGCTAAAGCCCGTTACCGCACCACCCATCACCGCGGATCGCCAAAGAATCCCAGGCAACGGTAAGATGCAGTGATACCCTTGGCCGAACGGGTCCGTGCCTGTCCCCGCGAAAACACACCGATGCCGAAGCCACTCCGCAATTTGATCCTGGTGCTGGGGGATCAGCTCGATCCGTACTCCGCAGCGTTCGATGGCTTCGATCCTCTGCGGGATGCGGTTTGGATGGCCGAAGTGGCCGAGGAATCCACGCACGTCTGGACACATCAGGCGCGCATCGCGATTTTTCTGACGGGGATGCGGCATTTTCGCGACGCGGCGCGAGCCCAAGGCCGCACCGTGCACTATCGGCAACTCGACGATACCGCCAACGCCGGCTCCCTCGCTGCCGAACTGTTGGCGGCCATCCACACGCTTCAACCGCAGCGGCTCGTGATGGTCGAAGCCGGCGAATGGCGGGGCGCCCGGGCCATCGAAGCGGTCGCCACCGGTGCCGGCCGCACGCTTGAGGTGCGCGAGGATCGGCATTTTCTGTGCCCGCGCGCGCAATTCGCGGCCCACGCCCACGGCCGAAAGCAATTGCGCATGGAGTACTTCTATCGCGAGATGCGGCGACAGCACGGCACGCTGATGGACGGCGATCAACCCGTTGGCGGCGCGTGGAACTTCGATGCGGAAAACCGGGCCCACTTCGGTCCGGGCGGACCGGGTCCGATGCCCGATCCGGTTACCTTCCCTCCGGACCCGACCACACGCGAAGTCCTGGCGCTGGTGGCGCAACGTTTCCCGGATCACCCCGGCAGTCTGAAAAACTTCGACTGGCCGGTTACGCCCGGGGAGGCGCGCGTGGCCCTGCGGGATTTCATCGAACAGCGCCTGCCGCATTTCGGGGAATTCCAGGACGCGATGTGGATGCGCTCGGAAACGTGGTTCTCCGATCCGCCGCCCCGCGCACAAGCCTACCTTTTCCACTCGCGACTCTCGGTCGCTCTGAATTTAAAGCTGCTGGATCCCCGCATCGTGATCACAGCGGCCGAAGCGGAATTTCGCGCGGGCCGGGTCTCGCTCGCGAGCGCGGAAGGGTTCATCCGGCAGATCCTCGGCTGGCGCGAATATGTCCGCGGCATTTACTGGCACTTCATGCCGGAATATCGGGATTTGAACGGCCTGGGCGCCACTGCGCCGCTGCCGCCGTTTTATTGGTCGGGCCAAACCGAAATGCGCTGTCTGCGGGAGGTTATTGGGCAAACGAATGCGTTCGGCTATGCACATCATATCCAACGCCTGATGGTCACCGGCCTGTTTGCCCTCCTGCTCGGAGTTCGGCCGCAGGCGGTTCACGAGTGGTATCTCGCGATGTACGTGGATGCGGTGGAATGGGTCGAGCTGCCGAATACGCTTGGCATGTCGCAATTCGCCGACGGTGGAATCATGGCGAGCAAACCATACGTCGCCTCCGGAAAGTACCTGCAGCGCATGAGCAACTACTGCACCGGCTGCCGGTTCGATCCCGCGAAAAGAACCGGTGCGGACGCCTGCCCGTTCACCACGCTCTACTGGAATTTTCTCCTGCGCCACCAGGCGCTCTTGGAAAGAAACCCACGCATGACGATGCAACTAAAAAACCTGGCCCGCCTTTCCTCCGCCGACCGCACGGCAATTCAACAACAGGCGGAGGAGGTCATGGCCCGCTGCCAGACTTCGGCGACATGAATGGCAAGCCGACCCGGTGTCTCCCCGCCACCGGGTCGAAGTTAAGATCATCGACCCGCACCCGCCCGGCGGAACGCCGAGCCCTGCGAAAAACTCCCTTGATCAAGACCGCGGCACTGGTCCCGAATCTGCGCGGCCGCAATCCGCTTTGGCGTGCACCTCGTGACGCACGGTCCGCCGCCCGCAATGTCCAGCCGCTCCAGGCAAGGCCGATGCGCCTTCAAGCGCCCGCCCACCCACCCGGCCTCACCCAATTCCGCACCACCACCCCGAACCATTCTGGAGCGCTCATCCCACGACGCGGCGCTCATCCCTCAGGACAACTGTCGTCAACGCCTGCGGCAGCCCAATTCCTTCCAAAGCAAACCGCTTCTTGGCTTGCTCCAAAAGATCGCATTTGAGGCCAATGGCGGTAAAGGCATCCGCGCACCATAGATCCAACGAGAGCACCACACCCGAAGCACCCAATTGCGTGAGCGGACAGCCGCAGACTTGCGTGGCTTTCGGGTGCTTGCTGCCTAAATCCAGCAATATCGCGCGCGCTTTATCCACGTCCGCGCTGTAACTAATGTTCATCAGCACGGAGCAAACCACGCGGGGATCGTCCGTGGTCAGGTTGATCGTGGTTTGGCTCGCCATGAGGCTATTGGGAACCACCACGCGCCGATTGTCATCCGTCCGCAACAGCGTGTAACCCAGGGTCAAGTTCTCCACCGTGCCGGTCTCCGATCCGGTCGGAGCGATGACCTGCAAGCGGTCGCCCAGTTTGAACGGCCGATACAACAACAGGGCGATTCCGGCCACCAAGTTGCCGAGCGTGTTTTGTGCCGCCAAACCAAGGATCACCGTAATGACGCTTAAACTCGTCAATGATGCCGACCCCAATCCCGACAGCGCCGGGACAAAGTGCGCATAGGCGACAAACGCGAAGACATAGACACCGTAGCGGGCCAATTTCGCGAGGAATTTGACGGCCATGAGGTCCAGACGCGCATGCTTGTCGTGCGCCAGCAACCGTTGAACCGCCAGCCGCAAGGATCGACCGACGAGCCACGCAAAAAACGCGAAAATGATGCCCACCAAAACCGCACCTTGGAAGGTCGACGGATCGCCAAACCCTCCGCTCTTGAAGAGGTCCAGCATCTTCATGGCCGGGTGTTGGGCCGCGCCTGGGAAGGAAGGCCGGCATCCACCGGCAAATCGGCCGCCAGCGCGATACTCGCGTCGACCATGGCGGCGCTGAGTCGCTCCGCCAACTGCGCGTAGGATCTCCCGTCCCACGTCACCCGGTCCGCGATGAATCCACCCCGACGTTGGGACCAAGAGTTGGTACCAACCGGCCGAATCTCCCAGGAAGCCGCGAAACGAACGAAACTGCTTCCCTTTTCCCCCCGGACGCCCTCGCAGGCCGAAATCCGGATCGCCACCTCAAAATCCAGACCTTCACCTCCGTGCGAATTCAACATCACACTCGCCACGTTCCGCGCCTCGCTGAGCGCTTCCTTCAGGACGCGACAGACGCCCTGGTCCAGCGGTTCCGCCCAACGGTCAAACTCCGCAAACTCAATCTCATTGGTCCCGGTCCGCACCACCATCGACTTGCTTTGCAAATAGACCGGCACTTCCACAGGCTTCAGCCCAATCCGAAATCGTTGGACCTCGTCGTGCGCGAGGGACTCGGTCATTGGTCCCGGAACAGTCAAAACATAGAATCGGGTCGGATCCTCCTGGGCGCGCCCTATCCGGCAACCATTCAAAAGGGTGACCACTCCAAAGAACAGCAGAAGACGAAAGTGCGAGATCCACATTGGGTTGAATTTCATATTAAGGGGCCCGATCCGGGCGCTTCCGGCCGGTGATCAGGGCGCTGGGATTCCGTTCGAGAAAGTCCGCCAATTGTTGCAGCGATTTGGCCGTTTCCGTGATCTGCTGAAACGCCTGGCCGGCCTCCTCACCCAGACCGCTTTGGGGTCCGAGCAACTTTTGGACGCTCGCCGCCGCGTCGTGAAACGAACGGAGAGTCCGAACCAACTCCGACTGCACCGGCTCAACGTGTGCATCGAGTCGGGCCACGAAGTGCTGCAAACCCGCGGTCGCTTGGTTCAGGTTGGCGAAGGCCTGCTTGGCATCGCGGGAACCCGCGAAACCTTCTATCGAAGCTGCGGCCGCCGTCACCTTGGCCACCATTTGCTTCAGGTCCACCTCACTGACCTGACGGTTGACGGTCGCGAAGAGCGATTGCAGTTCACGGGAAAGCCCTGCGAAATCCACCTTGTTCAGATTGTTGGCGATTTTTGAAAGGTTCGCGACCAACTCCGACAAACCGGAGCGCAACGTGGGCACGACCGGATAGTCACTCTCCCCTTCCCGACCCGGTGCCGGGAACTGCTGCGGATCGAAAAAATCCAGCTCCACAAATTGCAGCCCGGTGATGCCCACCAAATCCATCTTGGCCCGCAATCCTTCCTCAATCAGCCTTTGCAAAGTTTCCCGGTCCGATATCCGAATCGTCTTGCCCCCACGATCACTCACCGCGCTCCGTTCCAACTCCCCGATGACCGCCACCTGGGATTTCCGCGTCGTGGAATCATAGTGCACCTGGATCGCCGCCACCCGCCCGACGCGAACACCGCGCAATTTCAC
The DNA here is from genome assembly GCA_947471985.1 of Verrucomicrobiota bacterium. Classification (GTDB taxonomy): domain Bacteria; phylum Verrucomicrobiota; class Verrucomicrobiia; order Limisphaerales; family UBA9464; genus CANIZL01. The sequence continues at coordinate 179,240 of CANIZL010000001.1, read as the reverse complement.
CGAACTGCCCACATCCAATCCCTGCACGGACTCATTGAAATAGGCGACGAACCGCGCCGGCTTGGAGAACCAATGGAGGGAGCGAAAGGAGAGCAGCGCGACCACCACCAGCAGGACGCTGCCGATGACAAAGGAACCGATCCAAAACGGACTGAGTTTATTTTTCACTTTGATGGGGGCCGGTTTTACGCGGCGAAAGGTTGGCCGCTTGTTTTTGCCAAACTCAGGTCCTGAATCAGAAAATCCCGCACCCGTGGGTCGGGGCTGTGGGCCGCGAGGTCGGCGGGTTTGCCTTCCGCAATGATCCCCTTGGCTGCGCGCTCCAGCACGAGGACTCGGTCGGCCAGGCGAAAGATGCTGGAGAGTTGGTGCGACACGATGATCATGGTCGTCCCCAGGACATCCCGCACCTGCCGGATCAATCGATCCATCTCGCGCGAAGTGATCGGATCCAGCCCTTCCGAGGGTTCGTCGAAAAACACGATTGCCGGGTCCAAGGCCAACGCCCGGGCCAACGCCGCCCGCTTCTTCATGCCCCCACTGAGTTCCGCGGGGTAAAGCTCCTCGGACCCGGACAAACCGACCTGGGCCAGCTTGAGCGTGACGATCTCCTCGCGATCCGGGCGAGAGAGCGACGTATGTTCCTCCAAGGGCAGCGAAACATTCTCCGCCAGGGTCATGGAACTCCACAGCGCGTTGCTCTGATAGATGACCCCAAACGTTTTCAAGATCTCGCGCCGCTGGGTGGCGTCCGCCGCCGTAAAGCTCTTTCCGAAGTACGCGATGTCGCCCTGCAACGGCTTCAACAAACCGATCAAACAGCGGAGCAACGTGCTCTTTCCGCACCCGCTCCCACCTATGACAAACAGCACTTCGCCCGGGTGCACCACGAAGGAGACGTCCTGCAGAATTACCGCCCGGCCATAGCCGCAGGTCAGGCCTTTCACTTCGATCACGGGTGCGGGCGGATTCGGGTTCATGTTGGTCTAAATTCCCAGCACGTTGAAAACGAGGGCAAAGACCGCGTCGGCGATGACGATCCACAGGATTCCCGTCACCACCGCGGAGGTGGTCGCCTTCCCCACACCCGCGGCGCTGCGTTCGCACTTCATGCCCCGCAGGCAGCCCGAGAGACCGATGACCAGGCCGAAGAAGACGCTCTTGATCACCCCGCTGCCCACATCCCATGGCCCCACGCGGTTCTGGGTTTCCACCCAATAGGCCGATGCCGGAATGCTCAGCATTGTGGCCGAGACAAACATGCCTCCCAGTATCCCCAGCACGTTCGCATACAACGCCAGAATCGGCATCATCACCGTCAACGCCAAAAGTCGCGGGACGGCCAGAAACACCACCGTCGAAATGCCCAGGGTTTCCAGGGCATCAATCTCCTCGTCCACCTTCATGTTACCCAATTGGGCCGCGAAAGCCGCACCAATCCCTCCGGCCATGATGACCGCCGCCATCATCGGTCCCATTTCCCGCACGACCGATAAACCCACCAGATCGGCCACGAAGACCGCCGCCCCGTATTGCTCCAACTGAATGGCCGCTTGGAAGGCCAGAATTACTCCCACCAGAAAACTGACCAGACTCACAATGGGCAGCGACGACGACCAACAGTGCTGCATCTCGACCAGGCAATCCATCCACCGAAATCGCCGGGGGTTTCTCAGGACGCCCGCGAAACCCATCGTGCATTCCCCGATGAAGGAAATGTTCTCCCCGACCCTTTTGCCCACGTCCGTCCCCCAAGTTTCCGCGAGTTGCCGCACGCTTTTGGGCGATGTCCCGGTCTTCGTGCCGGAAGAGCCAACCACGGGGACCTGGCTCAACAGCGTTTGGAGATTTTCCGGGAGCGCCGCAATCACAAAAGCGCGGTTCGCTTGGGCGCACCACGCACGGCCATGTACGAGGAACAAAAGTAGCGAGGTGTCCCATTTGCCCAACTCCTCCGGGACGACACTCACACGCGCCGGAGAGTGTTTTGCCAACAGCTTCTCCCAGGACGGTACCATCCTGTTCAACCGCCAGTCGCCACCCACCTTGACCACACAATCGCCGCCGGTCGTCGCTGCCTCCAGCCGTGCGGTTGGCGCGTTCTCCCCCGTGTCGGCCACTGGCAATCGAAGATTCCCTGTCATAACTCAACGATCATTCAGGGTTGAACCACCACTCGTAACGCCTTCATCCCGGCACGTTCGCTCAAAGTCGCCAGCGGCGTCTTCATGAACGCGGTTCCCCGTGGCCGGCATCGACGAATCTCCGTCAGGTGCGGTCACCGAAAAAATGCGACATAAACCACCTCCCGAAACTGTGGGGTCGCCGATGCGCCGCCATGGGGTGTAAACCTACCGGCCAACTCTCCGGTCAGTTCCAATCTCAACTTCCGCTGTAGCAAATCATGGACTGGGCGACTCGGAAAACGCCTTCGCCAGCGATGCGCAACGCTCCCAGAACCCCCGCCTCGCACGACGGGATCCGAGATCGGGGACTCCCTTGCCGGGCGCCTAGACCGGGGTGACCGCACCGTCGCAAGCAGAGCCATTGTGAGTCTTCATGGGCCCGGCGCGGCTGGCGCGCCTAGACTACTTTAGTCTCCATCGCGGCGGAATATTCACCCCGCCGCGCCGACCGGTTGCACCGTGCGCGATGAAGCAGCGCTTGCTGTGCCGCCGTTACGTTCACGTCCTTGCCCTGCCAAATTTCCAGGGCCGGAAACTGAAGGGCCCGCGCAAACGAAAAGGAGAGCGCCCACGGCATCCGCGCCATGGCCCGGGAATTCATCGCGTTCAAATGAGCGGAAGCCTGCTCCCCCGATTGACCGCCGGACAAAAAGGCAATCCCGGGAACCGCGGCAGGTACCGTGCGCCAGAGACTTTTCACCGTGGCCTGGGCCACCTCTTCCACCGTTGCCGGCGCGGCACACTTGAGTCCGGGCAACACCATATTCGGTTTGAGAATGAGGCCCTCCAGCAGCACCCGCTGGCAGTTCAATTGGATGAAAACGTTTCGCAGCACCTCCTCGGTCACCTTGCGGCACTGTTCCAAAGTGTGTGCGCCGTCCATGAGGACCTCCGGTTCAACGATGGGAACCAGGCCGGCCTCCTGACACAATGCGGCATAGCGGGCCAGCACGTGAGCATTGGCCTCCATGCCGCTCCGGCTGGGAAGATCGTCGCCAATGGCGATGACCGCACGCCACTTCGCGAAACGCGCGCCCATTTGAAAGTAATCGCGGAGCCGCTCCCGCAACCCGTCCAAACCTTCGGTGATCTTCTCGCCCGGATGCGCCGCCAAGTCCGTCGCTCCCGCATCCACTTTAATGCCGGGAATGATACCGGCATCCGTAAGCACCTTTAGAAAGGGCCGGCCATCGGATGTCTCCTGGCGGAAAGTCTCGTCATAAAGAATCGCGCCGCTGATGCACTCGCCCAGACCCGGCGTCGTCACGATCAGCTCCCGATACGCCCGTCGGGCGTCCACCGTTGACGGTATTTTGTACCGCTCAAATCGCCGATTGCAGGTGGGATTGCTCTCATCCATCGCCAGCAACCCCTTGTCGTCCGCGAACAACGCCCGTGCGGTGTCCATGAGCATTTGCGTCTTCACGTCCGCTGAGCTTTACGCCAGGGCGCTCCGGAACCGTATGGGGTATACCCCTACCCCTACCCCAACGACGATCGATTCCTCCCACGCAGCGCCACGGATTGGCTGGAGGCAACATCTGCGACTTTCAGCCCTTCCCGGACCCGACCCACTTCCAATTGCGTATTTCAGGGAGATCCTGCCCGTGTTCATTGATGTACTGCCGGTGCTCGATCAACTTGGTGGCAAGCTGCTGTTTCAGCAGGACGCCCCGGTCGCCCATCAGCGGCAGTCTATCGATCGTGTCCATGACCAGGTGGAAGCGGTCGAGCTCGTTCAGCACGGTCATATCGAAGGGCGTGGTGATGGTTCCCTCCTCCTTGTAGCCCCGAACATGAATGTTGTTGTGATTGGTCCGGCGATAGGTGAGGCGGTGGATCAACCACGGATAGGCATGGAAGGCGAAGATGACCGGTTTGTCCTGCGTGAACAGCTCATCAAAGTCCCGGTCGCTAAGCCCGTGCGGATGCTCCGAGCTCGGTTGCAAGCGCATGAGATCCACGACGTTGACCACGCGGATTTTCAAATCAGGCAGGTGCTCGCGCAGAATGCCCACGGCGGCGAGCGTCTCCAGCGTCGGGACATCCCCACAACAGGCCATGACCACATCGGGTGCACCGCCCTGATCGTTGCTGGCCCAGTGCCAAATGCCGATGCCCGCGCTGCAGTGCTGGACGGCGGCGTCCATGGTCAGCCATTGCGGCGACGGGTGTTTGCCCGCAATGACCACGTTGACGTAATGACGGCTCCGCAAACAGTGGTCCATGACCGAAAGCAGACAGTTCGCATCCGGCGGCAGGTAAACGCGAACCACTTCGGCCTTCTTGTTCACGACGTGATCGATGAATCCCGGGTCCTGGTGCGTAAAGCCATTGTGGTCCTGGCGCCAGACATGCGACGCCAGCAAGTAGTTCAGCGAGGCAATCTTGTGCCGCCACGGCAGATGCGCCGTCACCTTCAGCCATTTCGCATGCTGATTGAACATCGAAGCGATGATGTGGATGAACGCTTCATAACAATTGAAGATACCATGTCGCCCCGTCAGTAAATAACCTTCCAGCCAACCTTCGCATTGGTGTTCGCTGAGCATCGAATCCAGCACCCGCCCATCGCGCGCGAGGAATTCATCGTTCGGCAATGTCGCCGCCTCCCATTGCCGTTGGGTTACCTGGAAAAGCGCTTCGAGACCGTTGGAAAGCGTCTCGTCCGGGCCAAAGACGCGGAAATTGCGCTGCTCGCTGTTGAGCTTCACAACATCGCGTAGAAACGGCCCCAGCACATGCACGTCACCAATGCCGGCCACTCCGGGCGTCGCAACCTCCGCTGCGTAGTTACGGAAATCCGGCAATCGCAAATCGCGGAGCAGCCGCCCGCCATTGGCGTGGGGATTTGCCCCCATGCGGCGATCGCCTTTCGGTGCCAGCTCAGTCAGCTCGGGTATCAGGCGGCCTGATGCATCAAAGAGTTCCTCGGGCCGGTAACTGCGCAACCACTCTTCCAAAAGCCGGAGATGTTCGGGATGTGCCGCGGGATCCGAGAGTGGGACCTGATGTGCGCGGAATGTTCCTTCCACCTGCCGGCCATCCACCACCTTCGGACCGGTCCAACCCTTGGGTGAATTGAGCACAATCATCGGCCAGTGCGGGCGTTCCAGACTCCCCTCTAGGCGGGCCGCCTGCTGGATGCGTTTGATCTCGCCGATCACCGTGTCGAGGGTCACCGCCATCCGGGCGTGCATGGGCCCGGGCTCATGGCCTTCAACAAAATAAGGCACCCATCCGTAACCCCGCAGCAACTGTTCCAGTTCCTCGCGCGGAATGCGGGCCAGCAGCGTCGGGTTGGAAATTTTGTAGCCGTTCAAATGCAGAATCGGCAGGACCACGCCATCCGTTACGGGGTCGAGAAACTTGTTGGAATGCCACGCCGTGGCGAGCGGACCGGTCTCGGCCTCGCCATCACCAATCACGCAGGCGACAATCAGGTCGGGATTGTCAAACACCGCCCCAAACGAATGGCTCAGCGAATAGCCCAGTTCCCCGCCCTCGTGAATCGACCCGGGGCATTCCGGCGAGGCGTGGCTCGGAATCCCACCCGGAAAGGAGAACTGCCGGAACAGCTTTTGCAGACCGGCTTCATCCTGACTGATGTGGGGATATACCTCGCTGTAGGTCCCCTCGAGGTAGGTGTTGCCCACCACCGCCGGCCCACCGTGACCCGAACCCGAAACGTAAATCATGTTCAGGTCGTGTTCCTGAATGACGCGATTCAGGTGCACATAAATGAAATTCTGTCCCGGCGTCGTGCCCCAATGCCCGAGCAACATGTGCTTCACATCCGCCAGCGCGAGCGGTCGCTTCAGTAGCGGGTTGGAGTACAGGTAAATCTGGCCCACCGATAGATAGTTCGCGGCACGCCAATAGGCGTCCAATCGGTTGAGCAGTTCAGGAGTGGGGACCAGGGCATTTGCTTTCATTGTTGAGGGAAGTAAAACCGAATCCAAGGCCCCGGAATAAGTTTATCCTCCGCAGCCAGAGCGTCGATGGGGGTTCTGAGTCTATTGCTCGTGTGGCCCTCGCCATTTCTTAAGTCCGATTCCCGCCCAACCGGCCGATCGTGTGATCGAGCAGGCGTTTCAATTTTTGCACCGCACCTTCCACGGCGTCATTCAGCGAAGCGGCCTCTTCCGTCGCCGCAATCGGTTGATGCCCTTCCATTCGCGCCTCCATCACGCAGCGTTTGTCCGCGCGACCACCCTTCATGGCGTTTTCATCAGTGATATGCACCTCCACGCGGGTAATGTGTTCGGCCAGGTGCCCCAGCGTGCTCTCTACCAAGGCTTTGACAGACTCCATCGTCGCTTCGTGGCCGTGGATGTTGTGATCCGTGTTAACTTGGATTTTCATATTTTCGCGGTTGCTGTTCCATCACCCGTGTTGCGGACAAAATCGATGAATCCCCTCTCGATGTCGGTGTGAACCAGTTTGACGCGGACGCGGTCCCCCACATCGAGACCCTGATAGCCCGACACCACCCGGCCTTCGGTCGGCGGCCGGAAGAGACGCACCCATGTCCCCTTATCGGACGCACCGGTAACAACGGAATCGAACGATTCGCCAATCCGCCCCGACAAAAGCAGGGCGGCCGCCGTCTTTCGCATTCGACGTTCCACTTTGGTGGCGTCGTCCTCCCGCTCGGTGCAGCGCTTCGCGAGATCAGCCAGCTCCTTCACCGTGTAGGGCACGGGCGCTCCGGCCATCGCCGCCTTCAACAGGCGTTGAGTAATGAGATCGGGAAAGCGACGATTCGGCGCGGTGGAATGGGTGTAATCCCGGACCGCCAACGCAAAATGTCCGGGCGGCTCACCACCCGGCAAATCCAAGTCATATTCTCCTCGCCCGATCAACTTGACCACGGCCAGCGAGAGGTCGGCAAAACTGTCCGGTGCCACCTGGCGTCGTCGTTCCAGAAAAGCTTCGAGAGCCTCGGAATCCGGTCGATCGGGAAGTTTCTCACCAACGCCCGATGCCAGCGTCATGATGCGAGCCCAACGTTCGGGCGATTTCAAAACCCGCCGCACCGAGGGAAACTGCTTTCCAGCCAGGTAAGTTGCCGTCGCCTCGTTCGCCGCAATCATGAACTCCTCGATCAATTGGGTCGCCCGGTTTTTCCAATTCGGCTCGAGGTCGGAGATACTATCACCCGCAAAAACTGCCCTGGGCTCACTGGTCACCAGACTGAGCGCACCCTGCTTTTGACGGCGGTCCGCAAGCCGCTGTGCCACGGTGTCCTGGAGCCGAAGGTTGTTGTCGAGGCCCGGCACCGGCAAAATCGCTGCCGGCATCGCGCCCTCGCCAGCCAGCCACGCACCAACGCCTCGATACGCCAGTTTGGCCCGGTTTCGCACTTGGGCCCGATAATGGTCCGAAGTGGCCAATGAACCGTCGACGGCGAACACCATGTCCGTCACCACCGCCAGGCGATCCTCATTCTCATTGAGGGAGGTGAGATTCGTCGACAATACGACCGGCAGCATCGGAAAGATTCCGCCCGACGTGTAAACAGAGGTCGTGTTGTGCGCGGCATGCTCGTCCAGAGAAGTGCGCCGATGAACCAGTGCATCCACATCGGCGATGGCCACCAGGATTCGAATCTGCCCATCAGCAAGTGCTTCGGCGACCGTCAACTGGTCGAGATCGCGGGAGTCGTCGTTATCAATGGAGGCCCAAGACCAATCCCGCAGATCGCGCATACCGGTCGTTGCAGCAGCGGGCTTTTGAATGGCCGCCAACTCTTGCAACGCCTTCGGTGAAAAATCCGGCTCCAGGCCGCGTTCAATCATCGCCCGGTGAGCAATGGCGGCCAACAAAGCGCGATCATTGGTCTTGGCTTTCGGAATCGGACGAATCTCGTTCCGAGCTTTCTCCTGTTCTGGAATAATTGTTTTCATGTCTTTGTCTCCTTCACCACGGCTTCCAACCTCAACCACCCGGTATGCCGACTTCACCGAGCCAGTCGAAGCGCTCCCATATCCAAGTCCCTGGCGGATTAAGTGACCGCCCCTCGTCGTGGAGCCGGCTCCGATCGGGCGCGACTCCCACTTCCAAATGCGTGGGCCCTTTGAGTCGACGACCCGCGCAGGCGCTGGATCGGGAATTTTCATCGTTGCCAGAGGATTTGGGGTTCCTCCAGCGGGATGGACACGCCGTCTTGGCGCGGGATAACCCGCGCGGTATAGTCCCCTGTCCCGCGATCAGCGGAAACCGTCGCGCTATAGAGGTAACCTCCGGACCCTTCGGTCAGTTCACGAAGGCGCGTCATTTCCAGTCGCGTAGCCGCTCCGCCCGCGACGCCCTCGGCGTAGAGTTCCACCTGCACCGCCCCGGGATCCAGCTGGCCCAGAAACACCTGTGCTTCAAAAACGTGATGCTGATCCCGCGTCTCCACCTGCACTTCGCCAAAGCGTAACTGGCCCCATCTCTGTGCGAGATGGTGGTGCCAGTCGACGATCTGTCGGGCCAGCAGGGCCGTATCAGCGGCTCGGCGGTGATAGTTTGCCGCCGCGGGCAAATAGTGCTGCTCGGTGTATTCGCGCACGGTGCGATCGGCCGAGAAACGTGGCGTCAATCGCGCCATGCTTTCCCGCATCCGCGCGATCCAGGCCCTGGGAATGCCGTTCTGATCGCGGGTATAGAAATCCGGAATCACCTCGTTCTCCAACGCGCTGTACAGCATTTCCGCCTCGGCACGATCCCAAGCGGAATCGCCGCCGTGTTCCTGACCGTCACCCAGCGCCCAGCCGAGGTCGGGCACGTAAACCTCCGCCCACCATCCATCCAATTCCGAGAGATTGATACCCCCGTTGACCAACACTTTCATTCCGCTGGTGCCACAGGCTTCCCAAGGCCGGCGGGGCGTATTGATCCAAACATCCACTCCCTGCACCAGGTGCTCGGTCAAATGCATGTCGTAGTCGCTCAGAAAAACGGCGTACGGTCGGACGTCGGGCCGCCGAATGAATTGCACCCACTGCTGGATCAGGGCCTGGCCTTCCAGGTCTGCTGGATGCGCCTTGCCCGCGATCACGAGTTGGACCGGCCGTTGCGGATTGTTCAACAATCGCAGCAGCCGCTCGGGATCCTGCAGCAGCAGGTTCGGGCGTTTGTAGGCCGCAAAGCGTCGCGCGAAGCCCAACGTTAGCGCGTTGGGATCAAAAAGATGCCGGGCTTGCTCAACGACCTCGGACGAGGCCCCGGCGGCGGCGTAGTCCGAGGCCAGATGCTGGCGCGCATAATCCATCAGGGGTTGGCCACCGGCCCTGCGAAACTTCCAAAGCTCGGCATCCGATACCTCGCGGATCCTCTGCTCCAGATCCTCGGTCATCCCCAGCCAGCGGTCCTTGCCGCAAACCTTCGTCCAAAACGCATCCGCCGCCGCCGAATCCCACGTCGGCATGTGCACCCCGTTCGTGACATGACCGATGGGAATATCGTTCGCCGGCCAGTGCGGAAACATCGGTTCGAACAAATGCCGGGCCACTTTGCCGTGCAACCGGCTCACGCCGTTCACCGCTCCACTGCCGCGAATGGCGAGCGACGCCATATTGAAGGGCTCCGACGCGTCATCGGGATTCCGACGGCCCAGGGCGAGCAGGTCACGAAGGGAGATTCCCAGTTTGGTCTGCGCGTAGTGACCGAGGTAGCATTCGATCAAACCGGGCTCGAATCGATCGAAACCAGCGGCCACGGCGGTGTGCGTCGTGAAGAGATTTCCGGCTCGCGTGGCGGCCAGGGCGACTTCGAACGGCTGGGCGTTAACCTCCATGAAGCGTCGCGCCCGTTCCAGAACCGCCAACGCCGCATGACCTTCGTTGAGGTGACAAACATCCGGTTCGATGCCGAGCGCGATCAGCAACCGCCATCCGCCGATTCCGAGAACCATCTCCTGTTTCAGGCGCAGTTCCGGCCCGCCCCCGTAGAGTTCGCTGGTGATGCCCCGATGCGCGGGAAAGTTGGCGGCATCATTGCTGTCCAGCAGGTAAAGTTTAACGCGCCCGACCACGACCTGCCACGCCCGCAACCAGACGGAGTAGCCGGGCAAGACGACTTCCAGTCGCAACCATTCGCCATCGGGCCGGCGCAGCGGCGTGATCGGCAATTGCCCGGGGTCGTTATAGGGATGGAGCGCCAGTTGCGTGCCGTCCGGGGCAATCACCTGGCGAAAATAGCCTTGCTGGTAAAGCAGCCCGATGCCGACCACGGGAACACCCAGATCGCTGGCGGCTTTAAGTTGATCCCCCGCCACATTGCCCAGTCCTCCCGAATAGATTGGCAGCGCCTCGCTCAACATGAATTCCATGCTGAAATACGCGACGCACTTCAAAGGCGATTCCGGATGCCGTTGCTGAAACCAGGCGGGCTTTTCCTCCGCCGCATGCTTGTCGCGGATCAGCTGGTCAATACTTTCGCGAAAGGTGGGATCGCCTAATGCGGTGGCGAGCTTCTCCCGCGCCACGGTCTGCAGCACCGCCCACGGATTCTGCGTCAGCTCCCACAACGTCGAATCCAACCGCCGCCAAACCTTGTCCGTGGCGTGATTCCACGTCGACCGCAGATCCAAAGCCAGTTCCACCAGCGAGTCGTATCCTTCGACGCCCGCCGCCGGGGTAACTTCGGGTGAACTATTAACCATCATTTTATTACTCATGGTGGATTCCGGGAATTTGAGTGTAGTGACAGTTCGAGCCCGTCAGATTGGATTACCTTCATTGCGCCATTTGGCTTTGGCTTCGGTCACGGTTTGTTGATGGGCTCCGTGGGTTGGAAGAATTGCTGAATCCGCCACCAGGACAGGTTCTCTCCAGGCCCTTTCCAATCCCGCAATTTTCTCCAAACGACGGTGATGCCGCGCGGCACCGCTGAATCGCGCGGCTAAAAACGTTTGAACCAACTCACCGGCGAGCGCGTGGCCGACCACCAGTCCGCCGAGACAAATCAGATTGAGATCGTCATCTTCAACGCCTTGGTGGGCCGAGAATCCGTCATGAATCAAACACGCACGGACGCCCCCAATTTTGTTCGCCGCCACCGAAGCACCCACACCGCTGCCGCAGATCGCGATGCCGCGTCGAAGGTCTCCCCGGGCAATCGCGCGGGCCAAGGGTACCACGAAGTCCGGATAATCATCCTCCGCATCGCAAAGCCGATCCCAAAAATCAATCACTTCATACCCGGCCGCACGCAGACTCCCGATTAAATATTCCTTCAATTCGAAGCCGCCATGGTCGGCCGCAATGCCCACGGGTTTGGACGGGCTCAGGTCGGCAAATCTGGCAGGATGGGTTTCCATATTACACGGCGAGTCGCGGATACAGACGGGCGCAGAGGACCACCAAAACCACGGTGGTCAGAAGCAGGACGACGTAATCCCAGCCCAGCCCGAATCGACTGATGCTGCCGCTCAGCATCGTGGCCCGCAGGGCATCCACCACGTAGGTCAGGGGATTGAGCTGCGAGACAGCTTTCAACCAACCAGGCATGATATCCGTGGGATAAATCGCGTTGCTGGCAAAAAACAGCGGCATGGTCAGGAGTTGACCCACGCCCATGAAGCGCTCCCGCGTCCTCACGAGGCACGCGATGATGAGTGAGAAGGTGGCGAACATCGTCGTGGCCAAAATCACGAGAGCCAGCACGTTGAAGAGCGCGAGCGGACTCCAGTCCAACTTCACGCCGAGGAAGAATGCGATGGCATAAACGATGGCCGCCTGCGACAGCGTGCGAACCCCCGCCGAGATTCCCTTGCCCAGCACGAGCGCCGCACGTGGGGTGGGGCTGGCCAGGAATCTCTGCACGATGCCGAGGTCGCGTTCCCAAATGACGTTGATCCCGTAGAAGATCGCCACGAACAGAACGCTTTGCGCCAGGATGCCGGGCGCGATGAAGTCCAGATACGGCAGGTTCCCCGTGGGCAACGCACCGCTGCGCGCGAAGACCTGCCCGAAGATGAGCAGCCACAGCGCCGGCTGAAGGGCCCGGGTGATGAGTTCGGTGAAATCGTGGCGCAGTTTGCGCAATTCAAATTCGGCGATCACCAACGTTTTGTAAGTGAAGGCGGCTAACGGATGGAGGAGCGTCGTGGTCATGGCGTGCCGTTACCCAACGCGTTGGGCCGTCGCCCGCTCGGCGGCGACGCTGCGGAAGTTGCCGCCCGAAGCCACCGCGCTGGTGGCGTAGTGCGCAAAGACCTCGCTCAGCGTGTGAAGGCCATTGCCCAGGGAGCCCTCCAATTCGCGACAGGTTCCCAGCGCAGCGATCCGGCCCAGTTGCATGATCGCGATGCGATCACAGTGAGTCTCGGCTTCCTCCAAATAGTGGGTAGTAAAAAACAGCGTGGTGCCGTAGTTGGCCCGCAAATCCACCAGCAGCTGCCAGACGGCGTCGCGGGCAATCGGGTCCAGTCCGACCGTGGGCTCGTCCAGAAAGAGAACCTTGGGCCGATGCAGCGTGGATTGGGCGATCTCGAGACGACGAATCATGCCGCCGGAATACTCACCCACCAGCCGTTTGGCGTCGGCCGTCAGGCCCATGAACTCCAGCGCCTCCTGAATTCTCGCGGATCGCTCAGAGCGCGGCAGGTCGTAGAGTTTGGCAAAGATGAGCAGGTTCTCGTAACCGGTAAGGGATCCGTCCACGGACACTCCCTGGGGCACATAGCCAATGGCACGCCGAACGTCGTTGGCCTGCGCCGTAATGGAATAGCCCGCCACCCGCGCCTCACCCGAAGTCGGCGGCAGCAGCGTGGCCAGCATCTTTATCGTGGTGGTCTTGCCCGCGCCGTTGGAACCGAGCAAGCCAAAGACTTCGCCGGCGTTCACCGAAAGCGTCACCGCATCCACCGCCGTAAACCCGCCGAATCGGCGGGTCAGCTGATTCATCTCCAAGACCACTTCATTCCGCACCGGGGCGGTCAACGCCGGGGAGTTCTGGTGGAGTTCCGCCGGGGATAACGAGGTGTTCGACATGAGGAACCTCCCGGGCTCAGCCGAGCTTCACCACCATCTTGCCCATGTTCCGGCCCGCGAAGAGTCCGATAAATGCTCCCACCGCCTGATCAATTCCCTCCACGACGGTTTCCTGATTCTTCAGCTTTCCGTCACGGAAATAGCCGCCGACCTCCTGCTCAAAATCCTTCTGGCGATCCAGCCAATCGCGAACCAACAACCCTTTCATTGTCAGGCGCTTGGTGATCATGTTGAAAAGATTGTTCGGCCCGGGACTGGGTTCCTCCGCGTTATATCCCGAGATGCCACCACACACCACGATCCGGCCATGAATGCGCAACGCCGACAGCGCCGCCTGCAGTGTCTCGCCCCCCACGTTGTCGAAATAGACGTCAATGCCGTCCGGTACTTCAACGTTGAGCTGTTCCAATACCGGGCCGACTTTGTAATCGAAGGCGATATCAAACCCACATTCGTTCCGCAGAAACCGGACCTTCTCCATCGAACCCGCGGAACCAATGACTTTGCATCCGCGCAACTTGGCCAATTGTCCGGCGACATTGCCCACGGCTCCGGCGGCGCCCGAAATGAAGATCACATCGCCCGCCTTCACCTTCACCAGATTTAAACCTGCCCACGCCGTCATCCCCGTCATGCCCAGCGCGCCCAGGTAGGTCGACAGCGGCTGGACGTCACGGCTGACCCGATGCAGGTCGTTCGGTGAAGCGATGAAGGACTCGCGCCAGCCAAAGTTGGAAGTCACCACGTCGCCCGCTCTGTATGCCGGCGTGCGCGATTCGACGACCTCGCCCACCGCTCCGCCCTCCAGCACTTTTCCCAATTCAAATGCCGGCACGTAGGATTTCCCCTCGTTCATACGGCCGCGCATGTACGGATCCACGGACAGGTACAAGTTCCGCACCAGGACCTGCTGATCCGGAAGCGCCGGCAGTTCGTTTTCCACCAGCGCGAAATTGGCGGCGGTGGGCAGGCCTTTCGGGCGCGAGGCCAACCGAATCTCGCGGCTTGATTGTTTCACCATGGTTGCCTCCCTAAATTTTGGCTCCGGCGGGCGGGTTCGAATGTGGATGTTGGTTCAGCGTGTCCGCCTTGGTGCGCTTGAGGATCGCCAAGGCCTGACTGGGATGGCTCATAGATTCGTGTAGCGGATCATTTTGGTTTTAACCCAAACACCTTCCCCGCAACACCGTACGAGTGGTATGGGGTGTAACCCTACCGGAAAGGGCGCAGCCCGCCGAGGTGCCGATGGACATCCGCAACTCCCGGGGGTAAATATGGGGCAGCCGGCGTACGGCGATGACGGCTCGTCAATTCCAGCTATAATTCCCAGACGAAACATGTCCGAACTTGCAAAACCGACCCTCCGACGCCTGGTCGACGCGATTGTCGCCAACGATGAAACGCAGTTCTCAGGAATGCTCGCTGGGGCACCGGAACTGGCCGTCGTGAAGTTCACCGAGGGAGCCACCCGCCAGGCCGCAGATCCCGCCGTGAATTTCCTCCAGGAGATCGGGCATCAAATCTATGCCGGAGATACGGCGTTGCACTTCGCCGCCGCGGCGTATCGGCCCCGGATGGTCGAACAACTCCTCGGGGCCGGAGCCGCCGTCCGCGCCAGGAATCGTCGCGGCGGGGAGCCGCTCCATGCGGCGTGCTTCGGGAACCCCAATTCGCCCGCCTGGAATCCCGCCGCGCAGGTCGCAACGATCGAGTCCCTCATCGGAGCGGGCGCCGATCCGAACGCCGGCAATCTGGAAGGGGCGACACCCCTGCACCGCGCCGTCCGCACGCGTTGCGCCGAAGCGGTCCGGACTCTACTCGCACACGGGGCTGACCCCAGCCTTCGCAACAAGAGCGGGAGCACCGCCGGGGAACTCGCGCGGCACACCACCGGCCGCTCCGGGTCCGGCACGCCCGAGGCGAAATCCCAGCAACAAGCGATTCTGCTACTGCTGGAAAGGCATTAAATATTGGTCCCGCGCACGCGGCTCGGTTTGAACGACCCGCCGTTGGTCAGTGAAGATTGCCCCGTGGCACCGCCTGCATCCGCAGTTGAAGCATTGACTCTGGCAGCCTCATTCCGGTTCGGTTTCAGGAACACTATGAACATGAAAGCGTTGGCCGTGGCCGCCTTGCTGGCGGGGTTGCCGCCGGCAACCCGCACCCTGGCCGCGGACTATTCCGCATGGCCCCACTCGCGCACACTCACGATTCTCACCACCCCGGACGGTGCGGATCTGCCTGCTTCGGCATCCGAGGTGGGGTTTCCCCTGCTCGTCCGGCTCAATCGCGAGATCTTTGATTTCAGCCAGACCGCGCCCGATGGCGCCGACCTTCGCTTCGCCACCCGCGAAGGCACCCCGCTGGCGTACCAAATTGAGGAGTGGAATCCCCGAACGGGGTCGGCCGCGATCTGGATTCGTCTGCCGGAAATCCATGGCAACGCGCTGCAAGAAATTCAGATGTTTTGGGGCAACCGGGGCGCCCAAGGCGAATCGAGCGGCGCCGCGGTGTTCAATGACTCCAATGGCTACGTTGGCGTGATGCATCTCAACAACCCCGGCGACGCCCTTCGAGATGAGGTAGGAACGCTTTCGCCCACCAATGCGGGTACCACTTCCGTGCCGGGACGGATCGGACTCGCCCGGCATTTCGAAGTTCAAAAGGGCATCCATTGCGGGGACGGCCTCACCCAACTGCCGATCGGCAGCGCGCCCCATACGTCCCAGGCTTGGTTTCGGGCCGCAGCCCCGAATGCCATCGTTCTGGGCTGGGGCAACGAGCAGGCGCAGGGCAAGGTCACCATGCGGGTCGCCAGTCCACCGCACCTCCAGATGGAGTGCTACTTTTCCGGCGTCAACGTGTCGGGTGGGACGGCGTTGATTCCGGGGCAATGGGTTCATGCCGTCCATACCTGCGAACGGGGAAATTCACGCCTCTACTTGAATGGCCGACTGGACGGCGTCTCGCAGCGCCCCGACTCGCCGCTGGCTCTCAAAAGCCCGGCGAGGATGTGGCTGGGCGGATGGTACGACGACTACCGTTTCGTCGGGGACATCGACGAGGTGAGGCTCTCCAAGGTCGTCCGGTCCGCCGATTGGATCAAACTGGAGTACGAAAACCAAAAGCCCCTGCAAACGCTGGTCGGCGCCCTGCCCCGCAGTGGTGATCCGCTCTCGGTGACACCGTCGGTGTTGGATATCGAGGAAGGCCAAAGCGCGACTCTGACGGCCCAAGCTGGCGGCGCGCGCAAACTCTATTGGATCCTGAAACGGAACAATGAGGAGACCATCGTAGCCGTCGATCAGTATGCCTATACCCTCGCGGCCGGACGCATCGTGGGCGACACCGCCTGCACCCTGCGCCTCAAAGCGGTCCTGGCCGAAGGGAACCAAACCGTTGACGTTCCCGTGAAGATTCGGGAAGCCATTCCGGAGCCCGTGTTCACCCTGCGGGCACCGGCGCGGTGGAACGGCCGCGATCCCATCGAGGTCACGCCGGTGGTGGAAAATCTTGCCGCGATGCAGGCCCGGGGCGCCGGAAACCTGGATGTGCGGTGGAGCGTCTCCGGCGGCGCGGTGTTGCGGGAGACGGCCGCGAACAAGTTGATCCTCCAACGTTCGCAGTTCAGTGGTCCGCTGACCGTGACAGCCGCCATTCACAACGGCGGCGCGGTGCGCACCGCGTCGACCGAGATTCAGGTCTCCGAGCCGGCGCACGATCCCTGGGGCGAGCGAACGCCCGGCAGCGATGAGCAACCGGAGGACAATCAGTTTTACGCCCGGGATGACCGGAACGAGGGCACGCTCCACGCCAACGGAAAATTCCCTGAAAGTGCCGACGCCGTTTTCTTGAAGCTATACGCGGATGGGCAGCTTCTGCGGACTCAGACCATTAAGCGGACATCCGAGGGGCGTTATGCCTTCACCGCCCGGTTGAAGCCCGGGCTGATCAAGTACCGGGTGGAATTTGGTTCGGAGAAGAGCGGAATCCGAACGGTCGAGCGGACCGTGACCAACCTGGTGTGCGGCGATGCTTATCTCATCGACGGACAATCGAATGCCCTGGCCACCGATACTGGAGAGCAATCGCCGCCCGACACGAACGAGTGGATTCGCAGTTACGGCAGCCCTAACGGCGACGATCACTTTGTGCGGAGCAATCGCTGGTGTTATCCGGTTTGGAAGGCGCAAAAGGGCGAGGCGGCCGAGCTGGGTTATTGGGGCATGGAATTGGCCAAACGCTTGTGGGAAAGTCAGAAGATCCCAATTTTTATCCTCAACGGCGCGGTCGGCGGAACCCGGATCGACCAGCACCAGCGGCGATCGGACCACCCCACCGACCTGGACACCATTTACGGGCGGATGCTGTGGCGGGTCCGGGAAGCGCGTCTCACCCACGGCATCCGGGCAATCCTTTGGCATCAGGGTGAAAGCGATCAAGGTGCCGATGGCCCCACCGGGCGCTATGGCTGGGAGACCTATCAGGATTATTTTATGGCGATGTCGGCAGGCTGGAAGCGGGATTTTCCCAATGTCGCGCACTACTATATTTTCCAGATCTGGCCGAACTCCTGCAGCATGGGCAATGGACACGGCGACCAGCTCCGAGAAGTCCAGCGCACCCTGCCCCGACTTTACTCGCACATGGATGTCCTCTCCACGCTTGGCATACGGCCCGGCGGTCCCTGTCACTATCCGTTGGTGGGTTGGGCGGAGTTTGCGCGGCGGGTGCAACCGCTGATGGAGCGGGATTTTTACGGCCGTTCCGCGTCTGAGGCGATGACCTCGCCCAATCTCAAGCGGGCGCATTTCGCCGCCGGCGCGCGGGATCGCATCATACTGGAATTCGATCAACCGATTGCCTGGGACAATGCCTTGATCCCGCAGTTCTCTCTCGACGGAAAGTCCGGGGAAATTCTCTCGGGCCGGGTGGAGGGAAGTGTGTTGACGCTGGATCTGGGAGTACCGACTGCGGCCCGGCAGATCAGCTATCTCCACGAGATGCGCTGGAGCCAGGATAAACTGCTTTTGGGGACCAACGGAATCGCCGCCCTGACTTTTTCCGCCGTGCCGATTGAAGCGGGCAGATTCCCCTGAGACACACGGTCCACCGGGTAAGACTGTTTAACCGCGGATAGCGCGGATGTCGCGGATAGGGAAAAGAAGCTGCAGCAATCCTCTGCTCATCCGCGTTATCCGCGCTATCCGCGGTTCAATGCTCTGATGCCTTGGGAACAGTTTGACCGCGGATCACGCGGATGACGCGGATGGGGAATAGAGGTTCCTGTCCCCTCTGCCTATCCGTGTTATCCGCGCAATCCGCGGTTCAATGCTCTGATGCCTTGGGGACAATTTAACCGCGGATCACGCGGATGGCACTGATGGAGAAAAAGCAGTTCCATCCCCATCTGCCTATCCGCGTTCTCCGCGCTATCCGCGGTTCAATGCTCTGATGCCCATCCGCGGTTCACTGGACGGAGTTTTGCGCTGGGTCAGTTTGCGATAAACCATACCCACCTAAATACCGCCAGCCGCCATAGACCCGCCACCACCCAGAAAGGGAGATTCCCATCCGTTTCACACACCTCAAATCTCCGACGGTCGCCGCGGTGTTCGCCCTTGGACTCGGCCTGGGGTTCTTCGCCGGTCGACGCGCCGCAGTTCCTGGCGCCGACGTGGTTTCACCCCGTCGGAGCACCCAGCCGTTGTCGGCGGACGCGGACGCCTCAGCGCCCACCCAGGCGTCGTCCACCAACGCTCCCGCCAATCCCAGTGTCGTCCGTTTGGCCGACCTCCAGACCGAATTCGCCCGTTTGCGGCGACTGCCCAGCGAATTGCGACGGACCGGGTTCGAAGCCCTCGCCAAGCGCCTTTCCTCGACGGATTTTCCAGAAGCCCTGCAGCTCGCGAAACGAACCTTGGAGCCCGTCGATTCCTCTCCGTTCGTCGAAGCCCTTTTGAATCACTGGATTCAGACCGATCTCGCCGGGGCCCTGGCCCAGGCCCGCTCACCGCAAAACCGGCGCGAACGGTCCTATGCGTTGAGGGAGCTTTACGCCGCCTGGGCCGCGGTGGATCCGTCCGCCGCCCTGGCCGCCGCCAATGCGGAACCTCCCGCCAATGATCGATGGTCCCAGGTTCGCGCGGTGCTAGATGCCCTGTCCCAAACGCATCCCGAGCGGGCGATCCAGGAAATCCGCGCCTTGAAGAACCAGGCGCTCGATGAGCTCCTGCCCGTCGCGATTTCCCGCCTGGCGCATCAAAACCCCGCGGCCGCCCTGCGCGAACTGTCCACGCTGGGGGCCGAACAACGAATCAGGATAACAGCGGATGTCCTTCAGGAATGGGTGCGCGTGGCCCCAAATGCGGCGGTGGCTTGGTGCGAGGGATTGCCCCCAGGGCTGGAGCGGCGGGTATCCTTCACTCAGCTCTGCACTTCGATCGCCGTCGTCGATCCCGCCCGGGCGGTGGCCCTCGCCCAGACTTCCCTGGCCTACGATCCGGAAGGCCAGGTTCTCCATCAGGCGTTTTCCGCTTGGTGCAGCCGGGATCTGAATGCGGCGGAGAAGTGGTTGGCCGGGAATTCCAAGGATCATCCCAAATTGCGTCGGGATTGGCTCCGGGCCGCGGTCGAGGTCGATCCCGCGATCGCGGCCCGCTACCTCGACAAAAACGTTTCGTTGGAAGAGCGAAGTACCTTTGCCAACGAACTGACCTGGCAATGGGCCCAAACGGATCCCGCCGCTGCCCAGGCCTGGGTCAGCCAACTCCCACCGGGCGCCGGCCGCGAAAACGCCTGGGCACAATTGTATTCGGGGCAGGCCGAAGTGGATCCGGTCGGCACCCTGGCCACGGTGATGGCTTTGCCCACCGACGCTCGAAAAGGCGCGGTGGGCGGCGTCTTTCAGGCGTGGGAGCGACGCGATTCCGACGCCGCCACGGCCTGGCTCATCGCTCAGCCACCGGAAATCATCGGCATGACGCTATCGGATCGGATTCTCAACCGGCTGGCCACCCAGGATCCGGTGGCCGCCGGACGCCTCTTTCTGGCCCTGCCCGATCCCGATCAACAGTTGGGTTTGGTCGACAATCTTTTGGGCCGCTGGGCCATCGCGGACCTGCCGGGCGCCGTCGGCTTTGCCCACGCGCTCCCGGAAGGATCCATCAAGGAAAAGGCCTTGGGGACCGTCGGAAATATGCTGGCGGTCACCGATCCGAAGGCGGCAATTACCTTCTCGCAGGAGCTCCCGGATTCCCCGGCCCGCAATCAATTCATCATCCGGGCGGTGGAATCCATCAGTCAGGATCAAATTCAAGCGACGGCGCAATGGCTGCAGGAATTGCCGCCGGGCAATGCCCGGGATCAGGCCTTGCAAGTGGCAGCCGATGTCTGGATCCGGCAGAATCCCCCAAAGGCCCTCGCCTGGATCGAAGGGCTTCCGGCCAGCCCGCTGCGACGCGGAAAATTGGCGGATGCGGTGGGCACTTGGGCGCATTCGGATCCGACCGCGGCGGCGGCCTATGCTACTTCGTTACAGGATCCCGACGAGCAATTCCAAGCCGTGCAGAACGTCGTTCAAGGCATGGCGGAGAACGATCCGAAAAAGGCCTCGGAATGGCTGGCTCAATTTCCGGACGGCCAATTGAAAACGATTTCCACCCCACGCGTAGCGCAGATCTGGGCGGCCAAGGATCCCCAAGCCGCGATGAACTGGATCAGCACACTGCCGGCCAACGGAACCCGCTTCCAGGCATTGCAACCGGTCATGGACGAAGCCGGCCAACGCATTCCCCAGGCTGCCTGGACTTGGGCCACGGCGCTGACTGATCCCCGGGAACGGGACGAAGCGATGGTGCGCGTCGGCCGACGTTGGATGCAATCCAATCCCAGCGGCGCCCGAAGTGCCGTCGAAGCCGCCGATCCGTCGCCCGAAGTACGCAAACTGATCGGCGTCCCCAAACCGTAGCCCAGCGCTCCAGGACGGACGCGAAATCAGCCGGCAAATCGGCGCATTGGTTCAACTCGCGGTTCATGTATCCCCTCCTATCCGCGTTATCCGCGCTATCCGCGGTTAAATTGTCTTGAGCGCCAGCGCGCCCCCCCGGCCCTCGCCCTTCAACCCGATTCCCCCTTGCTCCGGCGGATCAACCGCCGCAGTCTTCGGACACGGAACCGATTCCCGAACGGAGAATTCGCGGTGTGGCGCGACGAGAGAGCAACTTGGCCCAATTATTTCGACACCTATGAATCTGTATTACCTCGTCCGTGCGCGGTGGCAGCTCGTCGGTGCCACCTTCGCGGCGGCGGTTGGGGTGTCGTTATTGGCCAATGCGCTTTCGCCCATGGTGTACTCCAGCCAAGCCCATTATTTTTCGACGCTGCCTGAGTTTCATGACGATTTTTTGCGCCTCGAAGTCGGCGAAAAGGCTCTACGGCAACTCGTGGCCTCGCAACTCCAGATGATGAGATCAGCCAACGTTCTCACCAACGTCATTCAGCACCTAAAGCTGGATCAATTGTATGCCCGGCGCGAAGGCCGAGCGGAAATGTCAGCGCTGGCCGCGCTGGAAATCCTGAACGCCAACTTGGAAGTCGATTTCGATCCCCGGACCGAACTCTTCACGGCCACGGTCTTTGATCGCGATCGCGAAATGGCCGCAGCCATCGCCAACCAGATCCCCGCCGAAATTAGGGAGTGGCGAAGCCAACGTGCACTCCAACGTGAACGTTTGGGTCTGGAGACTTTAAAGGATCAGCTGAAGCAAATGGAAACAGACGTGGCCGAGGCCAAGGCCCGGATCCAGGACATGGGCGTCACGATCCAGATCCCGGTCAAGTAGTCGCGACGCAGCGGCACCTGCCGGGCCAATGGCATTCAGCCAGAATCGGCCGAATTATTACCAAAGGCGAAAAAGGCAACGAGGAATCAGCGCGACTGCCCGGGCCGACGCCGGCAAATTCGTTGGTCGCCATAATTAGGGCCCCCTAGCGTGTACGACATGGGTGCGCGTGCAATGAACTGGCGGGAGACTTTGATGGTCTTCCTGGTGCTGGGATTGATTCCCTGCGCGATCTTCGCGTGGGGAGGGAATATTGCCGACGAATATCGCCTGGGCAGTAAGGTGCTCTTCGGCCTTATCCTGATGGCCCTGGCGGGACTGGGTTGGTGGAATTGGCGGTTGCAGAGCAAGCCGGACATTTTCCCGGATGTCCTGGCGCAGATCGTCGATCCGCGAAGCATTTTTGAGGTCGGTGACTCCCACTTTCACCTCGGGATCATCAAGCAGGACGGCCGGCGGCGCGCGGTGTGCCTCGTCCAAAACCTGGTGGATTCCTCCAGCCGCTTTTCCGTGTCCATGTCGGCGAAGGGTTCCGGGACACGTTTCCTGAAAAGCCCTATTCCGAATTTGGAATTGGTTCTACCACCCGCCGGCGTCGCCAAGGCGATCATCGACCTCCTGTTGAAGGATGTAACGACGGCGGCCGATCTGGCGATCCGAATATCCGCTGCCTCCGCCACCGAACCCGGAGGACGCCGCATCCGCTTCAAACGCCGCAACGCGGTGACCAAAGCCGTGAATCCGGCACTCACCGTTTCCCTGCTCGCGGCCGGAGTGCTCGTCGCCGGTGGTGGCGTCCTGATTGAACTCGAACTGAATTCAACCGACGGCCCCGGAGTTGACGATGCCCGCTGGACGGTGGATGTGATCTGGGAACCCAAGACCACAGCTCCGCCCCCGCTGCCGACGTGACCCACCCAGGCTTTATCCGCTGGGGGAATTCAGGATCGAATTCCGTGGCCAGCCACCTTACGAAATCCCATCGAGATGACGGAACCGGCGTCGAGACTCCTTGAGTTGAACACCGTCGATCACCCTTGGAACGGGTGACCTCCTAATCGACTCTAATTTCCATGACCTACCTACTCCGCCGCCTGCGCCGATTCAGCCGTGTCGTCCTCGCGGGACTGGCTGCCGGTATCCTTTTCGGCGCCGCGACGGTACGAGCCCGGGAGCCGGTCATCTTCCGGCCAACCTACGCGCCCGGGCCAGCGGATAACCCGCTCAAGGGCTTCGTTCCTTACGCGGGGCAAGGGCGGGGCTTTCCGCATTCGCTGGAGTTCAATTACCTGCCGCTGGCCGCCGTGATGACGGGTCCCACGAACTTCAACTGGACGCCCTTGGAGCAATTGCTCGACGGCATCGCGGCCCGGCACTGCCAGAGCATCTTTCGCGTTTATCTGGAATATCCCCGCAAACCCACCGGCGTGCCGGCGTATCTCGTCGCCGCCGGACTGAAAATGCGCGCGTGGACCAATACCAATACCCAACCGCTCCCCCCGGCCCTCGATCACACGCCGGATTATGAAGATCCCCGCCTGCGGGCGGCGCTCACAAACTTCATCACCGCGCTCGGTGCCCGGTACGACGGCGATCCGCGGATCGGTTTCATCACCGCCGGCCTGCTCGGGACCTGGGGCGAATGGCACTGCCATCCGCACACGGACTGGTTCGCATCCAAAACGGTGCAAACCGAAGTGATGTCGGCCTACGAAGCAGCCTTCCGAAGAACCCCGGTACTGCTGCGCTACCCGGCCGGCGACCGCGACGCCGCCCATGCAGCGAACGCCGGGCGCAATATGGGGTATCACGACGATTCCTTCGCCTGGGCCACATTGGAAACCGGCCGCAAACAGGATGGTTGGTTTTACCTCGCCGCCCTGCGCCAAGCCGGGCCCGCTGCGCTCGACCGCTGGCGGACGGCGCCGATTGGCGGCGAGATTCGCCCCGAACTTTGGCCGTGCCTGTGGACCACTGCGGGGTGTTCGGAAGGCCAGGATTTCGCCCGCTCCGTCCGCGAGACTCACGCCACGTGGCTCATGGACTCCAGCACCTCCCGCCCGCTCAAACCCGAGGAACGGGAGCGGGCCATCGCCGCGGTCCGGAGCCTCGGTTACGAATTGCAGGTCACCCAAACCGCAACCGAATGGAACGGCCGTCGCCTGAACGTTTCCGTGACGATCACCAATCACGGTGTGGCGCCGTTCTACGCCGACTGGCCCGTGCGGCTCATGGCTGTCCGACCGGAGGGCCAGGAGGCGGAGGCGAAGCTTCCTTTCGCTTTGAACCAGTTGTTGCCCGCCACCACCCAGACCCAGGCCGTCACGCTGGATCTCGCCAAACTCCCGCCCGGCGAAATCCAGTTGCTCCTTGGTATTCCCAATCCGCTGCCGGGCGGCCCCCCGCTCCGCTTCGCCAATGCGGACGCGGCACCGGTTCGGCCCGGCTGGCTCACCCTCGGCAAACTCGTTGTTCCCTGATTCGGAAATCGCGGATACCGTTTTGCCGAAGGAATCAACCAAGGTCGATCACGCGGAGGCGCGGGGACGCGGAGGAAGAACGAGATGCGGGAGTTTCGAGATTAAACCGCGGTATCTTGGTCGTGGTGGTAACGCTGACTTTCCAGTCGGCGAGTCCCCAAAACAAAACAATTCAACCGCGGATAGCGCGGATCACGCGGATAGGAAGCAGAGATCCGACGCTCCAATGCCCCCATCCGCGCCATCCGCGTTATCCGCGGTTAATTTTCTGAATTGCTCGGGACCGCGGTGAGCAAAGCGCACCAGAACGGCTTTCTGTCAACGGTCGAAGACGCGATGGATGGCGCCAAGTGGGCAACGAAGGAGCCGTGGATCGCCCGCTTTGCGACACGACTCGAAACCCTGGTCACGCGGTGGCGCGGGGATGCGGAGGAGGAAAGAGATGCGGGAGTTTCGGGATTAAAGCCGCGGTTAGCGCGGATCACGCGGATAGGAGGCAGTGGTCAGGCTCTCCCTTCCCCCATCCGCGCCATCCGCGTTATCCGCGGTTCATTTTCTGAATTGCTCGTGGCCCCGATAAGCGGACCGCACCGCGATGGCTTTCCGCCAACGGCCGAGGACGCGACAGATGGCGCCGTCTCTTGCTGAATCCCATGGCCAAAGTACTGGGTCGTACCCAGGAAAAATGGCCGCCCATTTCGAAACCCCGCCACCGTCCCGCGCAGCCATCGGGCCTTTCCGCGGAGCGCCCGAACTCAGAATCGCTCCGAGTTTTCCCTCCGGATTTTCGGTGGTGAATTCATCCGTGGCCCTGGGCTATGGCCTGCAATTCGATTCGCCCATCGAATTCCGCGGGCCACACTTTCAACCCACGAACGCGCCATGAAGATCGAAGAGACGATGGTCCAGTACTACGCCGAACGGGCAGCGGAGTATGAAAGGATCTACCAAAAACCGGAACGTCAGGATGATCTCCGGGAATTGCGCAGATTCGTCGAAAGCGCCTTCCTTGGCCGGGACGTCTTCGAGGTCGCCTGCGGCACGGGTTATTGGACCGGAGTCGTAGCCGGTTCGGCCGCATCCGTGCTGGCCACAGACATCAATGACGAAGTGCTGGCCATCGCCCGCGGCAAACCCATCGCCCCGCAGCGTGTGTCGTTCCGCCGGGCCGAGGCGTATTCCCTGCAATCCGGTTCGCAACCCTGCACGGGAGGCTTGGCAGCCTTCTGGTGGTCCCACATCGCGAAATCGCGGTTGCGTGAATTCCTGACCAGCTTTCACCGCGTCCTCGCCCCCGGAGCCCGCGTTGTGTTCCTGGACAACGTCTACGTGGAAGGGAGCAGCACGCCCATCTCCCGGACGGATGACGCCGGAAACACCTATCAGCTACGCACTCTGAACGACGGCTCGGCACACGAAGTGCTCAAGAATTTCCCCTCGGAGATCGAATTGCGCGAAGCGGTCCGGGGAATCGCTACGAACGTGCGCGTCGAGTTCCTCCGCTACTACTGGATCCTGAGCTATGTGCGATAGCCGGACGATCCGTTTTTCCACGGAGTCTCGAGAAGACACGTAATCTCATGGGAACTTGGAACCGGAACTTTCTCGTGCACCACGCCAAAGCCGATGTGGTGCGAAACAAGGTGGTCCACTGGTTGGAGCGGAAAGGGTTCGATCAATCCGTCGACGCCCCGCTGTTCGATGATTTCGCCGACGACGAACGCTACCTCTGCCTCGTTTCCAATCTGGAATGGACCATCGTCCTCTACAGCGAAGCCTTTCTCGAAGGCGATCGCCTGCTCGCGGAACTGCAGACCTGGCCAATCATCCTGCAAGTCACCATCGCCGACAGTGACGTCTGGGGATACGATCTCCTGGAAGACGGTGAACTCACCGCCAGCTTCAACTCCAATCCACGCTACTTTGGCGGCGACGATCAAAAGCTGCCGATCAATGGAGATCCCGAACGACTCTGCCGGGTTCTCGGTCTTCCGGGGCGCGAGGCCGACATCCGCCGTTGCCAAAGGGCCAAAGTGCTTTTCTCCGATTTCCCCTGCCGATCCTTCTGCCAGGTCCTGGGCGCTTCCGCGGGAGCACTGCATCCCGGAGACTTCGATCTCCGAATTCCCGGATCAGGGTCCCCCACGGAAATCGCGGGCTGGCGAATCGAACCCTTGCGCTTCGAGCGACGCCGTCCGTTCGGGGAGGAACCTCCAGGGCGGATCCTCCACTCCCTCGCCGTGCGGCAATTCGAAACCCGCGAAGTTCCGCAGTCAGACGATCCCGATTTGAAGCGGAATCTACAGCGGCAGGTCCAAGCCATTCGTTTGCTGTTTCTGCCTTTCGCTTTGATCGGAAAGGTTTTGGGGCCGGTGATCGGCTGGTGGTTGCGGCGTAAATTGAAACCGCCTGCGCAGAAGGGCCCAAGCGACCCTTTGCTGCATTGGCTGTGCCGCCGGACCGCCGAGCCGGTCGCAATGGACGGCGAGTGGCTATTGAATCGACGCTTTGGCATCCGAATCAGATCCGGTGTCCAGCTCCGCAATGTACCCAAGGCTCCATTCCCGATTCCCAACGAAATCTTTAATTTTCACATCGCAGACCGATCGCTTTTGGCCATTGCCAACCGTCCAGAGTGGCTCCGGAATGTGTATATTTTAAAGAATGGGAGGACTGTTCTTTCCGAC
Source organism: Verrucomicrobiota bacterium (assembly GCA_947471985.1). GTDB lineage: Bacteria > Verrucomicrobiota > Verrucomicrobiia > Limisphaerales > UBA9464 > CANIZL01. Next base: position 152,062 of record CANIZL010000001.1, on the reverse strand, counting down.
GAACTGTTTTTCGCGGACGACCATCCGGTCAGGGCGACGATCTTTAGAGTGGAGGGCCCCACGCACCCCCGCTTCGAACAGATGTGGTTCGTGGAATTTGAACGGTTTGTGGTGACGGTGGGCGTGACTACGGAGACGCCGCTCACCGGTGGAGCCTTGGCAGCGATCAAGGAGGTGGTTCGAACTCTTGGCCGAATTCCCGGGACTTGATTGCCCGTGCCGCAGATTGCACCTCGCCCAGGTGGCCGAGTTGCCTCCGTCGCTCGTGGCCGCGATGAGCGGAGCGCATCGGTAGGGCCTTCCGTCACCGACGAGATCGATTGATCGTTTGCGATAGGCCTACCGGGGATGGGTGGATCATGGCGCCATCGCGCAGGGTTTCAGATATTTACGACGGCCGCACGCCACCTCGGCCAGTTCTGGCGACGGCTCCCGCCGCACTGCTTTCTTCCGGAAGGCGCGCATTGGATCGGCATCGTTCTGTCATCTCGATTTCAGCACACGATCCCACGCGACGCGGCATGCCGTAAGCCTCCATTCACCCGAAGGGTTCATTTCCGTTGAGCCCGAGGTGGATGCCTGCCTTTCGTTGGTGGGGTAATACCCCAGTGCAGGCAATTTCACTCCGGCTATTTTTAGGAATCTGAATGGCAAACCAAACTTCGACCTCGAACTGCGAACAATCGCTAGTTTCATGAGCATGAAAATTCTGATCGTATTGACCTCGCACGGTGAGTTGGGCGACACGGGCAAGAAAACCGGTTTTTGGGTGGAGGAATTCGCCGCCCCATATTATACGTTGGCAGATGCAGGTGCTGCCATCAGTCTGGCGTCACCCAAGGGTGGTCAACCGCCGATAGATCCCAAGAGCGAAGCGCCCGAGGCCCAGACGGCGTTTACCCGGCGCTTGGACCAGGATCAATCCCTGAAGCAGACGCTGGCGAACACTCTAAAATTGGGTGATGTCGAGGCGGCGGATTATGACGCGGTGTTTTATTCCGGCGGCCACGGGCCGTTATGGGATCTGACCCATGATTCTGACTCCGTAGCCCTGCTCGAAGCCTTCCACCAACAGGGAAAGCCGATGGCTTTGGTCTGTCATGCGCCGTGTGCGTTGCTCCAGCTCAAGTCGCCCAACGGAGATTCCCTGATAAAGGGGAAGCGGATAACCGGTTTCTCCAACACCGAGGAAGCGGCCGTAAAACTGGACAAGGTCGTGCCCTTTCTCTTGGAAGATAAGCTTAAGAATGCGGGAGCTGTTTACAGCAAGGGCACGGATTTTGGGGTGTATCTGCAGACGGATGGTTTGCTGATCACGGGCCAAAATCCCGCCTCATCGGCTGCAGCCGCCCAGGCGTTGTTGAAACTGTTGGCGGAGAAATTCCGAGCCTAGGCGGGCTCCGCTACGAATCGGCCCGAAGCAACGAGCATGAAACTGAGATTGTCCCCGCACCCGTCGAGAGCGTTCAGGGAGCCCAGGGGCAGCGATTGGGCGCCCTCAGATGCGGCCTCACTCCAGCCCGGCGACGGCATTGAACTGGAGCCTGTCGCTTTGGCTCCTGATACCAACGTAACGAGCGAGGATTCGCCGAAGACCGGACCAAGCGCATCGGCACCGTTGACCGGATTTCCCAAAGATAGCATTCGCCGCTCCAAAGCATGAGCCGGGGGCGATGCGCTTCTCGATTTGAAAGAAACATTGGTAACCCAGGAGACTCCAGCATGAACACCATCACCACCCAGGACGGCACCCAAATCTACTTCAAGGACTGGGGCGCAGGCCAGCCGGTTGTCCTCAGTCACGGGTGGCCGTTGAGTTCAGACAGTTGGGAGTCGCAAATGCTTTTCCTGGCTTCCCACGGCTACCGCTGCATCGCTCATGACCGGCGCGGCCACGGTCGATCCAGTCAGCCCTGGCATGGCAACGACATGAATACCTATGCCGATGACCTGGCTCAGCTCCTAAATGCGTTGGACTTGAAGCAGGCCGTCCTGATCGGCTTTTCCGCCGGTGGCGGGGAGGTGGCGCGATACATCGGTCGTCACGGCACGAGACGGTTGGCGCGAGCCGCGCTGATTTCGGCCGTGCCGCCGTTGATGCTGAAGACCCCGAATAACTCCGCCGGACTGCCGATCCAGGCTTTTGACGAGATCCGCGCCGGGTCGATTGCCGATCGCTCCAAGCTCTATCAGGAAATTGCCAGCGGCCCGTTCTTTGGTTTCAACCGTCCGGGCGCGAAAATTTCCCAAGGCATGATCGATTGGTTCTGGCTGCAAGGGATGCAGGCCGGCCACAAAGGCACCTACGACTGCATCAAAGCATTCTCCGAGACGGATTTCACCGAGGATCTGGGAAAGTTCAACATTCCGACACTGATCATTCACGGTGATGACGACCAGGTTGTGCCCATCGGCGCGGCGGCTCTGGCCTCCGCAAAGCTCGTCCAGCACGCGACCTTGAAGATTTATCCCGGCGCACCCCACGGACTGACGGAAACGCACAAAGTTCAGTTAAACGCTGATCTCCTGGAGTTCCTCCGGACCTGAAATCGGGTGGCGGGTGCGCGGATGATTAAATGCTCTCCAAATTTCTCCCGAGCAACAGCAGCCAGCGGCTCGTCGCGCAAATGGCTGGAGCTCTCCCGGAGGCTCCCGGACAGCAGGCGAAGAAATGGGCTGGTGGCCGGGAATCGCTGCTCGCCGGTTGAGGTGGATATCCGGGGCCCTGAGTGAATGATTGAGGAATCGGGCGGTGTTTCAATCACCCCGAATTGATTCCACCTTCCACGGTCCACCCGGCGACCACGCACCGCGAAATGGCTTCCTTTGCCCGGCGGCAGTGACCGCGGGTTGCAGAAATTCCCGGACCGTCTCCACCACCTCGGTCAATTCCGGCGTTGGCTCCCGCCGCACCGCTTTCTTCCAGAAGGCGCGCCATTGGATCTGCTTGGTTTTGTCGCTCCCGAATTCAGCGCTCAAACCCAGAGGCACTGCCGCGGGAATCGGGGCGGAGCGGCGGTCGAACGTCTCACATATTGTTTCCGAAAGTACCGTGCCATCGAAGTCGAAAACCCGACAGAGGTGCCAGATGTCGAAGTAGTCTTTCATCCGGGAATTCGCGATACCGAGCTGGGTCATCGCCTCAAACTTCTCAGCGATGGAGTTTTCACGCGAATAGGCCCGGAGCGAAGGCTTGGGAAAATCCAGCAACGACGGGAACACGATCTCCGTTGGCCGAACGGCATCGCCAAATCCAACGTCAACCTGCACCCGTACAACAGCCCCACCCAGGTCGGCGCGTAGTTCCACCCGGACGCCGGCGTACTCGTCGCGCGCCCGGATTCCATCAGCCCGGATGGATTCCAAATCAAATTTCACTCCATCGTCCTCCACTTCGGTCCGACAAATCTCGCTAAAGATATTCGTCACGTTGGGGATCGAACTATCGCCAAAACCGAGAAGATCGGCATCCCGCGTCACCCGTTGCGGTACCCCGCCGCCCCAGGCCGTCAGCAGCATGGCCCCCTTCAAGATGAAATTGTCGCGGTGCGCCGAACGGGAAAGTCGATACAACAGCCGTTCGATGCAGAACCGGTCAAGCAGTTCTCCATTGGGTTGCCCCGTGGCGTGGGCAATTTTGAGCAGCCGCTCGCGCACGGAGGCAGGCACATTGCGGATCGGCTTCTTCATTGGGTTACGACCTCCAGGTAGGGTCGAATGACGTTCGCGACCCGGCAGATTTTGGCATGCTGCCAGAGGTCGTCGATCGTCATTTTTCGTGACCGCCAAGCATCCCGCAACGCCTCCACTGCGATCTGGGTGCCGATTTGATTTCTGAACTTGAAGCAGTCGGCAACCGTCTTGGCAACCGAGTATATCCGGATGGTGTCACCCTCTATCCGATGCTCTTCGATACCCGCGGTGAACGAGGCGCCCGTCAGGTGAACGACCTTCATGCGCACCGACGACGCGTGCGGGGTCCAGGCATTCCGCGGGAGGGCGATCCATACCTCCGACGGCGTTTCGGTGGTCAATTCATGGAAACGGAGCGCCGATAGCAGGCAGATCACCGCTTGGGGTGACTGCCGGGTCACCTCCAGCAGCGAGTGATTCGGCCCGGGTGACCGCCGGGTGGAGTGATATAGGCCACGCCCCGTCCGCTCCCACTGTCCCTCCCCTACCAGCGTTTTGAGCCAATGCCGGGACACACCGTGCCGCTCGAAATCGCGGGCCCGGAGCACAGCGAATCGGGCCGCCAGCCCCCGGGCGATGTTTCGGACGTCCCTAACCATGTGAAGATATTACAATACCTACACACTTGCATGCAAGTGTTGATGTTTTTGAAGTGGCACCCTCGCGGTACCCCTGACGAAATTGCCGGCAGCCAGCTGGGAGATGAGCTTACCGACGGATGTACCGAACCGAAGAGTTTCATCCGCTTGGAACCGTTGAAGTTCAACTTCATTGGCGAATGCCGGAACCTCCCTCGTTCAATGCCCCTTTCACTCCCCACCCCTTCTTCGCCTCGGTCAGCACCTTTGGTAAAACCGCTCAGGCCGACGTCTTGATGCGGGGGTCGATCCACCGATAGAGCACGTCCACCACCAGATTGGCCGCCACTACAATCACCGCGCTGAACATCACCGTGCCCATGATCACCGGCACGTCGAGGTTGAACACACTCTGCACCGCCAGCGAGCCAATGCCCGGCAGCGCAAAGACGTTCTCCACAAACATCACGCCCCCCAGCAAACCGGCCACGTCCATGCCCAGAATCGTGACCACCGGGATCATCGCGTTGCGCAGGCCGTGCCGGAATAGCACGGCCGTCTCGGAAGCCCCCTTGGCCCGGGCCGCGCGGACGTACGCGCTATTGAGTACCTCCATCATGCTGCTGTGAATCAGCCGGGCGTAATAGCCCACGAACAGAAGCGCGAGCGTGCCGGCAGGCAGCAGCAGATGCGCGAACCCACGAAATCCGGCCACCGGAAACCAGCCCAGCTTATAGGAAAGCCAATACTGCAGCATCCGGGCGAGCCAGAAGGCCGGCAGCGATAGGGAAAACGTGGCCAGTACCAGCACCGAGCGATCGAACCACGTCCCGTTGTATTTGGCCGTCAACACACCCAGCGGCACGGCCAGGAGCATCCACAGAACGATGGCGATGGCGGACAAGGCAGCCGTCGCCGGCAACCGCGTCAGGATGGCCTCCGCCACGGGTTGATCGGTGATGTAGGACTGACCCAGATCTCCATGGGCCAGACTGTTCAAATGATAACCGAGACGCTTCCAAATGGGCTCATCGAGATGAAATTTCGCGTGGATGGCCTTGATGACATCGGCCGAGGCCTTTGGACCGGCAATGATGCGCGCCACGTCCCCCGGTACGGCGTTGACGAGGAAAAACGTGAGGACGGCCGTACCGAGCAGAGTCACCGCCGACCAGAACAACCGGTTGCTGAAGCTTAGGAGCATGTCGTTCCCTTAAATTCGTGAATCCGGGGCCAAGCCTAACCAGCACCGCCGCGAGTGGCCATCCTTTCCAGCGCAGCAAATGCTGGGAACGAGGCGGGCCGCTCCGGCTCATCGTCCCTCCCTCTGTTGGGCGGCAGGTTCATTTACTTTTCAAACCACACGCGGTCGAGACGGAACCACCACATCGGTTCCAGCAACGGCCCCTTCAGCCACGGCTGGCGCAGGGCGAAAAGATTCTCGTGCCCGAGAACGATCATCGAGCCGTTACTCACCAGGATTTGTTCCACTTGTTGGTACAGCGCCAGCCGACGCGGTTCCTCCACGCAGAAGGCCGCCTCCTCGAGCAATCGATCCACCACGGGGTCGTTATAAAACGCCGAATTCTGCGAGCCCGCTTCCTCGATGAAGCGGCTGTGATAAAGCACCAGGTTGGCGTTCGCATCCGGACTCACCGCGGTGGACCGATAGAGCGAAATGGCCGCGCCGTCCCGTCGACCCGAGATATCGGCGAGCGCCGCGCCGGTAACTTCGTGAAGTTCGACGGCTATGCCCACCTGCTTGAGATCGTCCTGGATGGCCTGCGCCCAGCGCCGATCCGTTTGATAGTTCACGTGATAAAGGGCAATCGGTTTCGGCAGGCCGTTCCCAAAGCCCGTCTCACGGAGCAACGCCCGCGACCGTTCCGGATCGTAGGCCAGGTACTTCAGGTCCGGATTGAAGCCGATCATCAGCGGAGTGATGCCACCGTGTCCCGGTGCCACGCGAGCTCCGGTCATTTTTTGAAATCGTTGGCGATCCAGCGCATGCCCGATGGCTTGACGAACACGGACGTCGTCCAGGGGCGGCATCGCGGTGTTCAGGTTGACGAAGATCCCATGGAACATCGGTACATTGGTCCATCCCGGTTTCCAGCGCGGGTCCTGGTGCAGCCGGAGGAAGTCCGCATCCGGTGCGCCGGCAGGTCCCAGGCTCGCCATATCCAGTTCGCCCCGTTCAAACATCATGAGGTGAGTGGATTCGTCGCCCCCGATCATGATCTCGATCGCGTCGAAGTATTGTTCTTCGGGCCGGAAGTAATACGGATTGCGTTCGTAAAGAACCCGGACGCCGCGCACCCATTCCTTGACCACATAGGGTCCGGTGCCGACCGGATGTTCGCCCAAATCTTTCAAGGGATCCGGCAGGGTCTCCCGGGCGAGGGCCATGCCGAAGTTCGCCGCCATCCAGTATTTAAAGGTGGCATCGGGCTTTTCGAGTTCGACCACCAGCGTGTACCGGGAGGGCGTCGAGACGCCCTCCAACCGGGTGGGTTCCAGCCAACGCCCTCGATCGCCCGGAGCCTGGTTGAGCTTAATCGCGGCTTCGTTCGATCGCGCCGCGAGGAAGCCGGGCGCGCCTTTGATCTGGAAAGCGTATTGCCGCCAGAACGTTGGAGCGAGCACGGTACGTTCAAGCGTGAAGGCATAGTCTTCGGCGGTCGCCTCCCGGCCATTGGAGAAACGAACGCCGGGCTGGAGTTGAAATGTGAGCACGCGTTGATCGGCACTGACGGTCCAGTTCGTCGCGAGATGACTCACCAAAGTCGCCCCGCCGCGAAAATCGATTAAGGGCTGGTAGAGCAGCGAAAGCAGGACGAAATCCGACTGAGTGGCGAAAAGCGTGGGGTCGAGGGTGGCCAGGTCATTGACCCGGGCGAGGCGCAACGTTCCGCCGCGCTTGGGCGGTTCGGCGGCGAACACAGCGGCCACGGAGAAAAAAGCCAGGAGCAGAATTTTTACGCGCACGAACGAAACGGGCGGAAAAGCGCAGAGGAGCGGGATCAGCCATCCCCACCGGGAGTGAGTCCTCGGGGCCGAGTTTGCCCAACCGGCGTTACCCAGCGTGCGGATCGCCGGCGAGTCCTTGCGAGAGAGGAGAGACGACCGGTCCAATTCGCTGCCTTCGCTGCCTTCGCTGTCAGAAAAGAAGCTCGCTCTCACCATTGTTCTGTCCGTTTTCCGAAGCAAAAACCCTCATCCCTTTCGCTTCGGCTCGAGGACCTCCTGCAGCCCCTGCCCGAGCAGGTTGAAGGCGAGCACGGTGAGTACGATGGCGGCGCCCGGCACAATGACGAGATGCGGTGCCGTGATGAAGTACGGCTGACCGTCGGTGATCATCGAGCCCCAGGTGGGCGCCGGTGCGGGCACGCCGATGCCAAGATAACCCAGACCGGCTTCCAGCATGATGGTGCTGGCGGTCAGCATGACGGCCGTAATGATAATCGTTGGCAGGATATTGGGCAGGATGTGGCTGAAGATCAGCCGCGCATCGGAAGCACCCAGCGCCCGGGACGCCAGAATATACTCCCGTTCCTTCACGCTCAGCACCTGGGCTCGAACCACCCGCACCATGCCGGGCCAGCACACGAAGCCAATGATGCAAAACAGGCTGATCATCCCGCGCTCCAATTTCACATCGAGCCAGTGCCACGGCAGCGCGCCGGGATGCAGATGCACGATGTGCCCGTCCATCACCCCCGCGAACGCGACCGCCAGCAGGATGGCCGGCAGCGTCATGTTCATTTCCGTGAAGCGCATCAACAGCAGGTCCAACCGGCCGCCGCGGAACCCCGCCACGACACCCATGACTACCCCGATCACGGTCGCCGTGAGCATCGCCGCCACGCCGACGGTGAGCGACACCCGGGTCCCGAAAACCACCCGACTGAAGACATCGCGACCGAGATTATCCGTGCCAGCGAGGAACTTCCCATCGGCGAGCAACGGCATGCCATCATCGTCCAGGCCGGACGGGAATTGTTGGAGGGGATCGCGCAGCCATCCGACCTTCACCCACAACGGCGCCGTCAGCGCCACGACGACCAGCAGGAGCAACAGGCCGCCGCCCACCTGCACCAGACGATTTCGGAAAACTCCGCCCAGCCAGCCCCGAGACTCCGCCCCGGACGTTGAAAGGCTATGATTTGCCATGCGAACTTCCGCGACGTTGCCCGATGCCGCCGCGCTTGGCGACCGGAATATTTTCCGGGGGCAAACCAGCGGCAACCCGCAGAGTTTTCACCCTCAGAGTCACGGCTGAAGGAACGCGGAACCCGCTGCCGCGGCCCTTCCTCAACTCGGCGAATCCCGGCAGGCGGGCGGTTGCGGTGGGCGAAGGAATCCCGTTGACGGACGACGCTGGCCGGCTCCGCAAAATCGTCACCCCGGGAGGAATTGAGAATCACGATGAGACAAGGATCGAGGCCAGGCAGCAGACTATTGAATCTCCCATCAGGATGCGTCCCAACTCACCCCACGCACGTCCTGGAGGTTCAGTCCTGCTTCCCGCGAGGCGTACAGTTACATGTCTCAAAATTACGACATTTCGTATTCACCCCGAACGAACATTCGTTAACCACGATAACCCGTTAATTTCCCACACCCCTTCCCAGACAAAATACCCAATGAATTGCCACTTTTGAACCACGCCCACGATTGGCACGCATCCTGTGTAGGTGGGATAGCGGCGAAACGGCAAGCCGCTGTAACGAAGCCGACAAAAATATGAAGCTCACCACGCCCCTCGATCCAAGCATCTCCACCGGCATGTTCCAGCAACTCGTCGCGGGCGTAGGCGCTGGAAGCGTCATGTCCACGCCGAGCAGGAATGCTTCGTTGATCCCCGACGTGAGATCCATGCTCGCCGGCAACGCACCGCATTGTTGATGCGTCGAAGTCATCCCCTTTCACCGCTACCCCTCTTTACCCCATGAACACCACACCATCCCTCCCCTCCCCCGACCTGACGCAACGTCCGCCCCGCAGTCCCCGTGTCCGTCTCGGCGGTTACGCCATGCTCCCGCGCATGCTCGACAAAGCCCGCGCCTCCCTGGCTTCCCGGGCCGGCGACTACAAGTACGGCAACCCGATGGACCAATACTTCTTCGGCTTCACCGGCATCACTCCGGACGCGCTGCTCGAACAGGTGAAGACGGGCGCAAACGATTGGGACATCCTCCTCTGGGTGAACGCGCACGCGAATCCCCGACGCGCGCCGCATGAAGCTCGTGCGTGGTCCGCCTACTTGGAGACTATGCCGGTCGGCGACGCCGAGGACCTGGAGTGGTTCACCGCGCAGGTCAAACGACTGAACCCCGCACGGACTGATCTGCAGACCGTGATGGATTATCTCGACGCCGACGACCACGTCAGTTTCGGCGGGCGCGCGTGACGTTGCACAGCACCCGGCTGCACCGTTTGCCGCGACGTCGAAGGGCGTCGGCTCAGCCGGGGCGCCGCAGTTTTTGGGGGTGACCTGAATCCAACGCCAAACCATATTGTCTCCCGCAATCCCCGCCCCGCTATTTTCGATGCGCGCAGGGCCGGAGCAACCCTACACTCGTCTACGTGAAGGCAGGTCGGGTGTTCATTCTCTCGGTACTCCTGAATCTGGCGCTGGCCGGATGGATCGCCCGGCAATTGGGGCGGCCGTCGGGCAACCCTGTGACCGCCCATCCAGCCCCGGCTTCCGCGGTCGCACGTCACCGCGGCCCGACCGCCTCCGTCGCCGAGCCAGGGGTCTCTCCCGCGCTGGCCTCGTGGACCAACCGCTTCCACTGGCGCGCGATCGAAACCAACGATTTCGTACAATTCGCCACGAATCTGCGCGCCGTCGACTGCCCGGAAAAGACCGTAATTGAACTCGTCAGTGCGCGGGCCCGACGCGCTTTGCGACGCTGTGAAGTGGCTGCCGAACCGACGCTCCCCTTCTGGGCCGCCGGAACGCTCCGCGAAAGCACCCGCCAGGAGGCCGTACGCCAAGTGGCAGCTGCCCGGGCCCAAATTCTCGCCCGCGTCGATCAAGCGTTGGGCAGCGGGAACTTTATCGCCGACACGCAATTGACCGAGAACTTCGTCGACCAGGCCTTGGGGCGCTTTTGCACCGGGCCGATGTCGGAAGAATCCTTTTACCGACTTCAACGGGCCTTCGAACGACAGACCGAGCGGATGACAACCCTCCGAATGCTGGCGGACAACGTACTATTGGAAGCTGACGAGCTCGCGATGGCGCAGTCGAGTCAGCAACTGCGTCAGGAAATTGCCACATCACTCTCACCCGCAGAATTTGAGGAATACGGCGCGCGGATGGGAATTTTCAAAATGAGCGGCGGCGAGGTGCGCTTCGACGCGACGGAGCTTTCCGCGGCCGAGGTACGGCAAATTGGTTTGATCCGCGGCCGCGTCGCCTTTGAGAATCAGGAGAAATGGATGGATGACAGCGCCTTATCAGAGGCACAGGAGACGCAGGTCAGTGAGGATTGGCGGAAATATCTCGGCAATGAACGCCTGGCCCAAATCGAGCGCGCGACGGACAGCAATTTCAAAGCCCTGTTCGATATCGGTCGCGATCGCCAGCTACCGAAGGACGCCGCCCTCCAGGCATTTGAACTCCGACAATCAACCGCCCAAAACGTGGCGGCCGTGCGGGCGGATCCGTCGCTCTCCGCCGAAGAGCGACAGCAGCGTCTGGCGGCGATGCAGGCCGAAGCCGCGGCAGCGATTTGGAAGGTCCTGGGGGCGGAAGCGGCCCAGGAATACCTCGGCCGGGCGGGCGCGTGGCTGACCAACGTGAACCAACTATGAGACGCGCGGCGGTGCTTTCCCTGACGCTCAATGTCCTGCTGGTCGGACTGCTCGGCTGGCTGGGCCGCACGGGGGCACATGCCCCGAGCGGACGAGCGCGTTCAGGCTGGCTCACGAACCGCGTCCTGCGCGCGGCGCCTCGGACTTCACGACCCACCAGCCCAGCGACAGCGACAGCGGCGGCGGCCGAAATCACCGAGACGTTCCATTGGTCGCAACTTGAATCGTCCCAGTACCACCACTACGTGGCGAATCTTCGCGCCATCGGCTGCCCCGAACAAACCGTGCGGGACATCATCACCGCCGATGTGAACAGCCTGTTCGCGCCGCGGGTCCGGGCGCTGGTGGACGAGCCCAGCGGGCATTTTTGGCAATTGATCCTTCATCCGCAGGAGATGGAAAAGCAGGTGAACGAGAAGCACGACCAATTGCGCGAACTGCAACAAGAGCGCGACGGGCTCTTCCAGGCGCTGTTTGACCACACTAATCCGCACGCCGCCGAGGACCAGGAAGTGGCCGCGCAGGACACGCGCCGGAATTTGGGGCTTCAGGCGGACTTTCTGTCGGCGGAAAAACGTTCCCTCTATCTCGCCGCGAATGAACAACGCGAAAAGGCGTGGGCGGACTTTCTGCAGACCCCGGAGCTGACCGAGTCACAGCAAGCGGCGAAAGGCAAGGAATTGGTGGCGGCGTACTGGGCGACGCTGGGGGAATCGCTGACGCCGGAGGAACTGCACGAACTCCGTCTGCGAAACTCCGGGGCAGCCGACGCACGACTTAACCTGGTGGGCCTCGATCTGAGCGAGGCGGAAATGCGGCGGGCCGTGGAACTAAAAGCCGCCCGGGAAGACGCCGGGGCCCACCCCGGCACGACGGCCGCGGCGACCCAAGAGGACGGCCTCCGTGAGTTGCTGGGGCCGGAGCGCTACGAGGTTTTCCAACGCGCATCGGATGAGCGCTATACCCCGCTCTATCGCCTGGCGCAGCGCCTGGAATTACCCGCGGCGGCGGCGGCCCAGGCTTTCGATATCCGCCTCCAAGTCGAACAGGAAATGAAGCGGTTGGCGACCACCCCCAAGCTCACCTCGGACGAACGACAAAATTTGCTCCAGGCCCTTCGCACTGAGGCGCAGCAGCAACTCACCGCGACGCTGGGTCCCAACGGTTGGGCCGCGTATCAGAAAATGGACGCGGGTTGGCTGCCAAGTCTCCCGACGGGCAAACCGTAAATCGATGCCGACGAACGAACTTTCCACCCGGCAGCACAAATCTCCTTCCGCCGAAGGGAGGAAAGAAAACAAAATGATACGGTGTTGTGTACGGGTTCTCACCCCGCCCCCTACTCCGAAACCAGGGACAATTCCCGCGTCCAGGCCGTAATCCGGGGCGTTTGTTCCGTCGCCTTTTCGGCGGTGGCCGCCAAGAGGACATCCAGGGCTTCGGTCGACTCGCCGACGACCTGTCGGGAAACTTGCCACGTCAGCACCGGCGGCGCGGGTCGCGGCGAAACAACGGCGCTTACCGGTGCGACACTTCCACCGCCCACAATCGCCTGCGGCGCCCGGGAAGCCGCGGGCCGACTCATGGAAAGAAACCACCCCACCAGCAGGGCGAGACCGAACGCCCCACCCAGCGCCGGCAGCCAGAAAAGCGCGGGCCGATCCACGCGCGAGTTTCGCTGGACCGGTCGCACCTTCAGGCGGTTGGCCAGACGCCGGTGAAATCCTTCCGAGGGTATCGCCATCGGCCAACGCCGCGCGGCGGCTGCCAACTCACTTCCCACGGCCCGCAGCGCTTCGCTCTCTCGGGCACAGGCGGGACATTCCCGCAGGTGAGCCTGAAGGGATGCGGCCGCCGTCTCCGGCAGCACCCCGGCGGCCAGCAAGGCCAGATCCGGTCGATGTTTTTTACATTCGTTCATCGGTTCCTTTCTCCCACGCGGACGATGTCTTGAACCTCCTTCATTTGGCGCAATTTGTCGAGGGCGTGAAACAGCCTCGATTTCACCGTTCCCAACGAAATATCCAAAGCCACTGCGATTTCCTCCAGCGAGCAGTCCTGATAGAACCGGAGGAAAACCACATCCGCTTGCTTGGCCGGCAAGGCCGCCAGGCAGCGTCGCAACTGGGCTTCCCGTTCTCTCTCCGCCAGCGCCTGATCCGGTCCGCGCACCCGATCGGGATAGTCCTTCACCGCGGTGGAATCCTCCGCTGACGTGTCGGGCAAAAACCAGCGCAGCCAGGTGCGACGGGCCCGAAGCTGTCGACGATGCCGATGGAGCAGGATCGCGCACAGCCAGGTGAAGTACCGGCACTCCCCATTAAACCGGGCCCGACTTTCCCACGCGGCCACCAGGGTGTCCTGACTCAATTCCTCCGCCCGCCCCGGATCCGCGTCCAACGCCAGCGCCTGTCGCAGCAATCGGGGCGCGTGGAGTGCACACAATTTTTCAAAGGCCACGCCATCGCCCTCCCGGACCGCGGCCAGCCACTCCGTCTCCCGGAGAACGTCGTCTTCGCCGGCCACCCAGGCCGGCGAAGAGCGAACGATCGGTTCAGGCACGGGAGCTGAATGCGTCACAGAGGGTGTGGTACCGGCTGTTTTAGAGCAGAGCTGCCGTCGCCGGCGCGCTCGCCCCGTTGCCGCTAGGGCTTCACGTAGGCTTTCCCGGCCTTGGGTCCACTCGACCGAAAGGGCGCGCCGGGTTTTTCCACAAAGATGCAGACTTCGGTAAAGTCATTGCCGAAATTACCCGCGGTCCGCAACTCGAAGCCCCGATCCACTTTTTCGACTTCGAAGCGCCGATATCCCAAGGGACCCGTCCCAAACGGATCCTTCACCTCCTCGACTCCGGCGGCCCCACGGAGCCGGTACGCCAACGCAGCGCGTAGCATCGCGCGACGGGCCTCCATGCGGAACTCCTTGCCGCGGGCCTTTTCCAACGCCGGAAACAAACTCACGACAAACGGATTGGTCGAGGCGGCAACCTTCGCAAAGAACGCCTGATTCGCCGGATAGAATTGCGCGTACGGCAAGGCGGCGATCGCCTGAAGTTCTTCATACCAGGCATTCGCCCCGCGGATCAACTTCAATACCCCCTCACTGGTGCCACCACCGGCGGCTATAAACTGGTCCGCCACGGTGTAATCCTTCGCCGCGGAAACCGTTTCCGCGAACAGCTCGCGGATCGCCGCCAGCGCGGCCGCCTCGTGTCCCGAATGCGCCCGCTGAATCGCCTCGATTTTCCGGGTATACCACACCACGAAGGATCGCTCGCCCTTCCCGATGCACTGGCTGATCGAACCCTCCAAGGGGATGGCGTCCATCGCCGTCACCAGCCGCCGCAGACCTTCGGGACTGAACGCGTAAAAATTCTCGGCGATGGCGTCCGCGACCATCGACTCCATGGCATACTGAACCAAGGCCGAAATCAGGATCGACTCGTTACCCAGCCGTCGGGCCAGAGCCGTTACCGCCACCAGATCCTGAACGGCTTCGTCTTCCTTCCCCTGGCTCAGAAAGTAGCGGGCGCGAAAGGCGCCGGCCTTGGCCATGCTCTTGACCTGGGGCAGGTGCGGCAGGCGCGTCTCGGGGCCATCCGCAGAATCGATCCCCCAATCGCAGGCCTGCGTCACGGCCGCAGCCCGGCGCAGGATCGCGAAGTTGAAATCCCACCCCTGCACGAACTCCTTATAACGGGCGTCCAGCGGGGCGGTCGGATAGCTGTCGACCCACTTCAAATACTCCGGATCCTTGGGGAGACTCGGCATCAACTGCCAGTACAGGAGCGCCGGATTGACGTTGGTCCGGTAGTAGCTGTCGGCGGCCGGAGCGGACACAGTCGCCAGAAGGCCCGCCAGCAGGACGCCCGAAGTCACCCGCCGGAGGGAATGCCATGATGCAGTGTTTCGTTTCACGACCATTAATCCCCCCGCAACTTCGAAAAGTTCATTTTATTTTTCACCTTCGTCCAATGAGGCCGCTTCCGTTCGCCCGGGGACGCCGAAAGTCGCACGGTACTGGTGGTTGCCCTTGCGGACGAAAGGTTGACGAAATAGGCGCCGTGAGCTAGGCGCGATTCCATGACGACCGTCTCAACCGACGCCAAGGGAAGAGCGTCCTTGGGCAAATTCTTACGGCCCGGGGAGACTTGGGCGGTGGAGCGGACCGCTCCGGGTCGAATCGTGTTGACCCGGATGGAAATCCCGCCCCGCAGGCCGCGCCGAAAACTATCCGAACACCTCGACCGCTTGCGGGCGGCAGGGTACCGATTGCCTGCGTCCGATTTCCATCGGCCGACGTTCGATCGACCGGCTCACGCTGTTCCATCAAATCGTCGATAAGAGCGATCACAAATAGTCTCCGCAACAAGGGGATCAGCGGATGGCTTTTGGCGCCCGGCTGGGCTCGCATTGTCCGCCGTGCCTTGGACGACCTCCGACTGAAGTATACCCCGCCACGGCCGCTTTTTTCTGTACACCCTCCCGCGTCCGGTCCCAGGGTGGGGGCCATCGAACGAATGCATTCAGCGCTCCGAGTACTCCTTGGCATCGCCCCGCAGAGGGCGCGGGCCGTTCGTTCCCCTTCGGCGTCCCTATGAATTCGCTGGCGACCCTCGGAAACCTCCTGCGGCCCGTCGCCCGATTCATCATCCGGAACTATTATTCCGGAATCGAAATCACCGGCCGCGAACGCATCCCCACGACCGGCCCGGTCGTTTTTGTCGCCAATCATCCCAACTCGATGCTCGATCCGGCCGTGGTGGGCCTGTCGGTCGCCCGCCCCGTTCATTTTGTGGCCAAGGCCCCAATCTTTGCGGTGCCGATTCTGGGTTCCTTGATGCGGGCGCTGGGCATGATTCCCGCCTTTCGTGGACGCGATGATTTCGCGCAGGTGGGCCGCAACGTGGGCTCGCTCGACGACGCGGCGCACTGGCTCGAACGCGGCGAGGCCGTGGGCATTTTTCCCGAGGGTGTGTCGCATGATCTGCTTCGGCTCGAGCAAGTGCGCAGCGGCGCGGCACGGATGGCCGTACAAGCCGCCCGCCACGGGGCCCGGGTGAGCGTGATTCCCCTCGGACTGAATTACGAATGCAAGGAACGCTTCCGCAGCACCGTGTGGGTGCGGGTCGGCGAACCGATCGACGTGGCCGCCGCATTGCCCGCGCTGGGCGATGACGATCGCAAGGCCGTACGCCAACTCACTCAGGAGATTGATCGCCGACTGAAGGCGGTGGTGGTGCACTTGAACGAGGAACCGTGGTCGGTGTTTCTGCCGGATCTCGAAGGGCTGCTGCCCCCGCTGCCGGAATTCGCCCAAGTGCCCGCCGCGGCGCTGCGCCAGCGCAAGCGCATCGCGGACGCCATGAACCATTATCTGGCCACGGATCGTCCCCGGGCGGAGGCGCTGGCCGGCGACATTCAGCAACTCCGCGCCGCCTTGGCCGCGGAGCGATTGGCGCTGGGGTCCGATGTCCTTCGCTTCCGCGGGCGGCGGTTGTTGGGTCGCATTGCCGGTCAGACCGCATGGCTCGCCGTCAGTGCCCTTCCCGCGGCAGCCGGCCTTATCCATCATGCGGCCCCGTTTTGTTTCATCCACCTGGTAACCCGTTTGGTAAAACCCGGGACCCGGGACCTGCTCGCCTTATACCGCCTGCTGCTGGACTTCCCGGTGTACGGACTCTGGTATGCGCTGGTCTGGTGGTGGCTGAATGGTCGATCGCACGCTTGGGTGGCCACGCTCTGGTGCGCCCTGATGCCGCTGGCCGGATTGGTGACGCTGTTTTTTGTCCGCACCGCCGGCACCACGCTGGCAACGCTCTGGCACGAAGCGCGCCTCCTCCTGCGCCCCCGGCGATTGCACGAATTGCGGCGCCACCAGCTCGAAATCCGCCATCAACTGCGGCTCCTCGCCAGCGACTACGCCGAGGTCCGGCCCCGCGACGAATTCCAGCGCTGATTCCAAATGGTCCCGCCCGCTGGAAGTCGCGCTGCCAGGCACGGGAACTGACACCCGGTGCTGCCGGAGTCCGAGGCGACGCGCTGTGGGCGTCGGTCAAAAAGCCTGCGCGCGATCCCAACGCGAGGCGATCAGGGAAGGAAGGGCCCGCCTGAGTGATGCGGCACTCCGCGTAGTTGACCCAGCACGATGCCGATGTTCTTCGCCAGTTCCCGGTCCTCGCGGGCGAGCTTGCGCTGCAGTCGCGGCAAAGCTGCGAGCATCCCGGGCGAGGCGAGTTTCAATTTGCCAACCAGAACGAGCAGCGCTTCAAAGCGGCCCCAACCCGCGATGCGACCGGAACCGTCTTTGTCCGGCCCGAGAGTCAGGTTCTCCAAAAGGTCGAGCACCACGGTCGCCAACCCGGGATCACCCACGGGCTGCTGCAGCGCCAAGGAAAATCCCGCGCTCCGCCGGAGGCGGTCGTCGCTGCGCAGGCTCGACTGCAAAATCTCCGCGCTGTCCGGCCGCTGGCGCAGCGTTTCCGCGGCAACCTCGCTCCCGGGGCTGTCGAGGTGCGCCTGGGAGATCAACTCATCAAGCGGGCTATCCGGACGCAATTGCAGCGCCTTCCACAAGCTGGCGAGCGAGTCGAGGCCATGCGTCAGCCCCGACGGCGGCGATTCCTTCGGAACGCCGGCACGACGCAGGCGCTGACCGTGGGTGAGTGACGCCTGCTCGTCCCGAAGCCGCGACTCAAGGGCCTCGAGCGCTTCCGCCGTATCACAACGGGTGCCGGCCGGCAGATAATACGGCGCTTCACGCAAGAGGCCGCCGGCCATGAACCACAGCGACATGTCCGGCAGCGTCGTCACCTTCGCTACCCGCGGCCATTGCGCCGCCCACGCGAACGCCTTTTCGGGGATCGCCACGGTCCGGTAGACCG
Organism: Verrucomicrobiota bacterium; assembly: GCA_947471985.1. Taxonomy (GTDB): domain Bacteria; phylum Verrucomicrobiota; class Verrucomicrobiia; order Limisphaerales; family UBA9464; genus CANIZL01. The sequence goes on along the minus strand of CANIZL010000001.1, from coordinate 134,083 downwards.
TCCAGGCCTCGCCCGTATAGCGACCGTCATCCCCCATGGCCTTCGAAAAGGTTACCGTACCGCAGCGCAAACAGGCGTATCCGGTCACTTCCCGAAAGGCGCCCAGGAGGGGCCGGTGCAACCGCGGATCGCACTCGCAGGCCACCGGCGATTCCTTCAAATCGGTGCCACCCGGCGGCTGCCGGTTGGGACCGGCGGCCAGCGGCTTATCGAGCCGGGCAGGTTTCCGTGCTACCGGCGCGGCGGCGGCAACGCCCGCGACCGGCAGGGGTGCCACCGGCTTCGCGGGCTCAACTTCAAAAAAGTCCCGCAGGGATCCGTTACTCGGTACTCCTTCCGTCTTCCGACCCGAAAACCAGAGCTTCTCGTGCTGGCCCTCCCGAACCCAGGCCACGAAAATGCGCCGGGTTTGCCAATCCATCCCCAGTTCCTCAATCACCCCGCGTGCGTCCGCTGGTACAGCCACACCGTCCAGATCGGTAAAAGCGACGAGTACACGCACGGTTTGTCCCGGCGCGAGATGATCAATCGTGCAAGCCATGAGGGTCGCTCCTTGTTCGAGTGGGAAACTGAATTCTATTCCTGACGCTCCGCGGAAGGACTGATCCCCTTCCTGAAGTCGTCGCCTTTCGGCGAAACTGCGGTGCCAGACCCGTGGCGGCAAGGAGCCATTGATCCTCCGAGGCCGGGCAGAATGGTTACCGTGGGGGGTACCCAAAAGTGGACAGCCGGCAGCCTTGCAACGACCGCCTTTCGCCAACGAATCGGCAAGCCGTTCCACTCCGTGGAAAGCCCTATGGGGCAATTGTTGGAAACGGATAATTCGATTTCAGCAGTACATCGACGGCCGCGACTTCTCCTCAGCGATCACGACGCGTCGTGAACTGCGACGCTCCACCACTACTTGGGAATGGCGTAAGCCCGAACCGAAAGCGTAGTGTGAAACTGCACCACCCGCCCGCTGGGGATCCGTCCTTCGTCATTTCAACGCCCCTCCGACTCGCCCATTTCCGGAGAAGAGCGGAAGAGAACAGCCGCCTACCCCGACCGCGCGGCCGTTACCAACACGTTAGCCGTCGCGCGAGCGTCTTGGACTGCGGTTGCCCTCTACCGCTTTGGAATGCAGCATGACACTATCCAAGGCGTTGAGGAGAAACTGCCACCTGCGACTACTGGAAATTCGTCATTATTGTATCCCCTGCCCCGTCGCCTCGGGGCTTCAATTTGAATCGAACACCCACCCAATCTGGTTACCAGCCCGGGAAATCGGCGACCGGTGGCCAACGCCCATGGGGCAATTCCACTTCCAGCAGCAGTCAGTGGGCGTTGTCAGGCCAAACCAACGCCCCGGGACAGCAAGATTGCGGCGCCAAAAAACGACGTTGGGGCTGCTGGATGGCCGTCCCGCCCTGCTCATGTTCGACTCGGGTTTCACCTTCACCACGTTTGATCGCAGCGTGGCGAAATATTTCGACCGCCTGCCGAAAGTGGCCGATCAACTTCTCGATCCGTTTTGGGGTCGAGTCTCCGGTTCAAATTGGTTCGTCGTGCGCCGGTTGGATTTGGCCCGGGCCCAGTTCACCAACCTGACGGTTCAGTTCAAAGACCTCAGCATGGGGACGAAACACCACTAGAGCCTTTATAGCGGGATTATCGGGGCGGACTTCCTGAACCGAAGCCGGGCCGAGATCGATTTTCAAGCCGGCAAACTCTGGCTGCATCCATCCGCGAAATAAGAGTAACGCGGTGGATCGTCCTCCGTTCGCCACCCCTCGCCGGACGCCCTTCGCTGGCTCACCCGCCGCATAAGCAGTCGTGAAGCGTCGTGGACTACGAAAGCCCTCTACCGCTTTGGAATTGCGCACCAAAAAGCCCCAAGGGGATCGCCACTTCACTGCATCGCGAAATTCCCAGCGGCTCCCTCACCGCCACCAAACACATTCACTCGCAGATCCCGGGCGGTGAAGAGTTCCGGCTCCAGCCCGCGCATCCGCCGCGCACCACTCTGCCGTCCCGGACTGAAATGCTGCCGGAATCGGCCAAACGCTCCTTCCACAAAATCCCGGCTCCCCAACGCCACGCCGTCCGTGAAATACCGCACCCGGCAGTGCACATACTCCTCCATCCCCACCCGCCCGCGCTTTAACAGCATCTGCTCCACCGCGGCCGGCTCTATGCCCCGCCGTAGTGGCTGGCCAGTGGCATCGGTTCCACCCACGCCTTCCATTCCCTGCGAAAACACCCGCACCCGATAGCCCCGCAGGGCCTCAGTCACGGTGACTTCGAGCGAACGCACGCCCAGACCGTAAATCCGCCGGATCCCTTCCCGCGACCGCCGCCGCCCCGCCATCGCTTCGCCGTACCCGCTCCAGCGATACTTCCCCGGGTCCGTCACCAGCCCCGCCCGGACGGGATTCAAATCGATATACGCGGCCATGGTCACCAGGGGATCCCCTTCCCCCTCCACCAGCACACTCTTGAAGCGGTCTTCCCACAGCGTGCCTTTCCGGCCCATTTTTCCATTGTACCACTGCGTGAAGCGTTGTTTCAGCAGTTTGATGAACTCGCTCACATCCCACATTCGGCGGTGGAACTGTTCCAGATACTCGGCTGCGCCTTTCTCGTCCTTCGCAGCGGCGAACATCGCCAGCATCTGAGCTGCCTTCCCCGCCGTAATGGCGGCGCCGGACAAGCCTTTCAATCGGCGTAGTACCTCTTCCCCGTCCGGCAGGACCTCCGGTCGCTGCGGCACTTCCACCAGCACATGGAAGTGATTCGACATCACGCAGAACGTCAGCACCTCCACCCCGCAGAACTGCTCATACTCCCGCAGGAACTGTACGAACTTCTCCTTCTCCGCCTCCCCAAAGATGTACCGCCGGTCCACCACCCGCGATACGCAATGGTACACCGCACGATCCCCCTCCGAACTCACCTTCATCCGCGCCTGTCGCATGACCCAACCCTATCCAATACAAAATCCCCGTCCACACTTTATTTTCAAATGACCCGTCCCTTTGTGTATAGAGCGTGTCGAAACCGGCGATGCATGCCTGCTGGGGATTTGGCCGCTCATTCTGGAATCGCGAGTTCTTCCCGGTTTCGCGGCACCCACCGGACTCCGTCACCCATTTGTCATCTGTTCGTCACCTTCCGTTCACGCAAGGGTGTCTCGCTGGGTGCATCCGTGCCTCGTCCTTCTGACCAACCGGCGGCAATTCGTTCCGTCGCGCTGTCGACCGTTGTCTTCGTCCTCTGGGCGATGTTGGGATTCTTGCAGCCCGTGTTATGGCCCATCACGGGCGCAGACACGGCGGCGGAACCACCGCACATTGCCTGGGGACGGCGCACCTACCTGATCGCACTCTGGTTCCTCGGCGCCGTAATGCTGCATCGTTGGCTGTGCGTCTTCGTCCTCGATGGCCTGGCCGCGCGGGCACTCGGGCGGCCCATCCAGAAGATCTTCAAAGACGTTCAGGCAATGGTCCTGGTTGTCGGGGCCTGTGTGGGAATTCTGGTGACGGTGCTGGGCCAGTCGATGGCGAGCTTCTGGGCGGCCTCCGGTGCGGTCGGAATCGTCCTCGGCATCGCGCTGCGACCCCTCATCCTAGATTTCTTTGCCGGCCTCGGCGCCAACCTCGACCGCGCGTATTCGATCGGCGACTGGATCGTGGTTTCCGGCACGGGCGATCCCATCCGGGGTTGGATTGAGGAAATCAATTGGCGCACGCTGCGCCTCCGCACCCGCGACGGTGTGATTGTCATGGTGCCGAACAGCCGGCTCGCGACCAGCGCCGTCAGCAACCACTCGTTGCCGCAGCCGGAGAGTCGGTTCCAGTTGCGGCTACGACTGGACGCGGAAGTGGGTGCCGATCGGGCGCTGCGCATCCTCTCCGCCGCGCTCAGCGCGGCCACGTCGCGTACCGACGGTCCCCGCCACACGCCGGCACCCGAGATCCTCGTGACGGAGGCTTCGGCGGCCGGCGTGGAGTATGCGGTGCGGTTCTGGCTCGACCCTTCCAAGACTTCACCCGACACGGTCACGCATGTCGTCTGGTTGTGCATCCTGGATCACCTCGGCAAGGCCGGTCTGACGTTCGCGCATCCCCAGGAAAACGTCTTCCTCGCCCGGATGCCGCAGGTCACTCAGGGGTATCGCCAGGTGGACGACCGACTGGCGTTCCTACGTCGCATCGCGTTGTTTCACGGGTTTCCCGATTCCAGTCTTCGCACCCTGGCGGCGGAAGTCCGCATGCGGGCGGTGCGGCGCGGACAAATGTTGTTCCGCGAAGGCGATGTCGGCGACTCGATGTTTCTGGTCGCCGAGGGAACGTTACGGGTGCATCGGGCCGCGCCGCACGGAATCGGGCAGCCGCTCGAACTGGCCACGTTGGAACCGGGTAACCTGCTGGGGGAACGGTCCCTGCTCAGCGGCGAACCGCGCAATGCCTCCGTCACCGCCCTCACCGAGTGCATCCTGATGGAGATCACCGAGGATTCGCTGCGGCACCTGCTGGCGAGCGAACCCGACTTGCTTCCGCTCCTGGAGAAGACGGTGGCCGAGCGCGAAGCCGCGACCCGGGCACGGATGGATGCCTCCAAATCGGATAACGGGCAACCATCGCTCCCGGGCAAAGTCCAGCCCTTCATCCAGCGCATGCGAGAGATGGTGCTGGGACGACGGTAAGCCGCCGTCGCGTTGGCCGCGCTGGAGCGCCAACGCAGTGGCGCCATCCCGACGCTGGAAGCCCCTGCCGCTTGACGCAAAAGAGCGCCGCCCTCAGGGTCCTCCAAATGGCCCGCCTGAAACCGCGTAATTGCCAACGCTCCGTCATCCAAGTCGCCACGGCGATGTTGCTGTGCGGGGTTCCGGCAGCCGGGAGCCACGGCGCCGAAGCACCAGCCAGCCGGGAATTTCCGAGCGAATTGGTTCATTTCCAACCCCTCACGACCAATCGAGTTTTCGCCGGTACGGGCCGGGATACATGGGATCGATCCATTCGTGAGCGCAGCTACATCCTGCACGACGGCAGTCAGTGGAAAATGTGGTACAACGGCTATAACTCCGACCGCAAATCGACCCACTTCCTCGGCTTGGCTACGTCGAAAGATGGACTGATCTGGAAGCGCGACGGAGAGGCTCCCCTCTACGACCAGGGTTGGATTGAGGATGTCTGCGTCGTCCAGGAATCCGGCCAGTACTATCTCTTTTCCGAAGGCCTCAATGACGTCGCGCACCTCTTGCGATCCACCGACGGCAGGCACTGGATCGAGCAGGGCGATTTGGACATCCGCCACGTGGATGGCACGCGGATCAAAACCGGACCGTATGGAACCCCCGCCGTCTTTGTCGAAAACGGAGTGTGGAATCTCTTCTATGAACGCGACGACGCGGCGGTGTGGTTGGCGCGGTCCCGCGACCTCACGACGTGGACCAACGTGCAGGATGAGCCGGTCCTGCAGCGCGGCCCCTAAGCCTGCGACAAATTCGCCGTCGCCTTCAATCAGGTGATCAAATACCAGGGCCGGTACTACGCCAACTATCACGCCTCGGCGGATGAGAAATGGACCCAATGGAGCAGCAATCTGGCCGTCTCCACCGATTTGGTGCATTGGAAAAAGTACCCGGGCAACCCCATCCTCCCCGCCAACCCCGCCGACCCCAAGCGCAGCAGTGCCTACCTGGTACCCGACGGCGACCGCTTCCGCCTCTACGCCACCCACCCGGACGTGAAGGTGTTCGTATCGACGACGGCCGCATCCCAAAAAATGAGGCTTCGGCTGCGGCGGTCATCGGATTGAACGCTAGGGGCCTCGATCTTGAGCACCGCCCCTCAAGCCCTCATCGCGTCTACCGATTCCACAGCAGGCGGGAGACATTGAGCGCGAGGCGACTGACTGGGAGGTCCTTGTCATCACTGACCACCTTGTCCCCCACGATGAGGTACTCTTGTCCATCGCTGTGCACGCCGACCCGATAGCGGGGAAAGCAAACCAACACGACGAAACCGAGCAGGATCAGGGTGGCCGGAAACAGTACGATCCAGTGCTTGTCGTGTTGCCAGCGTCGGATATCGCTTTCCAAGTAGGTTTGGTGACGAAGCGGCAAATGCAGCAACGCCACAGAGGTGCCCGGGGCGGCGGCGGCCCAGTTTTCGGCGGACAGGTATTGCGCAATTTTGGTGACGACTTCGCCACCGCCTTGAGGGGAAAACCGCACCTCAATAAACTTGTCGCGATCGTAGCCGGATTTCCCCTCCCGCCTCATCACCTGTCCGGAAAGTCGCTCGCCGAGGCGTTCAAGCTCATCGCCCGTTCGCCCATCGCGAAGGATGAGCCACAGGATTCCCAGACTGACCGCGATCAGGAGCCAAAACAGACGTCCGGCGAGGCTGCGCCAGCGGAATCGTCCGCCTTCGGCCTCGGCCCGCACAGCCAACACCTGCTCCCGCAGGGTCCGCAGGCCCAAATCGCCCGACAGCTCGGTCGCCGCTACCCAACGTTCGGTCAGCGCCCCTTCGCTTTCCTTGAGGGCCACACTGAAGCCCTCGGATAGTTGGTCGGTCGCCGGGACCGCCGGCGTCTGGAGCACGGGCCGCGCCGAGGCCAACAAGCGGGTCATCCGCTCGGGATCGATCCGGCCAACCACACCCTGGCTGACGGAGTCGTCCCGCGGATGAGACCGCAACTCGCGGACTTCGCCGTCGGGCAGCACCGCCGTAACCAGGCCTCCCCGCTGCGGATGGTGCCACATCCACAGCAAAGAACCGGCAGGTAACTGATCGCGCAGTCGGCTCATGCCCAGCAGTGCTCGAGATCAACGAATAAGGCGGAAGAAGGTCGCCGAACCCGTCGGCGCGGTCCAGGTCGCCAGGCCGTTGACCAAGGTCACCGGACTCGCCGTGGTCCAGGTTTTCAGATCCGTGGATCCCTGGACCGTGTACGTCGCATTGCCCGCGCCCTGAACGTCCAGTGTAAGTTTGCCGCTCACGAAACGGGGATTGGCGAAACGGATGGGCTCGTCGCACGGCTCCGTGGCGGTGCCGGCCGCGACCAGCTTGAGTTGGACGAGCGGATCAGTGACGTTGTTAAAAGTGTCGGCTTCGGGATAGTCCGAGTAGTCATTCAGGAACACGCTGACGTTCCATTTTCCCACGACGCCATCGGCGGGGATCGTGAAGGGAAACACGTAGTCCACCGTGCCGTGCGGGGGGATGATGCCGGAGTTTTGGTAAACGCTGAACACCGGCTGATTGGAGCGCGGATTCGTCAATTCAATCCGGTTGCGCGCCGCCGGGGCCGGGGAACTGCTGTCATTGAGAACCCGGAACTTGAGTTGCACCGCATCCCCGGCATGGGCGCTGTGCGGGCAAACTTCCGCGAAGGTGATTTTGATATCCGGGAGCACCGCGATGACGGTGAACGGAAACGGATCGCTGGCATCGTTGCCGTTGTCGGCCTCGCTGGCCAGTTCCAGAAAGGGATCCAAACGAAGCCGGGCGGAGTACACGCCGGAGAAAAGCGTTTTATCGAGCGTGAGGTGGTGTTCCTGGGACGACACCTGTCCGGCCGCCAGCGCCGGGATGATATAGTCGGTGGTGGAAAAAGTGAACTCGTATTGATTCTTCAACTGGAGCCGGCTGGTGAAACTGCCCGAGGTGGCCAGCGTGCCCTGGTTCTTAATCTTATACCGGACCACAATTTCCTGTCCGGCCAAAACCGGGTCGGGGGTGACGACAATATTCCCAATGACCACCACGTCTGATTCCGCCAGCGCGGGCACGGGAGCGGCCGAGCGGCCGGGCTGGACGGAAACCTTTGGATCAATTGTTGGGCTGGCCGAGGCCAGCAGGGTGAGGAGACTCCCCAAGGCGGGGATCACTGGAAATCGTCGGTAGGAACTCGTTTTCATCGTTGGAATCATCAGATGGACTGGAAAACCGTCACCCGAAGTCGGGCTCGACGGAGCGTTTGCTGTCCCATTCTGAGGAGCTGGCGCAGTCCGATTACGGGAATTGTAGCTTTTTTTCTTCGCCCCCCTGATCGCCCTTTTTCAATCCAGGAGCGTTCAGTCTCCGCTTGAGGCAACCGATCCGGTTCGGCACGTTGGGCAGCGGTGAGTCCAATCGAAGATTCGCAACCAGCGAACCGGTCCGGGGGTGAGCATTTTACGCGCACCCGCTGGAGCATGGTGCTGCAAGCGGGCGCGGGGACTTCGCCGGATTCCGCCGAGGCCTTGGAACGACTGTGTCGGGCGTATTGGCGGCCCATCTACGGCTTTCTCCGTCGCAAAGGGCTGAATCCGCACGACGCGCAGGACGCCACCCAGGGCTTCTTTGCCGCGCTCCTGCGCCGCAACGATTTCGCGGCAGCCGATCAGGCAAAGGGCCGGTTTCGCACCTATTTGCTGGGCGCCCTGCAGCATTTTTTGTCGGATGAACGCGACCGCGCCGGGGCCCAGAAACGCGGCGGCGGCGTGGCCCCGATTTCCCTGGATGAAACCGACGCCGAAGGGCGTTATCTGGCCGAACCCGCCACGGAAGCCACCCCGGAGCGGGCCTACGATCAACGTTGGGCCACGACCCTGCTCGAACAGGCCTTTGCCCAACTGGAATCCGAGTTCCGCGCGGCGGGAAAAGTAGCGGTTTTTGGGCAGTTAAAGCGGTTTCTGACGCAGGAGGCGGGACCGGGCGGTTACGACGCGGTGGCGGCGGAACTGCGATTGCAGCCCGGTACGGTGGCCGTGACGGTGCACCGGATGCGCAGCCGCTATCGGGAGCTGCTGCGGGCCCAGGTGGCGGAGACCGTGGCCGATCCGAAGGATGTGGACGACGAGTTTCGCGCGTTGTTCCTCGGGGGGTGAGCCAGCGATGTGGCGGTAAAACGGCGCTGCGGCGACAAGTTGATAAAAATTCGGAGCGGTGCCGGTAATTTCGGGAACGGATTTCCTCAGAAGGGGAAGGCGAGCGCTTACTATGTTTTCTCGGATCCTTCATTCCCTGGTTTGGGCGGTCAGTTTTCCGTTCGTTGGTTTCTTGGTCTGGGCATTTCTGTTCGGGATGGCCGGCGCCATGCTCAAAGACGGAAGTCTGACGCGAAGCCGAATGGCCTCGGATTTAGAAGGATTCGCCGTGCTGACGGGGATGCTGCTGGTCCTGATTTTGGGGCTGGGCGGCGGGATTGCCGGATGGATCTGGTGGAAAACCGGCACGGGATCGGCCTTGGGGTACTTGATTCCGGGCGTGCTGGCGTTGGCGGTGGTCACAGGAATTTTATTATGGCTCCGGGGAGTTCCTCATTGGACGCTCGTCTAATTATCGGCGGGCCACCGGGAAGTGCGTCGCCGAGGAACTCCGGATGACGCCCCCCAATCCTTGTCCCACGTGCGGTCACCCGCTGTCCGGAGTCGACAGCGGGTTGGGAGGGTTGTGCCAACAGTGCCTGCTGCAAACCACCCTGAAGATTGATGGCTCCACACCAACGCCCGGGGTCGGGGATCTGTTCGCGGCGCTGGAAGCGGAAACCAACCTCGTGCCGCATCTTTCGGGGTTTGCCAACTACGAGTTCCTGGAGGAAATCGCGCGCGGCGGCATGGGCATTGTTTTCAAAGCCCGCCACCGCGGATTGAACCGGATCGTGGCGTTGAAGATGATCGCGGCGGGTCAACTCGCGAAGGCGGAGGAACTGGTCCGCTTCCGTCACGAAGCCGAGGCATCCGCGCGGTTTCAGCATCCCAACCTGGTGGCCGTTTACGAGGTGGGAGAACACGATGGGCAGCCGTGGTTCTCCATGGAATACGTCGCCGGGCCGAGCCTGGCGAAGGTGGTTCGCGAAGGGCCCCTGGCACCGGAACGCGCAGCGCGGCTGCTGAAATCCGTCGCCGACGCGGTCCAACACGCGCACGACCACGGCATCCTGCATCGGGATCTCAAACCCTCCAACATCCTGCTGGCGCCCGGCGACCAGCCGCGGGTGACGGATTTTGGCCTCGCCAAGTTTGCCCAACGGGATTCGGAATTGACCCGCACCGACGGCATCCTGGGATCGCCTAGCTATATGTCGCCGGAACAGGCGAGTGCCGGGGTGATTGACAGTCGAAGCGACGTCTATTCGCTCGGCGCGGTCCTCTACGAACTGCTGACGGGCCGTCCGCCGTTCCAGGCGTCCACGCCGGTGCGAACATTGCGGTTGGTGGTCGAGACGGATCCGGTGTCGCCGACCCGCCTGAATCCGGGGGTGCCGCGGGACCTGGAAACGATCTGCCTCAAGTGTCTCACCAAGGATCCCGCCCGGCGCTACACGTCCGCCCGGGATTTGGCGGCGGATTTGGCGGCGTATCTCGAGGGTCGACCGATCTCCGCCCGGCCGGTATCGATGTTGGAACGACTGGTGCGCTGGTGCCGGCGGAAGCCCGCGCTGGCCTCGGCTCTGCTGGCCTTGGGCCTCGCCCTCGGGGTTGGCGTGGCCGGAGTTCTTTGGCAATGGCAGCGGGCAGAAGCGCTGGCGCACCGCGAGTCCCAGCAGCGCCGGTTGGCCGATCGCAACGCGTACGCCGCCGACATGTTGCTGATCGATCGGGCCATGAAGGATCGGAATTTCGGTTACGTCGCCGGACTTTTGGAGCGTCACAATCCGGGTTCGGCGGAACTCCCGGACGGTGGGGCCCGCGGTGGCGATTTTCGGAATTGGGAGTGGCGTCATTTTCAAAGCCGGCTGCCGTCGGATGAACTCTTCACCCTGGGCGTCTGCTCCAATCGGATCAGCGCGCTGGCCGTTTCCCCGGATGGTCGCCTCGTGGCCGCGGGGGAAAGTGATGGCTGGATCACCGTCTGGAACTCCGGGACACGGGCGCAACTGCAGCGCCTGCCCGGCCCCGTCCTGGTGGATCAACTCGTCTTCTCGCCCGATCAACACTGGCTGGCCTGCAGTACCCGGGAAGGCTCCACCCGCCTGTTGAACACCACGAATTGGGGCGTCGATTTCACCTTCCACTCGCCCAAAACCGCGACGGCGGCGTTTTCGGAAGACAGTCGTCAGCTGCATCTGGGGGCGCGCGGCCAATTATCCGTCCACGATCTGGCGGACGGAAAAACCGTCCGTTCGGTGGACCTGCCCGGGCTGGCGTCGCTGGCGTTCGACGCGTTTGCCCGGCACTTCGCCATGTTATTATGGAATGGAGCCGGCTGCTTTCTCGAACTGCCCTCGCTCACGGGGACGACCAACCGACAGCCCGACTTGGGGACCCGCTATCAAGTCTCGTTGAGTCTCTCCCCCGACGGACGCTATGCCGCGGCGACGTATAACGACAACGCCGTGTGGGTTTGGGATTTCCGCACGGGCGTGGTCCAACACGAGTTGCACGACCACAAAGCCCTGGTTTTCCGCACGGCCTTCTCGCCGGACAGCCGCCTTCTGGCGACGGCGGGCACGGATCAGGTGATCGGCTTGTGGGAGATCGAGTCCGGGGCCCAGATCGGCCTGTTGCAGGGCCACCGCGCGGCCGTGACCGCCGTGGCTTTCTTCCCGGACGGTGGCCAACTCGCCTCCGGCAGCCGGGATGGCACGGTGCGAATCTGGGATCTGACCAAGCCTTCCCGCACCCGTGAGCCCATTCGCAGTCTGGGCGATAGCAGCGAATTTCTCCTGTCGCCGGATGGCTCCCTGGTCTGGCATGGAACGGCCCGACGTGACTGGAAGATCAGCGACCCGTTTTCGGCGATGAAGACCTTGGCCGAAGGGAACGACCCGCACGTGGTGTCCGGCGTGGGCGGGGACCGCCAGGAATGCTTCGCCCTCGCCCGCGACGACGGTTCGGTGGAGCACTGGGTGCGAACGAACGGAACTTACCTCGTGGGCCGCCGACTCGCGGCGCATCCGAACGGCGTGAAGTCGCTGGCCTATTCGCAGAAAAACCGGTACCTGGCCAGCGTGGGCGCAGACGAGTCGCTGGCGATCTGGGACGTGGCGACCGGGACGTTGTTGAAACGAGTTCCGGGTTTCACCAAACTGAAGCGGCCGGGACTGCCGCGGTTTTCCTTCGACGGTCAATCGCTCACCCAGGAAGACAACCAGGCCGGCAGTGCGGTGCTGGACTGGCCGACCGGACGCTGGCACGGACCGTTCAACGGCCATTCCGATTCGGTCACGGACTCGATGTTGTCCCCGGACGGATATCACGTGGCGGTGGTGAGTTTTGTGGGGGGGACCCGGATTTGGGACACCCGCCATGTGGAATTGCCGCCGCGCCACTTGGCGGCGCCGGACACGGGGATTTGGTCGACCTGCTATTTTCCGGATGGCGAACGGCTCGCCGTGGCGTTGGATAGCGGAGAAATCGTCCTGTGGGACGTGGTAGCGGAACGCGAAGTGGTGCGACTTTTGGAGGAGCCCATTCCGGCCCTGATGATGGCTTTCAACCCCGAGCACGACGCGCTCGTGACCATCAGTTCGCGCGGATTGCGGCTCTGGCGCGGACGGGACGGGTCGCTCAAGCGGTAAGCTGGGAAACGCGGAATTCATCTCGAAGAAGGCAACCAAGGAAATGAAGCCGGGCGGTCATTGGTATCACTTTTGCCACGGAAAGGCGGACTTCGCGGGTTAATCGAAAAGCACCAAGTGACCGCGGCTCAATTGCTCGACACCTTCCGTTTTCGGGTTCAGCGGCGTGGGGTTTGACGGACCGACGGGACCGGCCACCGCAGCGTGGCCCCGGTCCAATCCTGTCTGCCCTTCCCCGGCGTTATTCTCCGCTCATGGCGGCGGACCGGCCCATGTCCTCCGAGCCCAGTTTGAACCACTCGCTATTCATGGTGCCGTTCCCGATGTTGAATTTAGCCACGTTCACATCCGCGCCGGTTCCCGAGGCGACGTAAAGGAAGTTGTCGCTGCGAATGCCGATCCCGCGGATCACCAACGTACCCAGTTTCCAAGTGATGAGGTAAGGCTTCGCGTTGTCGGAGGTTCCCACGATGGTTTGGGGTTTGATGGTGACGGTCCCGGCGTACGCTGCGCCGGTGTTCGGCGCCTTGGCCGAAACGATGGTGAACTCGCCGTCCAGCGTGCCCGGTCCCTTCAGATTCTCCGTGCCCACGTTCTTGGGGTCGCCGTCGACGTACCACGGGTACCATTTCCCTTCGAGCACGCCCCCGTCTTTGATCTCATAAACGCAGAGTCCCACGGTTTTTGGCGTCCCGTAGGCCGTCCAAAACAGCTTGTCCCCATTCGTATATTTGTAGACGCCGACGCCGCTCCACTGAGGCCCGCCATCCGGGGTAAAATCAAACGTCATGGGATAGGCCTCACCCTTCTTGGCTTTGGCGGTGATCAACCCTTTGCCGACGTCCTCGCGGATGCCGCTGGAATTCAGCATTGTCCACTTGCCGGCTACCTGGTCAGCGATGTCCCGTTGATGCTGTTCCGCCGCGTTTTTCTTAAACTCGGCCAACTGTGCCGCCGTTTCCTCGTCGGTCAGCCGAAACATCTCGGGCTTGAGCAGGTACAAGCCGGCCACCAATTGCGCCTTGCTCAGGGCGGGTCCTTCGATGGAATAAATCCGGTTGCCCGCGGAGGTCGGCGATAGATCCGGATGCCGATAATTGATCAGGACCTTGCCACTGGCGACGCCGCCATGGCGGATGTCCTCGCCGTCGAAAATCGCCAGCCGAACACCGCCGGGCGTGGCGCCGGGACGCACATCGTTGTCATCCACGATGAAGAGCCGTTTGCCGGCCTTATCCAGGATGAAGTTGTTCGGATCGATGGTCAGTAGGGTTTTGTGGTCGGACTCCATTCCGATCCCCGTGTTATCGATGCGCACGAGCCGTTTGCCGCCCGGCTCGCGACAAATCCACGAGTACCCCGCCGCCGCCTGGACCGATCCGAGGCACCCGATCAGGGAAATGGCAAAAACGAAGATCAACCCGCCGGACACGCGCCGACTCTGAGCCGATCTGGGAGCTGCCCCCACGGCCCCGGATTGCGCCTGGCCCGGCGAAACGAGGCCTGGCGGGCCAACCGGCCGCGGAGCTGATGCGTCGTCGGCATGGACCTGCGGGAGGTGGAGTGCGGTGGCGGAAGCGACGGTCAGGGCCCCAATCCCGACCCAACGCTGCCAGGTAACGGCGGAAGATTTTAGCGATGTGTTCATGACGTACGGGTCGTCGATCCAGTTGGACGTCATTGCCCACCCTGAACCGACTTCTCCCTCCTTCTGGGGAATTCCGGGCACCCGATTACAAACTTCTTCGCAAATCAGATTCCCCCGAGTGAGCGAATGGTCCGGCCACACCCGCCGTTCCCCTCGCGCCCGCAATACCCACCCCCCGCCGGTTGAAAAACCGGCGCCCCCGGTACCGCTGACTTTCTAGTCGGCGAGTCCGTCCCCCCGGACACCAAGCATGCCAGACCTATAGCAGTCCCCGAATCGTCCGGGAATTGCGGACCCGCGGGCATCGTCATGGACGTCAACGAATCGCCCGCCTCATGCGTCAGGCTGGCTTCTGCGGCCGCCAGAAGGGCCGCTACCGCGTCCAAACCACCGACAGCAACCACGACCACCCCATCGTGCCCAATCGCCTGGCGGAGGCTCCAACGCCCACGGCACCCAATCAGATCTGGGTCGCCGACATCACCTACATCGAGACCCAGGAAGGTTGGCTTTACCTCGCCGGCGTCCTTGACCTTTACAGCCGAAAGATCGTCGGTTGGTCCATGAGCGAATGGATCGACACCCCGCTGGTCGTGGCCGCGCTCAACATGGCGCTCCAACACCGCCAACCAACTGCCCAGCTGCTCTTCCACTCCGATCGCGGTGTCCAATACGCCTCCGCTGATTTTCGAGCCGCTCTGGCCCAAGCCCAGCTCCTTTCTTCCATGCGCCGGAAGGGCAACTGCTACGACAACGCCGCCATGGAAAGCTTCTGGAGCACCCTCAAAATCGAACTCGTCTACCGACGTGACTTCGCCTCTCACTCCCAAGCCCAATCCGCCATCTTTGATTACATTGAGGCCTGCTACAATCGCCAGCGCCTCCACCGCGCTCTCGACTTCCTTTCCCCAAACCAATTCGAAACCAAAAATATCTAACCAATCCATCTCTTTTCTCTGTCCATTTTATCAAGGCAACCTCAAGAGCACTCCACCGGACGGATACGATAAATCGTTTGGACGGGCTTCGGCATGCGCCCCTTTCCCAGTTCCTCCCGCCCCCCCAAAAAAAAGGAAGTCCCCTACTGATTCGACGACGACTTGTGGGCCGGGCCATTGGCCAGGACCTCCAAGGCCCGCAAGGATGCTGCCGTACGGCTTTCGACGCCCAACTTCTCAAACACACTGCCGAGGTGCTGTTTGACGGTCTTTTCGGACATTTGGAGGATCGCCGCAAAGTCACCATTGCTCTTGCCCTGGGTCGCCCACAGGAGCACTTCCGCCTCGCGGGCGGTGATACCCAAACTTTACCGCAGGGGTTCCGGGGCGCTGAAGTCCGGGTGAAAGCCGCCCAGCGCAGCGGCAGCCGCCACGAGTTCTTGCGCCACTTCCGCCCGGGCCAGCCGGGTCTTCACCGCCACCAGCAAATCTTCACGGATTACCGGCTTCGTCAGGTAATCATCCGCGCCATACTGCATCCCGGCGCGGACGTCATCCTTCTCGCCCTTGGCCGTAAGAAAAATAAACGGCAGCAGGGCCGTCTCCCGCTCCGACCGCAGTGCCCGCACCACCCCATGGCCATCCAACTCCGGCATCATGATGTCGCAGATCACCAGATCCGGTTTCTCCCGCCGCGCCGTCTCCACGCCCGCCCGCCCATCCGGTGCGGTCAACACCGTGTAGCCCTCCAATTCCAACAGAAGCGCCAGATTGCGCCGCATGGGGGCCTGATCTTCAATGACGAGAATTCGTTTCATAACGGGCGCGCGCAGCATGTCGCACGCTGTCGTCCGGAGCCATCCGACTTAAGTCCGAGTGCGGTCCGGGCACCGCCATCACAAATTGCGTTGATGAGCGGCAGCGAAATTGAGTCCTTGCGATCCAGCTTTCAGCGACTCCGGCAACAGGGAATGGTGCCGGCCCTGATCTTTTACCGTCGCTTGTTCGCCCTCGACCCGGCACTGCGGCCGCTCTTCCGGGAGGACATCGAGGTGCAATCCCAAAAGCTGCTGAATCTTCTGGGCCAGGCGCTGGAGTTGCTGGAGCGACCAACGCAATTGACCGCGGTCCTGGTGGATCTTGGGGCTCGGCACGTGAGCTACGGAGTACGCGACCAGGACTATGACACCGTCGGTCAGGCGCTCCTCGGCATGTTGCAGGAGGCGCTTGGCCAGGGGTTTACTCCCGAGGTGCGCAGCGCCTGGACCGAATTGTACGGAACCCTCGCGAGCACCATGCTGACGGGTGCGACGAAAGCCCGCCGCGCCACCGGCACCGCGATGCTCAGCTCGGCTTCACGGGCACCTTCAAGAATAATGGCAGTGACACAGTGAACGTCGTCCCCTGCCCTACGACGGAACGGCATTCGATGCGTCCCTGGTGCAAATCGACGCATCGCTTCACGATCAACAATCCCAGTCCGGTACCGGGAGTCTCGCCGACATTGGTGCCGCGGTGAAACGCCTCGAAAAGATGTTCCTGATCGGCGACCGGAATGCCGATCCCGTGGTCCCGCACCGAAATGTGCGCCAGCACACCCTCCCGTCGCGCCGTAATTTCCACGCGGCCCCCGGCCGGGGAATACTTCACGGCATTGGAAACCAAATTGCTGAAGATATGGCGCAGGAGCGCTTCATCGCCCTGCGCCCCGGCCCAGGGTGTCGAATCCGCTTGCAAGGCCAATTCACAGCGCTGCGACGTCGCCGAGCGGGTCTCATCCAACAGGCGGGCCAAAAGCGTCGGCACATCCAAAGGAGCGATCTGGCATCCGAACCGACCGGATTCCACCCGGCCCAACAAGAGCACCTGCTCCATCAAGCCCGACATGCGCAGGGTCGAGTGGTAAATGTCGTCGAGCAGTTCTTTGAGCTTCTGCGGCGACAGTCGATCGAGATAGTTCCGGAGCAGTTCCACCGCACTCATGGTGATCCCGAGCGGGGTCCGAAACTCATGGGACACCGTGGAAACGAAGCGACTCTTGAGTTCATTCACCTCCCGCTCAACCGCCAGCTCCTGTTCCTGTCGTGAGGCCAATTCCTCCGTCCGGGCGTAATCCTCCACCATTCGACGATGCCGCTGGAGCGAACCCAGTGCCACCAACGCGACAACCCCGGCCGCCGCCAGCACCAGGAGTAAAACCCACCGCGGCAGTCCGACGCGCGGAAGCTTCCAAAGTGCCGGCTCTGCGGCCAGGGGCCTTTCCGTTTGCTGCCACGACAAACCCAATTTCGACAACTCTTCCTGCAAGGCTTGGGGCCGCCAGATATCGAGAGTTTCCGCCCGCGTCAACGCCACAATCCGCTCGCCGTCCGCCGTCCACGAAAGCTGGCGGATGGGTGAACCCTGCGGTGACTCCAATTCGGCCAAGTGGCGGCCGCTGGCGGTATCCAACAACACGGCACTCCGCGTCGACCACGCGATCACGAGTTGCTTTCCGTCGGGTGAAAACGCTGCGGCACCCGACCTGGATGGCCGTGACGCGGTCATCGGCAGGCTCCATGCCAAGCCCCAATCCCCCGTGCGAAACAAATGGCATCCCTCGAAATTTGCGAGGACCAGCCAGCGGCCATCCGGGCTGAATTGAACACCCCCGGGTCCGCTATCCAGCTGGCGGATCATCTGGCCGCTGGCACAGTCGAAAACCTTGGTGCCGGTACTGTCAGCCCCCGTCGCCATCCAGCGCCCGTCCGGACTTAAACTGACGGAACTGGCCCCCCGGGCGCCGCAAAGCCGGTGGTCCATGCTCAGGTGCAAAATATTGGTGAATGGGATGGCGTCAGAGCCGGGCTTTTTACCCTCAACCCAAACCCGGCCATACGTTTCGTTCCGTCCAATCAAGGTTCCGCCGTCGGCCGACATCTGGACTCCCCGGGTTTCGTGGGACATGGCCCGCCGACTGGCGGTGCCCAAGCGCAGCCAGGGCACGCCTTGGTTGGTAATCGTCGTATACCCCACTTCATCCAGACCCATTCCGCGGGCCAGCAACAATCGCGGTTCCCGGGGATGAAACATCACCGAATCAACCTCCACCAAGGGCAGTTTCTGGATCACGGTCGGCTGCGCCAATCGCCAGGCCCAAAGCTCACCGCTGTCGGTCCGGGCCACCGCCCATTGACCGTCGAAACTGGTGTCGAGTGTCGCCCCATCAAACGGCCCCAAATCCCGCTCGCCCGTATCATAGACCCGACTCGCCGACGCATGCCGCACCTCGAGTTGAGTCTTTTTGGTCCACCACCCCGTGCGGTGCTCCACGCTGAATTTCCGCAGCCATCCGTCTTGAGTTGTTTCCAGAAGTCGGCCGGTGCGCACGTTCCAGATGCGCGAGACCTTATCGAGCGTGTACGTCGCCAGAAGGCTTCCGGCGGGGTCGAAGTTCGCCGATTTGACATCGTCCTGATGCCCCGGGAGGAGCATTTTTTGCCGGGAATCCAAATCCCAGACATCGACCGTCAGAGAACTCCCGGCGATGGCCAATCGGCGCCCGTCCGCACTCCACGCCAGATATCGGGCGCCCGCCGGAAAGGGAAATTGGTCGACCTCAGCCCGCCGATCCCAGTCCAGCAGATAGACCCGCCCATCGGAATAGGCGGCAAACTGATGTCTTCCCGGACGGACGGTTGCATGATGAAAGGAATTAATCTGCGGAAAATGGGCGATCATCCTGCCGGACGAGGCCTCGAGGACGGCGAAACCATCGGGAGTGAAAATCGGAGCGACAAGGAACTCGCCGTCCGCGGTAAACTCCGCCCCACTCGCCGGCCGCCGCAGGGCATCCGCGTCGCGTACGAACAGCAGGCGCCCGGTCTCGAGATCCCACACCGCCAGGGCTCCATAGGCGTGGCGGACGGAGATCCGTTTCGCCTGCGGGCTGAACAGCATCCCCACCGGCCGTCCCTGCTCCGCCGGGATCGGCCCATCGGCCATCCGCA
This sequence comes from Verrucomicrobiota bacterium, assembly GCA_947471985.1. Lineage (GTDB taxonomy): Bacteria > Verrucomicrobiota > Verrucomicrobiia > Limisphaerales > UBA9464 > CANIZL01. The sequence goes on along the minus strand of CANIZL010000001.1, from coordinate 115,010 downwards.
GCCGTTTTACTTCGACGCCATCGCTCAGTCGGCGAATGCGCACGTCCCCATTGGGCAATCCTTCGGCGAACAGGCGCAACTCCTGATCCATCTCGTTCGCGGTGGATTGCGGATCCAAAGTCACCGACGAATCGACGTTCTGTTCGGGAAGCGCCAAGGTCGCGATGGCCTCATGTCGCAATTCCTCCGTGGTGGCAATCTCGGCCGCGCGCCGGATGCTCGTCAGGCTGAGATTGCGGCGATCCAAGCGCTGGCTCAATCGCGTGGCGCGGGCCTCCGCGAGCAAGCTCTTCCACAATTCCACCCGGGCGCCCGATTCCGCCTGTTCCGCCCGATGTTGCTCACTCAGCGCCTGAACCTGCAATCGCGAAGCCCGAAAGCTTTGCCACAAGACACCCAACGCCAGCAGCAGTACCAAACCCAGCGCCGCCACAACCAGCCAGTTCGCTCGCAACAAGCGACGACGCAGCGCCTCGCGACGTCCTTGCGGCCCCGGCGTTGACGCCGGGGGACTCGTCGTCGAAATCGTTTTTTGCGCAGCGGGTTCAGCAACCACTTCCTTCGGTTTAAGGCTCCAAACAACGCCCGGCCACCCCAAACTGCCCACCTCAGACCAAAGTCGGATCTCCCGGCTGTTGCGCCGCCGGGCCTGCTTAAACCCGCAACTCCGGCCGCCCTTCCAGGGCACCCAGACCCGGGAACATTAGTGAACCTCGAGGAGCCAGGCCGCCAGCGCCTCGTCACCGGTGCAGACGTCGCCACCGGGTAAAAGCAAAAGGCGCGGCAACTATGCCGCGCCGCGCCAACCGCCGCTCAACGGAACGATCGCGAGATTACTTCGCGCCCTGCCCCACGGACCAACCGCGGACAAATCCGATGCATTGGGCAATGTCGGGTACGGACTGATCCCAGTTGTACTCGTACTCGATGGCGATGTTGCCTTGGAATCCCTGCTGACGCAGTTCCGCCAGAACCGCGCCGATGTCACTCTTCCCCGTGCCGAAAATGCAGTCGTGCTGACCCGTACCCAAGGCCATGCGATCCTTCATGTGCAGGGAATGAATCCGACCCGCCAAAGTCTTAACGCCTTCCAACGCGGTTAATCCGGAGGTTTGCCAGTGACCAATGTCCGCGCAGGCCCCGAGACGCGCATCCCGGCCCTTCAGAAAATCGCGCAGCCAGGTGGGATTCCAGATCTGGTAATTCGGATTATTGGGCTGCCGGGCGTGCTCGTGGAAGCAGACCTTGAGGTCATACTCCTTGGCGAGTTTTTCCAGTGTGTCGATGGCATCCGTGGATTCCGTCGTCACGCCGTACATCCCCATCTTCTTGGCAAACTCGAAGATCGGCCGCGCCTGCGCCTCGTCCTTGGGAACGCCCACCACACCGTAGTTCACCGCGCGGATTCCATGCTTGACGAGCTTCTCCTTCACCCGTGCGATCAGCTCATCGGTGGCATTGTGATCCCACTTGGTGGCGTCCTCCTTGGAAAGCCGCTGTCCGGGATAGAACTCAATGATCTTGCCACCGGTCTGTTCGGTCTTCTCGATCGCTTCAAACACGGAAAAGCGGTTAAAGCTGTAGGCCTGGCATCCGATGGCGAAGCCGCCCACCCGGGCATCTTCCGGGATCGGCGCGGCAAAAACGCCCATGGTACAGGCCGTGAGCAGTAGAGAGGCGAGGAGTCGTTTCATGTGTCCGCACATACCACCGGACAGAACCCGGGGTGTCAACGGCGAAATGAGTTTCGGCCGCGGTCCGCAATCCACCGCGCCCCGCACGCCGGCAAATCACGGCTTTTTCGGCAAACACGCTTGCCACTGCGAGCGGCACGACGGTAATTGCGGCCGCGTCACACCATGAATTCCTCCTTCTCACGTCGCGATTTCCTCCGCCACGGCACCGCCACTGCCGCCGCATTTGGCCTGGCCGGCTCGCCGTTGCTCCAGGCGGCCCGCCGCCTCTCGGCCAACGATAAACTCAACATTGCGATGATCGGTACCGCCAATCAGGCCGCGTACAATCTGGGCAATGTGGCGAGCGAAAACATCGTGGCGCTCTGCGACATCGATGATCGCCTGCTGGCCGCAGCGTCCCAGAAGTTTCCCGGCGCCAAGACCTACACCGATTTCCGACGCGCCCTGGATCGGAACGATCTCGATGCCGTCGTCGTGGCCACGCCGGATCATACCCACGCCATCATCACGGCCACGGCGCTACGTTCCGGGCGGCATGTGTATTGTGAGAAGCCCCTGACCCGGACCATTTCCGAGTGCCGGGCCGTCCGTGAATTGGCGAAGAAAATGAAGCGCGTGACCCAGATGGGCACCCAGATCCACGCGGGAAACAATTATCGCCGCGTCGTGGAACTCGTGCAGAGCGGCGCGCTGGGGAAGGTTCAGGAAGTACACGTCTGGTCCGGTGGCGGATTCGGCAACAAGGAAAAGCCCTCCGAAACCCCGCCGGTTCCCGCCCACCTGCACTACGAAGAGTGGCTGGGCCCGGTGGAATACCAACCGTACAGCCCGGAGTACATCCCGTTCAGCTGGCGCAATTACTGGCCGTTCGGCGGCGGCACCCTCGCCGATATCGGCTGCCATCACATTGATCTTTCCCACTGGTCCCTGGGACTCACGACGCCCGAGACCGTGGAAGTGATCGATGGGCCCAAACCGCACCCGTACAGCGCGCCGCATTATCTCATCGTCCGCTACACGTACGCCGCCCGGCCCGGCCGGCCAGCCGTGGTGCTGACCTGGTATCACGGCGGCAAGCGTCCGCCGCATTTCCAGGAGCACAATCTGCCCAAGTGGGGCGATGGCACCCTCTTCGTGGGCGAAGGCGGTCGGATGCTGCTCGCCGGCTATGACAAACACGTCCTGTTGCCGGAGGCAAAGTTCGCCGACTTCAAGGCGCCGGCACCGTCCATTCCCAATTCAATCGGTCATCACAAAGAATGGATCGAGGCGTGCAAGACGGGCGGATCGACGACCTGTAACTTCGATTACTCCGGCGCGTTGACCGAAGCCGTGCTGCTGGGAAATGTGGCCTTCCGGTCGCAACGGAAACTGACGTGGGACGCCAAGAAGTTGCGGGCCATCGGCACCCCGGAAGCGGATGAATTCATCCACCACAAATACCGCCAGGGCTGGAAGCTCTAACCCCCAAGCCAGACGGCAATCGGCGGCCCCGTTGGGGCCTTTTTGACCCACCCCGCGACGAGGCCCAGCCCTCGCGCGCGGTTTATTCTTTGGTCACCGTTTCGTCGAGATTCAACAAGGCGCGGCTCACCGAGGTATAAGCGGCGAGTTGCGTCGGGGTAATCCCCGGCGGCAGGTCCTTCGGAATCTCACTCCGGCCGGTCGCCAGTTCCGCGGGATTTACCCAACCTTCGCCCAGGCGGGCCATCTGGCTGGCCAGCAATTTCCGCAGCGTTACCCGCTCGGATTCCTGCGGCGAACGCTGCAGCACGCGACGAAACGCGTAGGTCAATCGCTCGTCATCCGTGGCTCCACCCGAGGTCACCGTCCGCCGGGCCAGGGCCTGTGCGGCCTCGACAAACAGCGGTTCATTCAGCGCCGTCAGCGCCTGCAACGGGGTGTTGGAGCGGAGACGTCGAACGCAGGAAAAGTCGCCATTGGGTGCATCAAAAGCCTGCAGCACCGGATACGGCGCACTGCGGAAACGGAAGGTGTAGAGACTGCGCCGGTAGCGGTCCGGTCCGGTCTCCTCATTCCAGACCTTGGGTCCGTAGCTGGCCGGCGGCTTGAACAGGAAATCCGGCGCCGGCGGATAAACGGCCCGACCACCCATCGCGGGATTCAACAAACCGGCGGCGGCCAGCGCGGTATCCCGCACCACTTCCGCATCCACCCGGAACCGGGGGCCACGGGCGAGCAGGCGGTTATAGGGATCCCGTTCGTACGCGTCGGGAGTCACCCGCGACGCTTGGCGATACACGGCACTGTTCACACACACCCGCAGCAGGTGTTTCAAGCTCCACGGCGTCGAGGCTGCCTGAAGCTCCGCTCCGAGCGGCACGGTGGGTTCCATGAATTCCACCGCCAGCCAGTCCAGCAAATCCGGATGCGAAACTGCCGGGCTTTGCGTCCCGAAATCCTCCGGTGTTTCGAGCAGGCCGGTGCCGAAAAGCTGCTGCCACACCCGATTCACCGCCACCCGTGCCGTCGTCGGCGCATTCCGATCCACCAACCACTTCGCCAACGTCAGCCGGGTGGCCTCGGCGCCGGCCGGCAGCGCATTGAGGAAAGCCGGCGTACCAAAGGTGACTTCCCGGCCCGGCTTTAACCAATCCCCGCGCTTAAACATGTGAGTGGGCCGCATCGCTTCACCTGGTCCCTCACCGCGACGCGCCGCCAGCGTCTGCGTGGGCGCGCCTTCCGGCCATTGCCGCCACAGACCCTCGATCCGTTCATTCACGTCCCGGAATTCCGGTACCGTCGTCCGCCAATACGTGAAGATCGCGGCAACCTGGTTGGGCGTGCGCTGTTCGCGCGGGACACGGAAGATCTCCCGCACGTTGGCCGGCACCACGTCCGCCACCGCATTGGTATCGCCCGTCACACTGATGCGCCAGCGGCCGAGATTGTGATTCTGGTTGTCGTCCGAATTATCGCCGCCGTGCATCTGCTGCAGGCCAAAGGTCAATGCCACTCCGTTGGTGAAGGTGATCGGGCGATCGGGAACAAACACCGCCTGGCGGGCGACGTTTCTCCGTCCCGGACCGGCATCAATGCCCCAGGCCGTGTCGTCCACGTCATCGATGGCCAACCGCACCGGACCATACGTCCGCTTGTCTCCTTTTTCGCGATTGCGGCTTTCCGATTGAAATTCCGGTTCCAGCGGCTTCTCCGCATTGGCAAAATCCGCCGTCACCCGGACGAATTTGACCTCCACCCGGTTGGTGGTCCCCAATTCCTCCGCGGTGACCTTGAACCCGCTGAGGGCCGACATTCCGTGGATCGATCGTCCCGGACCGCCACAGGGGAGATTGGAGTCTGTTAGTTGTTCCAGACGAAACGCACCGATCGAGGCGAGATGATTGGTCCCCTTGAAATGGGCCGTCCAAAAGGTCGGGGCATAACTGGCGGCCCGGATCGAACCGTCCTCGTAGTAATAAAAACGTTCGCCGTTATCGCTGACATTGACGGAGCGCACCACCTCCCAGGGCGGTTGATTGGACACGACGCTCGCCTCCCACGCCGCCATGCGCGGTTCCCAATCCGTCGTGGTATGCCGAAGCCCCTCCTCGAAGTCGCGCATCTGGCGGGTCAAATTGCCCACCAAGCGCGATTGATCCGGGGTGTAGTAAACGCGGGACGCCTCGTGGTCGTTGTTCAGGAAGGCGAACAACCGGTAATATTCCTCCTGCGAGATGGGATCGAATTTGTGATTGTGGCACTGGGCGCATTGGATCGTGATGCCGAGGACACTTTTGCCGATGCAATCCATGCGATCGATCAGGCCGTCGGTCCGGAACTGTTCCGGATCCACCCCGCCCTCCTCGTTCAGCATCGAATTGCGCAGGAAGCCGGTCGCCACCGCGCTTTCCGGAGTCGCACCCGGCAACAAATCACCGGCGATCTGTTCGACGACAAAACGGTCATACGGCAGATCGCGGTTCAACGCTCCCACCACCCAGTCCCGATACGCCCAGACAAAACGCGGTTTGTCCTTTTCGTACCCGTCGGAATCCGCATATCGCGCTGCATCCAACCAGTGCCGTCCCCAGCGTTCGCCATAGTGCGGACTGGCCAGGAGTTCTTCGACCCGCTTTGAATAGGCGTTGGGCGAAGTATCCGCGACAAAACGGTCCACCTCCTCCGGCGTGGGCGGCAGGCCGGTGAGATCAAAATGCAACCGCCGCAAAAGGGTGATGCGATCCGCTTCCGGCGAGGGCTTTAAACGCTCGGTGTTCAGCCGGGCGTGAATGAACGAGTCAACGGGGGTCCGCGCCCAAGTGCCCGCTCCCGCTGACGGAACAGGGGGACGGAGCGGCGGTTTCCAGGCCCAATGATTCAGTTTCTTTTCCTCGGTGGCACTGGTCTCAGCCGGCCAGTTTGCTCCCTGATCGATCCATGCCCGCAAAAGGCCGATCTGCGGGGGAGTCAGGGCCTCGCCCTTCTTGGGCATCCGGCCGAGTTCCGGGTGGGCGCCACTGACGACCTGAATCAGCAGCGAGCTGGCGCTCTGCCCAACCACGATGGCGGGACCGTGTTCCCCACCCTTGAGCAGTTCCTCGCGCCGATCCAGCCGGAGCCCGTTTTCGGTGCGGCTGGGCCCGTGACATTTCCAGCAGTTTTGTTCCAGGAGCGGTTGGACGTCGCGCGCGAAATCCACCGCCGCGGTACCCGCCGGAGGCAGCGCGGTCGCCGGGACTGCCGCAGAAAAAACCGGCCCCGCTGCCAGGCCCAAAGCCAGCAGCCATCCGTTTGGACGCAGAAACAGGGTACTCACAGAACGTCAAACTGACCTCGGATCCCCCCGCGGCAACCACGATTTTTCATTGGCTCGCCAGCGCCCCCACCCACCAGATCCATCGGGCGCGCTCCTACTTCGCACGGATGCCGGTGACCTCCCCGGCCGACCGTCGCCCCGCGCACCAGCTCAGGCCGAAGGCGCAGATCCAGTACACGAGGGAATTGGGCGTCCGGCTGGTCCATGCCGACCAGGGCCAGGGAAAATGGAAGAACGCAAAATTCAGCGAAAAGTACAACCACGTGGCAACCAACAGGCATGGCCTTAGCACTTCAGCGGCGGGGCGGGCGCGACGATCGGCCTGCGCCCACCGCACCGCGAGGAAGGTCACACCGATGAGGGGGATCACGCCATAGAGCACCCACCCCAGCCACGCCGGCACCGAAGGTTCCTGATAAACCAACTGTCGCACGGTCTTGCCCAGGATCGGCACGGCAGTCACGGGTAGTATCAGGAAATACGGCCACCACCGCCCGCCCGCCACCGCCACCAGCGGGATGAAAGCCAGCAGCATGCCGAAATCATAAATCCGATCCACCCAGCCCACGCCGAAAAATTCCGAGGTCACCAGGAGCCCCGAGTGCACCACGAGCAGGATCACTTCGATCCACGTCGGAATTTCCCGGGTATTCCCGCGGGGCGGCAGCACGATGCGGCGGCGATTGCTCCACACTCCCAATCCCAAGCCGGCACCCAGGACGAGACCGAAGGTGGTCTCCATGAAGTTCCACCAATTGATCAGCGGATCGATCGTGACCCACGGGCCGGAGTGAAAAATCGGCGGATTCCAAGCGTGGTAGGCCTGCAAACACTGACCGAGCGGAAAACCCAGGGCGCCTCCGAGGAAACCCCAGAGTCCCAGACGAAACCCCAGCACGTCGCCCAACCGCACTCGAATGAAGGCCAGCAAGCCCAGCAAGCCCAGAAGCATCCCACCCCAGACTTCTCGTCGCGGCTTGAGCGCGGCCCCAGGCTCCCACAACCAATCGTCGGAAAAATAAATCCGCGGCAGGATGTGCTGAGCGGGATCAAAGGGCTCATTGATCCACCGGATGCCGATCGACACCAGGCCCAGCACACCCAGCCAGAGCGGGACCATCCAACGCGCCCGGTAAACCACGCCACCGAGCCCCATGCCGAGAAACGTGCCGGCAAAACCAATCCAAATTCCCCCTTTGATCGCCAACCCCAGCAGTCCCCAACGCAGCGCGGCCCAATTCCCCACCAGCGGTGCATCGTGGGTCAGCCCGACCGTCTGACCGTACGTCATCGAGCCGCCAAACCCGATGGCGATCGTCCCCCACGCCACCGCCCGGATGACCACCGCCGCCTCAGCTCGCGGACAAAACAACCGGGCCAGTACCAGGCTGACCAGGAGCCCGGCGATCATGGCTCCGGATTCGTGCCCAAATTGCCCCCGAATGCCCCATCCCAAACCACCGGCCATCGCCGTCAAAATCACGGCGTGCCACCAAGGCACATCCACCTCCGGCGCGTTCACCGGGGACCCGGTGGAGGCGTTGCCGGAATGGCTCCAATGATCTTCCGCCGACGTCGGTGCAACCGAAGCCGCGGGCAGCGCGAGTGATTTCATGGTCCGAGTGAAGAAACAAATATCTCAACCAGGCGAGCCACTCACGGACTGAGATCCACCGCCAGCAGTTCGCCCGGACCCTTGAGATTATCGCGCAGATACAAGCGGTTCCCCGCGAGCGCCGGATTGCACCAGTTGGCCCGGCACAATTGCATCCGTCCCAATTCCCGCGCGGCCGCGCCGTCGGCGGCAAAATGAAAAAGCATCCCGTCATCGACCAGCATCAGGATCGCTTTCCCATCGGTAAGAAAACCCGCGTGCGCCTTGTCCGCACTGCTCGTGATCCAACCTTCCTGCCGCCACCGCACTTGGCCGGTCGCCAACTCCACACACACGACATCCTTCGCCGGCCCCAAACCATAGATCCATCCGTCCACGGCTATCGGACACGAAAAATTCATCGCGGCCTCCCGACTCTTCCATACCTCGGTAACCCGGAATCCCGTGGGGGCCGCCGCATCCACTTCCACGCGCACCGCAAACAATCCGTATTGGTGCGACCCAACCACGATCAAATCTCCCTGGATGATCGGGGTGGTGACATGCCGGGCGAACGCCGTCTTTACCGGAAACCGCCACAACTGTCGCCCGGTCGCGGCATCAAACGCCGTCAGGGCTTCGGCCATGAAGTTCACGACCTGACTGCGTCCGGCAATCGTGGCCACCACGGGAGCGGCATACGCCGCCACCTCGTTCCCGGAGCGCCAGCGCTCGGCGCCGGTGCGCTTTTGAAAACACACCATGCCGGCCCCATTGGTGCCGCCGACGCTGGCGTACAACCAATCCCCCGCCACCACCGGCGCCCCATTGTTGCCGTGGCGCCCGGCTCCCGGGGTGGCCCCTTTTTCGCCGACGAAGATCGCGCCGTAATTGGTTCCGTAATGCGTCCGCCAGAGCAATCGGCCGGACGCCAGATCGAGACATTTCAGTTCGCCCCGGCAGGATTGCGCGTAGACGCGATCCTCATCGATCAGCGGCGTACAGCGCGGCCCGCGGGGCCCTTGGGTGTCCAGAAAGGTTTCGTCCACATCCGCCCGCCAGACTTCCCGACCGTCGACGACCGAAAAACTCCGCACCGTTTCGCGCCCACCCTGGTTATCGGCCAGAACCACGTTCCCGCCCGCCGCGACCGGCGACGCAAAACCCTCGCCGCACTTCACCCGCCACCGGATCCGTGGCTCCACGGAGAGTTTGGCCGGCAGCTGCTGACCGACGGCCAAGTGTCCCGTCCTTTCGGGTCCGCGCCATTGGGGCCAGTCCTCCGAGGCCCCGGCCAAACTGGTCGACATTCCCAGGAGACTCAGGAATCCGACGACAAGAGAGCGACACTGATAGGCGGGCATGCCCTTCTTTTCGCGGAACATCGCTCAACGGCAAATCTGTGGCGGTTCGATGTCCCAAAAATCAAAACCCGGGCGGAATCTTTGCCCCCCATCCGCCGGGCACGACGCTGAATCAAGATCATGGAAGTCGTCCCTGGAAAAAACGCTCCCGAACTTCGCGCCATTCACTGGCGTGTCCTGATCGGCGCGGGACGACACGTTCGGCTGGCTGGCCTTCAGGTATTGGTTTGGATCCCGGGAAACGCCGACTCCGCCGGGCAACTCTGGCCCGCTCAACCCGCCAGGTAGGTGTCCCTAAAGCGCTATGCAACGCGCCGCCCTGCAATCTGAAAAGCGCCCGTGCGGAGAATGCGGAACCGCAACTCCCCTGGATGAATTGGTCCACCTCGGATCCACGTTGATCTGCGGGCATTGCAAGCCCCGGGCTGTCTCCAAAATACGTGAAGGGGCTCCCCTCGGCGGCGCCCATCGAATCCAGCCACATGTGCACCGGGATCGGGTCCGCTTGCCGGAGGGAACGGTACTGCCGAACCGTTGCGTTCTCTGCAACGCCCCCGCCGGGGTGCAGCTTCGGCATCGTTTCAGCCCCACCTTCCCCTTGTGGCTGCTTCCGCTCACGCTCGCCCCGTTCCTCGGTCTGAGTTTGCGCCGCTGGGCGCCCCAGATCGGACTCACGGGTGGGACCGTCGGATTGCTAATTTTGGTCGGAGCGGTGATTCTGCACCCGCTGTGCACACCGCGACCGCCGGTCCACGTCGACGTGCCACTCTGCCGGAGTCACCATCGTGCCCGGCGACTTTGGCTGTTCTGGGCATCTGTCGTCATCGGCCTCGGAGTTCTGGGAATCGGATTTGCTGTGATTCGCTTTCGTGGACACCCCGTGCCGGCAGATTGGCTGTTTGGACCGGCATTCCTGATTCCGGCCGGCGCCCTGGCGATCTGGGCGCGTCTTCGGGTGGTGGCCTTGGAAATGACGCCGGCAACCGCCCCCCATCGCTGCCTGCAAGTGCGGGGCACCGGAAGCGCCTTCCGCGCCTCACTGGCCCGGGTGGATGATTGAGGCCGGCCGCGCGAATTCCCTTTCGCCGAAGGAAGGAAACTAAGGAGTACGGTCGTCGGGATGGCTTTCCTTCCACGAAAAGCCCCGGAGCGATCTCGTCTAAGCCGATCACGGATCGTTCGTTCCCGGCGTGTCCGGTGGTAAGAACAACTCAGGCTTTCGCTGGAGCCCAAAAATAATCGGCGCCGGTTGGATCCCGAGTCGAGACCCTGGAGCGCGAAAAAGGGGCGGAGACCCGGAAGTCTCCGCCCCTTGCAGTTAGGCAGTCAAGAAATCAAGGCACCGCGATGGATGCGCTCGAAACCACATTGAGGGCGGAATTGTAGGTATAGCCGCTGCGGCTCACTCCGGTTACCGAGAACGTCTCCGTGCCGGTGGATTTGGTCTTGGGACTGACCATTACCGCTCGCCCATTGACGTCGGTCACCGCCGAGTCAGGACCGCTCACAATGCCGCTCCACCGGCCGCTTACGGTGACGCCGGATACGGGCAGCCCGTTGGAATTAAATACCGTGACCGTCGAGGTCACCGTCTTGCTTCCCGCCGTCGTCTGCACAGTCAGGCCAATGGTCTGCACATGCAACACGGTGCTCGGATTCGGATTCACGGTGATCGTCACCGTCTTGGTTCCCGTCGCGCCGTTGTTGTCCGTCACGGTCAATTTCGCGCTAAAGGTCCCCGCCGTGGTGTAGGTCTTGGAGACATTGACTCCGGAACCCGTCGTTCCATCGCCGAAACTCCAAGCGTAGGAAGTGATGGTGCCATCGGAATCCGAGGAACCGGCTCCGCTGAAGCTCACCGCGAAGGGCGCCGTTCCGGTGGTACCCGGACTCACCGCAACCGCCGCGACGGGTGCCTTGTTGGCGACCACCGTGATGACCACGGTTTTGGAGGCCGTCGCGCCGTTGTTGTCGGTCACGGTCAAAACCACATTGTAGGTTCCCGCCGTGGTGTAGGTCTTGGAAACGTTGACTCCGGTCCCGGTGGTGCCGTTGCCGAAATTCCAAGCGTAGCTGACGATGGTACCGTCGGAGTCCGAGGAAGTCGCCCCGCTGAAACTCACGGCGTACGGCGTCTTGCCCGAGGTACCCGGAGTCACCGTGATGCCCGCGACCGGCGGATTGTTGACCTGCACCGAGACGGTCGTGGAGGCGGTCACCAGCTCATTGTCCGTCACCGTCAAGGTGGCCGTATAGACACCCGGCAGGGTGAACACTTTGCCCACGATCGCCCCCGTGCCCGAAGCGCCATCGCTGAAGCTCCAGGCGTAACTGACCAGGGCGCCGCCATCCGGGTCAAACGAACCGTTGCCGTCAAAGGTCACGGACTGACCCGGGGCCACTTTCAAAGGTGTCGCCGTGGCGACGGCCACCGGCGGTTGCGGACCCGGGCTCACCACCGTGCCGGTCAGGGTGTACTGACCCACGGAGGCGTAGGCACTGTATCCCGTCAGGGACGCACTCCCCTCGCCCGTGCCCCAGACGTGCACAAAATAGGTCCCGGCGGGCAGGGTCAGATTGAAGCTGGCATTCAGCGCGCCGACCGGATTGCTTACGGCCACCAAATTGCCGGCGGCATCCCGCAGTTCGGCCAGAACGTCCAGGTTGGCGGAACGGCTGTCCGGGTCGATTTGCAGCGCCACCGCGCCAGTACCTCCCGGACCACTGGAGCCCGTAGAGAAGGAAAAGACATCGACGTCGCTGCTGCTCGAAATCACCCCCGAGACCGACAGCTGGGATCCGATGGGCAGCACGGTGGCCGTGGCCGCGGTGTCACCATGATCGTCCGCCCGATAGCCGACATAGCTGGCGATGGTGGCCAGATCGTCCTCCAGATTGTTCGCGTTGGCGTATTCGCCCTTGCTCCACTGGACGATCGACACGTAGTAACCGACGCCCATGATGGGCGCCCAGTTACCTTGACCGGAATAGTAGCCACACGGGCTGGTCCCGGTGGCACCACAGCCCGTGGTGCTGCCGTCATGACTCAGACCGAAGTTATGTCCCACCTCGTGGGAGATGGCCTCGGCGATATAGCTTTCACCATTCGGACCCAGGTTTTCCGGAAAAATCAACGCCGGCTTATAGAAATCGCCCAAGGTATCAAAGGCCCCGACATAGGCGATGCCGCCGTAGAGTCCGAAATACGAGCTGATTGGGCTGATCAGGGCGCGGGTGCCGTAGAACTCATCATTGGCATCCGTGCGAGTGATCTGGTCTTCGCTGACCAATTCCGTGGTCACATCGACGTCAAACGGGGCGTAGTCCTCCGCGACGCGTTGCCAGATGTATTGAATCGTAGTGCGCTCCTGGTCATTGAAAGCCGGATCCGCGTCCAGACTCCAAGCCGGGGCGATGATGGGATTTCCGCCATTGTAGGCGGCGCTCCAGGCGGTATTGCTCAGATCCTGGCCATCGAAATCCAGATAGATGATCCGCTTGGCCGTGGGACGGCTGTGCAATTTGAATGTTTCGGTCAACGGCGCGAGCGCCTGAACGCGCGGGGCGGCAGTCACCGCACCGGCAGCTCCCACCGCCGGCTCCCAATAGTGGAGACGGCCCGTACCATCGACGGCCAGCGTCGAGTCACCGGTCAGCATGACCCGGAGCGCGAAGGGATCCAATCCATAAGCTCGGGCAACGGCGGGCAGGCCGGTACCCAAGTGATCCACAGCTTCCTGCCCGTGTTGGTGGCGGGAAAGATTGAGGTGAGGGAAATTGCGGCTATCGGGGCCGCGGTTAGGTCCAGCCAAGGCTGCAGGTGCGAGCAAGCTCGCCACTGCCACACTGACCAAATCCCATCGGGTAAGGATCGACGGGGTTTTCATATAACAGTAGGATTTTTAACCGACTAACTATCACCGTTTAAGGTTGAAACGCTTGTACCTGCACTCACACCGCCCCCGTCCAGCGCTCGACGGGTTCTGGAAAGAATGAAGAATATTGGGGAATAAAAGTCACGATGAAATTAACTTGATTTTCGGTCCGCAAACGGACCACTCGTTTTTTGAAACTTTCCAAAGCCGTTTAAAACCCCTGATTTTTAAACGAAAACGGCGGACTCCTTTCGGAGCCCGCCGTGTGTTTTGGTCCGCTGCCTTTGCGCGGCACCCGGAAGCGTCACTTAGAACCGCAACCGATAGAACGCCGCGGCTTGAGCCGGCGCGATCGTGGCCGGGCTGCCGCCCGGAACCGCAACCCATTGAGCGGCGTCCAAGGCCGACTTGGACTCCAGAACGAAGCCCGCCCCGCCCGTCCAGGTCAGGACCAAAGCCCCGTTGGCGTCACGGCTCGCCGTGAGCGTCGGACGAACAACCGGCGCCAACACCGCGATGCTCACCGGCAGGGGATCGCCCGTCGGCGCACCCAGCGCCGTCATCTCGGCGTCGGACAGTTTACCCACCCGCACCTGGATGGAGTTCACCCACATTTCGCGGCGCTCATCCTGATCACCGTCGCCGAACAGCACCGCCTGCGGCTGCATGGCCCGGCGGGGCAGATCCAAGCCCTGGCCGGCGGTCCAATCGTCCTGTTTGATGCCGTCCACAAACTTCGTAACGACCGGAGGATTCGCCGCCTCGTCGTAAGCGGCCACGACGCGATGCCATTCACCCGCCGTGAAGGCGCCCGTGCCATTGTAGCCTCCGGTCCCCTGACCGAAGTTGCTGCCCTGCCAGAACAGGTCACCGTCATCAGTGTTGGCCACGGAGCTCAACTGCAGCAGCGAGGCAGCCCCCGGTCCCGTGGTGCCGACGAGGATGTCGAAGGCGATCGTGTATTGATTGACCTTGGTTCCGCCGCCGTTCGGGGCAATCCGATGGGTCATGAGGTAACCGATCTTCCGATCGAGATCGCCGGGAACCTTCATGATGTCGGCGTCCTTGCCATTGATGAGCGGCACATCGAGTTCCGAGCACTTACCGAACACGGTACCCGCCTTGGTCAGGCCATCGGCACCGTCCAGGTACTCCAGGTTGGCGCCGATCGTGGCGCCCAAATCCTTGGAGTTGAAGTCCCATTGACCCGTGACCGTGCTCTTCGGCAGCGCGACGGGGATGCCCGCAGCACCAGGTCCACCGAGCAAGACGATCTCCGCATCGCTCAAGCGTCCCTTGCGGATCTGAATGGAGTTCACCCACATCTCACGGCGTTCATCCTGATCGCCATCGCCGAAGAGAATGGCCGTGGCTTGCATCGCCCGGCGCGGCAGATCCAGACCCTGACCGGCGGTCCATTCATCCTGCTTGATGCCGTCGACATATTTCACCACCACGGGCGTCGAGGCTGCTTCGTCATAGGCGGCCACCACGCGGTGCCAATCACCCGCGGTAAACGTGCCGCGGCCGTTGTAACCGCCGGTGCCCTGACCGAAATTGCTGCCCTGCCAGAACAGATCACCGTCATCGGTGTTGTTCAGCGAACTGAGGTTGAGGAGGGACGCGGCTCCCGGGCCCGTCGTGCCAACCAGGACGTCAAACACAATGGTGTACTGATTCACCTTCGTGCCGCCGCCGTTGGGAGCGATGCGGTGATCCATGATATAGCCGATCTCCCGCTTGAGATCGCCGGGGACCTTCATAATTTGGGCGTCTGCGCCACCGATGAGGGCCACTCCGAGTTCCGAGCACGTGCCGAACTCAGTACCCGCCTTGGTCAGGCCATCGGGGCCATCAAAGTATTGCAAGGGCGAACCGATGCTGGCGCCCAGGTCCTTGAAATTGAAATCCCACTGGCCGGTGACCGTGCTTTGCGGAATCACCGCGGGAATGCCGTCCGCCGTCGGTCCACCCAGGGCGAAACACTCCGCGTCGGACAACTTGCCGTTGCGGATCTGAATGGAATTCACGAACATTTCACGGCGCTCGTCCTGATCGCCGTCGCCAAACAGAATCGCCGTCGGCTGAAGGGCCCGGCGTGCCAGGTCCAGCCCCTGGCCGGTGGTCCAGTCATCCTGCTTGATACCGTCCACGTACTTGGTCACCACGGGGGGCGTTGCCTTCAGATCGTAAGCCGCGACCACCCGATGCCAGGCGCCGGCCGTAAAGGTGCCCCGACCGTTGTAGCCGGCGGTGCCCTGACCGAAGTTGTTACCCTGCCAGAACAGGTCACCGTCGTCGGTGTTGTTCAGCGAACTGATCTGCAGGAGCGACGCGGCTCCCGGTCCGGTGGTACCGACATAAAGATCATAGATGATGGTGAACTGGTTGACCTTCGTACCACCGCCATTCGGGGCGATGCCGTGGGTCATCACGTAGCCGATCTCCCGTTTGAGATCGCCCGGAACCCGCATGATTTTCGCATCCACGTCGCCAATCAACGGCACACCGAGCTGCGAGCAGGTACCGAATTGTGTCCCGGTGGCGGTCAAACCAGCCGGACCATCGAGGTACGCCAACGGCGTTCCGACGGTTGCGTTGAGGTTGCCCCCATCAAAATCCCACTGGCCGGTCACCTTCGTCGACGAAACACCGGCCGCCACAATCCCGAAGCTCCACTCATTCGTGCGGACCGTCCCGCCGGAATCGGCGTATTCCAACCGCACCGCCGTTTTGGCTTCCGTGCGGGAGGCGTTCGGATCGTACTTGAGGGCGATGTGATCCCCCGTCTTGACGAGGGACTGCGGCGTCACCTGCGTGTTGTTCACGAAGAGTTTCACCCCGCTGGTCGAAACCGTCTTGGCCCCGTCCACGATAAGAGCCGTGATGGGCGTGTTGGCCGGAACACCGTCCGAGCCGGCCGACGGGGAGGCTTCCCCAACATACGGCCCGGTAACTACCGAAAGGCTGCTGGACCGGTAGGCTTTGATCCCACCGGTGTCATTCACCAGGGTCCGCGTGCCATCGTCGGCCACGGTGTAGAACTGGAGGTTGGCGCCCCGATCAGTCTGCCAGTAAAGGATGCGGACCGGAAAAATCGCCTTGGTCGCCGCGGAGACGGACCACTGGTTTTCGTTTCGCTGCCCAGTGCCGAACGGTTTGGCAAAAACACTGCGCTCGTACTCACCAATTTTCAGGCCGAAGTAATCATTGGGATTCGACGCCGTGTACACCACGTACCCGTCATCGTCGTTCACATCGGTGCGGTCCGTCGAGACACTGACACCAAACGTGGTAACCCCGGCGGGTAATTCGAGATACGCGATGACCTCGACCGCCAGGTTGGGCTCAGCACCGACGTCCGTCGGCACGCCCGGAAATCCCGTCGTGTTAAACTCGATCAACGGATTGCCGTCGGCATCGACGAGATCAACCGGGGCGCCGTCCCGCTCGAAGCTGATGAGATCTGCCGCGTAGGCGCCGCGAGCCAGGGTCCCGGCTTCGACGATGTTGGTGACCGAATTCCCGTCCGCCAGGAGCAGGGTGTCATTCAACTGGCGCATGGCGCGCAGTTGATTGTTGTCCAACAGGGGTGTGGGAGCCGCCTGTCGAACGCGAACTTGGAAACCGCGGTTCGTGAAAAAACCAAGCGGTAGCTGCGAGCTGGGGGGGAGTGCCGTGGTGGCACCTTCCACCTGGCTCATGGCTGCGGCACCCAGCAGGGCCGACCAGATTGACGGGCAATTTATTTTCATTTTTTGAGTGATTCAAGCCACGACATCGCCGACGCCATGGCGCGGTAATGGTTACTCCCGGCACCGCCATTACGTCCACTGTTTTCTCGTTTTTCGGCCATTTCCACGCCTCCGCGCGGTGATCGGCAGCCGGCCTGATGGAGTCCGAGCGGGTTCTTCCGGGACCGATCGCCGGCAACTTTTAGGGCGAACTTGTCGGAAGCACGGAATCCCCAAAAAGCAAAGAGCGGCGGAAGCTCTTCAGCCTCCGCCGCCCAAATCCCGCCAACTGCCGACCTTAAGGCACGGCAATCGTCGCGCTCGTAACCACATTCTTGGTGGAATCGTAAACGTACCCGGTACGACTCAATCCCGTGATGGCAAAGGTCTCGTTCCCGGTGCTCCGCGTCCGGGAACTGGTGAATACCACCGTTCCCGTGCTATCCGTCGTACCGGAGACCGTGCCGGACACCAAGCCCGACCAGGTACCCCGAACCGTAACGCCCGAGATCGCCCCACCACTCGGATTGGTCACCTTGACCGTCGAGCGGACGGTCTTGTCCCGATTGCTGGTTTGAACCAGCAAGGCGATGGATTGCACCCGCAGGACCGAGGCCGGGTTTTGGGTGACCGCAATGCTGGCCGTCTTCGTCCCGGAGGCGCCGTTGTTGTCCTTGACCGTCAACGTGGCGGTATAGGTACCAATGTTGCTGTAAGTCTTCGCCACCGACACGCCCGTCCCGGTGGTACCGTCCCCAAAGGTCCAAGCATAACTCGCGATGGATCCATCCGTATCGGTCGAACCCGCGCCGCTGAAATTCACGGCAAACGGGGCGAACCCGGACGTCCCGGGAGTCACCGCGATGGCGGCCACCGGCGGCCGATTGACCACCACGGAGATGGCCTTCGCATTCGTGGCCCCCTCGTCATCCGTCACCGTCAGGGTGGCGGTATAGGTGCCCGGGTTGGCGAACGACTTGGACACCGAGACCCCGGAGGCCGTGGTGACGTCACTAAACGCCCAGCTATAGGTCACAATGGAACCTCCATCCGGATCAAACGATCCACTGCCGCTGAACGTAATGGCTTGACCGGGCGCCACGAGCGACAGACTGGCAGTCGGCGCCGACACCGGCGGTTGTGGACCGGACGGCAGGACCGTGCCGGTGAGCTTGTACTGACCCAGCGAAGCGTAGGAGCTATAGCCCGTTGCGGTTGGACTTCCCTCACCCGTGCCCCGCACGTGCACGAAGTACGTGCCCGCGGCCAGATTGAGGCTGAAGCTGGCGTTGAGCGCACCGAGCGGATTGCTCGCCGCCACCAGCGTGCCCGCGGAATTACGCAGCTCCGCGGAGATATCCAGGTTTGCCGAACGATCGTCGGGATTGAGATTGATCACGACATTGCCGGCACCGGTGACGAAGGCGAATACATCCACATCCGTGCTGCTGGTGATCACGCCGGAGGCCGACAAACTGGTCCCCGCTGGCAACTGGGTCGCCGTCGCCGAGGTATTCCCGTGGTCATCGGGCCGATAACCGACATAGCCCGCGATGATGGCCAGATCGTCCTGCTTTTGGTTGGCATCGGTGTACTCCCCTTTGCTCCATTGGACGAGCGTCACATAGTATCCCACACCCATGATCGGAGCCCAGTTCCCCTGCCCTGAGTAATAGCCGGTCGTGCTGGTGCCGTCGTGGTTAAGGTTGAAATTGTGACCCACCTCGTGGGAAATGGCCTCGGCGATATAGCTTTCACCATTGGGACCCAGATTCTCCGGAAAAACCAAGGCGGGCTTGTAATAGTCCCCCACGCTGTCGAAGACACCCACATAGGCGATACCGCCATAGTAACCGATATAGGAGCTGATGGGACTGATCAGGGCCCGGGTTCCGTAGAACTGGTCATTCAGATCGGTACGGGTGATTTGGTCCTCACTCGTCAGCTCCGTGGTGACATCAACATCGAACGGGGCATAATCTTCCGCCACCCGTTGCCAGATGTATTGGATGGTGGTCCGCTCCGCATCGTTGAAGGCCGGATCCGCGTCAATACTCCAGGCCGGCGCCGTGATGGGATTCCCTGCATTGTAAGCCGCGGTCCAACCGTTGCCGGACATCACGTGGCCATCGAAATCCAGATAGATGATGCGCTTGGCCGAGGGGCGGCTGTGCAACTTGAAGGTATCGACCAGCGGCACCAGGGCTTGAATCTGCGGCGCCGCTTGCACCGCACCAGCCGCAGCGAACGCCGGCTCGGTGTAGTGCAAACGGCCGGTGTCATCGATGCCCAACGTGGAATCCGCATCAAACATCCGGCGCAAGGCAAAGGCGTCGAAACCATAGGCGTTGGCCAACTCCGGCAGCCGGCTGCCCAAGGCGCTCACGGCCGCGGCGCCGTGCGCGGATCCCGAAAACTTCAAACTCGGAAAATCACGATGATCGGGCCCCCGATCAGGCCCGGCCAAGGCAACGGCGGACAACAGACTCGCGATAACCGCACCCGTCCGGCACCAGCGGCCGTTCACATTAGGAGGTTTCATAGGTTAGATTCTTGAAGATTAACTACTTCTCGGACTTTTCGGGCCTTCCGAATCAACGGAGGGCTCTCTACACAAATAATCCGTTCCCCTAGAATCGTGTCACGGAAAATTCCCAACTTTATTCGGTCCGATATCGGACCACACCAGGGATTAGCTAAGCTTTTCCCGCATATGCATCATTCATTATCAATTAGTTACGAATTTTTGAAGTTACCCGCCTCGGCGGCGGTCCCAAAATATTTTCATGCTTCCGTAGGCGCTCCAGCGGCAACGATTCGCTCCCGCAGAGCCTGCATCAGGAAACGGGACGCAAGGCGGTCCAGTACCGGGATCCATAAGGGGTGCTGACGACCTAAGCCTGCCAATTGCCGCTGGACCTCGGCGATATCGCCGCGATTGGCCGCCCCCGCAGCTCGCGGAGCACCGCAGCGGAAGGCATTCCGGTGTCCCGGGCGACGGCGCCGCCACCGAATCTCCTCGCGGCTGGGGCGCCCGTGACTCCGTACGCCATTTCAGCCGCAAGAGGCGACCCACTGCGTCCGTCAATTCCGATTCGCGAAACGGTTTGAGCAGGAAATCATCACACCCCACGCGCACCGCATCCGCCTGGCCAAAACTGAAGTCCAAAGCACTGAACGTCAGGAGCGGAAGTCATGGCCCCGTTGACCGCCAGAGTTCAAGTGACATTGGCGCCCTCGGTGTCGTGTCCCACCCAGTCGCCCCCGTCCCACGCGGCGAGACGGCTGGCGGCACCGAGCCAGATACGGCCATCGGGATCGACGGCCACGGCGCCCACCTGCGGATTGCCGCCCATTTCGTGGGACGACCACGTGCGTACCCAGGGATGTCCGGGAACGTCGACAGCGGACGGGGCGGAGAATCCTCCGAACAGCAGCAACCACCCCGGCCGCGGCCAGCCTGACCAAAACTTCACGGCGAGAAACTTAGGGCGGCCCGACGCCACGGCAGGGGTAAAATCGGGAGGTCCCCGGCTAATGCGGCTCCCGATCGGGCCATTTGCCGGCGTCAATTTCGGCGAGGTATTTCCGGGCCATCCAATTGTCCCACCAATTCCAGGTGACCGAATCATTGAGCACCACCCGCGCTTTCCGCGGACGGCCCTGCAACAAAAGGTTCCACGCGTAGTGATTGGCAATCTCCACCTGGTTGGGGCCCAGATCGACCGCCCGTTCGATACTCCGCTTTGCTTTCGCCGCGTCGCCCAGCCAGTGCCACGTAAGTCCGAGCTTCAGATGGGGAAAAGGGTCGAGAGGATTCAGCGCACTGGCCCGTTCCAGCCATTTGACGGCCTGTTCACCCTGCGACCGCCAGCCGGGGTCGCCGGCAAAGCTGAGGCGCCGGTAATTCTCTCCCAGTTCGTAGGCGGTGCGCGGATTGAGCGGTTCGAGGCGCGCCGCTGCGATCAGGGTATTGAACAGGTTGGTACTGACGGTCGTCGCCTGCTCGGCCTGGGCCAGCAGGGAACCTTCGCGCGCCCGCCGATACGCCCGCGGCAGCAACCAAGCCCCGGCGCCCACCACGCCCGCCAATAAAATCACCGGCAACCACGCCGGAACCGAGACCCGGAACCGATCGCTGGCATGGCGCAAACTCGCCGCACTCAAAGCGGCAAAAATGGTCGCCAGCAGCGCCACCGCCGGAGTGTGCAGGATGAAGTCGCCGAAGCTGTGCAGCGCCAAGCCCAGCAAACCCAGATTCACGCCCACGAACATGGCCGTCCGATCACTCCCCTTGGATCCAAGTTCGCTGCCGCCGCGATCGACATATTTCCGCACCCGATAAAGATTGAGCGCCATGATGACGATCCCCAGCAGCACGAGCCCGGCGCCCACCAGCCCATAGTCGCACAACAGGTTCAGGTACTCATTGTGACACCACCCGGGATCCGACTGCATCAAGGGCGTCCGAAACTGGGGAAAATGCACCCGGAACTGCGCGGGACCGACACCCCACACCCGATGGGCGCCAAACTCGCGCCACGCGGGCTGCCAGATGTAGCGGCGCAAACCGGATTCCACATTGCCCTCCGTATTCACGCCCTCAATCCGGGCCCGCGCCTTGGCGTTGAGACTGACAAACATCGCCGTGGCGATCACGAACAGGCCCAAGACCCCAATGGCCACCCGGCGCAATTGGGGCCGGCGGGCCATCATCCACACGAGAAATGCCAGGGTAACGATTCCCGAAGCGAACCAACCGCCGCGGGACATGGAAACCCCGATGCCCACATAGAGAAGCACCGCGGCCAACCCGTGGCTCACCCGCAGCCACGCGTCCTGACGGCTGATCAAGGCCTGAGCCAGGGCCAAGGGCACAATGGGGACCAGAAACGCGGCAAAGTGGTTGGGATTGACGAAGGTCGCCCCGGCGCGCCCGGAATAAACCACCGGCTGTTTCCATCCCAGGATGTAATCACTGTGATTGAGATACTGAATCAGCGCGTAGACCGACAACCCCGCCCCCAGAGT
Organism: Verrucomicrobiota bacterium; assembly: GCA_947471985.1. GTDB lineage: Bacteria > Verrucomicrobiota > Verrucomicrobiia > Limisphaerales > UBA9464 > CANIZL01. The sequence continues at coordinate 92,935 of CANIZL010000001.1, read as the reverse complement.
GACCAGGGCGTGGGCCAGCCAGGAACTTTCCTCCCGACCGCCCAGAGTGTGGAGCACCACCACAAAGACCAGCGCGTAAAGCCCCAATTGCAGGAGCTCGCCCACCGCCAAATACGGCACGACCACCTGGGTGGAACGCCAGCCCGCATAAGCGAGGAAGCCCAGCACTACGGCCAGAATCGGGTGCAGAAAAAGCCGGGGTCGATCCGAGGTCCACAAGCGCATGACCCAAAGGAGGCCCGCCAGCACGCCCAGTCCCACCACCCCGGCGAATTCACGCGGCGTCTGCCCACCAAAGGACACAGCTGCCACGGCCACGAGCAACAGCACGACCACCAGCGCGGCGCGTTGCAGATAAGTGTCTGTAGTTTTTCGACTCCACATGAGCGTGAAGTTGGGAGCCTACGCAGGTGAACCCGACTCGGCCAAACGGTTTTCCAGCCCCGCACTTTTCCGGCGCTGACCGGGATTCCCGATCCCGGCGCTTTCGCCTTTCCGAGCCCCGCGTCAAAGGCGAGGCTCCGCCGGCTCTCGGTGCCCTCATGGAAAACATGTCCAACTTCGAAACCCCACCTCCGTGGTGGCGCGTGATGCTCATCGGCCGGAACCCGGCCGTCACCGCCATCCGGCTCCTGCTCACCGTGGTTCTGGTCCTTTTCCTGTACCAGGTCTCCATCCGCCGCATCGTGGTCCAACGCGTCAGCATGGAACCGACCTACAAGGAGGGGCAGAAACTTTGGGTCAACCGGCTGGCCTATCGTTTCGGGCAACCCCTCCGCGGGGATATCGTCGCCGTCAAAACCACCGGGGAGAGCGTCCTGCTGCTCAAACGCATCGTGGGATTGCCCGGGGAGCGCTTCAGCATCATCGGCGGGCATGTCTTCATCGACGGCGAGGAATTGGAAGAACCCTATGTGCAGCGTCCAAAAGCCAAGTGGATCTATCCGGAGATCAAACTCGATCCCGACGAATACCTGGTGATCGGTGACAATCGGGAAATGCCCATGAAGGATCACGAATTCGGCCGCGTGAAGCGGGAACGTATTCTCGGCCGCATCGTCCGCTGATTGTACGCTCTCGACCGTCCCCCGAAAAATCACCATGAAGCGCGCGCTCGGCCGGGGGTTGGTGCTGATCGGGATTGTGGCGGCGCTCTGGTGGGTGCGCGCCACCTATTTCACCGAGGAGGCGCGAATCCGACGCACGCTCCGGTCGCTTCTGTCGGACTTCAATTTTCCAACCGGCACTGGCAACATCGCCAAGGTGGCGCGGTTCAACCATGTGATGGGTCTCTTTACCGACGACATCACGATCAGTCTGGATCAGGTCGTGCCCCAGGTTCCGCCGCTCAAGGGACGGGAGGAATTGCAAGCGGCTGTTCAGGCGACCTTCACCTTATTGAGCCGCTGCGATGTGACGCTGCACGACGTGATCGTGGAGCCCGTTTCACCGGACGGTCGGGAGGCCCGCGCGGCTTTTACGGCGAGCGTCGCGACCAGTCGTCCTGGAATGGAGTTTGCGGCCCAGGAATTCGAGGTGCGCCTGCGCCGGAACCAGGAAGGCCGATGGCAGCTCGCCCGGGTGACGGCCGTGCGCACCCTGAAGCGGTAAACACGGCCAATAGCCAGTTCATTTTCCCCCTAAACGAATTCTGGTTGCCGCCGCGCCAGACCGTGGAAGTCTTGCGACCGCCCATGGGCATCACCATGACCCCACTTCGTTTTATTGCCGCGGTCCCGTTCCTGCTCGCCGGATTGACCGGCTGCCACCGCGCCGCACCGCCCGCTGCCGGCCCACCGCCGGGGCCTACGCCCGTCACCGTCGCACCCGTGGAGGTCCGTGAGCTGACCCTGACGGAGGATTTCTCCGCCCGCGTCGAAGCCACCGAGACCGTCGAAATCCGGCCCCGGGTTTCCGGCTATATTACGGAGGTCCGGTTTCAGCCCGGACAAATGGTCCGCGCGGGAGAGGTCCTATTTGTCATCAATCCGCGCCCGCTGGAGACCGCGCTGCAACTGGCGGATGCCAATCTGCAACGGGCCCAAGCCACCGCCGAAATCAGCGCCCGGGAAGCCGCCCGCGGTGCCCAGCTCCTGGCCGATAAAACCATTTCCACCGAGGAGAACGATACGCGGAAATGGAAGGCCCGGGAATCGGCCGCCGCCGTCCTGGCCGCCGAAGCCACGCGTCATAGTGCCCAGATCAATTTGGACTATTGTCAGGTGAAATCCCCCATCGCGGGCCGGGTCAGCCGCGCCCTCGTCACCGCCGGCAACAATGTCTCGGGCGTGGACGGCTTCACCACCCTGCTGGCCACCGTGGTCAGCGTGGATCCGGTTCACGTCTACGCCGCCATGGAGGAAGGCGCCCTGCTGAACTACCGCAAGCTCGAGCGGGAGGGGAAACTGGAAAAGACCGCGGAGGGCCTGGTATCCGTGGCGTTGCAGATCGCCGATGGCGCCGGTTTCGCCCACCACGGCACTATTGAGCATTTCGACAATCGCTTGGATCCGAATACGGGTACGATGGTGGTCCGCAGCACCTTTCCCAATGCGGGCGGGGTGTTGGTGCCGGGACTCTACGCCCGCTTGCGCGTCCCCAGCAGCGCCCGGAAACCCGTGATCCTCATCCCGGACCTCGCCGTGGGCACCGAACAAAGTCTCCGCTACGTGTGGACCCTTTCCGCCTCCAACACCGCCCAGAAATCCTTCGTGACCCTGGGCACTTTTGTCGACGGCAAACGCATCGTGGAACGTGGCTTGAACTCCGGCGACCGGATCGTCATCAACGGCCTGCAGCGGATCATGGCTCCCGGCATGCCGCTGGCGCCCGAGCCCCCCGCCACGGTCAAAACGCCGTAAAACCGCAGCCTCGAGCGTACGCGGGTCATGAATTTCTCCCATTTCTTCATCAAACGCCCGATCTTTGCCGGCGTTTTATCGTTAACGATCCTGCTGGTCGGACTGCTGGCGATGGTGCGCCTGCCCATCAGCGAATACCCCGAGGTCGTGCCACCCCAGGTCGTCGTACGGGCGGTTTACCCCGGCGCCAACCCCAACACCATTTCGGAAACCGTCGCCGTCCCGCTGGAACAACAGCTCAACGGGGTGGAAAATTCCCTCTACATCTTTTCCCAATCCACCAGCGACGGGGTGATGACCCTGACCGTGACGTTCAAGTTGGGAACGGACATCGACAAAGCTCAGGTGCTGGTGCAGAACCGGGTTTCCCAGGCCCTGCCAAAACTCCCCGAAGAAGTGCGGCGTTTGGGGGTGCTCACGATCAAGTCTTCTCCGGACCTGACGATGGTGGTTCATCTCATCTCCGATGGCACCTATGACGATATTTACGTACGCAACTACGCCACGCTCCAGGTAAAGGACACGCTGGCGCGGATCCCCGGAGTTGGTCAGGTGCAGGTGTTCGGGTCGGGTGATTACGCCATGCGCGTCTGGCTGAACCCGGCCAAGGTTGCGGCCAAAGGCCTCACCGCCAGCGACGTCGTCAATGCCATCCGGGAGCAAAACGTCCAGGTCGCCGCCGGCGCCGTCGGCAAACAGCCCATGGCCGCCACGACCGATTTTGAATTGCAGGTCAATGCCAAGGGACGCCTGATCAGCGAAGCGGAGTTTGGGGAAATCGTCATCAAAGCCGGATCCTACGGAGAGATCGTCCGCCTGCGGGATGTTGCCCGCATCGAACTCGGCGCCGGGGATTTTGCCCTGCGCTCCCAGCTCAACAATAAGTCAGCGGTGGCCCTGCCGATTTTTCAGCAACCCGGCAGCAATGCCCTGGAGCTTTCGCGGAACGTCCGGCAGACGATGGCCGAGCTGAAGAAGAATTTCCCCGCCGGTCTCGATTTTCGGGTGGCCTATGATCCCACCGTCTTCGTCGCCAAATCCATCGATGCCGTGGTGCATACCCTCTTTGAAGCAGTGTTGCTCGTAGTGCTGGTCGTCCTTGTCTTCCTGCAAACCTGGCGGGCCTCGATCATCCCGCTCGCCGCCGTACCCGTGTCGCTGGTCGGCACGTTCGCCGTCATGTCGATGATGGGATTCTCCATCAACGCGCTGTCCCTGTTCGGCTTGGTCCTCGCCATCGGAATTGTCGTCGACGACGCGATCGTGGTCGTCGAAAACGTGGAACGGAACATTGCGCTGGGACTCAGTCCGGTGAAGGCCACTCAGCGGGCGATGGAGGAAGTCACAGGGCCCATCGTGGCCACGGCCCTGGTGCTGTGCGCCGTCTTCATCCCCACCGCCTTCATCAGCGGACTGACCGGTCAGTTCTACAAGCAGTTCGCTCTGACCATCGCCATCTCCACGGTGATCTCGGCATTCAACTCACTCACCCTTTCCCCGGCGCTCGCCGCTGTACTGCTGCGGGGCCACCATGAACCCAAGGATGCCCTCACTCGCGGATTGGATTACGTTTTCGGCTGGTTCTTCCGCGGGTTCAATCGCTTCTTCGCCTGGTCCGCCGATCGCTATTCGGCCGGGGTCACTCGGGTGATCCGCGGCAGTTTGATCGCCCTGCTGGTGTACGCCGGGCTCGTCTGGCTGACCGGCCGCGTGTTTAACTCGGTGCCCACCGGTTTCATTCCCGATCAGGATAAACAATATCTAATCTGCGCCGCGCAACTGCCCGACGCCGCCTCGCTCGACCGCACCGATGCCGTCGTGAAACGAATGACCGAACTGGCGCTCAGCGTGCCGGGAGTGGAGGCGTCGATTGCGTTTCCCGGATTGTCCCCGAACGGCTTCACCGCGAGCCCCAATTCCGGCATTACCTTTATTTCCCTCAAACCGTTCGAGGAACGCCGGACAGAGGACCTTTCTGCGAAGGCCATTCAGGCCCGCCTGATGGGCCTCTTCAGTCAGATCAAGGAGGCGCGCTGCCTGGTGATCAATGCTCCGCCCGTCAACGGTTTGAGCACCGGCGGCGGGTTCAAGCTGTACATCGAAGACCGGGCCAATCTGGGTCAGGAGGCGCTCTATAATTCCACTTGGGGCACCATCTACCAGGCCTATGCCACCAACGTGCTGCAGGCCGTCTATTCCACCTACCAGATCAACGTGCCGCAATTGGCCGCGGACGTGGACCGGGTGAAGGCCAAATCCATGGGTGTGCCGGTTCAGGGGATCTTCGAAACCATGCAGATCTACCTCGGCTCGCTGTACGTGAATGATTTCAATCGTTTCGGCCGCACCTACCAGGTCGTCGCCCAGGCGGACGCCCGGTTTCGGGGACAGGCCAGCGATATCGATCAACTGCGCGTCCGCAACGGCCGGGGAGAAATGGTGCCGTTGAAGACGCTGGTGACCGTCACCGAGGGTTACGGACCGGACCGCGTGATGCGCTACAACGGTTATCCCGCGGCGGAAATCAACGGGGCTCCGGCGCCCGGCTATAGCTCCGGGCAGGCGGAAGCCTTCATGGAGGATCTGGTGAAACGGAACCTCCCGCCGGGCATGGGCTATTCCTGGACCGAACTGACCTTCCAGCAGCGCCTCGCCGGCAACACCGCCATCCTAATTTTCCCGTTGTGCCTCCTGCTGGTGTTCTTCGTGCTGGCGGCGCAGTACGAGAGTTTCGCCCTGCCGCTCACCATCATCCTGATCGTTCCACTCAGTGTGCTCAGCGCGATGGTGGGCGTCATCATCAAGGGCTCGGACAATAACATCTTCACCCAGATCGGTCTGATCGTGCTGGTGGGTCTGGCCTGCAAGAACGCAATTTTGATCGTCGAATTCGCCCGGGAAAAGCAACTCGGCGGGCTCAGCATCGTGGAGGCGGCGCTGACCGCCTGCCGTTTGCGCCTGCGCCCGATTCTGATGACTTCCATCGCCTTTATCGCCGGCGTCTATCCGCTCGTGACGTCCCACGGAGCCGGGGCGGAAATGCGCCAGGCGATGGGTGTGGCGGTGTTTTCTGGAATGATCGGTGTGACCTTCTTCGGCCTGTTCCTCACGCCGGTCTTCTATGTGGTCATCATGAAGCTCATGGCCCGCTGGCGGGGACCGCAGGTGGCGTCGCCCGCCGCGCATTCGGCGAGCACCACCCACCATTAAGGCCGAAAGGTCGATTCGGGTCCCCGAATCGACCGGGACGAACTCAGTGCCGGAAATGGCGGTGGCCGGTGAAGACCATCGCCATGCCGCGGGCATTGGCCGCCGCGATCACTTCAGCATCCCGCATCGATCCACCAGGCTGGATCGCCGCGGTGGCGCCCGCTTCTCCGGCGGCGATCAAACCGTCGGGGAACGGGAAGAACGCATCCGAACAAACCACGCTGCCGGTTAACGAAAGCTTCGCCTCACCCGCCTTCCAGACCGCGATCCGGCTGGAGTCCACCCGGCTCATCTGGCCGGCACCGACGCCCAATGTCCGATCCAGGCCGCAATACAGAATCGCGTTGGACTTGAGATGTTTCACCACCCGCCAGCCGAAAAGCATCGCCTGCAGTTCCGCGGGCGACGGCGCCCGTTCCGTAACGACCTTCAACTCCGCCGCTGACGTCAGCTTCAAATCCCGCGCCTGGAGCAGATACGATTCCGCTCCCACGCTGCGCAGGTCGTAGGGTGCGGTGGAGACCGGATTCCGCCGGATGCGGAGCAGGCGCAGATTCTTCTTCTGCTGCAGCAGGGCGAGAGCGTCCGGCGCAAAATCCGGCGCGATGATCACCTCGCTGAAGATCTCCGCGATCGCCTGAGCGCAGGCGAGATCCAGCGTGCCGTTGACCGCGATGATCCCGCCGAACGGGGCCTGACGGTCGGTGGCATACGCCTTGTCCCAAGCGGACCGCAGATCGGCCCCCTGCCCCACGCCGCACGGATTCGTGTGCTTGAGAATTGCCAGCGTCGGCGGATCTCCCGCGAATTCCGTGATCAGCGCCGCAGCGGCGGTGAGATCGAGAATGTTGTTATAGGAAAGCTCCTTCCCATGCAGTTGGGTGAAGTACTCGGGAAACCGGCCGTACAAGGCGGCCTTCTGGTGCGGATTTTCGCCGTAGCGGAGCGTCTGTACGAGCGGCGCACTGACCGCCAGCGCCGGCAACGGCTGCGTGCCGTCGGAAAACTCGCGGGTCAAATGAGCGGCAATCGCCGCATCATAGGCCGCCGTGCGGGCATACACCTTGGCGGCGAGCTGCCGCCGCAATTCCAAGGTCGTATCGCCGCCGGCCTGGATCTGCTCCAGGACCCGGGAGTAATCCGACGGATCCACCACCACGGTCACCGATTCATGGTTCTTGGCGGCACTCCGCAACATCGAGGGTCCGCCGATATCGATGTTTTCGATCGCATCATGCAGGCTCACACCGGGACGGGCCACGGTGGCCTCGAACGGATACAGATTCACCACCACCAGATCAATCGGCCGAATCCCGTGCGCCTGGACCGTGGCCTCATGTTCCGCATTACCCCGGAGATACAGCAGGCCGCCGTGAACCAGCGGGTGCAGGGTCTTGACCCGGCCGTCGAGCATCTCGGGAAAACCCGTGTGCTCCGAAATGTCCTTCACCGGCAGGCCCGCGTCCCGGATGGCCTTGGCCGTGCCACCCGTGGAAAGCAGCTCCACCCCGGCGGCCACCAGCCCCCGGGCGAGATCCACCAAACCGGTCTTATCCGAAACCGAAAGAAGCGCCCGCTGCAATTTTGCCATAAATGAGGGCGCAGATTGGCGGAGACCTCCCGGGCGTCAATGTGCAGTCCGTGGCCGAGTTGATCCGCCGCACTTTCACTTGCCCCGGAGCACGCGCCGTCGTGATTAGCCGGCAGATGAAAATATCGGGAGTTTTCTGGCTGTTGCGGGACCTCGATCACGCCCTTCGGCATTAAAATTTCCGCCCGCGTTTCCCATGCCCAAAACTTCCGTCCCACCCACTCCGGCCCAACTCTGGCGCACGCTGAGCCGGTCCCGCCGTTTCTTCCTGCTGTCCGGCCCCTGCGTCATCGAAAGCGAGGCACTGTGCCGGCAAATTGCCCGTCAGATGAAGTCCACGTGCGCCCGGCTGGGGATTCCCTACGTCTTCAAGGCAAGCTTCGACAAGGCCAACCGATCCTCCGGCGCCTCGTTCCGCGGACCGGGCATCGCGGACGGCCTGGAAATCCTCGCCCGGATCCGCGCCGAAACCGGCGTCCCCGTGGTCACGGACGTGCATACGGAGGAACAGGCGCTGGCGGCCGGCAAAGTCTGCGACGTGCTGCAGATTCCCGCCTTTCTGTGCCGCCAGACGGATCTGATCCTCGCCGCGGTCAGCACGGGACGGATCGTCAACATCAAGAAGGGGCAATTCCTGGCGCCCCAAGACATGGGCAACGTCGTCAAGAAGGCGGTCGCCGCCGGGGGGCGGTATTTGATGCTCTGCGAACGCGGGACGACCTTCGGGTACCACAATCTGGTTTCCGATTTCCGCTCGCTCCCCATCATGGCCAAACTCGGGTTTCCGATCGTCTTCGATGCCACTCATTCCGTGCAGCAGCCAGGAGGGCTCGGGGATCGCACCGGGGGGGATCGCGAATTTGCCCCGCTACTCGCCAAATGTGCGCTGGTCGCCGGCGCGCAGGGGCTCTTCATCGAGACCCATCCGAATCCCGAACAGGCACTGAGTGACGGGCCGAACATGATTCCCCTGGCCGAAATGCCCCGTTTACTGGCCCAACTCTGCCGAATTCAGGACGCCGTTCGGTAGCCGGCGGTCCGCCTCCTGACCGGGCGTACCCCGGGAAACGGACGACCGCAAACCGGTTTCCCACGCCAACTGAGCCTTGCGTTGACCCGAGTGCCCGCCAACCTGCCCGCTCGGCTTATTTCGTTGGTTGGACGGTTCCAGGAACTGCCAGTCGCCGGAAGGGCCATTTAGTACTTGTGGAAGAACCGATTCAGACAGAAGGCACCGTTGTCACCGTACTCGCCGGGACGATGTTTCGCATCCAATTGGACAACAGCCAGCACATCGTGCTGGCACATATCTCCGGAAAGATGCGCAAACGCTTCATCCGCCTCACCGTGGGTGATCGCGTGCGCTTGGAAATGTCGCCCTACGACATGAACAAGGCGCGAATCACCTACCGCCTCGGCTAACCTGCTCCGGATCTGCCCGGAACCGGCTACCGCTAAACACTAGAGGGAAGAACGGCCGGAGGATCGCGCCGCCGATCGGTGTGCCGCAGTGATGGAGGATTATCGCCTCCCGCGCACTTCTGCGTTCAGCGTCAATACCAGAAGACGCACTCGCAATCGATGGGCTTGAGTCCGTAGGTCGTTTTCATTTCGTTCGACCAGAGCCCAAAGCTCGCGGAGAGCTGGATCGAAGCGACGCAATACATGGAATAGATCGCGTCGTCCGAGCCTTCGTTTTTTACCGTGACTTCGGTGACCGCCCCGTCCGGGTGAAGTTTAAAGTCGATGACCACTTTACCCCGGAATTCGCCGGCGAACTTCTGGGCCTCCAGCGTGGCAAACCAGCGCTCCTGAACGGCCGCCCACATCCGGGAGCCGTAGTCGCCCATGGGACCGCGTTCCGCATTGAAAGACGCAATGCCCCGACGCTGGACCCCGCCGTCCTGTTTCATTTTCTCCCCCACGATGATCCCCTTGTCCTGACGGGCCTGGGCCAAGTTCTTCAGGGCCCTGCGCCGGGTGGGCCGCTGTTCCTCCTGCGGCGCCTGGGCGGCTTGGGCCTCCCGCGGCGGTGGAGTCACCGGTCGCGGCGGGGTCGGCGGACCGGGCTTGGCAACCATGGCCAGTTCCAGTTCCCCCTTGGGCTGCGTCGCCGGCGGTTGGGCCGGTATCGGTTCCTGCTTAGGTTGAACCGGCTTGGGTTCCTGCCGAACGCGATCCGCCTCGGCCAGCTCCACCTCGGGCGCTTCCTTCGGCTTGGGCTCGGCCTTGGGCTTCACCTTTTCTGTGTCGAAGGTTTTGGGATACTTCTCCTGATTCCCCGCAATGAAGGGCTGCTTCAGCTCCGGCTTCGGGGCGGCTTCGTTTTGCGCCAGCGTGTTGGCCGTGCTTTGGAACTGTGCACCCTTGGGCTTCTCAGCCACCGCCAAAGCCGGATCCACTTCGATGAAGGAGAGCGGGATCTCAAACTCCTCGGGTCGGGGCAATTCCGGTGTTTTCGGTTTCGGCGGCTCCGGGACTTGGGCCAGAGCCGGGACCGAGCGGGCGGCGTCCACCAACCACCGCGGCATCCAGTCGGGGGGATGCGCCAGGAACGCGGGCAGCGCCGTCCAGAGCAGCAGGCTCAGGGCATGCAGCAGCAACGACAACGCCAGAGTCCAGAACACCGGCAATTGCCACCAACGCCGTTCCGGTTCCGTGGTCCAGGGTAACGTCATGCGATCGCGCGGGATCACCGTGCCGCAATCCACCGGTTCTGGCAAAGTGAACGCGGACGGAATTGCACCCGCCAGATGGTCCTCACTTCGGGCCGGCCTTCGCCCGGTCCGCCACGCGCCAGAGGTACCAAGCAGCGGTGGTCCGATGCGGGGCCCAGCGTTCCCCGTACGCCAGTAATTCCTTGGGCCGAGGTTGGGCCGGCAATTTAAACGCGTGCTTGAAGCCTTCGCGCACTCCGAAATCGTCCGCCGGCAGGACATCCGGCCGACCCAATTGAAAAATCAGCAGCATCTCCACCGTCCAGCGCCCCACCCCCCGGCATTCCGTCAGACACTCGATAATTTCCTCGTCCGAAAGTCGCTGGATCCGCCGCGCCGTGGGCACCGCTCCGGTCAGCGCCTTGTCGGCAATGTCCCGAATCGCGCGCAGCTTGGCACCAGAAAACCCCGCGGCGCGAATGGCTTCATCCGGAACGGCCGTCAGATCGGCCGGGCGCGGAAAGCGGCGCCCGGGAAAATGGGCGAGAAAACGGCCCAGAATAGTTTCCGCCGCCTTGCCGTGGAGTTGCTGGTGGGCCACGGCCCGGATCAGGGATTCAAAGGGAGAACGGCGCGCCTCGGGCTCCAGCGTGCAGGGACCAATTTCGCGGATCACCCGGCGCATCACCGGATCCACCTTACCCAGATGCTCAAGCGCGATGTCGTTCACGTTGTCCAGCCTAGATCCAACCGAAGCCGATGGACAAAACCGGATGGGGGCGCCATCACCTCAGGCCGCCTGTCCCGCCGCGAAGCCGCTCGCCCAGGCCCACTGAAAGTTATAGCCCCCCAGCCAGCCCGTGACGTCCACCACTTCACCAATGAAGTACAATCCTGGCACCGCGCGGGCCTCCATGGTTTTCGAACTCAAAGCCTCTGTGGCGACGCCTCCGACCGTCACCTCGGCCTTGGCGTACCCTTCATCCCCCGCCGGAGTGAACTCCCAGGCATGCAGCCGGCGCGCCAGCCGTTCCAAAGCCACGCCCGGTACCTGCGCAATCGGACCCAACGGAATTTCCGCATCCAACAGCGAAACCAACCGGTCGGGAAAATGCTGTCGCAACAGCGGGCGCAGCTCCCGGCCCCCCACCCGGTTCTCGGCAAAAATGGCCCGGAGATCGTGGTCCGGCAGGAGATTAAACCGCACCCGTTCCCCCGGTTTCAAGTAGGACGAAATCTGCAAGACCGACGGACCGCTTAGTCCCCGGTGGGTGAAGAGCAGGTTCTCTCGGAACGAGGGAACATCGCGGGCAGCGGGATCCGCCACCGAGCTGATGCTCATGAACGCAATGCCGCTCAGCGATCCAAACGCCGCCAGTTCCGCCGGTGCGAACGTGAGTGGCACCAGTCCGGGACGGGGGGGGATGACCGGCACACCGAACTGTTCCGCAATCCGATAGCCAAAGGGATTCGCTCCCAGTTTGGGAAAGGACAAGGCACCGCAGGCGATCACCAGCGAGTCCGACGTCAGATCCCCCTGGGCGGTGGACACGACCCAGCCCGCCTTCCCGCCGTCGCCGGCTTCTGCCCGACGCACCGCCCCCACCCGACACTGCACCTTGACGCTGACTCCGGCGTCACTGCATTCCGTTTCCAACAACCGCAGAATGTCCTTGGAGCTGTGGTCGCAGAAGAGTTGGCCCAATTTCCGTTCGTTCCACGCAATGCCGTGGCGCTCCACCAGCGCGACAAAATCCGCCGGCCGATACCGCGCCAAAGCGGATTTCGAAAAGTGCGGGCTGCCGTGGGTCACGTAATTCGCCGAGGTAGCCCCGACGTTGGTGAAATTGCACCGACCGCCGCCGGAAATCAGCACCTTGTTTCCGGGACGAACGTTCTGTTCCAATACAGCCACCCGGCGGCCGCGCTTCCCCGCCGTCGCCGCGCAAAACAACCCGGCCGCGCCGCCGCCAATGACCAACACATCAAAATGATTCATCCGTCAGGACTTCCACCGCCTCAATTCGCTCTTCTATCGATACAGCTACGCTTGGTTTTCACCCGCGATCACACCCGCCGGATCCCCCGGTGCGCAAACTCGGCAAGCGTCCATTCGTATTCCGCAACCAGCTGCTCCACGACGGACGATTGTTTGAGGGCGCCCGGCAGCACCTCCCAGGTGTAGGTTTCCATTTCGAAATGCGAGCACATCCCCGGATGACTCCGCACTTCATCCAACGTTCCGAGCAGATGATCGGCCGTGTTGCCAAACAAAGGAGTGGGCGCGGCATGGAGCGGAATGTGAAAATGAATCCGCCATTCCCGATCCAGCTGGGGTCCGTCCGCCATTTCCGTCACCAACGCTTCGTCCAGGTCGGCGTACCGCACCAATTCCCCATCGGCCCGGCGCTCGATCACCTGATGAAAATAGACGTCTTCCGCAAACGCCTTTAACGCCTCGCGCACCTGCGCCGTCGGGTGCACGCGCAGCGCGTTACTGAGATGAATCTTGCTGATCCGGATGCCCGCCTTGCGCAGGCGCGCAAAGGCCTGCTGGGGCGCTTCGTATTCGATCGCCAGATGGCAGGTGTCGTAGTTGACCCCGAGGTGCTCGCGGAGCCGTTGATCACCCGGCCGATCCGCCCGCAGTTGTTCAAAGAGACTGACCACCTCGCCGGTGTTCTCCACGTAGCCGAGCGGTTCCGGTTCGAGGCCCAGATGAAAATCCCGACCGGTGCGCCGGGTGAGCTTTTCGAGATGGTCCACACACCGCCAGATATTCGCCCGGGCCGCGGCGGCCTGCGACGCGGTCAGTCGGAAAAGTTTGTGCGAGATTGGCACCGTACTGACCGAACCCGTCATCCCCTCGGGCAGCAATTCCGCCAGCAGATCGAAAAGCCGATTCGTGTACTCCAACCGCTCCGGTGTGGTCCAGTCGGGTTGAAACACCTGCTCCTTGACGCGCCGCCCATGAAAATGGCCGTAGGGAAAGCCGTTGATGGTGAAGACATAGCAGCCGTGGAGACGGAGCCAGCTTTGGAAGGCGCGCAACCGCGCCGGGTCGGCCAGTTCGCGCGAAGCCGTGTCGCCCAAGCGCAGGCCGATGGCATACGGCTGGTCTGGAGCCACCCGCCGCCGCACCGCCAAAGTATGTTTCTCCAGCGCGGCGAACGTCTCGGCCCAGGTCTCACCCCGGTGGACGTTGGTACAGTAGGCCAGGTGCAGCCCATGATTCAGCTTCATGCCCGGAGTGTGCGGCGTCCGGCCCGGGACGCCAGCAGGAACCACCCGGCCGTTGCCCGCGGGGCTCCCCGGGGCCCGGCACTTCTGCCTTCCGCCCCCCGAGTCAGAGGGATCCCAAGCCAGGCGGGGGCGCACCTTACCGCTTTTCCGCAGGTCCAATCCAGGCCATGGCCCGCCGGCTCAACTGATGCGACGGACGTTCAACGAGGCAATAAAAGAGATAGGAGCCCCCCAACACAGCCGCCACCTGGATCGCCCAAGCCAGATTGCCGCCCAGCATCTCCAAGGGGAAACGCTCCAGGCAACCCAGGATTACCAGATGCATCAGGTAAATGGAGTAACTGAACTGGCCAACTACCGCCAACCACCGCGGTTCCGGGAGGGTGCCGTAACGGACAATTTCCTCCCGCACCCAAAAGTAGATCAGCGGCGACACCGCGGTGAGCGTCCAACCCAATCCGACCAGGCCCCAATAAGCGATGGCCAGAGTGACGCCACCGACGCCGAAAAGCGCGCCGCGGAGAAGGCTGATTTTGATGGGGAACCTAAACTTGTCGCGGTGATGAAAAATTTCCTCGGCCAATCGCGCCCCCAGCAACCAGACGGGGAATCCCACGATCGCCGTGCCGATGACTCCAAAATCGGTATATCGAATGTGAACCGCGGTCCGCAGGAGGACGCATCCCGCCAGCACGTAAGCCACCGTGAGCACGAGCTTCCAGCGGCCCTGACGCAGCAACGGCAAAACGAATGGATAGATGGCGTAGTAAATCAGCTCCGACCACAGCGACCAGATGGGAATGCCGTCCAACTGAAAGGGCTGCCGCTGCCGCGCCAGCCAGGTAATTACGATCGCCACCGCGGCCGGCAACGCGAGACGGATGATCCGGTTGAGGTAGAAGGCGGCCAACGGCAACGGCCGTCGGATGTAGGGATAATGAATGCAAAAACCCGAGATCAGAAAGAACCCCACCACCGCCAATTGCCCATTCCACGACCAAGCGAAGAGGATATTCAACTTTCGCAGCACCGCATGGGTGGCGTCGTAGCCGTACATGACCGGCGGCAGTGCGCCGTGATGGAGCATCACGATCAGCGCCAGCACACCGCGGATCGGATCCAGACCGGCTACCCGACGGGACCGGGTGCCTTCCGCCGCCGGCGGCACCGAAGGCACCGGATTCACGAATGCCGCCTCACCGTTCGCTGCCATGGAGCCATGATCATCATTGAACTGCCGGTACCATCCTGATTTCCGGCCAACCGGTGAGCGACCGTCGATGGAGTTTTGGATCGGGCCAAACGAATTTGGTCGGTCCCAACGACGACGTCGCCCCAGGGGGAACGCCGGGGGCTAGATCTCGTAATCCAACGACGGCATCGGTGAGGTCTGCAATAGGCGCTCCCGGGCCACCAGATCCGCCACACTGGTCCGCTCCATCTGCACCGCCACGGAGTCGCGCACCTCTTTCATGATCGACCGCAGGGGACACCGGGTTTCGTCCGGACACGTGCACTTCTCGTAGAACCGCTCACTCACACAACTGACCGGCGCCAAGGCGCCGTCCACGCGACGGATCACTTCGGCCAGCGAGATATCGTTGGCCGACCGGGAAAGGCGATAACCACCGGCCGCGCCCCGACGGCTCTCGACAATTCCGGCGCGCCGCAGATCGTTCAGAATCTGCTCCAGGAATTTCCGCGGCAAGTGCTGCTCCGCGGCCATGGCTTGAATGGAGACCACGGCTCCCGTGCGAAGCCGGCCCAAGACCAGCAGCGCCCGCAACGCGTATTCACCTCGCACAGAAAGCTTCATCAGCCTCATCAGCTTGCTCCCGTCGATCGCCAATTCAATTAAATCCCATTGACTCAGTAGGATTTCAATCAAAGGTTGCCTACCTAAGTTACATGCTTTTACCACGGGCAGTGCTCGCAAGGATCCCTCGCGCCATCGCGGCGCGGCGCCTGCGGCATTGGGCGATCCCTTTGGTGACGGGCGCCGCCCTGGCACTGCTGTCGGGCTGCCGACCGGCCAACGGCCATCCGTCTGAACCTCCCCCGCTGTTGAATGTGTCCTTCGACGTGAGCCGGGAGCTTTTTGCGGAGGTGAACGCCGCCGCCCGCCCGGCGCTTCAGCAGCAATTCGGCCGTAAAGTGGAGATCTCCCAATCCCACGCCGGTGCCAGCAAACAGGCCCGCTCGGTGATCGACGGCGTGGACGCCGACGTCGTCACACTCAACACCGTCAGTGACATCGACAACATCGCCCGGCGCGGTCACCTCATGTCCACGAACTGGCGGTCGTTGAAACCGTATCATTCCGCCCCGTATTCGAGCGTCATCGTCTTCGTAGTCCGGTCGGGAAACCCGCGCAAAATTCACGACTGGGCGGACCTCGTTCAGCCGGGCGTGCGCCTGGCGATGGCGAATCCCAAGACCAGCGGCACGGCGCGGATGGTGCATTTGAGTGCGTGGGCCAGTGCTTTGAAGTCCTCCGGCGGTGATGAATCCCGCGCCCGCGCCTTTGTGGCGGATCTCTACGCCCGGGCCCCGGTCCTGGACACCGGCTCGCGCGGCGCAACGATCACCTTCGTCCAACGCCGGATGGGCGACGCCCTGATCACCTTGGAGGCAGAACAGCGCATCGTGGCCCAGGAGTACAAGAACGCCGGTTTTGAGGTGATTTATCCCGGCCTCAGCGTCGACGTGGAAATGCCGGTGGCCGTCGTGGAACGGGTGGCACGAAAGCACGGCTCACTGGAAACCGCCAACGCCTACCTCGATTTTCTCTACACGCCCCGGGCTCAGGAAATCATCGCCCGCAATCACTTTCGCCCCCGCGATCCGGGAGTGCGCCAACAGTTCACCGCCCAATTCCCGAACGTGGACCTGGTCGATATCGACCGCGATCTCGGCGGCTGGGATGCCGTCATGGTGAAGCATTTTGCCGAGGGTGGTGTTTTTGATCAGGCTTACGGCCGCCAGCGTTGACCTCATGTTTCGCCGCCAACCATCGCCGCTGCCGGGGTACGGGCTGACCCTCGGATTCACGATCTCCTACCTGAGCCTCGTCGTGCTGCTGCCGCTGGGCTTCCTGCTCTTGAAAACCAGTGGCGTCGGCTGGAGCGAATTCTGGCGGTACGTCGCCGCACCCCGCGCGGTTGCGGCGTATCGGTTGACCTTCCTGGCCTCGTTCATCGCCGCGAGCCTGAACGTCGCCGGGGGCTTGCTGCTCGCCTGGATCCTGTCCCGCTATGAATTTCCCGGCCGTCGGCTCGTGGATGCCTTGGTGGATGTTCCCTTCGCCCTGCCCACGGCCGTTGGCGGCCTGGCCTTGGCCAGCGTTTATGCGCCCAATGGCTGGATCGGCCGCTGGGTGGCGCCCGGTTCCGTAGTGGGCACTTTCTTCGGTCCCGAGGGCGTCAAACTCGCCTACAGTCGCACCGGGGTCGTCATCGCTCTGGTCTTTGTCAGTTTCCCCTTCGT
Organism: Verrucomicrobiota bacterium; assembly: GCA_947471985.1. Taxonomy (GTDB): domain Bacteria; phylum Verrucomicrobiota; class Verrucomicrobiia; order Limisphaerales; family UBA9464; genus CANIZL01. The sequence goes on along the minus strand of CANIZL010000001.1, from coordinate 75,887 downwards.
CGTCCGCACGGTTCAACCGGTCATTCAGATGTTGGACAAGGGTCTGGAGGAGGCCGCTGCCACCCTGGGTGCCGGGCGCCTGCGAACGTTCGTGCAGGTGATCCTGCCGACGCTGCTGCCCAGTTTGTTGACCGGCTTCGCGCTCGCCTTTGCGCGCTGCATTGGGGAGTTCGGCAGCATCCAATACATGTCCAGCAACCTGCCTTACGAAACGCAGATCGCCCCCCAGTTGATCATCGAACATCTCGACGCCTACGAAATTGAAGCGGCCCTGTCGATTGCCATCTTCCTGTTGATGGTCTCGTTCGTGCTGCTCGGCGTGATCAATCTGTTGGAAGCCCGGGCCCGCCGGTTTCAAGCGGCCTGAGCTGGGATACCCCTTACGACCACCATGTCGGATCAAACTTCCACCTCCACCACCCGATTCGTGCGGGTCCACGCCAGCGACGAATCCGGCATCGTGAAGTGGTGTCTGATCGGCCTGGCGCTGGTATGGGTGGGCTTGCTGCTGGTGCTGCCGCTGGTCAGCGTTTTCGCCGAAGCTTTCAGTCACGGTTGGCGGGCGTACTGGAGCGCGTTGAGCCAGCCCGCGACCGTTGCCGCGATCTGGATTACCTTCACGCTGGCCGCCATCGTCGTGCCACTGAACTGCCTCTTCGGCGTGGTCGCCGCCTGGGCCCTGACCAAGTTTGAATTTCGCGCCAAGACCCTGATTCTGACGCTGATCGATTTGCCGTTTGCCGTATCTCCGGTCGTGGTGGGGGTGATGTTGCTCGTCCTGTTCGGCGCCCAGGGATTTTTCGGTCCGTGGTTGCGGGATCATGATATCCGGATTGTTTTCGCCTTTCCGGGCATGGTGTTGGCCACGCTCTTCGTAACTTTCCCACTGGTGGCGCGGGAATTGATTCCCGTGATGCAACAGCAGGGAACGGATCCGGAACAAGCCGCCCTGACCCTCGGTGCCAACGGCTGGCAGACCTTCGCGCAGGTGACTCTGCCCAGCGTAAAATGGGGCGTTCTCTACGGCGTGATCCTGGCCAATGCGCGGGCGATGGGGGAATTCGGTGCGGTCTATGTCGTCAGCCGTCCCATCCCCGGGGAGATTCCCCTGCCCCTCTGGGTCGATACCCTGAATTCCGAGCACAAGGGCCAGCAGGCCTTCGCGGTCGCCAGCCTGCTGGTCCTGCTCGCCCTGCTCACCCTGGCCTTCAAGAGCGCCTTGGAACATCGCCAGCGCAAATGACCGCCCAAATCCCCAACGCCCCGGCAACCCAACCCGCTCCACCGCTCACCCGTTCTCCATGAGTATTGAAGTACGCGCCCTCACCAAAGTTTTTGGGGACGTCCCCGCAGTCGAACGAATCAGTTTCACCGTGGGCGCCGGTGAATTGATTGCCCTGTTGGGACCGAGCGGCAGCGGCAAGACCACCGTGCTGCGGATGATCGCCGGGCTGGAGTTTCCCACCAGCGGCGACGTCCTCATCAAGGATCGCCGGGTCAACGACGTCCCGGTGCAGCGCCGCAATATCGGTTTTGTCTTCCAGGGCTACGCGCTGTTCCCCAGCATGACGGTGACCGAAAACATCGCGTTCGGGCTCAAGGTCAAAAAATGGTCTGCCGCCGCCATCGCCGCCCGCGTCGCCGAATTGCTCGGAGTTTTTGGGCTCGGGGAATTCGGGGATCGATATCCGCACCAACTTTCCGGGGGACAACGTCAACGCGTCGCCATCGCCCGCGCGCTGGCGCCGAAGCCGGACGTATTGCTACTCGATGAGCCGTTTGCTGCGGTCGACGCCAAGATCCGGCAGGAACTGCGGGAGTGGCTGGTGCGACTGCATGACGAGCTCAATCTCACGACGATTTTCGTCACCCATGACCAGGAGGAGGCCATGGAAGTGGCGCATCGAATCGTGGTCTTCAGCCGCGGCCGGCTGGAACAAATGGGCACCCCCCGCGAAGTCTACGAGGAGCCGGTGAACGAAACCGTGGCCCGGTTCATCGGGGTGATGAACGTGCTCGAACTCCTGGTCCGCGACGGGGCCGCCCGGTTGCACGAACTGAGTTTCCCCACCCACGGCGTCGCCGACGGACAAACTCTGCGCATCGGCTTCCGCCCCTACGCCGTGCAGGTCTCGGCGCACCCCGGAGAATTCCGCTATCCCGCCACGCTTCGGCACGTGTTCTTTCTGGGGGTGCTGCTGCGCCTGGAATTGGTCACCCCCGCCGGTCTGATCATCCGAACCCGGATGACGAAGGAGGAATTTCAACGCCTCGGTCTGGTGGAGGATCAACCCGTCAGCTTCAACATCCGGGAATACCGCGTGCTGGCGCGTGACGGGGCGGCGCTGGGCACGGAGGTGGCCCAGGCCCATCAGGCGCCGAATTTTGCCGAGGGCATCTGAGGCCTACTTGATCCCGGAAAATGGAACGGGCAGGCCACGGCCTGAAATCGCCGTGCCTGCCCGGTGTCCGCCCCAACGGCTCGTTACTTGCCGTCGAGCGTGATCGTACTGCCCGCGGGCTGCTCCAGCAGCTTGGATCCCAGCGTCGCGGTGGGCGCATCATCCACCCGACCGACATTGTAGGTTTCGCCCACGACCGGTTGGGGGAAGGTCTTCATGTTGAAGTACGGCGCCAGTTCCTCCTGGCTGGGGCTCGAGTCGCCGCCCTTTTTGTTCTCCGCCGCCCACATCGTTTTGACGTTGTCGATGGTTCGGAGATTGGCCTTGATGCTTTCCAACCGGGCCTTGTCGAGGGAACGTTTGACGTTGGGGATCGCAATCATCGCCAGCAGGCCGATGATGAGCACCACGATCATAATCTCGACCAGCGTAAAGCCGGCCCGGCGCAACGAGGTGGGGCGTCGCAGCGCGGCTCGGACGGAAGGCATTTGCAGTTTCATTTCAAAAATGTCGACAGACAACCAACCCCGGATACGGCCGGAAGTTGCGTTGTCCGATTGAACCGGTGCAGGCTAGCCGGACTCGGCGAATGGAGCAACCGCCGGTGCACAGGAATCACCGCCCGGGCGGCGCCCTGGACCCGGAACCCGCTCACACCGTCCAAAGCTCGGCTCCCAGCTCCACGCGCCCGCCCCGGGCCATGGCCTCCGCGGTCTTGATCGCCCAGACCGCGCTCTCGTAGCCGGCCCGCCAGTCCGCCTCCGCCTTCGTGCTGTCGTTGATATGGTTCACAAAACGCTCCAGGGCGTACTTCAGCGGGGACTCCGATTCACTGGCCGCCTCCGCGGGTTTCTTGCCCTGGGCCAGGATCTTGGTCGCGTTCGCCACCAGGGCGATGCCGGACTCGTTCAGGAACTCATCTTTCCGGGCATAGACTTCCCAGCCCAGCAGCGGCGCATCCGATTCCTTGAACATCCACGCCTTGTTGTCCCGGATCAGCACGGCGGCATCCGAGCCAAAGAACACGTCATGCTCCCCTTCAAACGAGTTCGCCAGCGTGCCCGTCCAGGTATGCCGCAGGCCGCCCGCGTATTCCGCCACGACCGTCACCGTGTCCGCCATTTCACGGTCATCCGCCCATTGCACGATTCCACCGAAGGCCGTCACGGCCGTGGGCAGTTTGTCATAATACCACCGGGCGACGTCGAAGGAATGAATCGCCACTTCGCCGGGAAGGCCAAGCGACGTGGCGCGATACAACCGCCAGTTCAGGGCTTGTTCCCGTTCGGGGTTCGGGGAGGTCCGGCGCCAGCTGATCTTCTTGTTCCATTGCCCGCGGCTCATCGCCAGACGGCCGGTGGCCCCGGAGCGAATGAACTTGGCGACGTGATGATTCTGGGGGTTTTCCCGGAGTTGCAACCCCACCTGGAAGATCTGCTTCTTGGGATCACGGATCGCCTTGCCCGCCGCGGCGATGGCGCGGGCGTCCTCGAGGGTATGGGCGATCGGGGCTTCGAGGTAAACGTGCTTGCCGGACGCCAGAGCCGCGAGCGCGAGGGCGCGGTGCTGGTGCGTGGGCGTCGCGATGACCACCGCCTTCACATCGGGATCGGCAATGAGTTCCGCAGCGTCGGAGTATTGCTTGGCCTTGGGAGCCCCTTCCGCACCGCGCCGAAAGGCCGCCTTGTAGGTATCGCAAATCGCCACCACCGGAGCGTTGGGCAGCTTGGCGAGCTGGGTGATGATATCCCGACCCTGCGTGCCGATGCCGATGATCCCAAAATTGACCGGCGGTCCCGGCGGTTTTTCGGCGTAATTAGGATCCGCCTTGGGCACCGGCAGAGTTTTGTCGGCCGCCGCCTCCGCCTTGGCGGCCTCCTGGGCGGTCACCGGCACCCCGCCCAGCGCGGCGATGAAGGCGGCTACGGAACCCGCCCGGACGAAGTCGCGACGATTCAAATCAGAACTCTCGGTGTGCATGACGGATGAAAGCCGCAACTTATCCGGTCGAGCCGATTGCGAAAGAGGTTTGTCCGCGGGTTTACGAATCGCACGTCCTCCCCGGCCAGCCCGGACCGCCTCCGAACCCGGTCGGCGCCACCCGCGGGCGGCCTTCGTTTCTTAGTTGTTCAAGGTCACCGGGACGGCTAAATCACCCCCCGAAATCGAGTTATCACACGCATGAAACGACACATTTTCGCCGCTCTCTGCGTCGCCACCACCGGCGCCGCCAACCTGCTTCACGCCCAGACCAGCACCAATCTGACACCCGCGCTGGCCGCCAAGTACTCCACGGAAGAGGAACGTTACAGCTACGCCGTCGGCGTCATGATCGCTGCCGACATGCGTCGCAATCTGGCCCGGGCCGGTTTTGAAACCAAGCCAGAACTGGTTGCCGAAGGCTTCCGCGCCTCGTTCACCACCAATTCGCCGTTGCTCTCGGATCAGCAGGCCAGCGGCTATTTCCGCGAACACAACAAGGCGGTCAGCGAAAAGGCGGCCGCGAAAAACAAGTCCGAAGGCGAAGCTTATCTCGCCGCCAACAAGACCAAGGACGGCGTGGTCGTCCTCCCCAGCGGCCTGCAGTACAAGATCCTCAAAGCCGGTACCGGCCCCAAGCCGACGACCACCGATACCGTCACCTGCCACTATCGCGGCACGCTGATTGATGGCACCGAATTCGACAGCTCGTACACCAAGGGTGAGCCGGCGAACTTCGCCGTGACCGGGGTGATCAAAGGCTGGACCGAAGCCCTGCAGCTCATGCCGGTCGGTTCCAAGTGGCAACTGGTGGTTCCCAGCGAACTCGCTTATGGCGCCAATGGACGGCCCAAGATCGGAGCCAACTCCACGTTGGTTTTTGATATCGAGCTGATCGGAATCAAGGAGGCCGTGGCCAAGACGGCCGGGGCCCCGGGCGCGGCCGCCGCCGGCAGCCCGCAACCCGTGGTGACCAGCGATATCATCAAAGTGCCCAGCAAGGCCGAGATGGACAAAGGCGCCAAGATCGAAGTGATCAAGGCGGGTGATGTGGAACGTCTGCAACAGGAAGCGGCCAAGAAGGCCACTGCCCCCAAGACGCCCGCGCCGACGAAGTGATCCCGGCGCCGATGGGCGCCGTCGCTTCCCGTAGAACATTCAGGGCCGGCTTTGCCGGCCCTTTTTCGTGCTCCCCCGGTGATCTCCCGCCCGGCGTTAGGGAGCCTGCAACGCGTTCCAGGCAGCGCCATAAGCCCCCGCCAGCCCACCCAATTGCGCGGGCAGCAGCCGGACCGCCGCGCCCCCGGGACGCCATTCGACCCGTTCCAGTTCGCGCCGCAGCGGCCCCATCAACGCTTCCCCTGCGTCCGCCACGCCGCCCCCGACAATCACCGCTTCGGGGTCCAGCACGTTGATCAAAGATCCAATGCCCGCCGCCAGGGCTTTCACGCTGCGCAGCCAGACCCGGGTCGCTTCGGCGTCGCCCGCCAGATGGGCCGACACCAGGGCCTTGGTCGTCGGAAAGCGTCCGCCGGTGCGGGTCTGGATGTTTTTATTACCGATTTCATGTTCCAACGATCCGGGCGTGCCGACATCGTCCAGCGGCCCGAGGAAATCCAACACGGTGTGCCCCAAATGCCCGGCCCGCCCAAGATTGCCCAGCAGCAATCGGCCATCCACCACGGCAGCGCCCCCAACGCCCGTACCCAGGGTCAGGAGGAAGACATCCTGTAACCCCCGGGCAGCCCCCTGCCAGCGCTCCCCCAAAAGTGCCGCATGCGCATCGTTCAACACCGGAATTGGACGCGCGACGCCCAGCCATTCGGTCCAATCGAGCCCTTCAATGCCAATCAAACGCCCCGGCAAGTGAGCGACACTACGCGCATTGCGCCCCACCAAGCCCGGTGCCGCTATCCCAATGGCTCGGGCCGGGCCGTTATGTTGCGCGGCAAAATCAGCCACCAACGCCCGCAACTTGTGCGCCCACTCGCGATCGCGATCCACGAAAGGCACATTCGCCTCCGCCAGAAGATGGCCTTCCGGCGTCACCGTGACCGCCTTGATGCTGGAGCCACCCAGGTCCAGACCGAGTACGTAATCCATAGAATAAAATGAAAGAGGGATCCCGGATGGCAATGGCGTGCCCGCCGAAAGAGCCGGGCCTTTTGCTTGATCGCCGCACCGCGGCCCGGCACAAGAATCCTGGATCCTATGTTCATCCACGACGATTTCCTGCTGGGAACCGGAACGGCGCGTCGGCTGTTTCACGAAGTTGCCGCACCGCAGCCGATTTTCGACTATCACTGCCATCTTTCACCGCAGGATCTGGCGGAGAATCGCCGTTTCGAAAACCTCCACGCCATCTGGCTGGAGGGCGACCACTACAAGTGGCGGGCCATGCGGGCCAACGGTGTGGCCGAGCGATACATTACCGGCGATGCCTCGCCCTGGGAGAAATTCCAAGCCTGGGCGGCCACCGTGCCGCACACCTTGCGGAATCCGCTCTACCACTGGACGCACCTGGAACTCCGCCGGTATTTCGGAATCACCGAACTGCTGAACGAAGCCAGTGCTGCCCGCATCTGGCAGTGCGCCAACGAACAACTCGCGGGCCTTACCACCCACGCCATCCTGGAGAAATTCGCCGTCCGCGCCATTGGCACCACCGATGATCCCACGGATGATCTACGTTACCATCGGGCCTTGGCCGGGCAAAGCCTGATCACCCGCGTGCTGCCAGCTTTTCGCCCGGACCGGGCGCTCACGGTGCACCAACCCGCGGGATTTAATGCTTGGGTGGATCGGCTCACCCAGGCCAGCGATCGGGCGATCACCAATTTTTCCGATTTTCTCGCGGCGCTGCAACAACGCCGGGACGCCTTCCATGAAGTCGGCTGTCGGCTGTCGGATCACGGACTGAGTTACTGCCCCGCGGACGACTGCCCGGAATCGGAAGCCGCGGCCATCTTTGCACGAGCCCGGGCCGGCCAGGCCGCCTCACCGGTCGAGCACCAGCGCTTCGCCTCCGTGGTCATGCTGCATCTCGGTCGCCTTTACGCGGAGAAGCAGTGGGCGATGCAGCTGCACCTCACGCCCCTGCGGAACAACAACACCCGCCTGCTCCGCGAAATTGGCCCGGACACCGGCTTCGATTCAATCGGTGACTGGCCGCAAGCCACCGCCCTCAGCGCCTTCCTCGACCGATTGGATCAGGAAAACTGCCTGCCGAAAACCATTCTCTACAACCTAAACCCGGCGGACAACTACGTCTTTGCCGCGATGGCCGGAAACTTCCAAGACGGTTCCATCCCGGGGAAGATGCAATACGGTTCGGGCTGGTGGTTCCTCGATCAAAAAGAGGGAATGGAAGCGCAGCTAAACGCCCTATCCAATCTCGGACTGCTGTCACGCTTTGTGGGCATGGTGACCGACTCCCGCTCCTTCATGTCGTATCCCCGGCACGAATATTTCCGCCGGGTTCTCTGCAATCTTATCGGGCGCGACGTGGAAAATGGCGAACTGCCGGACGACAACGAACTTTTGGCGCCGTTGATCCGCAACGTCTGCTACCGGAACGCCGAAGCGTATTTTGAATTCCCCGGGGTGGGCCGGTAAAGACCGACTATGCGATCCACTACGGCCCGTTTTGCCGGACGGTCAGGGTAGAGTTCACGGGGACGGACTCCTGAACCACCTGAGCGTCCCCACCCGGCCAGATCACTTCCACCCGTTCAATTTTGGCGGCGGATCCCAGGCCAAAGTACAAGGGCAGCACGCTCTGTCCCAGGTACCCGGATTTTCCATCGTGATATAGCGCGTATCGTCTTCCCCCAGCCGTCACCCGCACCGTGGCGCCCAATCCGTTGCGATTGGATCGGGTCCCGTGGAGCACCACTTTTAGGTAGTGGATCGGCTGCTGCTCGGAGAGATTGCTGATCAGGACTTGGGGAGCGTCATTGAACTCACTGGTGACGATATCCAGGTCACCATCATCATCTAGGTCCAGCATCACGGACGAACGACTACTCAGCGACCCCATGATATTGGTTTGGCCGGTGACTCCAGCACAGAGTGAATTGGTCCGGTCGGCACCGGAACAATCCAGACTAAACCAAGGCTTTTCAATCCGCCGGTCGCGGCGGGGCTCGACTCCAACAACAAATTCCATGTCAAAAAAGCGTTTGCCGGCATCGTTCAGCAGCACGGAATTGACGGCGTATCGGAAGGGATAGCCCATCCCGGCAGTGATGAAGAGATCGTCGAAGCCATCGGCATTCAAATCACCGGCGCTGACGCCCCAGGGCCAATAAGTCTCGACGCCCTGCGTGTCGGAAACCTCCGCAAACGAACCGTTCGGCCGGCCCTCATAGAAAGCATTGCCAAAAATATTATTGGAGGATCCCTGCAGGTAGGCTTCCGACCATTGCGCCGAACAAAACGGCTCACTTTTGCCCTTTTCCAGCTCCGCTCGAAAGCCCAGTCCCTGCTCCGTCTGCAGACGGGTCATGTCCGAGTGCATGTCGGTCACCAGCAAGTCGGGGTGTCCATCCTGATTGAAGTCAAAAAACTTCACCCCCATGGCACCCCAGGGCGTCTTCGGAAAAAGGGCGGCGGTCCGGTCGAGAAACCCCTTGCCAGCCTGGTTCTCCAGGTAGTGATCGTCGCCCTGCATATTGACAACATAAAGGTCAGGAAAGCCATCATGGTTCAGGTCGGTAAATGTGGCGTCCCCGCTCCACCCAAGCCCGGGCAGGCCCATCTTATCCGACACATCCACAAATCGGTGCCCGCCGAGATTGCGGTACAACCGGCAGGTTTCCGTGCGGTCCGGAAACAAGTGTCCCTGAAAAGCATCTGGCAACGCGTGATAAAAACCGCCTGGACCTTTTTCGTCGTTGGTATACCGCCCCACGTTCACCACCAATAGGTCAAGCAATCCATCCTGATCCACGTCACAAAAGACCGCACCCGAGGAATGTCCCGAGTAGGCCAATCCCGCCTCCCCGGTGATATCCCGGAAGCGGCCTTCACCCAGATTTTCAAAAAGATGATTCCCATGACGGACCGTGGTCACAAACAGATCCGCATCCCCGTCATTGTCGATATCGGCAAACGCGGCACCGACGGAAATCTGGTCCACCAATCCCACCCCTGCCCGAGCGGTGCCGTCCACAAACTTTCCCCCTCCTACATTCAGCCAAAGCTGGTTGGTTCCCAATTGCGTGGTGAAGTAGAGATCCAGTCGTCCATCGTTATTAACATCCGCGGCAACCACTCCATTGCCGTGGTCGTAATGGGCGGCCTGGTAAGTCCGCCCGGCGTCTTCAACCGTGTGATGTTGAAATTTGATACCGCTTTCCACCAACTGATCGCTGAACTGAAAACCGTGAAAGGCGCGACAGCGTTGGGCGGCGACGATCTGTTGCCGCCGCCGTGTCTCCAACTGCCGTAACGTCGTGGCGGTATCGATCCCACCTTGCGCGTGAACCTTCGCCCCCGCCCCAAGCCAGACGAGGCCGAGCGAGCAGACTACAGCCGGGACGGAGGCGGAACGCCGAAGCCATCGGGCCAACTGAAACTGGGTGTGCACCCGGAAAGCTTCCGATGAATTCAGCCCAAGGCAAAGAGCGGTCAGGGTTCCCGGGGCCAGTTGGTAAAATTAGCACGGTGGGGTTTCGGTGCGGTTAGGGTTCGTTGACTCGACAGGCTGTCCGAAGTCGCGATCCCAGGGGACGCCGCAGCATCCCTACCGCCATTCGGACCCGGGAATGAGAAAACCCCGCGACCATGGCGGCCGCGGGGCTGATTCGGTATGCGGGGTACTTGGTCCCGGCGCAATCGACTAGCGCGACGTGCGATAGTACTTCCGCGCCGCTGAAGCGGCGGAAGTTGTGTAGGAATTGCCGGCCGGAGCGGGCGTCACATTCTTCCAGACCGTCGGGACGGCCAGGGCATCCGCTTCCTGCAATGCACCGGTGCCGGTCCAGCTGATCACGACATTCGCCCCTTGAAGGGAGGCGGACAATTTGGAGGGTACCACCGTCGTGTCTTCGCCACCCGAAAGCACGGCGTTGTCGAAGTATCCGCGAACGACGTTGCCGGTCTCATCCACGTAGGCACCGAAACCAAACGAGAGACCTTGGCTGAAGGGGAACGGAACCGAACCGCCCAACACGCCATCGACATAGAATTTCACGGTCGATCCGTTGGCCACCAATTTGACGTGATGGCTCTTTTCGTCGTCGAAATTTCCGCCATCAAAAGCGCCAAGATTGGTGCCCTCGTTGGTAGGATTATCGTCGGCCTGACCGGTGGCCTTGTTGTAGCGCCAGCCAAAATTACGGCCGTCGTGGGCGATATAATCCGAGAGGAACACGAAGTTCCCCGCGCCGTCCCGAACCCAAACGCCCGAGCGTTCCTCGGCGCCGGTGCCGGTGGTCAACTGGTATTCCACCAGAGTGCGGTCGACTTCAAACGTCAGCGGCGCGGTGGCCGCGGCATCGAAGGAGTTGGCGGTAAACAGGGCGATACCCGGCCAGAGCGAGGTTTCGGCAGTTACGGAGATCTTCACCGCGCCATTCACCAGCGTCAGCTCGGATTCCGGCGTGGCCGTACCCGAATCAAAGGAGGTCGTATCCACGCGCCACTTGGTGGTATCCACCGAGTTGCCGGAGAAGTTGTCCGTGAGTAGCACCTTCGGGACCACCACCACCTCGACGTCGAGGTTTCCGACCACGCAATTGGCAGGTGAACTGACGATGCTGAACTGAGTGGCACCTTTACCGACCGGCACCACGGTGATGACTTGGGAATTCGCCGCGCCCGCCGCAAACGTCAGGGTCAGCGAACCATTAACGGCACCCGCTGGCACCGCCACGTTGGGATTGAGGCTGGCGACCGTCACAGTAACCGGTGCGGCATCATTCAGCAGTTGCGGAACGGTGATCGTGACCGTTTTACCCGACTCCGCCGTGGTCATCGAGACCCCGGCCGGTGTCACCGAGGTACAGGGAAGCACGTACTGGACTTTGGCGTTGTCGAAGACACCGGTGACCGTATCGGTCTCGGCCCGGGCGTACGCACCCAATTCGAAGAAGATGCCGGAGCTCACTTCGAACGGAAAGCGACCACCCGACACGTCGTCGAGGAAGACCTCCACGGTAGAGCCATCAGCCACCAAGCGGATGCGATTCTTCCCGGTCTCGGTTTTCGCACTGAAGACGGCCAAGGTCGTGCCGCTGCCCGTCGGATTGCCCGGATTGATATTAACTTCCCAGTTATTTTCCCCGACATTCTGACCGAAGAAAACGAACTTCGAACGGTCCGCCGTGGTAAGGTAAACGCCCGTACGTCCCGCCGAGCCGCTCTGGTCGAGGGAAACGCGGTCGACATCAAAAACCAGATTCAGCTCCTTGGTAGCTACAAAGCTCTTGGTGGATTTAACTCCGGCGCCGGCCCAAAAGGAGGTGTCCGTGGTCCCGCTGACCACCAACGTGCCGCCCGTTTGGGAAACGTCGAAGGTGCCCACACCGGTGGTTTCAAACCCCTGTGTCGACTTCTGCCATTTGGCCGCGTCGAGAGTGTTTCCAGTGAACGGGTCGTCCAGCGCGATTCCCGGGCCGGAAATCACGGCGACGCCGAGCTTGTTGGCACCAGGAAAATCACCCTCGAGAGTGAATTGGGCTCCACCCAAGGCAACCCCACGGGTACGGAAGGTCAACGTATTGGCACCCCCGGCCGGGAATGTCAGATCCAAGGAACCGCCCGTCCCGCCCACCGGAATGGCGATCGACGGGTCACTGCTCACGACCTTGAGATGCACCGCATTCTGTGAATTCAATCCCGCCGGGATGCGTACCGTGATCTCCGGGCTGTTGGCTCCCACTCGCACCGACGACGCCGTTTGCAGGAACGTGGCTCCGCCGGCCGTCTCGATTTTCAGGTTGTCCCAAGTGGTGTCCGCCGTGTCGTTGTTGGCCCGCGCATAGCTGCCAAACTGAAATACGACCGGGGAAAATGGGAAGTTAACCTCGGCACCCTGGACGCCATCGAGGAGGAGTTTCACCGTCTTGCCATCCGCCACCATGCTCATCCGGTGCAGGCCGCCGTCGTCAAAGGCCGCTCCGTCGAAGAGGGCGATGTTGTTACCCCCGCCGGTCGGAACGTCGCCAGCCTGGCCGATCTTCCGATTGTAATGCCAGCCACCTTCGCCGCGGACGTCGGCAAACAGAACGTATTTGGTCTTGGTGGCATCCAGAATCCACAACGCGCTACGGGATGCTGAACCGACTCCGGCTTCCGCCACACGATCAATGGAGATGGTGATTTTCTCGGCCTCGGACGGCGCGAATTGCGGCACGATGCCCAAAGTACCACCGGACCACCACTGGGTGGTCGTGGTGCCGACAAATTTCATGACTCCGCCGTCCGCTTGGGCATGGATATCCCCCACACCGCCCTCAAAGAACGGGGCGTCCGCCTGGTACTTGGCGGGATCAATGGTGTTCGCCGAAAAGTCGTCCTGAAACACGACGCTGGTGGCCTTCAATACCGTTTCGACCTTGAAATTGTCCCAGGTCGTATCCGCGGTGTCATTGTTGGCCCGGGCGTACGAGCCAAATTGAAACTGCACCTTGGAAAACGGGAATTTCACCTCTGTCCCAACCTGACCGTCCAGCACCAACTTGACGGTCTTGCCGTCTGCAATGATTTGCATCTTGTGGATTCCGCCATCGTCATAGGAAGCGCCGTTAAACAGCCCGATGTCCGTTCCGCTGCCGGTCGGCACATCGCCATTCTCACCAATCTTCCGATTATAGCGCCAACCCCCCTCGTTGCGGACGTCCGCGAAGAGCACATACTTGGTCTTGGTTTCATCCAGGATCCACAGCGCGCTGCGCGAGGCGGACCCGACGCCCACTTCGGCGACGCGATCCACGCTCACCGCCACCGGCGTAGCTTCCGAGGCGTCAAAGATCGGCAACGCCCGCAGGGTGCCGCCGGACCACCACTGCTGGGTGGTCGCACCGACAAACTTCATCACACCCCCGCTGGCCTCCGCATGGATGTCCCCGGTTCCGCCTTCAAAAAAGGGCGCATCCGGCTGAAATTTGGCAGGATTTACCGTGTTTGAGGAAAAGTCATCCGAGAAGACAACCGCGGTTTTCAGGTTGGTCTCGATCTTGAGATTATCCCAAGTGGTGTCGGCCGTATCGTTGTTGGCCCGCGCATAACTACCAAATTGGAACTGAATCTTCGTAAAGGGGAATTTCACCTCTGCCCCGACCTGCCCGTCGAGCATCAGTTTAACCGTCTTTCCGTCCGCCAGCAGGCTCATCCGGTGGTTCCCGCCGTCGTCAAAGGCCGCTCCGTCAAAGACGGCGATGTTATTGCCGCCTCCGGTCGGAACGTCGCCATCCTCACCGATCTTGCGGTTGTAGTGCCAGCCTCCCTCACCGCGGACATCGGCGAACAAGACGTATTTGGTCTTGGTTTCATCCAGGATCCACAGCGCACTGCGGGACGCGCTGCCCACACCGACCTCAGCCACGCGATCAATGGAAATCTTGACCGGAGTGGAATCGCTGGCCTCAAAAGTGGGGACGACACGCAGGGTGCCGCCCGACCACCACTGGGCCGTGGTGGTGCCGACAAATTTCATGACGCCATTGCCCGCCTCCGCATGGATATCGCCGGTGCCACCCTCAAAGAACGGGGCGTCCGCCTGATATTTTGCGGGATCAATGGTATTGGCTGAAAAGTCGTCCTGAAAGACAACCGTGGAGATTTGCGCATGCACCGACTGGACCGCGGCGGTGCATAACGCAACACACGCCACGGCTGCCGCCGAAAGACGGGATAATCCATGCTTCATAGAAAAAGTCTGCCTTTTTTTGAATTTAAGTGGGGGGACGAGCGAATGGTGCCGCAACCTCCGCTTGAATGTCAACGTCAGAAGCCGAGTATTTTGCCCTCGTAACCGCTGCCGTCTCGACCAATGGCGGGGTCGGCCGGCACCAAAATCCCCAGTGCAATCGACTGGCTTGCGCCCTGGGATGCCCTTCATAGTTCCGGCGCTTCTCCGCAATGACGCCGACCGGCCTGCCTCCCCTTTTCAAGTGCCCCCACGGGCGGCAGCTGTTTGTCCAATTTCTCCCGACAAACTTCGCTCGGCGAACTTACAAATGCTGGCAGCGGCCCATGCGGCCCGGTCCGCGGATCATCCCCGGGGGATGGTTAACATCACTGCTGCTGATCCTTACCATCGCCACTAGCGCCTTCGCCCTTGAATGGCAACAACATGCCGGTTATCGAAGCGCACCACTCCTCGTGCCGGACGCCGGCACGGCGGGCTTCACCTCGATCCCTCCGGACATCAGCGGGATTCACTTCACCAACTGGCTGTCCGAAGCCAGATCCCTGACCAACCAGGTGTTTTTGAACGGTTCCGGGGTGGCAGCGGGGGACGTCGATGGCGATGGGTTTTGCGATTTGTTTTTTTGCGGTCTGGAGAGCCCCAACGTGCTTTATCGCAACCTGGGTGGGGGCCGCTTTGAAGACCGTACCCAAGCGGCTCACGTCGCCTGCGCCGATCAGGCATCCACCGGGGCCGCCCTGGTGGATATTGACGGCGATGGCGACCTCGACCTGCTGGTGAATGGGCTCTATCACGGTACTCGTTTGTTTCTCAACGACGGGCACGGGGTTTTTACGGAGGTAACCCGGGAGGCGGGATTGAACAGCACCTCGGGATCCAGTTCGCTCGCCCTGGCCGACATCGACGGCGACGGCCTTCTGGACATCTATGTGGTTAACTACCGGAACGACACCCTGCGGGATATGCCAAGCCTCCCCTTCACTGTGGGGGTCACCAATGGAGTCCGGACGTTGGTAACCGTGAACGGACGCAGCGTCAGCGAACCGGATCTCGTCGGCCGATTCACGCTGGAGGCGGCCGGTGGGATCCTCGAGAACGGGGAAGCTGATGTGCTGTGGCACAATCTGGGTCGGGGCCGGTTCGAACGGGTCAGTTGGACGAATGGCGCTTTCCTGGACGCCCGGGGCAATCCCGCGACCACGCCCTACGATTGGGGCTTGTCCGCCATGTTCCGGGACATCGATGGCGACGGCAGCCCGGACTTGTATGTGTGCAATGACTTTCAATCCCCGGATCGAATCTGGCTCAATGATGGACACGGTCATTTTCGCGAACTGCCCCGCCCCGCCCTCCGTCACACCAGCTTATTCTCGATGGGCGTCGATTTTGCCGATATCAATCGCGACGGGCTCGATGACTTTTTTGTGGTCGACATGTTGAGCCGCGACCCCGTCCAGCGGCAGATCCAAGTCATGGATCAAGCGGCGTTCTCCCAGATACGAAACGCGGGGAGCGATCGGCCTCAGTACTCGCGGAATATGTTATTTCTTAATCGGGGCAATGGCACCTACGCCGAGGTGGCGCACTTTTCCGGCGTGGACGCTTCCGAATGGTCGTGGTGTCCGGTGTTTCTCGATGTCGATCTGGATGGCTTTGAGGATTTACTGATCACCACCGGGCACGGGCGCGATGCCCAAAATGTCGATATTTCCCGTGAACTGGACCTTGAGGCCAAGGAAAAGCGGTGGTCTCCTGCGGAGCAACTGCGCCAGCGGCGACGCTTTCCCAAGCTGCACACGCCGAACGTCGCATTTCGCAATCGCGGGGACCTGACGTTTGCCGACCAGGGACCGGCGTGGGGATTCGATTCCCACCGCATTTCACACGGTCAGGTGCTCGTGGATCTGGACAACGACGGGGATCTGGATGTGGTCGTGACCTGCTTGAATGACGGACCTCTGCTGTACCGCAATAATTCCCCGGCGCCCCGACTGGCGGTGCGACTGCGGGGGGCAGCCCCCAATACCCGGGGAATCGGCGCACGGCTGCGGGTAACCGGACCCGGGCTGCCCGTGCAGACGCAGGAGATGATCGCTGGCGGGCGCTATCTTTCCAGCGACGAGGCACTCCGCACCTTCGCTGCCGGTACTGCGACCAATCGACTTTCCCTGGAGGTCATCTGGCGGAGTGGCACCCACCAATCCGTCTCCAACATTGCCGCCAATCAGATCCTTGAACTCTGGGAACCGACACCAGGGGAGCCGATCCGGGGACAGGCAGCCGGCGCCGAAAAAGTGCCGGTCTTATTCGAAGAAATCGCTCCTGTGCTGGGGCATGTGCAGGTGGACGAACCCTTTGATGACTTTGAGCGCCAGCCCTTGCTGCCTCGAAAACTTAGCAACCTCGGCCCGGGAATCACCTGGTTTGACTTCAACAACGACGGTTGGGAGGACCTTTTAATCAGCACCGGTCGCGGCGGCCGTCTGGCGGGATTTCGGAACAATGGCCACGGCGGATTCATACCCCAGCGGGCGAAGCTCCTGGAGACGGTGCTCGACCAGGACATGACCACCGTGCTGGGCTGGCGATCCAGCCCCACAAATCTCAACCTCTTGATCGGCCTCGACGCCTACGAAGGCACCGCTACAAATGCACCCGCGTTGCGGCAATTCTCCCTAACCACTGGAGCTGTGGATGACACCCTGCTCCGCTCATCCAGCGCCACCGGTCCATTGACTATGGGCGATGTCGATGGGGACGGGGCACTCGACTTGTTTGTCGGCGGTCGGGTGATTGCCGGCCGGTACCCTGAGTCCGCCACTTCAGCCATTCTGAGAAACGTGGGTAATCGTTTGGAATTCGCGAAGGAGCTCAGCCGCCCGCTGGAGCGGGTGGGCATGGTGAACGGGGCGACCTTCACCGACCTGACGGGCGACGGACATCCGGAATTGGTACTGGCGTGCGATTGGCAGGCCCTGCGTATTTTTCGATTTGAGGGCGGTCAACTAAAGGCTTGGGATCCTGCCATCACCTGGATCGGCGACTCCAGCAAGGCCGCTACACTCACCCACCTCAGTCAGCTTACGGGTTGGTGGAATTCCGTTCAGGCAGGCGATTTTGACAATGATGGGCGGATGGATCTGATCGTCGGCAATTGGGGGCGCAACACCTCGCGTGAACGGTTCACGGCCCGTCCGCTGCAGCTCCATTTCGGACAAATCCCGGGACTGGAGTCCCTTTCTCTCGTGGAATCCGTGTACCTGCCGACTACCCGGAATTATGCGCCTTGGCGCGATCGAAATGCCCTGAGCGCCGAGTTTTCGTTATTACTGGATGCCTTTACCACCTTCGCCTCCTTCGCCCACGCAACCCTGCCAGAGGTACTGGGCGCCGGCCTGCCTCCGATGCAGCGGGTCGAAGCCGCGGTTCTGGATACCGTCGTCCTGTTAAACCGGGGCGACCGGTTTGAGGTGGTTCCCCTTCCGCCAGAAGCGCAGTGGGCACCGGTATTCGGACTGGGAGTGGGAGATCTGGACGGAGACGGCAACGAGGATCTTTTCCTGGCCCAAAACTTCTTTGCCACGACCACGACGGACGGGCGACTCGACGCCGGTTGCGGTTTGTGGTTGCGCGGCCGCGGCGACGGAACCTTCGCTGCCAAGCCCCCGCTCGAAAGTGGACTTTCGATCATGGGCGAAGGCCGAGGCGTGGCCGTTGGCGATTACGACCATGATGGCCGGCTGGATCTGGCGGTCGGACAAAATCGCGGAGCCACCCGTATTTTCCACAATGTCCGAGGCCGGCCCGGAATCCGAATCCAGCTCACCGGCCCGCCCGGCAACCTGCAAGCCGTCGGCGCCCAAGTTTCGTTGGAGTTCGGAGCCGGACGGCGCGGGCCCGTACACGAAATTCGACTCGGCGCCGGGTTTTGGTCGCAGGACGCCACCTCAATTGTTCTGGCGACGCCGGAAAAGCCCCTCGCAGTCCGAATACAGTGGCCGGGCGGTTTGCTGGAACGGACCGAGTACCGGGGTGAACCGATTATTGACCGGCACATGCCGTCGACACCCACGCAATCCCCTTAAAAGCCAGGATGTTCGCCGGCGCGGGTACAATCACTGCGGAGTCATCTGTTGGCGGAAAAGCTGCCGGCTCAGGATTTCAACTACACGTCGAAGTCGTCCGGGCGCCCGGACGCCGGTTGACATTCCTCGCGATATCCGTAGATTTCACCTGATTAAATTTCGCTTGCTTCTATTCGTAGCGCCCTCCGCCACCGCGTCCTCCCGCTATCGGCACTCATAGTCCCCGCATGAGAACCGGTACCGAGTTGATCCTGGCCACCAAGCCTTTTGCCCGGGATATTCCGCTGAAGAGTTGGTGGTGCATCCTCTCAACGTTCGCCCTGCTGGCGATTGCCTTGGCCAGCACGGCATGGAATCTGCCCCTTTTCGTGCGCATTCCCGGCAGTCTGCTGGCCGGGTTGGTCCTATTGCGGTCATTCGTGATCTACCACGACCAGCAACATCATGCCATTCTGCCCACCTCGCGACTGGCGGAAGGCATGATGCGCGTTTTTGGCATCCTTGCCCTCAGCCCCAGCAGCATCTGGCGCAGCTCGCACAACCATCATCACAATCACAATTCGCGGCTGCGCGGTTCCCACATCGGTTCGTTCCCGTTGATGACGAAGGAGCAGTTCCACAAGTCCACCGCGGCCGACCGTCGGCATTACCTGTTTGTACGGCATCCGCTCACGATTCTTTTCGGCTACGTGTTCATGTTTCTGTTCGGGATGTGTCTCAACCCCTTCCTCAGCCGCCCGCGCAAGCACTGGGATTGCCTGCTCGCTCTCGTGGTGCATCTGGCCATCAGCGCTGCGCTGCTGTACTTCGGTGGCTGGACGGCCCTGCTCCTGACTCAGGTGATCCCCCATTTCATCACCTACGCGATTGGCACGTATCTGTTCTACGCCCAGCACAATTTCCCCGGGGTGAGCTTCCGCGACAATGGTGGCTGGACCTATGAGAAGGCGGCTCTCGAATCCTCCAGTTTTCTGAAAACCGGACGGATCATGGCCTGGTTCACAGCCAACATCGGCTACCACCACGTTCACCACCTCAATTCCCACATCCCGTTCTACCGCCTTCCCGAAGCCTGCCGGGCAACGCCGGAACTGCAGTCCCCGCGAAGCACTTCGCTGCATCCCGGCGAGATTCTGCGGTGCCTGCGCCTGAAAGTCTGGGACGTGGAGGCTCAACGCATGTCAGGAATCTAAACCCGTTCGTCCAAGTGGCGGTCAACGACCGCTCGGGCACAGCCCCCCCCCGACCTCCCGGTCCCGACGCTCCTGACGAGAAGCCTACGTCTGATTTTCATGACCTATACCGCTGCTCAAATTGCCGAGAAACTTGCCGGCGAAGTCATTGGCGAATCGTCGACGCCGCTCACCGGATTGGCCGCCGCCGACGTTGCGGGAGCGGGCGATCTGACCTTTGCAGACCAGCCCGCCTACCTCGCGTCGGCCAACGCCGGAGCCGCCGCCGCGATCCTGGTCGCCGGAAATCCCGGCCCTTCCAGCAAAGTCCTCATCCGGGTGGCCAACGTACGGATCGCCGTCGCCCGCCTTTTACCCCTCTTCCATCCGGCCGATCCCGTCGTGGCCGGCATCCACGAGACCGCCACCGTCGCCACCACCGCGCAGGTGGATCCCACCGCCAGCATCGGTCCCGGTTGCGTCATCGGCGACGGGGTTACCGTGGGACCGCGTTCGGTTCTGATGGGAGGAAATCATCTTGGCACCGGCTGCCGGGTGGGGCAGGACGTTTGCCTCCATCCGAACGTTGTCTTGTACGCCCGAACCCAGGTCGGCCACCGCGTAACCATCCACGCCGGAACGGTCATCGGCTCGGACGGGTATGGCTACGTTTTCGACGAAGGCCGGCATCGCAAGGTGCTGCAGGTCGGGAATGTCATCCTGCACGACGACGTGGAAATCGGTGCCAACGCCGCGATTGATCGGGGGGCATTGGGTTCGACGATCATTGGGCAGGGCACGAAAATCGACAACCTCGTCCACATCGCCCACAACGTGGTTCTGGGCCGGCATTGTTTGATCATGGGTCAGGTTGGATTCGCCGGCAGCACCCAACTCGGCGACTATTGCGTGATCGCCTCCCAGTCGGGCATCGCCGGGCACCTCAAATTGGGGCGCCAGGTCACGGTGGGAGCGAAGTCCGGGGTCATGCGGGACGTGCCGGACCAGGGTACGGTACTGGGCATTCCCGCCGCCCCCGATAAACAGGCCAAGCGCCAATGGATTGCGGTCCAGCAGCTTCCCGAGACCACCCGCCGGCTCCGCGAGCTGGAAAAGCAGGTCGCGGAGCTGACCGCTCGGTTGGGCTGAACCGGCCGCGGGAACGGATCGTGCTGTTCGATTCCGGCCGCGGACGTCCCCTGAGCTGAAACCGTCCCGCCGACCGAAAATGGAGGGCCGTTACCTTAGGGCATCCCGTCACGGCACCGCACCGAAATTGCGCGGACAGCTTTGCCCGGGGTGGTTCCTCTGTCACGCTTCCAGCCGGTTGGGGCTGACACGGAAGAGCACGACTTGGTCGAGCGACCAGGCACAGGGCAATTCCGGGTTGGGACACCCGGTCCTGAATCAGCGCACGTGGAAGCAAACCACTACCCGAAGCACTATTGCGGCGTTTTTGGCATTTACGGTCACCCGAACGCCGCCGAGCTCACCTACTATGGGCTCTACGCTCTGCAACACCGCGGCCAGGAAAGCGCGGGGATCGTCACCAGCGATGGCAAGACGTTCCATACCCACCGGGGGATGGGGCTCGTACCGCAGGTCTTCAGCGGCAGTGTGCTTCATGACCTCGTCGGATCATCGGCCATTGGTCACACCCGCTACTCGACCACCGGATCCTCCAACCTGATCAACGCCCAGCCCCTCGTGGTCGACACGGCCAAAGGCCGCATCGCGATCGGGCACAACGGCAACCTCACCAACGCCGCCCAGTTGCGGGACGAACTGGAAAATCAGGGCTCCATCTTCCAGACAACGGTGGACTCCGAGATCATCGTCCATCTGCTGGCCCAGCCGACGCGCACCCACGAAAGCGCACTGATCGAAACGATGCGGCGCATCGAAGGGGCTTATTCCCTGGTGATCCTGACGGAACGGGAGTTGATCGGTGTGCGTGATCCGCACGGATTTCGGCCGCTCAGTCTCGGACGAATGGCCAACGGCGCGTACGTACTGGCCTCCGAGACCTGTGCGTTTGACCTGATTCAGGCCCAGTTCGTCCGCGACATCGAGCCCGGCGAAATTGTCCTGATCGACGACACCGGCGTCCGCAGCGTGCAGGCCTTTCCCGAGCACACCCGGCGCGGGATGTGCATCTTCGAATACGTCTATTTCGCCCGACCCGACTCCAACCTCAGCGGACGCAACGTCTACAAGGTGCGCGTGGACATGGGCCGGCAACTTGCCCGGGAGCATCGCATCGAAGCCGACGTAGTGGTGCCGGTACCCGACTCGGGCAACTGCGCCGCGCTCGGCTACTCCATGGAGAGCGGCATCCCTTACGAAATGGCGTTTGTGCGCAATCACTACGTCGGCCGGAGTTTCCTCCAGCCCAGCCAGTTTATCCGCGACTTCGCCGTACGGGTAAAATTGAACCTCATCGCCGATCTCGTCCGGGGCAAACGGGTGGTGATCGTCGACGATTCCATCGTCCGCGGCACGACCAGCAAGGCCCGCGTGACCAGCCTCAAGGAAGCCGGGGCCAAGGAGGTCCACGTTCTGATTTCCTGTCCGCCGCATCTGAATCCCTGCGTTTACGGAATCGACTTTCCGGAGCGCTCCAAGCTCATGGCGGCGAATCACACGCACGACGAGATTCGCAAGTACCTGAATGCGGACTCCTTGGGCTACCTGAGCGAAGACGGCATGGTGGCGGCCACGGGGCAACCCAAGAGCGCCTTCTGTCTGGCGTGTTACAACGGCGACTACCCGGTCAAATTCGACCCGTCGACGGACAAGCACATCACCGAACGCCGCCGGGCAAATCGGAGCAGTTTTTCGGCGGAAATCGATGCGGAAGTGCGGCAGCGCACCCTGCTGTAGCCGCACCTTACCGGCCGGTGCGGGGCAATGCCGCCGTCGCACCGGCTTTCAGCGCACTTTAACGCGACGGGCGATCATATCGGCCGTCTCCTCCAGGGAACCCGCATTCTTCTGGACCACCGCCAACCCACGTTCGCCCACCGCCGCGCGACGTTCCGGATGGGCCAGCAGGTCCTCCAGCGCACGCTCCAGCGCCGGAGCATCGGCGACTTGGATCGCTCCACCCGCTTCCAGAAATTGGGGCACGACCTGCGGAAAATTCTCCATGTGCGGTCCAAATACCACGGCCTTGCCCAGCGCCGCCGGCTCGATGGGATTCTGTCCACCTTCGGCGGTAAGCGATTTCCCGACAAAGACCACATCGGCCCGCTCGTAAAAGGCCAGCAACTCGCCGGTGGTGTTCACCAACAGGCACTCCACCGATCCCGGCTCGCGTCGGGTATCTGCCGTGATTTCGGTCCGGTACGCAAAAGGCACCCCGCACCGCTTCAATTCATCACCCACCGCGCGACCACGCTCATGATGCCGGGGCACCAGCACCAGAAAGAGCTTGGGAAAGTGACGACGCAACCGGGGCAGCATCTCCGCCAGGATCTCTTCCTCGCCCGAATGGGTGCTGCCACCCACCAGAACCAGACTGTCGGTGCCCACACCCAATTGCCCCAGCAATCCGGGAACGTCGAGCCGCTTCGGCGTCGCCAGTTTGGCCGCATCAAACTTCAGCGAACCCACAACATGGATGACGTCGGCGGGCACCCCCAGGTCGCGGAGGCGTTGCGCGTCCGCCTCGTTCTGCGCGGTTACGCCGGAAAACCCGGCAAAAAGCTGCCGAAAGAGGAACCCGAAGCGACGATATCCCCGGGCGGATCGGTCGCTGATCCGAGCGTTAACGAGGAAGTACGGAACATTGCGGCGTTGGAGGGACCACAGGAAATTGGGCCACAACTCCGCCTCGACCAGGACCACGGCCTCGGGATGGATCGTCCCCATGGCCCGCTGGACATGTTTACGACGATCAATGGGATAGTAGATGCGACTCACGCGATCGGGCAGCCGCTGCCGCAGGACCGCCATGCCCGTGGAGGTGGTCGTGGAAACCACAAATTTGTGATTGGGCAGGCGCTTCTCGAGGGCGCCAATCAAGCCCAGCACCAGGTTGACCTCGCCCACACTCACTGCGTGCAGCCACACGACATCGCGATTGGTCAACGAGTGTTTCAGACCCGTTTCGTAGTGACCAAAGCGTTGGCCAAAACCCCGTTTCCAGTCGCCCCGCCGCGCCATCTTGAAAAAATAGAAGGGCGCGACGGCGTAGAAGCCGACGTTAAAGAGACAGTTATAGACGAATCGTTTCACACCTAACCCGGAATGGGTGCCGCAGATCTGCCCAAACGGAAAGCCAGTTTCGGGCCAATTGCCATTATTTACCTAAACTGGAACCATTTAAGCACAAAATTCGCCCCCTCGATTGGCTTGATCACGCCGCAACCAAATATCCCGCGCAGGGCCACGGTGGCGGCGGCCTAAAAAAAGAGGCCGGCCTCCCGGAGGAGGCCGGCACATTCGACGGTTCCACAGGGGAACTCGCGTCGCCGGAATCAGGAGGCGTACTCGCGATTCTTGACGATGCCCGGCTGCGGGATGGGATACTTGCCATCGGGTCCACGCTGCAGGGGCGCGGGCGATCCCGCCTTGAATTTATCCACGCCCGGGGCGAGTTCGTGCTCGTGGTTGAGCATTTGATCGTAGGTGACTTCCTGGCCCGTGTGCGCGGCCATCCGGCCCATCGCCGCCGTCAAGCTCGCGGCCACACCGCGCGGCACCTCGTTGTAGGGACGATCACGGCGGATCGCTTCGACAAGGTCATGCCATTCCACCTGGTACGGATCCATATCCGGACCCTCTTCCTTCGGCGCGCGCCAGACGATCTCGGAGTTCGCCATCTTCTGCGCCTTGTAAATGCGGGCCTTGGACGGCCAGTGACCGTCGGAAGAAATGACCGCCAGCCCCTTGGTGCCGTGCGCGTAGCTGGCGAACTCATCCTTGCAACCCGCCATGGTCCGCCCGTAGAACATCAACTTGGCACCGTCGTCGAAGCTGTATTCGACGGAGTAGCTGTCGAAGTTCTGGTCGACGTAATCACCGCGGTAGTTCCGACCACCGCTGGCCTGAGCCTTCACGGGCCAGCTGTTTTTCATCCAGCAGCACTCATCGATGTTGTGGATGTAGTAATCGCTGAAGCAGCCGCCGCTCGCCCAGATGAAGCTGTGAAAGCGGTTGATCTGATAAAGCAATTCGTCACTACCTTCCGGAGGCGCCTTGGAGAACGCCGAGGCGACCGGTCCGTGCATGCGGTAGCCCCGCATCATGACGATGTCGCCGATCGCTCCGTCCTGGATCTTGTTGAACAAATCCTGGCGCACCTTGCAGTGCCGGATCATAAGACCGACCCCGACCTTGAGGTTCTTGGCGGAAGCCTTTTCGGCCAGCGCGAGCATCTTGCGGCCGGCGGGGCCATCCACACAAACGGGTTTTTCCATGAACACGTTGAGACCCTTTTCGATGGCCAGCGTGAAATGGGCCCAGCGGAAGGCGGGCGGAGTGGTCAGGATGACAATGTCGCCCGGGCGCAGCACGGACATGGCTTCGGCAGCCGCATTGAAACCGAGGAATTTGTGTTCATCCGACACGTCCACGCGCGAACTGACCTCCTCATTGTTCTTCAACCCTTCATAGCTCGCCTTGAGCTTGTTCTCGAAGACGTCCGCCATCGCGACCAGACGGGTCGGCGCGTTTTCCACGCTCAGCGCGTTCTTCGCCGCACCGGAGCCACGGCCGCCGGCACCCACGAGGGCGATTCGGATGGTGTTATCTTCAGCGGCAAAAACGTGGGGCAACGTGACGCCCGCCAAGGCCCCTGCCGCCGTGATGGTGGCGGTGGATTTAAGGAAATCACGACGCGTTGAAACGGGACCGGAGTTCGAACCGGCAGCGCCAGCGGCAGCCGCGGGTTCCTTTTTCGAAGTGGGATTCACGGACGAACACTCCGCCCAATTCCACTAGGACGTCAACGGTGGAGACGTCTTGTTTGGCGTTTTTTTCACCGTCCGCCGTGAACCCGGGATCACCACTCAATTACCGCCGCGCCCCAGGTCAATCCGGCACCGAAGACCACCAGCAAAACCAGATCTCCCCGCTGAATCCGCCCCTGCTGCACGGCTTCGTCCAGCGCAATGGCCACACTGGCCGCGCTGGTATTGCCGTAACGATCCACGTTGACGAAGACCTGTTCCTCGGTCGCCCCCAAGCGCTCCGCCACGGCGGAAAGGATGCGTAGGTTCGCCTGATGCGGGATGATGCAGCGGATGCGGTCGACGGTCAGGCCACACTTCTCCAAGGCCACCGTGGCCGCACCCACCATGGCATTCACGGCATTTTTGAAGGTCTCCTTGCCATCCATGCGCAGGTAGTGCAATCGGCTGGCCACGGTGACGGCGCTGGTGGGCTGAGCACTGCCTCCCGCGGGAAGTTCCAACAGACTCGCCTTGCCGCCATCCGAGCCCAGGCACGTGGTGAGCAAGCCGTGCGCGCTGGGCCGGTTTTGCAGGACCGCCGCCCCGGCCCCATCGCCGAACAGGACGCAGGTATTGCGATCCTGCCAGTCGACCACTGAACTCATTTTCTCGGCGCCGATCACCAGCACGGTGTTGTACGTGTGGGATTGAACAAAATGCGCACCGATGTCGAGCGCGTAGACAAAACCCGAACAGGCGGCCTCGATGTCAAACGCAGCGGCACGCTGTGCCCCGAGCTTTTGCTGCACGAGACACGCGGTGCTGGGGAACATCATGTCGGGCGTAATGGTCGCGACAATGATCAGATCCACGTCGGCAGCGGTCAATCCGGCCGCGGTCAGCGCCCGACGGGCGGCGGCCACTGCGAGATCCGAGGTCGCTTCGTCCGGTGCCGCCATCCGTCGTTCCCGGATCCCGGTGCGGCTGGTGATCCATTCGTCCGTGGTGTCCACCATCTTCTCCAAATCGGCATTGGTGAGTACCCGGGCCGGAACGTACGAACCCACTCCGGTGATGGACACACTCCGCAGATGCGGCCGACTGGTACGAGGATGAAGGGGCGTCGGCATGGTGAAAAGTCAGGCTGGAACCTTGGCGGAGGCCGCGTCCCCGTCACCGGGTAATTGAGGCGCGACAGTCGGTGTCACGACAGTGGCCAGGGAGGCCGCGGCAATGGCCTGGGTCATGGTATCGTTCAGACGCAGGTGGGCGACCCGCTGGGCCTGGTGCATCGCCCAGCGCAGCGCCGTACGTTTGGCCCCGCCGTGAATCTTGATCACGTAGCCATTGAGACCCAACAGGGGCGCCCCGCCGTAGGCCTCGGGATTCATCCGCTGCTTGATTCGATCCAAACCTCCCTTGGCCAAAAGTGCGCCCAGCAGGCGGAGCGGATTCGCTTTGAGCTCCTCGCGCAACATGTAGCCGATGGCCTTGCCGAGACTTTCCGAAGTCTTGAGCACGATATTGCCGACAAATCCGTCACAGACGCAGACATCCACGCCGTCCAGGAACAGCTCATAACCCTCGCAGTACCCCTGGCAATTGAGGGTGGTGCGCCGGAGCAGCGCCAAGGTGGAACGGGTCAACTCAGTGCCTTTGGTTTCCTCGCTACCGTTGGCCAGCACACCCACGCGGGGATTTTTCAAATCCAGCATGGCCCCGGCGTAGGTGGAGCCCATGACCGCGAACTGGAGCAGCATCTCCGGGGTACAACCAGGATTCGCCCCACCATCGAGCAACACCCAAGCCCCTTTGCGGTTGGGCATAATGCAAGCCAAGGCAGGCCGCTTGACTCCCTCCAGACGCCCCAAACGAAACGTGGCTCCGGCCAGCAAGCCCCCGGTGTTGCCCGGGGAGATCACCACGTCCGCCAGGCCGTCCCGCACCAGTTCGATGGCCCGAAGGACCGAAGAATCCTTCTTTCGACGCACGCCCAACGCCGGATCATCCTCCATGGTGATGATTTCGGACGCCGGACGGAATTCGAGACGCGGATCATCCAGCCCCAGTTTGACGCGCAAGGGCACGAGATCGCTTTCGCGGCCTACGATGTAGCAGCGTTGAATGCCCGGCTCGGCGGCGAGGCCAAGTTTTACGCCCTGGAGCAACTCCTCCGGGCCATGGTCGCCGCCCATGACGTCGACCGCGAGGCGCATGGAAATGAAAGCGCGCCGGCCGGAGGTTAACTCACGGGACGGCGCGATTGCGAGCGATTACGCGACGTTCTTAACGGCGATCACCTGGCGGCCGTTATAGTAACCACAGGCCGGGCACACCCGGTGCGGCAATGCCGGCGACGCGCACTGCGGACAGGTGGTGAGTTGCGGCAGTGTCAGGACGGAGTTGTAAGCGCGGCGCATGCGTTGGCGGCTGTGCGACGGCTTTCGTTTTGGCAGACCCATAAATTGTAGCGTGTATCGTTTACTTTAACTTCAGCTGCTCCAGTGCGTCCCAAGGGGACTTCCCATCTGCCGGCCCGGCAGGACTCAGGTCCCGGGAACGCGAATCGCGGGCCGGGGCCTTCACCGCCAGTCCGCGACAGTCAGGCTTGCACAACGGAGCCGTTGGCAAGGCTAGCAAGCTGTCTTCCCGGAGCAGCGACGTCAAGTTCGCGAAATCACCCTCGATCGGCACGGCTTCCTCGCCCTGCAGCGGAGCGAGAACAGCGAAATCCGGCAACTCCAGCCGCAGCCGAAACGTTTTCAGGCACCGCGAGCAGTTGCACTCCAGCTCGGTTTTCAGGAGACCACGAATAAATAATTCTTCGCCTTCGTAGCGAATTTCGAGGTCGTGATGGAGCGGCGCCACGAAGCGCACCAGGTCGTCCTGGAAACCTTCCGCGAACTCGGCGACCGGCAGTTCGCCGGTGACCTGTTGCGCCTTTTGACGCAGCAACTGGAGGTTGATGAGGAGTGGCATGTTGAGAAGATGGCCGAAGAATGACGAAAAGAAAATGCGATGGCTCGCCGGACGCCGGAAAAAACCACGGAAACCAGCTTCACTCCACGTTCTGCGCCTGCTCGCGAAATCGCTCCAGCTCCGTTTTAAGTGTCACTACTTCGATCGCAATGGCCGCATCATTGGCCTTGGAACCGATCGTGTTAATCTCGCGATTCATCTCCTGGGCCAGGAAATCCAGTTTCCGGCCGACCGCGTCGCGTGCCCGGACGCAGTCGCCGAACTGGGTAAAGTGGCTGGTCAATCGGGAGATTTCCTCGGCGACATCGCAGCGATCGGCAAACAGGACGATTTCCTTGAGCAGGCGCTCATCGTCGGCCGTCACCCCCGGCACCCCTGCCGCCTGCACCCGCTGCAACAGGGTGGCGCGATAGCGGGTCAGGACTCCCGGAGCCTGCGTTGCAATCCGGACCAAGGCCCCCTGCATGAGGGCAATCCGCTGGGTCAAATCCGCCGCCAGCGCCGCGCCCTCGCGACAGCGCATCTGATTCAATTGCTCCACCGCACCCCGCAGGGCGGCTTCCAGCAGCGGCCAACAGCGCTCGGATTGGGATTCGGCGGTCGGCACCTCCAAAACTCCGGGCAGCCGCAACAACCCATCCCAGGAAACCGGCGAGATCGGCCCCGTCAGCGTCGGGGACAGCTGCTGCATCTCCGCCAGATAGGAGCGAACCACCGCCGAATTAATCCGGGCTGCCCCCACTCCGGGTGGCAGCGTGAGGTTTACCCGAGCCTCCACCCGGCCACGGGTGATCGCGCCCGCCAACACATCCCGCACGGGTCCTTCCAGGGATTCCAGTTCCCGCGGCAGACTGAGCTGGATCTCCGCCTGCTTACGGTTCACCGCCTTCAATTCCACTTCCAGCCGGCAGCCATCGCCCGCTTGATCGCCCCGCCCATAACCCGTCATCGAACGCATCGGCGCAGCATTGGTGAAGATCGGTGAAAATCCAAGGGAGGAGTGCCCCGGGTCCCTTTTGAGTTCCCCTGCCCCCCGTTTTCCGCTAAGGCAAGCGGCCGCGCGGCATCTGGGCATCCCGCTCCGGGACAAGCGACGCCTCCTGAATCCATCGCTTATCTCCCGATTCGGTTTGACACTTCAGTACAGTCTGCCTATTTCCGCCCTCTTTTTCGAAAGATACTATGTACGCAGTCCTTGAAACCGGCGGTAAACAATACCGCGTAGTTGCTGGCACCAAGCTCGCCGTCGAACGTCTCGACGTCGCCGCCGGTCAGCCCGTCACTCTCGATCGTATCTTGCTTGTCTGCACGGACGGCAAAGTCACCGTGGGTGCGCCTCACGTGCCCGGTGCGCGCGTCGTCGCCGACGTGATCGAACACCACCGCGGCCCCAAGGTCGTCGCCTTCAAGATGAAGCGCCGCAAGGGCTACCATCGCAAGGTGGGTCACCGCCAGAATCTGACCGTGATTCAGGTCAAGGAAATCACCGCCTGATCCGGCGCGTGCCCGCCCTCCGGAAACATTTTATAACAAAACACTTCGTTTATGGCTCATAAAAAAGGACAAGGCAGTTCGCGCAACGGCCGCGACAGCGTCAGCAAGCGGCTCGGCGTGAAAGCGTTCGGCAGTGAACTCATCACCGCCGGCAGCATCATCGTCCGCCAGCGCGGTTCCAAATTCACCGCCGGCGCCAACGTGGGTGTCGGCCGCGATTGGACCCTGTTCGCCCTCAAGGATGGACGGGTCAAATTCGACCGCGATGCGCGCCGCGTGGCCATCGTGCCCGAGGCCATTGCTGCCAACTGATTCCGCCCGCACTTTTTCATCCCTCAGGGCGAGGCACGTTGCCTCGCCCTTTTGTTTTCTCCCCAGTCCTCCACCTTTCCATTCATGTTCATCGACGAGATCAAGGTATACGCCAAGGCCGGTCACGGCGGCAAAGGCTGCGTTTCATTCCTGCGCGAAGCCTATCGCCCCAAAGGGGGCCCCGCCGGAGGCAACGGTGGACTGGGAGGCGATGTCATTCTGGAAGCCGATCACGATCTGAACAATCTCATCGGGCAGTACTTCCAGCCCCGGTTGATCGCCGAAAACGGCGGGCAGGGCATGAGCAAAGGCAAAGACGGTAAAGCCGGCAAGGATCTCATCATCAAGGTTCCCTGCGGAACCATCGTCTGGCGCCTCCGCGACACCGCCCCGCTCCCTCCGGGCGTCACCGCCCGGGGCGAGGGAGACGACGACGAGGACTCCGAGACCGATCCCGAGGCAGAGGAAGACTCCGGGCCGGCCCGGATCGGCACCGCTGCAGCCGGGCGACCGGTTATCCGTAATTTCGCCGGACTCCGCGCCATGGAATTGGATTTGGGGTCGGAAGACGAGGATACCACGAAAAAGGATTCTTTCGAGGTGCCGAAGGAACTGATCTGCGATCTGACGGAAAACGGTCAACGGTTTGTCCTGTGCAAGGGCGGCCGTGGCGGGTTGGGAAACCGCAATTTTGCCACCTCCCGGAACCAAACGCCCCGCTTCGCCCAACCAGGGGAAACCGGTATCGAAGGGGAATACCTCTTCGAACTCCGCATCGTCGCCCAAGTCGGACTCGTGGGGTATCCCAACGCCGGAAAGTCGACGCTCCTCACCGCCATTTCGAAGGCCCGCCCCAAGATCGCCCCCTACCCCTTCACCACGCTGACCCCGCAGATTGGCATCGTGGAATACGACGATTGGTTTCGCCTGACCGTCTGCGACGTACCCGGGTTGATCGACGGCGCCCATCAAAATGTCGGCTTGGGGCACGCCTTTTTGCGGCACATCCGCCGGTGCCGGGTACTCGTTTTCCTCCTGGATATGGCGGGCACCGATGGCCGGCACCCATGGGACGACTATCAAGGTCTGCTGAAGGAACTGGAACTCTACGATCCCGCCCTGCTGGACAAGCCGCGCCTGGTGGTGGCCAACAAAATGGATGAACCCGCCGCCGAGGCGAACCTCAAATCGTTCAAGCGGAAAGTGCGGAAGGTCACCATCCTGCCGATTTCGGCCGCCTTTGACGAAGGAATTCCGAAATTCCGGCAGTTGATCCGCGAGGCCGTCACCGACGACGCCACCACCCGGGGCGCCGCCTAACCGGCGCGCGACGATTTCGATCCCGCGGTGCTGGGTTCACGGGTCCGCCAATCGCACGACCCGTAAGGAGTCCCGGAGGAATTCGACGCTCCCGGCGTGGCCGCTGAGTTCCGCCACGAATACGACTTCGGTCGCGTGATCCACACGAAAATCATGGGACATCGGGGTGTCGCCCACCGTTCCGGATAGTCCGATACCACGCCGAGCCGGCACTACTCGCAATCCCACCCCGGGATCCCGCGCCTCGGGCACCAACCGGACGCCGCGGGTCGCCACCTCTCCTTCGAAACGATAGTTTCCTGCGGGCAGGCGCAGGCGAGTACGCCAGGAGGCACAAGTGGCCGGAGAATGGGCCGCGATGAAGAGTACCGCCTGGCCGTCGGGGCGAACCCGCTTTTCCAAATCGGTATCCGGAACTTCCGCCCACGGTTTCCAGTCCGCCAGTATAGCCGTCCCGGCGAAGGGCGCTTTGGAGGACGTCGGTGGCTCCGAACGACACCAGGCGATCCGCTCGCGGATCCTTTCACGCAGCAAGGCTCCCTGATTTCGATAGAATTCCCGCTCCCGCTCCGGCCGCCCCGCCAAACCGGAGAGCAAGCGAGCTTCCGTGCGATCCACCAGCGCCAGTACATTGGTCTCCGCAAATACCGTCCGACCCAGTTCCTCCATCCGCCCGCGCAGGCGATCGGATATCCCCGGCACGGCCATCAACTTGGCTGCCACAATTCCGGTGATCTCCGGCCAATACAGCCGGCTACGCGGCGCGCTAAAGAGATGATCCATGCCATGCGGCAGAAACACCATGCGATCCGTCGCGGGATCATGGTAAAGCCGGAAGTTGTTGCGATGCCGCACATATCCATCCCAGTCATCGGTCAGGAGTTGCAGGGCCATGGTGGTGAGAAAACGATCCATATCCAACCGCGAGGACAATGCCGCCAGGCGCTGTTCCACCGGGACAAGGGTGGCCGCCCGTAATTGTTCGCGGTCTGTTTGGGGCGCTTCCGCCGCCGTACCCGCAACCGCCCCTCCCGGCCGTGGGCGCCGGTCGGGCCCGGAATCGATCTCCAACCGCGCATTAATATCCTCCCCCCAGGAGGGATCATAAAGATTGCCGGACGGATCCGGAAAATGCCGGGCCAGAAAGCGTTGATCAAAGCCTTCCTTTAAGACATAAACCCCGAGATCCCGTCCATTGAACGTGACACGTACCGGCGTCGCCCGTGGTGAGGGTACGCCCGCCTGTCGGTGCAACTCGCCGCCCAGCATTTCATTCAACCGGGCCGGATCGTGGACGGAATTATTTAGATGCAGCTTGGTAAGCCCAAAACAGGGCGCCGAGTTTTTGAACTTCAGGGTCCACGAAGGACGGTACCCGAGTCCGCGAAAACTACCGGATCCCTTCAACTGCAGTCGGACTTCGTTAAAGATATTCGAACCAACCACCACCGTGCCGTGGGCCGATTCCTGCCCGGCTTCCCGGCCCCGATTTTCGGACAAAATCGCGAGGTCCTGCGGGGGCACCGTCAGGACAAAATGCAGCATCGGCCCATTGAACAAGACCTCATCGGGAGACGGCGGTGAGCCCGCCGGCGGGAGCACGCCTTCAGCACCCAGGGCCCGGACCAGGAGGCATCCCAGACCCAGCATCAAAAGCACGCGCGCCAGTTTCATCCGAACACGGACCCACACTGGGACGGAAACGCCGGGAGGCAACGCCCGTAATAATCCGCCGCGCCGCGATCACCTGCCGCGGCGCCGGAGGAGACCCGCCGAAATGCCCTTTAACCCCTTCAATCCTCTGATATCCTGCCGCCTAGACTGAACGGAATTTATTCCCGGCTGACGCTGCCTTCCGCAACTTGGCCGGGTCACCACACTATGAACAAGCCGCCCACACAGGATCCGCACTACCAAAGCCTGAACCCGCTGACCGTGCGTTCGCGCCGGGATTTTCTCGTGACCACCGCGGTCGCCGGCATGGCGCTTTCTGCGGGTCCGATTCAGGCCCAACAATTGATTGTCACCCCCGCCGACGGCCTCGACACCGGCGATCTCAAGATTCCCGGCAAGGACCAGGCGTCCCTGCCCCTCTATTTCGCCGCGCCAAAAAAGGCCGGCAAATATGCCACCGTGCTCGTAATCCCGGAGATCTGGGGAGCGCACGAACACATCAAGGACGTGGCCCGCCGCCTCGCTCTGGAAGGTTACTTCGCCATCGTCACCGAACCCTATTCCCGGATTGGGGATCTTACCAAACTGACGGAGATCAAGGACGTCATCGGTGGGGCCAACAAGTTGAGCGATGAGCAATGCTTTGCCGATCTGGACTCGACCGTCGAGTGGGCCGGCAAACAGGCCAAGGCCGACATTAAACGGCTCGGTATAACCGGCTTCTGCCGGGGTGGGCGCACCACCTGGATGTACACGGCGCACCACGCGGGAATCAAAGCCGGGGTGGCCTGGTACGGTGGTCTCAACGCCGCCCCGCCCGCGATGCCCCTGACGCCGGCGGACGTCGCGGCCCAACTCAATGGCCCCGTATTGGGGCTTTACGGCGGGGCCGACCAGGGCATTCCGCAGGCGGCCATCGACAAACTGAACGCCGCCCTCGCCGCCGCCGGCAAGGACAAGCAATCCCGGATCCACGTCTACCCCGGAATGCCCCACGCTTTTCACGCAGACTATCGCCCGAGCTATCGTGCCGAAGCCGCGAAAGACGGCTGGAAACAAATGCTCGCTTGGTTCCGAAAAAACGGCGTGGTGTAACCGTCAGCGAATCCTTGGTTCGAGTTCTTAAGCACCCGGGCATCACCGGCGACCTCGGCCTGTGGAAATTGCGCACCCTTCCCAAAAGAATCGCTCCTACCGATACTTTTCAATTCGCTGACGTTTGTCGTCTTCTTCACCCTGGTTCTGGCCGGCTACTGGAGTCTCACCTTCTGGAACGCCCGCAAGAACCTGCTGTTGGTCGCCAGCTATATTTTTTACGGAGCTTGGAATCCGCCCTTCGCGCTGTTGTTGTTCGCGACCACCGCCCTGGATTTCGTGCTGGGGGCGCAGATCGCCCAAGCGTCCACGCCCCGCACGCGGCGGGGTTGGTTGATCGCCAGCGTGGCGGTGAACCTCAGCATGCTGGGATTCTTTAAATACGGGAACTTTCTGCTCGAGAATTTCCAGTGGCTGGTGGCCCGCGTGGGCGTCCAATACCAACCGCCCCACCTGGATGTCTTTCTGCCCATCGGCATCTCCTTCTACACCTTTCATTCCCTGTCCTACACGCTGGACGTTTACCGCGGCGAAACGCAGCCGACCAAGTCGTTGCGGGATTTCGTCCTCGCCGTCTCGTTTTTTCCCCAGCTGGTGGCCGGCCCCATTGTGCGCGCGGCGGATTTTCTCCCGCAATGTGTGGCTCCGCCCGTGCCCGTGCGGAATCGGTTTTACTGGGGCCTTTTCCTCCTGACGTTCGGCATGTTTGAAAAGGTCGTCCTGGCGGACGCCCTGCTCTCCAGCTCCGTGGATACGGTCTTCGGTCACGGGGGCCCGATTCAGACCCTGGATGCCTGGTCCGGCGTCCTGGCCTTCGCGGGACAGATCTTCTTCGATTTCGCCGGCTATTCGACCTGCGCCATCGGTGCGGCGCTTTGCCTGGGCTTCAGCCTGAAGGATAATTTCCGGTTTCCCTACGCCGCCGTGGGCTTCTCGGACTTCTGGCGTCGGTGGCATTTTTCGCTCTCCACCTTCCTCCGGGACTATCCCTACATCCCCCTCGGGGGTAATCGCTCCGGACCCGTACGGGCGGCCATCAACCTGATGATCGTAATGTTCGTCGGCGGCCTCTGGCACGGAGCGGCTTGGACCTTTGTGGTCTGGGGATTGATCCACGGCGTCTGCCTGGTGGCGGAACGGGTGCTGCGATCCCTCTTCCACGAAGCTAAATGGACGCAATCGACGGCCGCCCAGCTGCTATTCGGGCTCGCGACCTACGTTGTGGTCTGTTTTGCGTGGGTGTTTTTCCGCGCCACCGATTTTAACACCGCCCTGCGACTGATCGGAGCCATGGTGGGTTCTTTTCCCCGCGGCGATGCAATTCTCTCCACCCGGGAAATTCTCCAGGTCGCCCTGGTAACGGCTGGACTGCTCCTTTCTCACTGGGTCCTGCGCTCCACTTCGATTGAAGCGATGGTGGTGCGACTACCCCGCTGGCTGATGGCCGCCGGTTGGACCTTCCTCGCCGGCGCAATCATCCTCATCCAAGGGAATGGCAATGCCTTCATCTATTTCCAGTTTTGAACGAACCATACCGGCCCAGCCCTGGAACCGGCTGGCCGGAATCGCCGTCGCGTTGACGCCCGCGGCGGTCGTCGCGTGGGAGCTGTATTGTCGCAGCCTCGGCTACGGCCCGACGCTCAACGACACGCCGGATCTCTGGGCGGAACGGCGCGAAGCGGTGCGCCCGGATTCGCTGGTCATCATCGGCGATTCGCGACCGCTTTTTGACGTGGATTTGGATCAATTGGAAAAGGGTCTGGGGCAACGCCCCATTCAGCTCGCCATTGCCGGCAGCTGCGCCTATCCGGTCCTGGCGAATCTGGCGGCCGACCCGCAATTCCGCGGCACCGTGATCTGCAGTGTCGTGCCCTTGATGTTTTTCGCTCCCGGCGGCCCCTTGATCGCAAATGCCGAGGATGCCCTGAAGAAGTATCGGACGCGGACACTGGCTCAGCGGTCCGGTCATCAGTTGGTCATGCTGCTCGAAGAGCGTTTAGCCTTTCTTAAGCAGGACGATCTGACGCTCGGCCAGCTCTTGAAGCGGCTGCCCATCCCTAACCGTCCAGGAGCGCTGGCCCCGCCCCCGCTTCCTCCCTATTTCAGCACGGCGGACCGGGAACGACGCCCCCGCATGTTTGAACCCTGCGCCCAGCCGGGACCGCTGCAGAACCGGGTGAAGCTGGGTTGGCTGCCCCTGTTCACCCCGCCCCCGCCTCCAAGCTTCGTGCCCCGGGAGGCCTTTCTTGCGGGCGTGAAACAGGCTGTTGAAGCCCGCTTCAAGGACGCAGCGGCGGCGGTCAAGGCGATCCGCGCCCGTGGCGGCAAGGTGGTCTTCGTGCGCTTCCCCGTGTCCGGTGAAGTGAAGAAAATCGAAGACCAAGCCACGCCCCGGCAGGGACCGTGGACACGCCTTCTGGCGGAGAGCGGCGCGCCGGGGATTTACTTCGAAGATTTCCCGGAATTGGCTGGATTCGAGTGCCCGGAATGGTCGCATCTCTCGAACGCAGACTCGATCGAGTTCACCAAGCGCCTCGCGCCACACCTGAAAAAAGCGCTGTCGCCGTAGCCCGTCGGTGCTGGGTTCGACCGTGGGGCGGCACGACCCGAGGCTACCGCTGGCAACCTTCTTCGAGCCTTCAGGGAATCCGTCGGCGGACCGTCATTCCCACAACCTGGACGAGGAACAACACCAGGGCCGGAACCACGAACCACGCGTACAGCTCGCGCCATTGCACAAAGCGCTTCTGCACCAGCTCGCGCTTTTCCAGAACGTCGATCTGCCGGTAAATGCCGTCCAGCGTGTGGGAATCGCGCGCTTGAAAGAATTGTCCACCGGTCGCCCGCGCCGCCTTGCTGAGATCGTGATTGGCCGCTGCGGAAGGCGGCACGGTTTCCGGTCCGATGAGGACTGTATAGATCTTGATGTGCGCGCGGATGGCGGCATTGACCACTCCCGGATCGTTGGGCCGCGGACCCGCGGAATTTTCGCCGTCCGTGATCAAAATCAGAACCCGGCTGCGATCCGAATCCTTTTTGAGGAAGTTCGCGCTGGCCAATAGCGCCCAGCCGATGCCCGTGCCCGTGGCCAATTCAGTCTCGCGCAGCGCCGTCAGCGCGTAGTTGTGATCCAGCGTCAGCGGGCTGACCAAAAACGGCGTCCGGGCAAAGCACACGATCCCGATTCGGTCATTGGGCCGGCCCGCGATGAACTTGGTGGTGACCGTTTCCAGCGCCGTACGACGACTCACCCGCCGGTGATCCAGTCGAAAATCCTCCTCCGCCATGGAGCGACTGAAGTCGAGGGTCAGCATGATATCGATGCCTTTGCTGGGATCCGGCGATTCCCCGCGCGGAATCCGGGGACGCGCCAATGCAATCAGAATCAAGGCCAGCGGCAAGAGGGCCAGAACCCAACGGGCCGCACCCCGTTGGCGCCGGGGTCCGGGCGGCAAAGGACCCAGGCCCACCAAAGTGGGCACGGTAATCGACGGCATCGGCCGACGGCGTCCAAACCACCAGGCCAAGGCCGGTAACGCCAAAAGGCCCAGCAACACCCACGGATAGAGGAACGCCACGTTACCGGGAAGACTCATGCCGCACCTCCCGATGGTCCCGCGGTGGAGCTTTGGATGAACTGAATGGCGGTATCCACCGTTTGGTGCATTTCCTCCACCGTAACGGGTTGGCGGGCAAATTTACTCAAATCGCAAAACCTGAGGAATTGCGCCAAAGTCTCCCTTTGCCCTCCGTTGATCTGAGGACTTCCGGCCGCGTCCTCCAGAAACTCCCGGGTGGTCTGGTAGCGAATGGGCAATTGATGCTGGCCTTCGATGAACGCCCGCAGGATATCGCTCGCCTCGATCGCCAGATCATAGTCCTTCATCTCCGGCAGGCGCGCTTTGAGCTCCCGCAACCGACGCAAGGCCTCGGCCCCAGGTATGGGCGGGTGCGCCCCGGCATAGGCCGGTGGAACCACCGGTCGCGCCCGACCCAGCCAGCGGGCCAGCCACCACCCACCAACGGCCAGCACCAAAACACCCACCAGCCAGAGCCAAGGGTTCTGCCACCATTCCGGAAGGGCGACCAGTGTCAGGTCGTCGATGATATTGGTTCGGTTCACGCGATTTGCCTCACGCCACCCGCCTCCGGGCAGCCGCGTCGAGAAAACGCTGCACGCGCTGCGGCCACGCTTCGTCCAGGCGCACCGTCAAATCCGGGATCCCGCCCGCCCGGCAAACCGCCCGCAGTTTCGTCGAACGATCTTCGGCAGCCTGCGCATACGCCGCCCGAATCTGCGGATCACTCGTATCCATTTCCCGCACTTCCCCGGTCTCGGCATCCTGCACCAGGACCACGCCCACATCCGGCAATTGGGCTTCCCGCGGATCCAACAGGCGCAGCGCCACGACCTCATGGCGCTGATTGGTGGCCTTCAAGGCCTGGGTCCACTTCGCCTCATCGGCATCGTGAAAATCCGAGATGACAAACACCAACGCCGGCCGGTGGAACAGATTGTTCAGGAAATTCAACGGAGCCGTCAGGGAAGTGCCCCGCGACTTGATTTCGCTGAAGAGCAGTTCGTGCAGCAAGCGCGTGACGTGCGAACGCGTCTTGCGCGGTGGGACGTAACGCTCCACCCGGTCGGTAAAAGTGATCAACCCCACCCGATCCCCTTCCCGTACGGCACTGAACGCCAAGGCTCCCGCCAGCACCGCGCCCAATTCGCGCTTGGTGGCGGCTTGGGCTTCGGGACCGTCCACAGTTCCGAAGTGTCCACTGGCCGAAACGTCCACCAGGAGCATTACCACCAACTCCCGCTCCTCGATGTGGCGCTTGATGTACGGCTTGCGCAGGCGGGCCGTGACATTCCAGTCGATGCGCCGGACGTCGTCCCCGGGCACATACTCCCGCACATCCGCAAAATCCATCCCGCGCCCCTTGAAAACGCTGGTCAGACGGCCGCCCATGAGCTGTTCGCTCACCACCCGGGCCCGCACCTCCACCTGGCGCAGTCGCTTGAGATAATCAGCGGGAAGCATGTCGACGGCGGCTCAGGGCACCTTCACCCGGCTCAGCAACGTCTGCACCAGGGTTTCCGTCGTCACTTCCTCCGCCTCGGCTTCGTAGGTCAGCAACAGGCGATGCCGCAGCACGTCCGGCGCAATCAGCTTGACGTCATCCGGCGTAACGTGAGACCGACCTTCCATCACCGCGCAGGCCCGGGCCGCGAGGGCCAGGTTGATGGTCGCCCGCGGGCTCGCACCGATCCGGATAAAGCGCTTCAACTCCGGCGCCACCCCTTTGCCCGCCGCGGCGTCGCGCGTGGACAATACCAATCGCACAATGTAGTCGCGCAGCAGCGGATCCACGTGCACGCCGTTAACCAGCGATTGATACCCGACGATTTCCTCCGGCGTCACCACGGAGTTCAACGAGAAACTCGGCTTGGTCGTGGCCATGCGTTCCAGGATCTGGAGTTCCTCTTCGGCCGTCGGATAGCCCACGATCACCTTCAACATGAACCGATCCATCTGCGCCTCGGGCAGCGGATACGTACCCTCCTGCTCGATCGGATTCTGGGTGGCCAAAACGAGGAACGGATCGGGCAACTTGAACGTGGTGTCACCAATGGTCACCTGACGCTCCTGCATCGCCTCCAGCAGGGCGGATTGCACCTTGCTGGGAGCCCGGTTGATTTCATCCGCGAGGACGAGATTCGAAAAGATGGGGCCTTTGCGCGTGGAATAGGTGCCCTGAACGGGATCGTAAATGAGCGAGCCCGTAATGTCGCCTGGCAGGAGGTCGGGCGTGAACTGAATGCGGGCAAACTGGCAATGGGTCGCCCCGCTGAGGGCGCTCACGCTGGCCGTCTTGGCCAGGCCCGGCAATCCTTCCAGAAGGATATGGCCGCGGGCAACCAAGCCGACGACGAGGCGGTGGACCAGGGCGCGCTGGCCGACAATGACCCTGCCCACCTCCGTGCGCACGCGGCCGAGATGCTCGGCGGCAGCCTTGAGCTGGGAGGCGAATTCCGGTGAACTGGACATAGTGCGTTAATTGCTGCGGCGTGCCCGCCACCGACCCGGAATCGGGCCACCTGGCGGGAGCGGGGAAGTTCCCCGTTCCGACGCCGGAAGCAAACGTCCGTTCAAGATTTGATTGCCGGCACGTACGGAATCAACCCCGGCACGGCTTCAAAGAACGTTCGCCCGATACACCAGAAACCGCTCCGCACCGACCCGACGGATCCGGGAAAGTTCAAATCCCCGGGCCGCCGACAAATTCGCCACTCCCCGACCGTCGGCCATCGTGGGGGCCGTCCGTCCCCCCAAAAGCAAGGGACACCAGGTCAGGTGCAGTTCGTCGACCACCCCGGCCCGGATTAGGGCATCATTCAATACGCCTCCGCCTTCGCTTAAAATCCGCGCGGCGCCGTGCTCTTGTCGCAACCACGCCAGGAAAACCGTCCAATCAATTTCCCGGGTCGCGGACACATACACCGCGGCCGCGTTTTCGCGTAACCAACGCAAACGACGCGCCGGCGCGCGATCGGTCGTCACCACCACGATCGGCCCGTAATCGCGTCCCCAGAGTTCTGCCGCGGGGGAAATACTGCCGGAACCCGACACCACCACCCGCAGGGGAAAGCGGGACAGCCCCGCCCGCAGTCGCCGGCGGGTGAACCCGTCACCGCCGTTACCCAGAGTGGAATGAGACTCTTCAATCGTCCGGGCCCCGCACAGAATGGCATCAGCTTCCGTCCGCAATTCATACATGTGCCGGGCATCGCGCGCGCTGCCGAACGTCGTGATCTGGCGATCCGCCGAGGCCACCTTGCCATCGGCGGTGAGGGCCATGTTGATGCGGACAAACGTGGGAGCCAACGAACGACTCATGATGATGCACCGGCACACTGGGGCGCCGTTGCCTTTTGCAAAGTCGGAATGCTGGGGCGGCCGAACTTCGCCCCGCCGATAACCTGTTGTTGAAGGGGATCCGGCAGGCTAGAAGAGTCTCCTGGGTGTCCTCCTTTGATCCATCCGTCTTTGCCCTCGATCCGGCGGCCGCCGCCGTACCGACCCCGGCCGAGTTGTTGCGCCGCTCCCTGGCGGGCGGGCGGCTGGCGCATGCCTATTTGTTTCTGGGCGACGACGCCGAAGTGCTCACCGAAGCCGCGCTCGCCCTGGCCAGCCAGATGAATTGTGAAGCGCCGCCCGAGCGGGCGGAAAATGGCCGGCCTCTCCGGTCCTGCGGCCGCTGTTCAACCTGCCGGCGCATTGCCCAACGGAGCCACCCGGACGTCGTTTGGATCCGGCCGCAAAACAAGATGCGCCAGATCGACGTCGATCAGGCGCGCGAGGTCATTCATCAGCTGTCGATGAAGGCGACCGAGGCCCCGCACAAGGTGGCGGTATTTGTGGGGGCGGATCGGCTGAACACCGCCGCCGCCAACGCGTTCCTCAAAACGCTGGAGGAACCCCCGGCGGGTTCGATCATCCTGCTGCTAAGCACCGAGCCGGATCGACTGTTGGAGACGATCCTCTCGCGGTGTCAGCGCTTGAATTTTGGCACGGGAGCCCGGTTGAAACTGGCCCCTGGAGTGACCGCTTGGCTGCGGGATTTCGCCCGTCAAGCGGCCCGCCCCGGAGCCGGCCTCCTGCCCCGCTATCAACTCCTCAGCACCTTGCTCGTCGCCCTGGCGGCTCTGCGGGAGGAGTTGGAAACCTCATTGGCGGCCGCCTCGCCCTTGGAAAAGTATCCGGACGCCTCACCGGAACAGAAGGAACGTTGGGAGGACGAATTGAAGGCCGCGGTGGAATCGGAGTATCGCCTGCGGCGCGGCGAATACCTGATCG
The DNA here is from genome assembly GCA_947471985.1 of Verrucomicrobiota bacterium. Classification (GTDB taxonomy): domain Bacteria; phylum Verrucomicrobiota; class Verrucomicrobiia; order Limisphaerales; family UBA9464; genus CANIZL01. Next base: position 33,741 of record CANIZL010000001.1, on the reverse strand, counting down.
GCCTCCAGGCGTGGCTGCGCGATGTCTGGCTGGCGTCCCTCGGGCAGCCGGGCGACTTGGCGAATTTTCCCGACTTCGCCGCGGATACGACGACGGTCGGTCAACGTCGCCCTCCTCAGGAAGCCGCCGAAAACCTCGAAATCTGGGAGCGAACACAGCGTTTGCTCTTCTCCAATGTACAGGAAGGGCTCGCACTTGAGGTGGGCCTGCTAAAACTTCGCTTGTGAATTCAGACGGAATCCACTTGAACACCCCACGTTCTTCCCGCCAAATACCCCCCGCTCTTCGGCACGTATGACACTTGGTGACATCCTCACCCCGGAACAAATCATCCCGCAACTCCGGGCCTCCAATCGTTGGGAGGCCATAGACGAGTTGATCGGGATGCTTGTGCAATCCGGGAAACTCAAGCCGGAGCAGCAGGCTGCGGTAACCGCCGCCGTCAAAAAACGAGAGACCTCGATGTCGACCGGGATCGGCTTCGGGATCGGCATCCCACACGCCTCCACGGATTTGGTAACCGAGGTGGTGGCGGCTTTCGGACGCTCGCAGGCGGGCGTTAATTTCGATTCCCTCGACAACCAGCCGGTCCATCTCGTGACCTTGTTTCTGGTGCCGCAGGGCCAGTTTCAGAAGCATCTGCACACGCTCGCCGGCATTGCCAAAGTGCTGCGGAAGGATGAATTCACCCGGGATCTGGGTACCGCCGCCGACAAGACGGCGATGCACGAAGTGATCCGTCGTTATTCCTCCATGCGCTAGACCCGCCGCTTCCGCCGATCTCACCCTGTCACGCGGAAGCCAGCTTCCGCGTTTTTTCATTTTCAACATGCTCCACCTCATCCTCCAGGAACGTGTCCAGGCCGCCGTGCAGGCGGTCCTGCCCGACGTCACCGCGGCCGCTCTTGCCTCGGTGCAGGTCCTACCGGCCACCGATCCCCGCTTTGGCGACCTCCAATGCAACGCCTTGATGGGTCTGGCCAAGCAACGCCGGTTGAATCCCCGTCAGCTCGCCACCGAGGTGGTGGCCCGCCTGGACGTCGCGGACCTTTGCGCTCCCGTCGAAATCGCCGGCGCCGGTTTTCTCAATTTCCGGTTGTTGCCGGCGGCAGTCGCTCACGTTCTCGGTAGCGCCGCCGCCGCCCAACTTTTTTGTCCGCCCACGGCGACTCCCCGCACGGTGGTCATCGACTTCAGCTCGCCCAACGTCGCCAAGCCGATGCACGTCGGTCACATTCGTTCGACGGGCATCGGTGACGCCCTCCAGCGCATTTTCCGCCGGCTCGGACATCGCGTGATTTCCGACAATCATCTCGGGGATTGGGGAACCCAGTTCGGCAAACTCATCATCGGCTGGCAACGCCACCTCGATCCTGCCGCCCTGGCCGCCGACCCGATTGCCGAGCTGGAACGTCTCTACAAGGTGGTGAATGCCGCCTGCGACGCCGATCCCGCGGTCTTGGAAGCCGCCCGCCATGAACTGGTCAAACTGCAGCAGGGCGACCCCGCCAATCTCGCCATCTGGCAGGAGATGATTCGCCTGTCGAAGGTGCAGTTCGACTCGGTTTATGGACGCCTCGGGGTCCGCTTCGATCACACGCTGGGCGAAAGCTTTTACAATCCGCAGTTGGCCGGGGTGGTCAGCGATCTGCTCGCCAGCGGCGTCGCCCGCGAAAGCGCGGGGGCCATCGCCGTGTTCAGTGAACGGCGTCCGGAGTTGCCGCCCAAGGAGGATCCTCTGCTGGTGCAAAAGGACGGGGAATGGGTCGACGTCCCGGCCTTGATTCAAAAGGGCGACGGCGGCTTCAATTACACGACCACCGATCTGGCGACCATCGACTACCGGCTCAAAAACTGGGCGCCGGCGGAAATTCTCTACGTGGTGGACGATCGGCAATCGGGTCATTTCCGTTCCCTTTTCCACGTCTTCCACCGCTGGCAACCGGGTGCGGCCACCCACACCCGACTACGGCACATTGGCTTCGGAAAGATCCTCGGCGACGACGGCAAACCGTTCAAAACCCGGAGCGGCGACACCATTCGCTTGGTCGACCTCATGGATGAAGCGGAAGTGCGTGCGCTCAAGGTGGTGACGGAAAAGCGCCCGGAATTGCCGGAGCCGCAGAAGGTGGAAATCGCCCGCATTGTTGGCCTCGGGGCGGTCAAATGGCAGGATCTGCTGCCCAACCGCGAGAGCGACTATCAGTTCTCGTGGGATAAGATGCTCGCCCTGCAAGGCAACACCTCGCCCTACGTGCAGTATCAATATACCCGCGCCACAAAAGTCGTGCGTGACAGCGGGGGCATACCGACTGCGACCGGGGACCTGGAACTCCCCCACGCCGCCGAAATCGTCCTCGCCAAACATCTGCTGGCGTTTGGTCAGACCCTGGAAAAGGTGGCCGAGGAATGCCGGCCCAATTTCCTCTGCAATTATCTGTACGAACTGGCGAGCACCTTCTCGCGCTTTTACGAAGCGTGTCCGGTGCTGAAACCGGAAATCATCGGCGTCACCCGCACCACGCGTCTCGTGCTCTGCCAGCTTACCGCGCAAGTGCTGCGCGAAGGCTTGGACTGCTTGGGGATCGAGGTCAGCGAGGTCATGTAAGCTGCAGCCTTACGGCATAATCTCGCCGCGAAACCGGAACATCTCGACGGCGTTGGTGGGAGCCACCGGCCAACGCAGGTTCAGCCGTCCGTCCGCACCCGCCGTCTCGTCGGGTGCGGACCAAGGCAGCCACCCGAACGCATCTTCCACTTGGTGCTCGAGTCGATAGGAAAAGTCCGTCATACCCACGCGGAGAGCGAGCCCCGCGACGAGTGCACCGGACGGACTCCGTTCCCAGTGCAACCCCGCCGCCGCTGCGGGTTCCGATTTCCCGGGATCCAGCCCGAAGACGTATTCGCTTCGCAGCGAGAATCCGTCTCCATCCGCATCACTGTCGGCCGTGGCCACCGCCGGATCGTGAATCGCTTCGTGCGACCACCGGGCCGCGCGCCACGTCTCAAACGTTAAACCGCTTCCCACGCCCCAGCGAACAGCCAGAGGATCGATGCCCCCCTGGTTTTCCACCATCGTCATCACCACGGCCGGCGTATCCGCATCCACCGGCGCAACGACACCAAGATAGTCGCCCAGCATGTAGCCACTGCCGGTCCGCGGTGCGAGCCGCACGTCCGTTGAGTGATCCGTCAGTCGCAGATTTGCGCCCCAAGTGAGGCCGCCATCCTTCGATTCTGCCGCAAAAGTATCCACCCACGGCAACTGCTGGATGCGGGAATCGAAAAACGCCACCACCACCCGGCGGCCGTCGGGTGAAACCGCAATGGCCGGGTTGAAGGAATCCCCCGTCGACACCCAATTTTCGGGAGTCACCCCCACGGCGTCCCGACGGACATTATCCGACACCGCAACCGGCGCGCTCCACGCAACCCCGGCATCCAACGAGCGTTGCACCAGCACCCGGGGCAGCCCGTCGGCATCCAACGCCTGATAGGCGACCAGAATCGCCCCGCTCTCCGTCGCGACGGCAGCACTGGGCAAAAATGCGCCATCACGCACCGAGGGGGCGTCGTAGATTCGTACCCGGGCATTGACGGGCGTCACCGGGCCAAACGTCCGCCCGCCGTCCACCGAGCGAACGCATTCAATCCGGTCACCAGTGCCCGACTGGGCATCGCCAAAATTCCAATAGACCACCAGCAAGTTTCCGTCCGGCAGCCACACCGGCTGGCTGCCCTGACAACTGCCCCGTGCCGGCGTAAAGATCGACGGCTCCGTCCAGGTGCTCCCTTGATCATCACTCAGCGTGATCGCCAACGGGTTCACCGTTCCCTCAAAGCGCGTAAAGGTGACCGCCAGTCGACCCGCATAGGCTCCATTGGTCCGAGGATTGACGGCCAGCCATCCCTTGTCCGGAAAAATGGCGCTGGTGGGCGGACGGTAAACTTCCACCGGGGCCGCAAACGTCGCCCCGCCATCGCTGGATCGGTGCAGCAGCAAGACCCCCAATTCCGTGTTCGCGCCACTGAGCCCCAGCGTACACAGAAAGGCGTTGCCGAAGCCATCGAACGCAGCGACTGGATCCGTCGCTCGATCAAAATTCCCGCCGCTGATCCGGGTGAGCTGGGGAAGCAGGGAACGACTCCAACTCAAGCCGCCATCGGTGCTATGGGCGTAGCCGCAACTCAGCGCACCACCATCGGTGAAACGTCCCTCCTGAAAGGTGGCGAGCAGGTCATCGGGATTCCTCGGATTCCGGGCGATATGGGGTTCTGCCTGTGCCCGGCGATCGGCGGTCAACTCAATCGGATCCACCCCCGGAATCACGCGGGGGCCCACCCGCGGATTCAATCCGTCCGCGGCCCGGGTGCCGAGGGAGGCGCAAAAGATCCACGCGAGGCAGGCAACCGCCCTGCCCCCCAAGATTCGCCCACTCCCGCCCGCCATCATCCCTCTTCCGTACCTGCCAGAGGGTTCACCGACAACCGCAAGATCGCCGGTTCCAACCCGCAAACTGATCAACAGTCGCCGCCTAACAGCGCAAGAACCCCACGGCGTACGAATTGAGGGCCAGCGCGTCGACCGTCACCCTCGGGACACTTTCGAACCACCTCTAATCACCACAAAGCCCACCACCACCATCGATCTCGCCCCTGGATAAAAATATCCGCCCTTCAGCCCTTGCAAAACGATCTCGGAATCACATGTTGCAATCGATTTGCATTTGAGCACTCACCAAGAATTAGGTCCTGGATCACCGGGGTTAAGCCCCGATCCCCGGCGCGGGATGGGTGCGTTTACGCTCATTGAGCTGCTGGTGGTCATCGCCATCATCGCCATCCTGGCGGGCCTGTTACTCCCAGCCCTGAGCGCCGCCAACCGGCGCGCCAAAGGAACCGCCGATGCCTCCAATCTCCGCCAGTTGGGGCTGGGACTGGCCATGTACGCGGACGATCACCACGGACTTTTCCCCGAGACCCTGCACGTCCTTCAAGACACCAACCGCTCCTGGGTCTTCACCCTCGCCCCGTACGTGGGCAATGTGGATCGCATTCGCATTTCACCCGCAGATCCGCTGGGCCCCGCCCGGCTGACCAACCACACCACCAGCTTCCTGCTGAACGCTTTTACCCAGGCGGAACTGGATCCCTTCGGAAGGGTTCGCACGGATGTCCTTTCCTTCCCCAATCGCGACCAACTGCGAACGCCCGCCACCTTCATCACCGTTCTGCCCGCCAGCCATGATCCCAACCAGAAGGATCCCCGCGATGCCAAGGCGGATCACACGCACGGACGGAGCTGGGTGGTAAACGGCACAGGATCCTGGACGGCTGTGCTGAACGATCTGCAACCGGATCGAATGGGCTATACCGCCGTCGGGGAACACACCGCCGGGTCGGCCAACTACCTGTATGCCGAAGCTCATGTCGAAAGCCAACGGGCACAGGTTCTGAAACGGCGCGTCGACACAGGCGACAATTTTTCGCTGCCGGCCGAATAATCCCTTCTGAAGTAACCCCCAGTATGCAGGTCCACGCTCCGATTTCTTTCGATTCCCCTCCCCCGAATCGCACCCGGCGAATCCTCCCGCGAGCCCTTTCGGTCTTCTTCTTCGTCGGCCAGGCGATGGCCGCGCCGGTGTATCTGACGGACGGCCACGTGGATTTCGGCTTCGCTTACGCGACCCCGGATTGGGACGTCCACGTCCATGACGAGACGAATGACCGCGAATTTGCCCCGGGCGATGCCGTTCTGGTGCTGGGGGACAAGCTGCTCACCCCGATCCCCCAGGGTGTCCGTTTCAGCTTTCTGGGCGCGCCGGGAACGCCCGTCTACCTGCTGCCCAATACGCCGCAAGCGGATCGGCTCTATCTGGGCTTCGGCAGCGAGGAGCTCAACCCCGCGGATTGGACCGGCAATCTCAGCCTGCGCCTGAGTGGCGTCGACGGGCCCGGCCATTTCTTCGCGTGGGACCTGGATGCCTTCGGCAACACCCGGGTCCGCTTCAACAGCGGCGATGGCCTGGGACCGGCCGACGTCTATGCCTTGGTGCCAGGAGGGCACGGCCACTTGAATTTCGCCTTCGACCAGGCCGGGGACTACCAGTTGACCTTTGAAGTCAGCGGCGAACACGCCCTGGACGGGAGGAAAATCGGAACGGGAACGTATCAATTGACCGTCGGCGCGGTTCCCGAACCCGGCACCATTTCCTTGCTGGTCCTGGGCGTCGCCGGCCTGATCGGAATGTTTTGCCGTCGGCGCCAAGTTCAATGCGCCCGGTCTCCGCGGACACTTCACCCATGAACTGCTTGATCCAAACACAGCGGCTGCTGCGCCTGGTCGGAATATGGCTGCTCGCGTCGTCCGCAAGTGGAGCCACGCCTCCGGAGGACCTCGTGCGCCTCACGCAGGAACACTCGGACATCCGAGCCGTCTACGATCCCGCCGCGGAGCCGCCCCTGAGTCTCGTGCTGCGGAACGAGGATCAACGCACGAACTACGCTGCCACCAACATCGTCATCGTCGTACCCGAATCGGCGCGCCTGGAAATACCGGAGGGGTTTGACGTGTTTGGCGCCGTCGGTTCCCCGCTTTGGGTCCTCCAGCAGAGCCAGGTTGCCGGGCAGCCGTTCCTCGGCCTTTCCGCTGAAGGGCTGCCCACGGGAAGCTTTCGGCGGGACATCCGTTTCCACCTGTTGAACGTTACCGGACCGGGATTCTTCTTTGCCTGGCAGGCGACGGAGTTCGGTTCACTGGACGTGAACTTCAATTCCCGGGACGGAATTTCCCCCACCGACCTCAAGCTCACACTCCTGGGCAGCCACGAACATATGAATTGGGGATTCACCGCCCCGGGATATTACCAAATGACCCTTCAGGTGGAACTCAAGACCCCGTCCGGATCCAGCATTCTCAGTCAGCCCACTCCCTTTCTTTTTGCGGTGGAACCGCTGCCCGCCTTGACCCCGTTTGAGGCTTGGCAAAGCGCTCACTTTCCCAACAGCTCAGATCCAGCCATCACGGGCCCGGAAGCGGATCCGGATCGCGATGGCGGGTCGAATCTCGCGGAATTCTTCTTTGGGACTGACCCGACAAAAGCAGCCGACAAAAGCCGGACAAGTATCGACTTCACTCCCGACGGCGCCGTGCGCATCTCGTATGTGACCCCTGCCGCTCGACGGGAACAAGTGCTGCCGACCGTCAGTTCACGGATCGCCCTCGGGACCGGGAACGCGGAACCACTGCCGGCCTTGCGGAGCGAACCCACCGCCCCCCCGGAGGGGGAAAACGGCGAATGGATCCGCTGGTGGGTCGAGGACACCGCGTCGCCACAGCCGTCGCAGAAGTTCTATTCGCTGCGACTGCAGCTGCGTTGACCCGAGAGCGTCCGGCTCCGCCTCAGGCCAGGTGCGCCATGGCGGGATCCGCCGAAATTTTCGACACCAGATCCTTGATCTTTTGGGCCTCCGACTTCGCCGCAATCAAAACGGCGTCATCCGTCAAAACGACGATCGAATCCCGGACTCCGACCAGCGCCACCAAGGTTCGGGCGGCTTTCCGCGCATCGTAAACCAAGTTGCCGGCCGAATCGACCTGTCGCAGCTCGCCCACCACGGCATTGCCTTCCGAGTCACTCTTCAGATGGCGACTCAACGCGGGCCAGGCTCCCAGGTCGTCCCAGGCAAAAGATCCGTCCGCGACCACAACATTGTGGGCCTTTTCCATCAAGGCGTAGTCGACGCTGACCCGGGGAATCTGCGGATACTCCCGGGCGAGAACTTTGTTTAAGGCGGCGGGAGATTTGGCGGCCGCGGCGAGCCAGCGCTGGCAGGCGGCATGCATCTCCGGCACATACTTTTCGAGGGAGTGGATCAGCGTCGGATAGGACCAGACAAACATGCCCGCGTTCCACCGGTAATTGCCGGCCGCGAGGTACTCCATCGCCCGCTCCAGCGGTGGTTTCTCCACGAATTGCTCCGCCCGATACATCGCCGTGTGATAAATCCCCGCCCCGGCCGGCGGCGGAATCTCCACCTGGCCATGGCGGATATATCCATAGCCGGTCTCCGGACTGGTGGGCTGGATACCAATAGTGACGATGAGATGATCGCGTGACGCCAGATCCAGGGCATCCCCGAGGATCTGCTGAAATTTCTTGGCCTCGGGAATCACGTGATCGGCGGGGAGCACCGCCATGGTGGCGTCCGAAGAACGGGCGCCGACCACCGCCGCCGCCAGAACCACGGCGGCACAGGTATCGCGGCCCACGGGTTCCGCTACGACATTCTCCCGCGGCAGCTCCGGCAATTGACGCCGCACTTCAGCGGCCTGCGCGGCATTCGTGATGATCAGAATGTTGGCCACCGGCACCAAGGGACGGACCCGGTCCACCGCCTGTTGCAGGAAGGATCGGTTCCCCAACAGTTTGATCAGCTGCTTGGGGGTTTTTTCGCGGCTGACCGGCCAGAAACGAGCCCCCCGCCCACCCGCCATGATCACCACGAAATGATTCGAATTCCGTCGCTTGGCCGCAGACGGTTTGGCGGCGGCCTTGGCCTTGGTTTTGGCCGGGACCGCAGCGGACTTTCGGGACGCGGTCGGGGATTTCCGGGGACTGGAAGTGCTCATGACTTTATGGCTTGTGAGAGTTCACGGACAAAGGCGGTGACGGTCGGAACCAGGTCGGCAGATTTTCCGTGGGCGGCGATCCGATTCACGATCGCGCTGCCGACCACAATGGCTTCCGCGTGCTGAGCGACGCTGCGGGCCTGTTCGGCATTGGAAATGCCAAACCCCACGGCGATCGGCACCGCGCTGTGCGCCCGGATCTGGGCCGTCATCTGGCCGATAGTTTCGCTGACCTGCGCCTGCATGCCGGTCACGCCTTCGCGACTCACATAGTAAATGAACCCCTTGGCACGCCGACAGATCTTGGCAATCCGTTCCTCCGGCGTCGTCGGGGCCACCAACCAGATCGGGCACAGCCCGGCCGCCGTCATCAGCCGTTCGTATTCGTCGGCCTCCTCGGGCGGCAGATCGAGGATTAATAATCCATCCACTCCCGCGGCGGCCGCCTCGGCCACAAACCGGTCGAGTCCGACGCGGTGCAGCAGATTATAGTAAACGTAGAGGACGATGGGGATTTGCGATTCACGACGGATGGCGGCGATCGTCGCCAGAAGTCGGGGCGGCGTGGTACCGGATTCCAGCCCGCGTTGGGCCGCCAGTTGATTCACCAGACCGTCGGCCAGCGGATCGCTGAAGGGGACGCCCAGTTCCAACACGTCCACTCCGGCGCCATCAAAGGCGAGCGCCAGTTGCCGGGTGGCTTCGAGATTCGGGTCGCCGGCTCCAATGTAGACCACCAGACCTTTGCGGCCGGCGGCACGGAGATCGGCGAAGCGGCGTTCAATGCGATTCACTGGTGCAATGATGGGGAACGAAAAGGCCGCGGGCAAAACCTGAACGACCCCAGCCGGCCGCCTTGAGCGAGGACTCCGCACCGCGCCGTCCCCACGGTTCCCGTCGAGCGAGGGCTGACAACCGGCGCTTTCGCCGCTATGAATTCCGCCATGTCGCGGATTATTGAGTTCCTCGGGCGCGGAATGTCCACGTGCGTCCCGGGCTGGCTTCGGCGGGTCGCCGCCGTATGCCTGCTGCTGCAGGTCGTCGGACCCGCGCGGGCGGAGGGTCCGGACGACCGCTTCATCGAGGTCTACAACCTGATCCAGCGGGCGGATCAATCGCCGGATCGCCGGGCGGCGCGCCAACTCTACGAGGACGCGCAGGAACGCCTGCGGGTGATGCAGCGGGATTATCCCGCCTGGAATGAGCGGGTCATCAGCTACCGCCTCCGCTACACCGCGGACAAGCTCAGTGCGCTGGCCAACGCCGCCCCGGAACCGGCGCCCGCAGTGACCGTCGCCACCCCGCCCCCCACGGCCCTGGCCGGCAGCGGTGAGGTGATCACCCAGTTCAACGAATTGTCCCAGCAGATCCGCCTGCTCCAGACCGACAAGAAATTGTTGGAGGCCAAACTCCGGGAAGCCCTTTCGGCGCAACCCGCTCCCGTGGATCCCCGGGAATTCCAGGCCGCCATCGAGCGAATCGCCACCCTGCAGCAAACCAACAAAACGCTGATCGCCAACCTCCAGCAGCAATTGGCCGAGCGGTCCAACCTGGTCGATAAAGTCGTGGTCGAGGAAACGCAGAAAGCGTTGGCGGACGCCAATCGGGCTCTCGCCAGTCAGCGCGAGAAAGCCGAGCAACTGGACCGGGAACGCACTGCCGCCGCGGCGGAGCTTAAGCGTCTACAGGACGAAACCGTCAAACCCCTAAAACTCGAAAACACCACCCTCAAGCAACAGGTGACCGGATTAAAGTCCGACACCGATAAGGGGCGTCAGGTGGCCGATCTAACCGCGCAACTGACCCGCCTCGAAGCCGGGCTTCAGGAGTTGCAGCAGAAAAACACCACCCTGGCCGCCGATAAGGCCTCCCTCGAAAAACAGTTGGAAGACCTCCACGCCAAATCTGCCGAGGAAGGCATCGTCAAGATTGCCCAACTGGAGTCCCAGTTGGCCGTCGCCCAATCGGACGCCGCCCGACAGGGCGCCCGGGTGGAGGAAATTTCGGCCCGCCTGACGCAGGAAAAGCAGGCCCGCACCACGCTGCAGACGGAAAACCAGTCGCTGGCCAAACGCGTCGCCGATCTCACCGCCAGCTCCGCCAGCGATGCCACCGTGATGAAGCAATTGCAGGACGCCCTGGCGGCCGAGAAGTCCGAGCGGACGCAGGCGGAAGCCGAACTGAAGGCCGCGGAGCAGAAGCTGGCCTCGCTGCAAGCCGCGGTGGTGGCGCCCCGTGCCCCAGGCGCCGCGGCCGCCGATGCGACGGCGGAGTCGATCGGAGCAGCGCTGCTCCGCGACACGCAGGTAAAGGGATTGCAGGCGGAGGTGCAGAAACTGCGCGACGCCGTGAAATCCAGCACGCAGCGCGAAACCGAACTGACCAGCGCCCTGAGCCAGGAGTCCGCCCTGCGGCATCGTCTGGAAAAAGAAAAAGTCGAAATCGAAAAACGCCTCGCCGCCGCCAACGTGGAATTGGCCGCCAATCGCGTGGAAAAATCGCGGATACTGGCACCCGTGGCGGCCTTGTCTGCCGGCGGCATGTCGGCCACGGAACTGGAATTGCAGGTCCGTCAGCTCGAAAACGAACGCGAGAACCTGCGCAAGCAACTCGCCGGACTGGCTCAGCGCAGTCCCCTCGCCCAAGCCACGGCGCGCAATCGCCGGGCGGTTTCACCGCGCGACCGCGCCGCCGAATTTCTCCAATTCCGGCAGCTCCGGGCCTTCGCCGCGGAAGGCTCCATCGAGGCGACCTTGCCGCCGCCAATACCGGGCTTCAATCGCTAGGCCACCGATGACGACACCGGGGGGACCACGGCGAACTGCAACTCGGAGGCCCAGCGGCACCCAGGCACCCAGGCACTCCGGCGGAAATCGGATCGAAGACGCGGGACTTGCCAGGCGTCGCAGTCCGCGCACTGTGACTCTTATGAATTGGGCCGCCGTTCTCGCCGTAACCTGTCTGATCGCCAACCTTCAGGCGGCGGACTCCTCGTCCAGCCCGGCCCCGGCCGCGCCCGGCAAATATGGGCAGGATTTTTCCAAAATCCCCGTTGGGGATCCGCCAGACGAACTGATGGTGGACGGCCAGTTCGCCGTGCGTGAAGAGGCGGGCAACAAGTTCCTCGAATTACCCGGGGCGCCTCTGGAGACCTATTGGTTGCTCTTCGGTCCCAGCACCGCTTCCGGATTTCAAGCCCAAGCCCGCGTCTGGGGCACCAAGGCGGGGCGCAAACAGCCGGTGTTCGCCCTCGGACTCAATGGCCAGGGCGGCTTCAAGCTCCGCATTTCCCCCGCCAAGCAAGTGATGGAATTGCTGCTGGGCGAAGAGGTGTTGACCACCGCGCCGTTTCAATGGCAGTCCGGGGAATGGACCACCCTGCGGCTCCAAGTGCGTACCGTCGGAACGGGAATCGTCGCCGAAGGCAAGGCTTGGCAGGGCGCCAAGGAGCCGGAGGGGTGGCTCCTGAAGCAGGAACGTTCAGCGCCGCTCCCCGCGGGTCGGGCCGGGCTGTGGGGACTGCCCTTCAGTGGCACGCCCCTGCGGTTCGATGACTTCCAAGTCATTCCGGTTCCGTAACTCCGGTCACCCCGCGGGGAACAGCAGGCCCCCCCGGAGTCCGCGGATCCGTTTCCATTTCCGACGTCCCTCGGCTAGACTGGCGCCGTGATTCGGTTTTTTCGTTGTCTGTCGTTGCGAATACTCTTGAGTTTCGGCCTGGCGGCCCACGCCAATTCCTTGGTCCAGTTCCGAACCGTCCTGGGTGACGTGGAAGTCGAACTGCTAGACCAGGAAAAACCCGCCACCGTCGCCAATTTCAAGCGCTATGTGGAGGCGGGGTTGTACCACAACTCCTTCTTCCATCGGGCCGTTCACAATTTCGTCCTGCAGGGCGGCGGATTCACAGTCGCCGACCCGGTGACCACGTCCGTTGCGCCCATTCCCGCGTTTCCACAGGTGACCAATGAGTTCAAGGTCGGCCCCTTCCGAAGCAACGTCGCCGGAACCATCGCCATGGCGAAGACCTCCGATCCCAACTCCGCCACGTCGCAGTTCTTTTTCAATCTGGTCGACAATTCCCGGTCACTGGACAGTACCAACAATGCCGGAGGCTTCACCGTCTTCGGCGTGGTGAAAGGGGACACCAACATCCTGGGTTTGCTGAACAGCTTCCGGGCCGTGGCCTTGCGGGTCACCAATGTCTTTACCAATGCCAATCAGGTCGTCGTCACCAACGTCACTCCCACCAGCGCGACGAATATTATTGTCAATGCCGGCGGCGTTTTTTCCGAACTACCGCTGCTAGGCTTCAAGGTGAATGCCGCGGGCAATCCCCACAATGACGTCATGGTGTACGTCGACGTGACCCTGCTGTCCGTACGGGTTGATCACGTCGCCAATGGGGGACACGAAATCTCCTGGAACAGCGCCCCCGGGGGCACCAATCACGTCGAGTTCACCACGGTATTTCCGCCCGTCTGGCAATCGCTGACCAACCTGATACATCCCACGGCGGGGCGCTCCGCGGTCATCGACACGACCGACGACGACGACGACCGCTTCTACCGGGTCCGGGTGGACTACTGAAGTTCGGCGAGAACGATCCCGAAAGCGCCCGGCCTCACCCGCCCCGGGGGGACGTCTTGAATTATTTTAACTTTGACGGGAAGAAAACCGGCCACTTGTGAGTCCCAAGGTGCAGGGATGAATTGGAACCCTGCGTAGGTTGACAGTAGGTTGAATGACGGGCCGGTCCGACTAGTGCTTGTCGGGAATTCTCCGGCCCGTCATTTTTATTTCCCCCTCCCCCCCGTCCGGAACCGGACGGACCGCCGTGACTGGGCGCGGCGGCGCCTCCAGTAATTGCTCGACATAGGCCGGGTTTAGCTCAGGGTTGACCCGTGCCCGTTTACGAATACGAGCTCTGCGAAGGCGCCTGCGCCCCCTGCGGCGGGCGGTTCACTCTGCGCCGTCCCCTGACCGCTCCGCCACTCACCGCCTGCCCGGCCTGCCGCAAGCCCGTCCGGAAGGTGCTTTCCAACTTCAACACCCCGACCATTACCAAGCCCGTTTCCATCTCGGACGCCAAAAAAGCCGGCTTCACCGTGTTAAAACGCGTGAGCAAAGGGGAGTACGAGCGTCAATAAGGTCAACCGTTTAAGGCCACCACGTCAGCCCGCACCCGCCATGAGTGAAATGAACCAAGTCCACCAGCTACTGGATCGCACCATCGCCCGACGTCGACGGATGGCCGGCTGGTCCGCCTTCTGGCGCACGCTCATGGCCGCCGGACTGGCCTATCTGATCGCCCTAGCGGCCTACAAACTGACTCCGGTTCCCTGGACCGTCGTGTGGTGGACCGGCTTGGCCGCCCTGGCAGCCCTGCCCTTGGGCTTTTTGTGGGGCTGGCTCCGCCCGATCACCCGCGCCGACGCGGCCCGCTTTCTGGATTCAACCGCGGGGTTGCAGGAACGCCTGACCACGGCTCTGGAGGTCAGCGGAAACACCCAGCCGGCGGCCGGCGAATGGCAACAGCGCTGGCGCGAACTCGTCGTGACGGATGCAGCGACTGCGTCCCAACAAGTCCAACCTCAGCGCCTGCTCCCCGTGGCGCTGCCGCCGTCCGCCCGCTGGGCAGTCGTGGTCCTGGGTCTGGCCGCGGGTCTGGGTTTTGTCCCGGAATATCGCACCGCCGCGCAGAAAAATGCCGCCACCGCCAAGTCCGTCCTGCAGGACACTGGACGCGGCTTGGTGCAATTTACCAAACGGGAGATGTCGACCCGGCCCCCGCAAACGGAGGCCGCGAAGAAAGCGGTGGAGGACGTGGGTCTGCTCGGCGAGAAACTCCAGACGGCCAAGCTGAGCCGGGAGGACGCCCTGAAAGACCTGACCAAGGCCACCGACACGATCCGCCAGCAGGCACAGGATTTGGCCAAGAATCCGGGCGTCCGCCAGCTCGAACGGGCCGCCCGTCAGTCCGGCAGTTCCCTTAATCAGACCGCCGAACAGCTGCAAAAGCAGATCGACCAGATGCAGAAGGAATTGGGCAAAAATGGCAAGGAAGCCACCGACGGCATTCGAGACCTGCAGAAGGATCTCCAAAAACTGAAGGACGCCGCCAAGGGTTTGGCCAACAAGGAGGGGGCGGAAGCCAAGGCCGCCCGAGCGGAGATGTCCAAATCCCTTTCCGAACTGGCCCAGAAGGCCATCGATCAGGGCATGCCGCTGGAGGCCCTCAAGGAGGCCGCGGAGCAATTGAAGGCGGCGAACGTCGAACAATTTCTCAAAAACCTCGAGGTGGCCGGTCAGGACCTGGAAAAGATGGCGGATATGGCGCGTCAACTGCAGCAGATGCAGGCCCAGGCGGAAAAGATCGGCAAGGACCTGGCGGAGCAGCTGAAAAACGGCCAGGCCCAGGCGGCCCAGCAAACCCTGCAAAAAATGATGGAATCACTCCAGAAGAGCGACCTCAGCAAGGAGCAGTTGGACCAGATCGCCCAGGAGTGCCAGAACGGATCCAAGCCCGGCGAGAAATTCGGCAAGGTCGGTGAGATGCTCAAGAAGGCCGCGCAACAAGCCAAGAAAGGCGACAAGGCCGGCTCGAAGCAATCGATGGCCGCTGCGAAAAAGGAGCTGGACGAGATGATGAGCGAGATGAGCGACGCCGAACAACTCGCGGCGGCGCTGCAGGCTCTGCAAAAGGCCCAGATGTGCATTGGCAACGGCCAATCGTGGTGCCAGTCCGGCAGCAAAGGCGGCGCAGGCGGCAAGAGCGGCAAACCCACCGGGAAAGGTCAACGCGGGTTCGGTGATTGGTCCAGCGAGGATCCGTGGGCTTTGCCCGATCAGATTTCCGAGTCCTGGGACAACTCCGGACTCAATCGCCAGGACAAGGATGCCCGGGGCCTGACCGACCGCGATGCCTCGACCCCGGACAATCTAGCGCCGACCAAGATCAAGGGGCAGTTCCAGCCGGGCGGCCCAATGCCCAGCATCACGCTGAAGGGCGTCAGCATCAAAGGCGACAGCAAGGTCTCGTACAGCGAGGCGGTCACCACCGCCCAGAGCGATGCCCAAGCCGCCTTGAATCAGGAGCAGGTACCGAAGGCCTACAAAAACGCCGTCCGGGACTACTTCGACGACCTGAAGTAGCCGCCGTCGTTCGCCCCAGCAGAAAGGCCTTGCCCCGGGCTGGACAATCCGGCCCGGTCTCCGTAGAAATCGCCCGAGTATGATGATTCCGTTTCTCCATCCGTCGGAAGCTCGGCAGCGCTCTTTTCTCGCTGCCCGCTCCCCTGCGCCGAGAGCCGGTCATTGCCAGCGCACACCGTCCCACGCCTAACCCCTTTTCGCCATGCCCGTTTACGTTTACGAAACCATCCCGCCGCTGCCCGATCAACCGGTGCGGCGTTTTGAAGTCAAACAGTCCATGAGCGAGCCCGCCTTGACCCGGGATCCGCAGTCCGGT
Organism: Verrucomicrobiota bacterium; assembly: GCA_947471985.1. Classification (GTDB taxonomy): domain Bacteria; phylum Verrucomicrobiota; class Verrucomicrobiia; order Limisphaerales; family UBA9464; genus CANIZL01. The sequence goes on along the minus strand of CANIZL010000001.1, from coordinate 17,641 downwards.
CAACCCGTCCGGCGCGTCATCTCCGGTGGCTACGGGCTGATGGTCAAAGGCGACGGCGTGGGCGGCAGCGATTGCTCCGACGGTTCCTGTGCCGTCACTCCGCCGAGCCATTCGTGTGGCTCGGGGTGTGGGTGTTTTCCACAATAATCTTCAGCGAATCCGGCAAGGGTGAAGCCGCCAGGGCAACCGCCTCCGCCGTCCGGGCCAGCGGGAAGGTGTGGGTGATCAGCGGCCGGACATCCAACTTGCGCGAGAAGACCAGTCGGGCGACCTGCCGTTGCAGCGTGAAGTCGGCGCTGTAACTGCCCGCCAGGGTCTTCTCGTCCACACAGATCACACCGAGATCCATCGGCGCTGTTTTCCCGCGAACGGTGTGGGCAAACAGCAGGACGGTTCCACCACCGCGCAACGCCGCCTGCGATTGGCTGACCACCGCGTCCACGGGCACACAAACGACGGCGGCATCGAGCCCCCGCCCGCTGCTGAGTCGACGCAGCTCATCCACCAGGTCCGGTCGCGCGCCGTCGAGCACATGACGCGCCCCGGCCGCGACCGCCCGCTCGCGTCGGGTGGGCAGCAGATCGGTGGCGATCACCTGAATACCGCGCAGGGTCAGCAATTGAATGAACAGCAAGCCGATCGGTCCGGCGCCCGCCACGAGCACCACGTCATTCGGCAGCAGCGGCAGCATTTCAATGCCTTTGAGGACCGTGTTGACCGGTTCCAGCATCGCCCCTTCCTGAAACGAATTCTGGCGCGGAATGCGGACCACTCCCGGCAGACAGAAATCCATTACCCGGACATATTCGGCGTAGCCGCCCCCGGCCGGTTCAAATCCCGCCGTGATCCCTGTGCGCCGGTAGGTCTCGCATTGGGCAAAGGCCCGGTGAAGGCAATAGTGACACTTCAAACACGGCACGTGATGATGCAGCCCCACCCGCTCGCCCACGCGAAATCCCTGCACCGCGTCGCCCACTTGAACAATCGTTCCCGCCGTCTCATGCCCGTAAACCCGCGGGCCCGGCAGGGTGCCTTGCTGGATCTTCTTAATGTCGGTGGGACAAACCCCACACGCCGCCACCTGCACCAGGATTTCCCCCCGTTGAATCGATGGCACCGGCAGGGTTTCCAATCGTAGATCCTGAATCCCCCGATAAACCACGGCCTGCATGAACTCCGGAATCACCGGCGCTTTTTTGCGACTCATGCGTGCCACCGTAGGCGGATTTCCCGGGGCAATCACCTACTCCTTGGGGCGAATGAATCCGCGGCCAAACCACCCGCCGCCGGGTTCCCGCAAAAACGTCCCTACCCCGCGCCTCGCCTTGGACGGGCGAAGTCCGGGCGCTATCGGTCCCGCATGAGTTTGCTCGCCTCGACGACGCCACCATCCCGTAGCCCGGCACCCGCGCATCACTCGCGACCGGGAAGCCTGGCCAACTTTTGGAAGCCGTGGCTCTGCGGATTGGGTTTGCTGACCGCCGTGGCAACCTCCGCCGCGGAGTATCGGGCCGCCCGTTCCGTGCATTTGGGTTATCCCGCACCCGAGGGCGAACTCTTCTATCAGGAAATGGTCGTCGAACAATCCGTCAACGGCTCGTATTTCATGGCCGCCGGCTGGAACACCGGGTATTTCGGCATCCAACAACTGGATTCCGCCACCAATAAGGTCGTCATCTTTTCCGTTTGGGACCCCACCAAAGGTGACGATCCGAAGGAGGTCCGCACGGAGGACCGGGTGGAACTGCTGCACACGGGTCCAGGGGTCCGCATCAAGCGCTTCGGTGGCGAGGGCACCGGAGGCCAATGCATGGCGCCCTTCCCGTGGCAACTGGGGGAGACCAACCGCTTCCTGATCCGCGGCGAGGTGCAAACCAACAAGACCGCCTATTCCGCCTACGTGTGGCAACCCCGGGAGCAAAGCTGGTGGCATCTGGCCACCTTCCGCACCCGGACGGGCGGCGATCCCCTCAAGGGATACTATTCATTTGTGGAGGATTTCCGCCGGGACGGGCACAGCGTGCAGGAAACCCGGCGCGCGCGCTTCCGAAACGGTTGGGTGCGCCTGCCCAAGGGCGACTGGGTGTCCCTGACCCGCGCCCGGTTCACCGGCTCGGGCGCGGAATGGGAGGACCCGAACCGCATCGATGGCGGACCCGTCGGCGACGGATTCTTCCTGGCCACCGGCGGTGACCTGAAAGCGTCACGGGCCGTCAATTCCCGCATTGATCTGGGTCCCCCGGTCGTGTTGCCCGAATTGCCCGTCACTCCGCGTTGAAGCGGGAGTTGAGGTCAGCGCCCGGGACGCCTCGTTGGCCGGATTCCATCCGACACCCGGCGCGCGAAAGCTGACGCCACCGGCTTGAATCCGGCGTCGGCATCCCACACCGTCATGGAATCATGCCGCTGACGCCTGCGTTGCTGGACGAACTTCGAAGTATTGTGGGAACCGCCGCCGTGCTAACCGCGACGGAGGATCTGATTCCGTATTCCTTCGACGGCACCGCCGCTTTACAGCAGATGCCCGGAGCGGTGCTCTTCGTACACAGCACGGCAGAAGTGTCCGCGGTGTTGAAACTCGCCCACCGCGAACGGATTCCGGTCGTGACCCGCGGGTCCGGCACGGGCCTGAGCGGCGGCAGCCTGCCATCGCCCGGTTGCCTGGTCCTGTGCACCGTGCGGCTGACCCGCATTTTGGAGGTGGATAAGGCCAATCTGACGCTGTTGACCGAGCCCGGGGTCACCACACTCCAGATCGCCGACGCGGCGGCCGCGGTCGGTTTGTTTTACCCTCCCGATCCCGGCTCGATGAAGATCAGCACGATCGGCGGCAACGTGGCGGAAAACTCCGGAGGCCTGCGCGGATTGAAGTACGGCATCACGCGCAATTACGTGATGGGACTGGAAGTCGTGCTGCCCGACGGCGAAATCCTCTTCACCGGCAACAAGTGCGTCAAGGACGTCGCCGGCTACTCCTTGAAGGATCTGTTCATCGGCAGCGAAGGCACCCTCGGGGTGATCACCCAGGTGCTGTTGAAATTGATTCCCAAGCCCGCCTCGAAGCGAACGATGGTGGCGACGTTTTCCGCCATGGACGCCGCGGCCCAGACGGTCAGCGACATCATCGCTGCGCAGATCATTCCCTGCACGTTGGAGTTCCTCGACCGCATGACGATTCGTTGCGTGGAGGATTTCGCCAAGGTGGGACTGCCCGATTGCGAAGCCCTGCTGTTGATGGAGACCGACGGGCATCCCGCGCAGGTGGCCGACGAAGCCCGGCAGATGGAGGAGATCGCCCGCCGGAACGGGTGTCTGGAAGTTCGGGTCGCCAAGGACGATGCCGAAGCGAACAAACTCGCCGCCGCCCGCCGTTCCGCCTTCAGCGCCCTGGCCCGGGTCGCTCCCACCACGATTCTGGAGGATGCCACGGTGCCGCGCAGCGAGTTGGCCCGCATGGTTCGGTTTGTGGAGCAAACCGCCAAAAAGTACCGCCTGCGCGTCGGGACTTTCGGCCACATGGGCGACGGCAATCTGCATCCCACGTTCCTCACCGACGAACGCAACCACGAGGAGATGCACCGGGTGGAAGCGGCGTTTCACGAGATTTTCGAGGAAGCCATCCGGCTCGGCGGAACCATCACAGGAGAACACGGTGTTGGGGTGGCCAAGAAATCGTTCCTGCCCAAGTTCGCCGGCAGCGCCCAGATGCGGGTGATGCGCGAACTGCGGCGCGCGCTGGATCCACATCACATCCTGAATCCGGACAAGATGTTGGATTATTGAGCCGGAAAACACCCACTCGTTCGCGGCCCGGCGGGCACCGGGCCGCCGATCAGCCGCCCGCACCGGAACCCGCAGAACTTGCCGGTCATGAGCCAATTGATCGAACCCACGTCCCTCGACGAACTGGTGGCCGCCGTGCACCAGACACCCCGGCTCTTACCCGTTGGCGCAGGGACCAAGCCGCGCCTCACCGCGGTGGATGTGCCCAAGCTCTCGCTGCGCGGGCTGCGCGGAATCGTCGAGTATGAACCGGACGAATTCACGTTTACTGCCCGCGCCGGAACCCCAGTTCACGAATTAGCCGCAGCGCTGGCCGCCCGCGGTCAGTATCTGCCCTTTGATCCCCTGCTCCTCGCGGCCGGAGCTACGCTTGGTGGCACCGTCGCGTCGGGCTTGAACGGACCCGGCCGACTGCGTTACGGCGGGTTGCGGGATTTCATCCTCGGGGTGCGCTTCGTGGACGGCACGGGGCGATTGCTCCGGCTCGGCGGCAAGGTGGTGAAGAACGCGGCCGGCTTCGATCTCCCCAAGTTCTTCGTCGGCAGTCTCGGACGTTTTGGGGTGCTGGCGGAACTGACCTTCAAGGTTTTCCCCCGCCCGGCGGCGACACGCACCTTGCGCCTGGACGTTACCGATGCTGGGCACGCCACCCAGTTGCTCCTGGATCTGGCTCGCGGCCGCTGGGAACCGGAGGCCCTGGATCATCCGCCCGGCGGCGGCGTTTACGTCCGTTTGTCGGCGGCCGAGGCAGCCCTGCCGGCGTTGGCTGAGGAAATTCTGGGTCGCTGGCCCGGAGCGATTCTGTCGGCGACCGAGGCGGAACGATTCTGGGAAGACTTGCGGGAATTCCGCTGGATCCACCCGGACGGCTGGTTGGGAAAAGTGATTCTGCACCCGCAGCAGTTTCCGGCGCTCCAGGACTCCGTGGCGCGGCGGTCCAAGGACGACGCCCGGATCCACCTCAGCTCCGGCGGAAATCTGGCCTACGTTTCGTTGGCCGGCGGGCCGCCCGACGAAGCACTGGACGCCCACTGGAGTTCCCTGGGACTCCGTGGACTCTCGGTCCGCGGCGCCGGGCCGCTGTGGGTGGGCGGGCGATCTGAAACCCAAATCCACGCGGCGGTAAAGCACGCCTTGGACCCCCAACACCGCTTCCCGGATCTGTTCCCGTAGGCCCGTTCGAGGTGCGGCCCGAATCCCGGGCACCGCCGTGGACAGATCTGCTGAGTGTTGCCTGACAATGCCGCCCCCGGCGTCATCTTGGGGCATGCACTATCGTCGTTTCGGTCGTACCAACCTCGCGATGCCCGTCTTTTCCTGCGGCGGGATGCGTTACCAGCAATCCTGGTCCGACATCCCTTGGGATCAGGTGCCCAAGGATGGCCAGGCCAACCTGGAGGCCACCATTCACCGGTCCTTGGAAGTGGGGATCAACCATATCGAAACCGCCCGCGGTTACGGCAGTTCCGAGATGCAACTGGGTCCGGTGTTGCAGCGGCTGCCCCGGGAAAAAATGATCATCCAGACCAAGGTGATGCCGAAGGCCACGGCCCGGGAGTTTCGCGAAACCTTTGAGACTTCGATGAAGTATCTGGGGCTGGAGCACGTGGAATTGTTGTCGCTTCATGGCATCAACAACCAGGAACTGCTGGACTTCACTCTGCGCCCCGGTGGCTGCCTGGAAGTCTGCCGGGAATTGCAGCGTGACGGCCGGGTGCGCTCCGTCGGCTTCAGCACCCACGCCACCCCCGACCTCATTTCCGCGGCCATTCGCACGGACGAGTTCGATTACGTGAACCTGCACTGGTACTTCGTGAATGATCTGAACCGCACCTGCGTGGCGGAGGCCGCCCAGCGCGACATGGGCGTCTTCATCATCAGCCCCAATGACAAGGGCGGTAAGCTCTATCTCGGCCTGCCCAAGATGCGCTCGCTCTGCGCGCCGCTCACGCCCATGCAGTTCAATGATCTGTACTGCCTCGCCCGACCGGAAATTCACACTCTTTCGCTGGGTGCCGCCAAGCCCTCCGATTTCGACGAGCACGTCGCCGGTCTGGCGCACTACGAAACCGCGGCCGCGACCGTGGCCCCGATCGAGCGGCGGCTGCAGGACGAACTCCATCGCGTCCATGGGCACGACTGGATGCAGCGTTGGTGGACCGGTCTGCCGGAATACTTCAACGTCCCCGGGGAGGTCAATATCGTCGAAATTCTACGTCTTTGGACCTATGCCCAGCCCTTGGAACTCGATGAATGGGCCCGTTTTCGTTACAACATGCTGGGCAATGCCGACCATTGGTTTCCGGGCGAACACGTCGCGAAACTCGACCGCACCCGCATCGCGACGGCCCTCACCAAGAGCCCCTTCGCCGCCCGGATCCTCGGCATTCTCGACGAAGCTCACGCCCGGTATCACGACGCCCCCGTCAAGCGCCTGAGCCAGACCTGAAGCCCCCGGACGGATCGGCGATCCACTGCGACTGATCACTGGCGTTACCTGTCCCTTTGTCCACTGTACCCGCCGCATGAAGCAGGTGTTGCTGGACAACTTGCAGTTGAGTCGAACCATCGATCGGGTCGCCCACGAAATCGCCGAGCGGAACCCCGCGGGCCTGGACGTGGCCCTGATCGGGGTTCAACGCGGCGGGTATCATTTCATCCGCCGCTTGGTGCCCATCCTGGAACGACTCTGGGGGCACACGGTGCCGCATGGCGAACTCGACGTGGCCATGCATCGGGATGACTTGGACGCCCGCGGCCCGCTCCTCATGCATCCAACCCGTATCCCGTTCGACATCGGGGGCAAGACCGTCGTTCTGGTGGACGATGTCCTGTACACGGGACGTACGACCCGCGCGGCTTTGGATGCCCTGAATGATTACGGCCGGCCCCGGGCGGTCCAACTGGCGGTGCTGGTGGACCGCGGACAACGAGAGCTCCCCATCCAGGCGGACTTCACCGGGGTGAGCAGCCCCATCACTACCAACGGGCGTGTGGATGTGCAATGGCGCGAAGACGGCGCCGACGATCTCGTGACCCTGGAGCGCGCCTGATTGCGGTTGCCCACTGAACCTCCTCCTCTTCGCCCCCAATGACCACCACTTGGAACCGCCATCACCTCCTGGACCTGCAATCGTTGTCGGCCGGGGAAATTATCACCCTCCTGGACGCCGCCCGGGAATTCAAGGGCGTGGGTCAACGGGAGATCAAGAAAGTGCCGGCCCTTCGGGGGAAGACGGTGATCAACCTCTTTGTCGAAAACTCCACCCGCACGCGGATCAGTTTTGAACTGGCGGCGCTGCGACTCAGCGCGGACGTCATCAACTTTGACGCCAACGTTTCCTCGCTGAAAAAGGGGGAAACCCTCAAGGACACCGTGCGCAATTTGGAGGCGCTGAATGCGGATTTCATCATCCTGCGCCACAGCGCCAGCGGAGCGCCCCATTTCCTCGCCCGCTTTGCCCGGTCCCATGTGATCAATGCCGGCGATGGTTCCCACGAACATCCCAGCCAGGGGCTCCTCGACGTCTTCACGATCCGTGAGCACAAGCCGCGGCCGGATGGCACCTTGAAAGGGCTGAAGGTTTCCATCATCGGGGATATTCTCTTTAGCCGGGTCGCCCGCTCGGATATCTGGGCCCTGACGCGACTGGGAGCCGAAGTCACCCTGTGCGGCCCCAGCACGCTGGTCCCCGCACATTTTGAACGTATGGGCTGCCGGGTGACCCACCGGATCGAGGAAGCTTTGGACGGCGCCGACGTGGTGAACTTCCTCCGCATCCAGCAGGAACGGCAGGGCAGTGCCATGTTCCCCAACATTGGCGAATTCGCCTCACTTTTCGGGCTGACCCAGTCGCGGGCCAAACGATTGAAACCGGATTGCCTGATCATGCACCCGGGGCCGATCAATCGAGGTGTGGAACTGGAGAGCGAGCTCGCGGATGGAAATCAGTCCGTAATCCTCGAGCAGGTCACCAACGGACTCGCGGTGCGGATGGCGATCCTTTACCTCCTAAACGGGGCCGCCAACGGAAGTTAGGGCTACGCCGGTATCGATTTGCGCGGGCCAACACTCACCCGGGCAACGAAGTCCCGCAACGAACGAAGCTGATCGCAGTCGCCTGATTGACACACCGCTGTCGCCCAATTGTCAGTGTTCCAGGACAAGTGACGTGCGATGGGTGCGAGGTGCGAAACAGGACACAACCCGCCTGGCGGACTTCTCCACTCTCTCATATCCAGATGACCCCATTGCCAACCCATCGCTTGACGAACCACAACTGCTGCACGAACGCTGGTTTCATGACTTTTCGGAAGTCCACGGCGAAACACCACCTCGGTTTCACGCTGATCGAACTCCTGGTCGTAATCGCGATCATCGCCATCCTTGCCGGGATGCTCCTCCCCGCCCTGTCCCGCGCCAAGTCCAAGGGCCAGCATGCCGTTTGCATCAGCAACCTGCACCAAATCGGCATCGGCACCACCCTGTACGCCTCGGACAACGGGGACCTGTTTCACTATTATCTGGACAGCAGCGGCGACCCGTCCGTGCTCAATCACGGTCAATGGACGTCGTCGCCGAAGTCCGACGTCCTGCTGAATCCCGATAACGCGAACGACCGTTCCCTGTGCTACTGGGCTCTACCGTATCTAAAATATTTTGGCGGCACCCGGCGCACCTTTCGGTGTCCCACGGCCAAGACCGTCGATGAATGGCGGGAGACCGGCCTGACCTATCCTTCCGAGTGGTGGTTGAATTCCAGCATCGGCATCAGTCAATTCGCCGTCACCGACCCGACCACCGGGAAACCGCGCAAGATCTCGTCGCTGGGCAGTCCACAAACGACGATTTTCGCCCAGGATTCCGCCGAGCAAAAGATGGAGGGCGCCACGGATACCTTGGGAAAATTCCCGGGCTACGCCGAGTGCCTGACGCAATGGAAGTATGACCTGGCCGGTCTCTATCCAGGCAAGAAGATGGAATTTGAATGGTTCCGTCATAATCGCCGCTGTGCGACAATCTGGGCACCCGGTAACGTTAGCTCCATCGCCTACACCAAGGAAGGCGTCGACTACCGCTGGTACACCGGCGAAGCCCCCAAGGATTCCCCCATCTTTTGATTCTTTCCCTGTCGCTCATGAAATCGTCTCTCGTCTTGGGTCCCTTGGCGGGCCTTCTGCTGGCCGCCGGATTGATGGGGTGTGGCCGCGGCGGCGCCGCTCCGGAGGCCGTGCCGGTGGGCGAGGCCCCAGGCAAGGTGCGCCAGGCCTTCGACTCATCGGGGGCAGAATTGAAAAAGGCGGCCGATGAAGCCAGCCAAGCCTTGGCCGAAGGGGCCTATGATGTTTCGCTGGGCCGGATTGCCGACCTCAGCGCACGCGCCGATTTGTCACCAGAACAACGCCAGGCATTGGCGCAATCCCGGATTGCGGTGATGCGAAAGTTGCAGGAACAGGCGGCAGCGGGGGATGCCAAAGCCAACCAGATTATGGAGATGCATCGGGCATCGAAATGATCCTTCCTGCTCCGGGAAGGGCGGCAGGTCGGGTAATTACCTCAAGTTAATCCTTGTGTCTCAGGACCTCGGTGGAGTTAATTAAAGGTGCGGGCGGAAAAGCGATGAAGAATTTTGCCGATCCTGTGTGGGATCGGTCGGCGGGTCTGGGCGGTGTAAACCGTGTGTCACCCCCAGGCCCGCCATGTTGTTTTTACGGGCCATTTTACGGGTCAAATTTGCCGCGATCGTTGGGGCAAAGCGACTCCGCATGAATCCCGCAACTCCCATTGCCGGAAGCTTCCATGCTCCCGCCGACTGGAGTCACTGTCGGGTTCCGCCCCACTGCAGCAAAACCCGAAAACTCCCTTGCGTGGGGCTTTGGGAAACTTCTATGGTCACGGCTCCCCAGAACGGGGAAATGCTTTCAATATCTGTATGTCTGTTAAGATCCGACTCAAGCGCGGCGGGGCCAAAAACAACCCGGCGTATCGCATCGTGGTAGCTGATAGCCGGAGTCCGCGCGACGGCAAGTTCATCGAAGAACTGGGCTCCTACGCCCCGACGCAGCCCGACCCCAACTTCAAGATCAACGTGGAACGGGCGCAATACTGGCTGAAGGTTGGCGCTCAACCGAGTGACACCGTGGCCAGCCTGATCAAGGCAGCCACCAAGGCAGCCAAGGCCTAATCCGCCTCCTGTCTCCACCTTTCCCCCTCTCCCCTCCCCTGACTGGCCGTGAACGACTTCATTGAGTTTGTCGCTAAGGGCCTCGTCGATGAGCCGGAGTCCGTGGAGGTCTCCATCCGTGAACGGGGCGGTTTGACCTCGTTCCAACTGCGGGTGGCCGAAGGCGACGCTGGAAAGATCATCGGCCGCCGCGGTGCGACCATTAACGCACTGCGGGCGCTGGTGCAGGTGGGTGGAGCCAAATCAGGGCGGCGGGTAACGCTCGACTTGGTGGAAGACTGACCCTCCCGGTGGCGGGCGCAGCTTCGGATCCAGTGGATTTTCCGGGAGCTCTGCCTGCGGCCGCACCTTGGATCGGCCATGCGCATTGATGTTCTGACTCTGTTTCCGGCGATGTTCGCCGGACCGCTGGACGAAAGCATCATTCAGCGCGCCCGCAAATCCGGGGTCTTGGACCTGCGGATTCATGATTTAAGGGCGTGGACGCATGACCGTCACCGGACGGTCGATGACACGCCTTACGGCGGTGGACCGGGAATGGTGCTCAAACCGGAGCCGATCTTTGAAGCAGTGGAAGCACTCCAGGCGGATGGCGCCGGGGGCCGCGCCAAGGTAATCCTGACCTCTCCGAGTGGTCGGGTTTTCCGCCAGGAAATTGCCCGGGAACTGGCTCAACAAAGCCGGCTTCTGGTTATCTGCGGAAGCTATGAAGGTTTTGACGAACGAGTGCGGGCTCACTTGGCGGACGATGAATTGAGCATCGGCGACTACGTCCTGACCAACGGAGCGTTGCCGGCGATGGTCATGATTGATGCGGTCACCCGTTTGCTCCCCGGAGCATTGGGCGACGATGCGAGCAGTGTGGAGGAGTCCTTCAGCGAGAACTTGCTGGAGTATCCACAGTACACGCGGCCGGTTGATTTTCGCGGTTGGACGGTGCCGGAGATGCTCCTGTCGGGCAATCACGCGGCAATCTCGCAGTGGCGACGCCAACAGGCGTTGCGGCGCACGGCGGAACGACGACCGGATTTATGGGAACATTGGCGCTGGCGTGTGCCGCCGCCAAAGGCTAAACGAAGAGTCTGATTTTGGATTGGGTTATGAACAAAGCTGCATTGTTTGATAAAATTGAAGGCGAGCAATTCCGCAAGGGTGCCGAGAATTTCAACGTAGGTGATTCCGTCAAGGTCCACACCAAGGTCGTGGAAGGTGACAAGGAGCGTATCCAGATCTTCTCCGGAGTCGTGATGGGCATTCGGGGCCGCGGTCTGAACCAAACCTTCACCGTGCGACGTATTAGCTACGGCGAAGGCGTGGAACGTATCTTCCCGACCCACTCCCCCCGGGTGGAAAAGATCGAAGTGGAACGCGCCGGCTCCGTCCGTCGTGCGAAACTCACCTACCTCCGTGGTCGCATCGGCAAAGGTGCCATGGCGGTCAAGGAAAAGGATCCGGTCACCACCGGCGCGGCGAAGTAATCGCTGGCATAAAAAGCTGCGAAGCGGGCGAGGTCTGGAACCTCGCCCTCTTTGTGTTGTGCGGGCTCATCCCGGCTCCCTCCGTACTTCGACCGACCGATTCTCCGCCAAGCCGACATGCGGTTTGTATTTTTGACGCTGGGCTACCACCCCGACCTAGACGGCGGCGGATACCGCTATGCGACAGAGGTGGCGGAGCGTCTCGCGGCCCGGGGCCATGAGGTCCATGCCGTCTATCCCAATCCCAAGAATCAATTCCCCGCTCACGAATCCCGTCGTGGTGTGGAATTGCACCGGATGCCCGATGGCACGGGGGGATTCCTGGCCAACTACCGATCCGAGAACGCCGCCGCGCGTTCGAAGCTGCAGGAATTGCTCGTGCCAGGTTCACCGCGCACCCTGCTGGCCACCCACCAAGCCTATTTTGGGCCGGCTTCCCGGAGCTGGCCGACGGTCTTCATGTTTCAAGGGCCCTGGGGTTTGGAATATGCCTTTAGTCAGCAGGCCAAAGCGCGCGGACGCTGCCGACGCTGGTTGGATCCGTTCATCGCCCGCCGGTTGCACGCCGCCGAAGGCGCAGCCCTGAAGCGGGCCCCGCAGATTCTGGTCGCCAGCGACTACACCCGCCGCCAGTTACCTCGCTGGCATCCGCAGGTAAAATCTCCCGTGGAAGTCGTCTCGGGTGGCGCGAATTTCCAGCAGTTTCAACCGCCTTTGGATCGCCAAGCAGACCGGGCGGCGCGGGGGATCCACCCCGACGAGACGGTTTTCCTGACCGTGCGCCGCTTGGATCCCCGCATGGGCCTGGCGGGGTTGCTGAATGCCTTCGCGCAGGTGGTGAAGCTTCAGCCCCGGGCAAAACTTCTGCTCGCGGGTCGCGGCCCCCAGCAGGCGGAACTCGCGGAGCGCATTGCCACGGCGGGCTTGGGAGACCGGGTTTCGCTTCTGGGATATGTCCCGGAAGCAGAATTGGCACGGGTTTACGGTCTGGCAGATTGCACCATCATGCCTTCGTTGGATTTGGAAGGATTCGGTCTGGCCACCGTGGAATCCCTGGCGTGTGGCACCCCGGTTCTGGCCTCCGACGCCGGGGCCAACCCGGAACTGGTGGGGCCACTGGATCCCGGGCTATTGTACCCGTCCACGGATTTGACGACTCTCGCGGCCCGGCTCACCGAGATCGTCGCCGGCCGGCAGCGCCTGCCCACCAGGGAACGCTGCGCCGACTACGCCCGGCACGCTTTTCCTTGGGAACGGCCAGTCACCGCTTTTGAATGCGCCTGGGAGCGGCATGGATGGGAGCCATCGGCGCGATGAAAATCCTCGAACTGGGCAAGTTTTACGCACCGGAGCGCGGGGGGATTGAGACGGTCCTGCGCATCTGGGCCGAGGGGTTTGTCCGCGCCGGCCACGAAGTCGATTGCGTGGTGGCCCACCGTCAAAATCGTTCGGTTACGGAAAACATTCACGGGGTCCGCGTCCATCGACTGGCAAGTTTTGGATCGGCGATGTCGACGTCCCTTTCGCCCCGGTATCTCCGCGCCACCCACCGGTATCCTGCCGACATCTGGCACGCCCACTATCCCAACCCGTTGGCGGATCTGGCCTGTGTCACCGGTCCCAAGCGGGTGCCCTTGGTGCTGCATTGGCACAGCGACATCATCCGCCAGCAATCGTTGATGCGTTTTTACGCCCCCCTCCTGCAGAACCGCCTCCTGCAGCGGGCCGACCGGATCGTGGTGGCCACACCGCTGCACCTGGAGCACAGTCGCTGGCTGGGGCCCTACCGGGAGAAGGTGCGGGTCATTCCCTTCGGGCTGGAACTGGATCGTTTCCGGGCGACCCCGGCAATTCTCGCCAAGGCGGCGGAATTCCGGAAGGCCTCCCAGATACCGGGCCGAAAGATCCTGCTCAACGTGGGGCGGCTGGTGGGGTACAAAGGCCAGCAGTACGCGATTCAGGCCATGCGGAGCCTGGACGCCGAGTTATGGCTCGCCGGCGAAGGCCCGCTGCGGACGGAGCTGCAGGCGCTGGCCGCCCAATGTGGCGTCACCGATAAGGTAAAATTCTGGGGTGAAGTTTCCGACGAGGACCTCCCCGCCCTGCTCCACGCCTGCGACGTCTTCGTTTTTCCCTCGGTGACGACCAATGAAGCTTTTGGATTGGTATTGGTGGAAGCCATGGCTTGCGGAAAACCTTTAGTTGCTTGTAAACTCGCGTCCGGTGTGCCATATGTGTGCGCGGATGAGATCAACGGGTTGATTTGCCAACCCGGGGACTCCGAAGATTTCGCCCGCGTGGTTCAGAGGATACTCCAGCATCCGGAATTAGCCGTCCGCTTGGGACGTGCCGGATTCGAGCGGGCGTGGCACGAGTTTTCGGCCCCCGTGATGGTGAATCAAACTCTGGAATTATTTACCGAGCTGTTGCTCCTATACCGCAAGTCATGAGTTACAAGACCTATCTCGCCATGCTGATCATATCGGCATTGGGTTCTTGGGTGCTGACGCCCATCGCGATCCGTCTGGCTCATCGTTGGGGTGCCGTGGATCAACCGGGGCCGCGAAAGGTTCACGCCAAGCCAATGCCCCGGTTGGGCGGAGTGGCGGTTTTCATGGGATTTCTCCTTCCTTGGATCGGACTCTACTTCCTCCACAATCCCGTCGAGGCCAAATTCCGCGAGTTTGACACGCTTTTTGCCGGGCTCGTGCTGGCGGCGACCACGATGCTATTGCTCGGGATTTACGACGATATCAAGGGGGCCAATGCAGGCACCAAGTTTATCATTCAAATTTCCGTCGCCATCGGGTTGTGGTTTTTGGGCTACTCCATCGACGAAATTCGGAATCCTTGGGGCGGCCAGATTGTCCTTCCGCCGTGGCTCAGTCTGCCCTTTACGGTGCTCTGGATCGTGGGTGTGACCAATGCGATCAACCTGCTGGATGGCATCGACGGCTTGGTTTCCGGGGTCACTGCCGTGCTGGCGACGGCCTTGGCCGTGATCAACGTCCTGTCCAATGACATCGTCCCCGCCCTGCTGACGCTGTGCCTGGCGGGTGCCTGTCTAGGCTTTCTCCTCTGGAACCACGCGCCTGCCCGCATCTTCCTCGGTGATTCTGGCAGTCTGACCATCGGCATTGTGCTGGCCTGTATCAGCATCATTTCTCTTTTCGATGCCGGCGCCACCAAGGCGAGCCCGCTGTTGAGCGTACCCTTGATCCTCTTCGCACTGCCGGTCTTTGACACGTTGAGGGTCATGATCTCCCGCATGTTAAAGGGCGGTTCCCCATTCAAGGCGGACAAGAGCCATGTGCACCACCATCTGCTCGCCTTGGGAATGAATCACCAACAGGCGGCTTGGACCCTCTACGTGGTCGCGGCCGGCACAGGCGCCTTCGCGGTGGCCTTAAGCCGTATGCCGTTGGACCGGCAATTGACGATGAGCGTATTCTTCGCCGCGGTCGCCGGCGGAGCCTTGATGGTCTGGCGCATTGGTTTTCGCAATCGTCCGGACTCCGCGGCTGACGAGATCACCACACCGCCTGCGCCTTGAACCCGGCCCATGCTGACTCTTGAAGCAGCACGGGAACGGCTTCTGGCTGCCATTGACGGTCCCGTCGGGGAAGTATCTTCGCCCATCGAAACCAGCGGGGGAGCCTATCTCGCCAGGGCGCCCGTCGGTCTCATCGATCTTCCGCCCTTCGATAACTCCGCGATGGACGGATGGGCGGTGCGCTCGGCAGATATCGCGAATCCACCCGTCACCCTGACCGTTCAGGGTCGGGTCAGCGCGGGCGGTGTGTATGCCGGAGTTTTGGCGCCCGGGTGCGCCATCCGCATCTTCACCGGTTCTCCGTTGCCCGCCGGCGCCGATGCCGTCGTCATGCAGGAGGATGCGGAGCCGATCGAAACGACCGGGGTCCGCATTCTGGACGTTGCCAAGCCATGGGAGAACGTCCGTCTGCAGGGCGAAGACCTCCGAAAAGGCACTCCGTTGATTCCTGCAGGCACTCGCCTTGAAGCTCAGCATCTGGCCCTGCTGGCCGCCGCCGGTATCTCTGCCGTGCGACTGCATCGGACGGTCCGGGTGGGAATCCTGCCCAACGGCTCGGAACTGGTGGCCAGCGGTCAGCCCTTGCCGCCGGGTGGGATCTACGAGAGCAACGGAATCGCCCTAGCCGATTTGGTGGCCCGTACCGGTGCCCTCACTCGGCGTTTCGATCCTCCGCGGGACGACCTACCCGCCCTCCAAGCGGCGCTCGCGACGGCTTTCGCGGGGTCAGACATCGTCATTACCGCAGGCGGCGCTTCGGTCGGTGAACATGATCTGGTCAAACCCGCCTTCGAAGCTCTGGGGGGAACGGTGGATTTCTGGCGCGTGGCGCTCAAACCCGGAAAACCGTTTTTCTTTGGCACCCTGCCGGCAAGCAACGGATCCGCCCAAAAGAAATATCTCTTCGGCGTGCCGGGAAATCCCGTTTCCGCGTTTGTCACCACGATTCTCCTGGTTCTCCCCGCCGTAAGAAAACTCCTGGGGGCAGCGCACTGCGAGGGATTCACCCACCCGGGGCAACTCGCCGAAGAGCTCAATAATCCGGACGGTCGCCGGCATTTTATTCGCGTCTGTTGTGACCCTCAGGGGGCCGTCCGATCCAGCGGACCGCAGGGCTCGCATCTTCTGAACTCCCTGGCCGCCGCCAACGGACTGGTGGATGTCCCCCCCCGCACCCGTTGGCCTGCCGGCACCGTGGTTCAAGTCCTGCGCTGGAGTGCGTGAATCCGGACACGACCCGGCATCGGAAACCTGACACCGCTCCGCGCCCCAACTACCGTCCCTCATGCCGCCGCCGCTGACTGGTCTCTCCGTGTTGGTCCTTGATGACGAACCGCTCCTCCGCCGCGGCATCACCGCCCACTTGGAGCGGCTGGGAGCCGATGTCCACGCCGCGGAATCACTGCAGGGCGCGCGCCAATTGGCGGCGGAACAGGGATTCGATTTTGCGCTCCTCGACGTCCATCTGCCGGATGGATTGGGCACCGACCTATTGCGGGACGGCACTTTTCCGCCCGCCACGGGAGTGATCGTCATGACGGCCGAAGGCGGAGTGACGGGTGCCGTGGAGGCGATGAAGGCGGGTGCGTTGGACTACCTGACAAAACCCTTTGAACCCGCCGCTTTGGCTCATGTGATAGCCCGGGTCCGGCAGGCCCGGCAGACCGCACGGGCCGCGGAACACAAGCGCGAAGAGTCACCGGAGCAGTCGCTGTTTTTCGGCGCGTCTCTTTCCGGCATTCAGAACACTCTGGGAAAGATTATCGCCGCCGATCGCCGCCTGCAGGGAACCGGATCGCCACCACCGCCGGTTTTGATCCACGGCGAAACCGGCACCGGCAAGACCGTACTCGCCCGGTGGCTGCACCAGAATGGTCCACGGGCGGAAGCCCCACTGGTGGAGGCGAATTGCGCGGCCATTCCCGAATCCCTGGCTGAATCGGAATTATTCGGCCACGAAAAGGGCGCCTTCACCGACGCCCGAAATGCCCGCATTGGCCTGTTTGAAGCCGCCCATGGCGGCACCTTGTTCCTGGATGAGCTCGCCTCCCTGACCCTCGCCCACCAGGCCAAACTGCTCACCGTCCTGGAATCTGGACGCATCCGTCGCGTCGGCGGCACCAAGGATTTGCCGGTGGATGTCCGCATCATTGCCGCCGCCAACGTGGACCTGCGCCAGGCGATGGCGGAGGGACGATTCCGCGAGGACCTCTTCCATCGATTGGATCTATTCCGTCTCGCACTGCCGCCCCTGCGCGAACGGGGACCGGATTTGGAAGCCTTGGCGCAAACGTTGATGGCCCGCCTGGCCCGGCGCCACCGTCTGCAACTCAAACCGCTTTCGGTCGCCGGGAGGCGACGGCTGCTGGCCTACGCATGGCCGGGGAATGTCCGCGAGCTCGCCCATGAACTGGAGCGGGCGCTGGTGTTTGAAGACGCCCCGGAAATCCAGCTGGAAAATCTGCTCGGTATTGGCGGCACGACTCCCCGCATCGCCACCGCCGACAGCCAGACTTCCGCACTCAGTCCGGACCAATGGTTCAATCCGACCTTTCATTTTCCGGATTCCGGATTCCAACTCGAACAGGCCATCCTCCAGCTCGTCCATCGCGCCATGACCCAATCAGAAGGCAACGTATCCG